>JBCNLJ010000024.1:0-68624 GCA_039595515.1 Paenibacillus sp. | reverse complement strand
TAGAGCCAACAATAAGAATTGTCGGCTCTAGCTATTTGGCGTCATTTAAATCCAATCTATGATCTGAAATACACTACATATGAACGTCATAAAATTAAATAAGTAAATAAGTTAAAAACGAACATTATTTGCATTTTTTGATATATTGTTCGTATTATTGAGTATATGTATAGTTATTTAGAACTATTTTAGCTATATTATTAAATAATTGAATAGATAATATAGGCATTTAGGCTTGATTAATTCGTACGTAATGAATGAGATACGTATGTTTCCTCGAATCAAAGCCTATTTGCTAAATCCAATTAGCGAGGTGATCAGTATGTTTGATTGGTTAGGTTGGAAAAAGGGATGGCCGTTATGGTGGTCGTATCGGCTGAATGCAAGTCGGAAGGAAGATATCGAGCAGATTTTTGAAGGTATTGCCGAGACGAGAAGACAGCTAATGATAGATTGGGCGAATGATCAGTGGGCGCATATCGACCGTTTGTCGCAACAGATCCAATCGATTAACCTGCGGCATTTGGATGCAGAGGCTACCGACAAACTCAGTGTTTTGATGCAAGCGAGCTATAAGCGGATGCAGGATAGTACAGAGCTTTTTATTATCGATGCTGGTCATCAAGTTATCTTTTCTACATACGAACATCGGCTCCAGCATGATCATGTCACAGCCACTTTACCTTTTGAAAAAGGATTAACTCATGAACGTAGCAATAGCTCGGCGACAAAATGTCTTTTTGGGCCCTATAGTGATCCGCTCACCTTACAAATTGGAGCCCGTTCTTCTACCTTTCATGATGAGATTACACTTATGTTTATCACCTCGATTATGCAGGCTGGCGA
Source organism: Paenibacillus sp. (assembly GCA_039595515.1). Classification (GTDB taxonomy): domain Bacteria; phylum Bacillota; class Bacilli; order Paenibacillales; family Paenibacillaceae; genus Saccharibacillus. The sequence continues at coordinate 67,778 of JBCNLJ010000024.1, read as the reverse complement.
GCCTATTGGATGGCTATGCTGTCGTATTCCGGGTGATGTGCTGGGTGATCTGATTCAGCGCGAATCCGGACATATTTACCCGGATTCTGGAGATAATTATGTATTTATGGTGCAGTCGCGAATGAGACCGGAAGTGAAGCCTGGAACGGCACTGTCACGTAGTCGCTTTGAAGATCATACCTTCACACATGGCGAAAATTTAAAAGCAGGCGTAACGACAGAATGGGGCACCGTCTCTGTGCAAAAGCATACCGAGTTGGAGCTGATGTTTACCGATCCAAGTACAGGTGAACTTCATCCCGGTGTAGCGAATACGATTCAAAAGGGTTCGAATTTATTTGTTGCCTTTCCTGGTTATTCCGATTATCGTCATATTCCGGTTATCGGAAAAGGAATTACATTTCAGCTCCCTCATTGTCCGGATCGCTGGGGAATGATGTGCGAGGCGGATTTGGAAGAAGTGTATCGCGTTCGTAGTATAGGATGGCGGCAAGTAAAGCTTCAAGGTATATATCTTTTGCTATCTGCTGTCATTGCTATGGTATTGCTCTATGTTCTCACAGGCAGTGTTTGGCATACATTGGCGGTTGGTGCATTTCAACTGCTGTTTGGCTATTTTATGGTCTGGCAGCTTAACCGGAAGGAGTACAAGCGCGTTCATCATGACTTCAAGCGGCTTGTTGAATTTATTCGTATTAATGCTGAAGGTAAAGGAGATTTGACGCAGCGCCTTGAACTGGGAAGCTTTGCGCAGGATGAATCTGGTGAGCTTGCCAAATGGATTAACAATATGATCGATTCGCTGGAAAGTATTATGCTCGATGTGCAACGGGCAACGATGGATGTCATGGATAACCAGCACACGATGCAGCGATCTACCGATACGACACAACACACGACCGATCGTGTGAATGTGAAGCTCGATTCTATGATCAAAGCTACTCGCAAGCAATTGGAGGAACTGGCGCAGGCGAAGCAAGCATCGGACCATATGCGCATCACTTTACAGCAGTTAGAGCATGCTGCGAATGATCAGCTTCATGTAGCTACGCAGGAAGTGGATCGCATTCACGATAAGATGATACAAATTTCTCAAAGTGTGACCGATACGAACGAAACGATTTTATCATTTATGAGCACGCTGGATGATATTTATCGTACACTGGCAGTAATTGACGAAATTTCCGCGCAAACGAATCTGCTTGCACTGAATGCTTCCATTGAAGCTGCTCGTGTAGGAGAGCATGGCCGAGGCTTCGCTGTTGTAGCGGATGAGATTCGTAAGCTTGCCGATCTGTCGCGTCATTCCACGGAAGAGATTCATCAGATTTTGAAGCATATTTCAGCGGCAGCAGGTACAGCATCCGAACAGATCAAAGCAGGTGATCAGGTGCTTGCCGATGGAACAACCCTCGTGCAGGCAGCCTCAGAGCTACTCCGAAAGGCTGCGGTGGAGGAACCCGAACGAACACAGGTCGTAGATCAGGTCGTGGAGCTGATCGAAAATATTGCCGTCATCAGTCAGCAAAATAGTGTGACATCCGCCGAGGTAGAGAGCGAGATGGACAATTTGCTACAGGATATGATGAAGGTCCAGCAGTCCTCGCATGATGTAGAAGCGATCACGCTATTTTTGCAACAGGTCGTAGGTCAATTTCATTTGAGTCGGACGGTATAAGGCTGGGCAGATTGCTATTCTACACTATTCAAATGAACAGTTCCATTTAAAGTGAAAGAGTTAACTTCTCAAAATGAAGGAATTAACTTTTTCAAACGAGCTAACGGCATACAAAGAAATGAACGGAAAGCATCTGACATGGATGCTTTCTTTTTTTGTAAACATATATAGCCAAGCCTGCTGTCTCATTTCCCGAAAAAACCTTGCTGTGAAAGGGTTTATACGCCTGTTACCGTAAAAGCTACAACCCCAATATGTGTCGAAAAGCTCGAAACCGGGTAATTGCGTATGACCAAGCAAAGCACCGGTTGTATTAAAATCAGGCTGGTCTACATGATCAATTCATTCAAAAAACTATACTTATACTTTAATTAGGGCATGTGCGCAAAGGGGTTAGTCGTGACGAATAGGGTTTTATGCTGGCTCGGATGTGGAGCGTTCAAGCAAACGTTTGAACGGTCTGTGCGATCTGCTCTATTCGTTAAATGACTGCTTCACCCCCGCGTACATACCATAGGAGAGGGGATTCCATGAGTAAAATTATTTTCGTATCCAATCGATTGCCTGTTACTGTAAAAAAACATGAGTCCGATCTTCAATACAGTAAAAGTATCGGCGGTCTCGCAACAGGCCTTAAAAGCTATCACGAGCAAGGTGACACGATCTGGGCAGGCTGGCCAGGCGTTTCCAGCGATGACCTGAATGAACAGGATATGCAGACGATCGACACGGAACTGCGTGAGCAATATAACTGTCTGCCGATCTTTTTGTCCGAAGAGGAGATTGAGCAGTATTACGAAGGCTTTTGTAATGAAACGATCTGGCCACTGTTCCACTATTTTACGAATATTGCAGAATACAATAGTGAGACATGGGAAGCGTACAAGCGTGTGAACCAGAAGTTCTTCGACTCGATTGATCCAATCATTGAGCCGAACGATACGATCTGGATTCATGATTATCAGCTCATGCTGCTGCCGCAGATGATTCGCGAAAAGTATCCCGATACGCAAATTGGCTTTTTCCTGCACATTCCGTTTCCTTCCTTCGAAATCTATCGCCTGCTGATCTGGCGTGAAGAAATCCTGCGCGGATTGCTTGGCGCCAATCTGATCGGCTTCCATACGTACGATTATGTGCGTCACTTCCTGAGCAGTGTTCGCCGCTTGCTCGGTAAAGAGCATAATCTGTACAAAATCAACTATGAAACGTATAGCGTGCAGGTCGAAGCGTTCCCGATGGGGATCGATTACGACTTCTTCGCCAAGTCGTCTGGAACGGACAATCTGTCCAGCGAAGCGCGTGACTTTATTGAAAGCACACGTACAGTGCAGAACATTATTTCCGTTGACCGACTGGATTACACAAAGGGGTTGCCAGAACGAATTAAAGCGTTCAAGCAATTCCTGCAAAAATATCCAGAATACCGTGAAAAGGTACGCTTGAACCTGATCGTAGCACCATCCCGTGTAGGGGTAGAGGCATATGATGAATTGAAGCGTGAGATTGAAGGTCTGGTCAGCGCGGTAAATGGACAATTTGGTACCGTGAGCTGGATGCCGGTCTGGTTCTTCTTCCGCACATTCAGTCAGGAAGACTTGATCGCCTTCTATCGTAATAGCGACGTGCTGCTCGTTACGCCACTGCGCGATGGTATGAACCTGGTTGCTAAGGAATATATCGCGGCACGTAGCGACTATAAAGGTATGCTCGTTATGAGTGAAACGGCAGGCGCAGCCAGTGAGCTGGGCGAAGCAGTTATCGTGAATGCGAATGATTATGGCGCGATTGCAGCCGGTATCAAGACAGCGCTGGATATGCCGGATCATGAAAAGATCGAGCGTAACAAAATGCTGCATCGCCGCATCTCGCGCTATAACGTGAAGTTCTGGGCAGACGAGTTCCTCGAAGCTCTGAAAAATACAGCAGAATCGTATGTGGAAACGAAGGATCTGGTCGATATCAAATCCGAACCATCCACGGTGGAAACAGCCTATATGAAAGGCAAAGATCGCGTCCTGTTCCTCGATTATGATGGAACACTCGTCGGCTTTAAGCCAACACCGGATCAAGCGCGTCCAGATGAAGAATTGCGCGGTATCCTGCGTGAGCTGTGCGCCGATCCACACAACACTGTCGTCATCATTACCGGTCGCGACCGTGATGTGATGGAAAACTGGCTTGGCGATCTCGACCTGTACATTATCGCATCCCACGGTCTGTGGCTGCGTCAGCCACAGGGTGAGTGGAAGATGACGATGAGCGTGGATAACGACTGGAAGGATTCCGTACGCCACGTACTCGAAATGTACACCGACCGCACACCAGGCTCCCTGATCGAGGAAAAAGAATACTCCCTCGCATGGCACTACAGACAATGCGAGCCAGAGATTGGCGTGCAAAAGCGTAATGAGCTGCGCGAAGCACTTATTTCTATCACCCAATCGATGAGCCTGGGTATTCTCGAAGGTAACAAAGTGCTGGAGATCAAGGACACACGCATGAACAAAGGCCACGGTGCTCACCAGATGCTGCAAACAAAGGAATTTGACTTTATTTTCGGCGTCGGCGACGACCATACCGATGAAGACCTGTTCACCGAGCTCCCAGACGATGCATTCTCAATCAAAGTAGGCGCAGGCAACACCAACGCCAACTACCGCCTAAAATCATTCCGCAACATCCGCCAACTGCTCAAACGCTTCATCGAACTGAGCCGTAAGGAAGTTGAAGAAGTAAAAGAGGCAGAAGCGGGCAAATAATAGGTGCTTATGATGGAGATGCTGCATAACAATTAGATGTTTTGCAGCAGCGATGCTTTAAATAAGCTGACTATGAGCTGAAATGATTTGACGTAATGATTAATGATTCAAATATTGTGTACGCACATTTATGTGGTGGAGTGTACACCACTCCGTGAAGGAATAAGGGGGCAGACTCCCGTCTCGCACAGGAATCTACAGAGTTAGAAGTAAGTTGTAGATTCCCGTGCTCAAAAGTCGTCTGCTCCCCTTATTCCTTCCCTCCGTTCTGTGCGTCTTATATGCATATGAGTGTGCGCGCAACTTCTAAGTACAATGCATATTTTAGTAAAAGCAGACAATATGGCTTAAATAGCCATATTGTCTGCTTTTTGTTATTTGCGGAGCTATTGGAGCAAGCAGGTCTACCAGGATAATCTATTCATCATTGGATAACATAAAACGAATTGTAATACTACTGCTAAAAGACTTTTGTAAAATATATATAGGGAGTTTTAGAGGAATTGATCTTGTTTGAAAAGAAGCAGTTTTATTTCTGCAAAATGAGCAGATACATATTCTTGCTTAGATCATTAAATATAGTTGTTTAAAGTTGAAAAGAGCATTAAGAGGATAGATACCAAAAGAAGCCAGCAATACAAGCGCGTTCATCAAAGTATATTCATTATTAGTTTTAAGGTTTGCAGGAACTTCATTATTTTTGATGCGCCCCGTACAGAACGGAGTCAAGGAAATAAGGGGAAAGGGCGACTTTTGAGCACGGGAATCTACATTTGCTTCTAACTGGTAGATTCCTGTGCGATACGGGAGCCCGTCCCCTTATTCCTTGCCGGAGTGGTGCACCTCCAATCATCCAACTATCTAAACTAAACCCCAAGTAAGCCATCGCACACGCATATAATCTTCCACAATAGCTCATACCTTCACATCCCACCCAAAATGTTAGCATTTTACCCTTTTCCAATCATGCAACTAGCAGTTATGATAGAATGAAGAAATACAGCCCAATATCGACTAAAGCGTATACATAGACGCTGGCAGGAGGAAAAACGATGAGTGTAGTAACGACGCAAGCCACAGATTATTTGCAGCGTACCGAGGTACAGCAGCTTTTGGAGCGCCTGTACGGAACAGAGGAGCTAACCGAGCAGACGGCTCGTTATGAGCAATTGATCTCGCAATTCGGCAAGCATTTTGGTGAGCCGGAAGTGCAGTTGTTCAGTGCATCCGGACGTGTGGAAATTGGTGGTAACCATACCGATCATAACCGTGGTAAAGTGCTTGCAGGGAGCATCCATCTGGATACAATCGCAGCCGCTGCGCCGGTAGAGCAGCCGGAGATTGTCTTTTTCTCCGAGGGCTATGAGGGCGAGTTCCGCGTACAGTTAGACGATCTGTCTGCTGGAGAAAATGAAAACGCTACAGTATTGCTGGTTAAAGGAATCGTTGCAGGTTTGCTTGAGCAGGGCTACAATGCGGGCGGCTTCCATGCTTACATTAGCACGAATGTGCTGGCGGCATCGGGACTTAGCTCATCCGCTTCCTTTGAAATGCTGATCGGCGCTATTTTGAATACATTTTATAATGAAAGCAAGCTGGATGCGGTAACCCTCTCCAAGATCGGACGTTTTGCGGAAAATCGCTACTGGAATAAGCCATCCGGTCTGCTGGATCAGATGTCGTGTGCGTATGGTGGACTTGTAGGTATCGATTTTGCCGATCCGCAGCAGCCGAAGATCGAAGCGGTATCGTATGATTTTTATGCGAAAGGCTATTCATTATTGATCGTAAGCACGGGTGGTAACCATGCCGATCTGACAGACGATTATGCGAGCGTACCGAATGAAATGTTTGCGGTCGCAAAGCAGCTTGGCGGGGAAGTATGCCGCGATATTACACTGGAGCAGATTTATGCGAATCTGCCAGCATTGCGCGAGCAAGCCGGCGATCGTGCCGTGCTGCGTGCGATGCATTTCCTGCAAGAGAATGATCGTGTGGATCAGCAGGTAGCTGCACTGCGTGCAGACGATATGAATAGCTTCCTCAGTCTGCTGACCGCTTCCGGTAATTCGTCGTGGAAATGGCTGCAAAACTGCTACCGAGATTCCGATCATCATGATCAGAGTGTAGCGGTCGCACTTGCGATTACCGAGGTGTTCCTGCAAAGTATTGGCGACGGCGCATGTCGTTTGCATGGTGGTGGCTTCGCTGGTGTGATTCTGGCAGCTATACCGAATGAGCACGCAGCAGCCTACGAGCAGCTCGTAGCGGATACACTGGGCACTTCCGTATTCCGTGTGCGCATTCGTGAGCATGGCGCATTTTGCCTGAATGATTTGCTGTAAGCAAGAGGAAAGAAACGCGTAAGACCACAAAATAAGCCGCAAAGAATGTCTGTACACGAGACATTCTTTGCGGCTTATTTTCATCCTATATACAGGTTATTATACGGGTTGATTTCGGCAGTACGAACAGACAAATAACATATCCTTCCTAGGACAAACTCATACCAGAATCATCCTATCAAGCTTCCTTATCGTTTATACTTCTATCATTCCTATGCAATCTTCAATCGGTTGCTTTCACCCGTTCCAACTGCTGCTCATACAATGCCAGATTATCACCGTCAAAGCAAACAAACCGAATCTGCTTCAGCGAACCATTACCTGTCTCCGCATATTGCCGAACGACACCGACAGCAATCTCCGCTGCCTCTGGCTTAGGATATCCGTAAATTCCCGTACTAATATTCGGAAATGAAATACTTGCCAAATGATGCTCATCTGCGAGCTGCAAACTATGAACATAACAATTACGCAGCAACTCCGGCTCCAGTTGATCGCCACCATTCCAGACAGGGCCTACCGTATGAATAACATGCTGCGCTGGCAAATGACCAGCAGTCGTAATCACCGCTTCTCCGGTCGGACAACCACCCTGACGATCTCGAATCCGATAACAATCCTCCAAAATAGCCGGACCTCCCGCACGATGAATCGCCCCATCCACACCACCGCCACCCAACAAACTGGAATTAGCAGCATTAACGACAGCATCCACCTGCTCACGCGTAATATCTGCTTGAACTGCTTCAATAGCTACACCGTTGATCACAATCTTCATGACTGACACTCCTTTCTATTGAAGGCATGTAATTGAAGATATATAAATATGATATACCACAAAGTACAGTGCCAAAGAGCAGACAACAATCGTATGCAATATCCGCAGAACGGAAGGAAGAAATAAGGGGAAAAGAAAACTTATAGTGTTAGCGATTTTCTAACACGAGTTTCAATAAAAGTGATTTTTGCGGTAGCCAAATATCTTACTTTTTCTGAGCACGGGAATCTATCTTTCCTCCGAATCCGTAGATTCCTGTACAATACCGGAGTCTGTCCCCTTATTTCTTCCTGAAGTGGATGCTGCATCACAACATAAATGTTATTACGCATCCCACCAAGTAAATAAATCAACTGTTCCACAACATAAGCATACTTTTAACCAACAGACTTTCACCGTTCAATCGTCACTAATCAATCTCACTAATCAATCTTGCCCATCTGCCACCACTCAACGCATCGGCGCAAAGTCACTAATTTTCTCCATGATCCCATCAATCCGCCCCAACACATCATCATTCAATGTTATATTTACCGCCTCTACATTCTCATGAATCTGCTGTGGCTTGCTCGCTCCAATAATCGCAGAGCTAACCCCTGGCTGACGCAGTACCCATGCCAGTGCCAACTGAGACAGTGTAACATCCATACTCGCCGCTAGATCATTCAATTCAGCAACAACGCCAAGCACATCATCACGGAAATAGCTGCGAATTACCTGATTCACCGAATCATTGGCTGCGCGTGTATCGGATGCCGGAGCTTGACCCGGCTTGTATTTGCCAGTCAATACACCTTGAGCGAGTGGAGAGAAGACGACCTGGCCGAGTCCGTATTGCTGCGATACCGGCAACACTTCATGCTCGATATAGCGCTCGAACAGATTGTAGATTGGCTGATTCGCTGCCAGTGGGCGCAGACGTAAGCGTTCACCGATCGCTGCCGCCTCGGTAATTTGTGCTGCTGACCATTCGCTGACCGCAGCATACAGAATTTTGCCCTGTGCTGTCAGGTCGTCAAGTGCACGCAGTGTTTCTTCGGTTGGTGTCTCTGTATCAAAGCGGTGGCAGAAATAGATATCGATATAATCTGTGCCAAGACGCTTCAGACTTGCTTCGCATTGCTCCATAATATGCTTGCGTGACAGACCGCGATCGTTCGGGCCATCACCCATCGGGAAAAATACTTTTGTGCTCAGTACATAACTGGAACGGTCGTAACTCGCCAGTGCCGCACCGATTGCTTTTTCGCCTTCACCACGATTGTAAGCGTTTGCGGTATCGAAAAAGTTAATTCCTGTCTCAAATGCAGTGCGAATGCACAGATCGGCTGCCTGTTGCTCGGCGGCTGTTCCATAGGTCAGCCAGCTTCCGAGTGAAATTTCACTAACTTTTAAACCGGTGTTGCCCAGATTGCGGTATTTCATCAACACTCACACTCCTTAGTATGTAGATAGATAGGGCAGTTCACTATGTATGAACCGCCTTAGCCATCATCCGCCAAAAAGTTCCATTCGTCAACTGCCGCAGGTTCTAATTTGCCATTTCCATCCATATTCATATAAGTGTCAGGTAATACATCGGTGTCTGGCAACAAAGCATTTGCCGTGCATGTGAGCATCCGGCAGTGAGCAGTCCGCAGCGACAACTGCTATGCGCTATACATTCTCATCGGCTTCCGGTTCAAGCTGGAAATACGCCCCTGCCTGCAATTGATCGACAAAATGCTGTAGCCATACATAATATTGCTGTGCATGCTGAAGCTTATGTAAATCGAGCAGACAGCTTTCCCGTTCCTCCGCCGTCGTATCCTGTGCCAGAATAATCTGTGATAGCTGCGGTATGACGTGCTCCAGACTGGACGTCATCACATCGATCTCACGCTGCAATCGGCTGCCGAAGAAGTTTTGAAAGGTTTTAAAATAATCGGTTTCCGCCTGATACTGATCGCGTCGATCGCGCTTATCCTCCAGCTTCGTAATCATACGGGATTGAACGAGCGAACGGACAGCATAGCTCATATTGCTTTTGCTCATCTTCATGCTGTCCTTCATTTCTTCCAGCGTCATCGGTCGATCTTCAAAATACATCACGCCATACAATTCACCAAACGAATGATTCACCCCGTACAAGTCCATCGTCCGGGCAATAGCGTCAATCACTTCTGCACGTAGCTGCTGCTGATCGCCTGCATGAGAGGGTACATTTTTTTCCTTTTCCACCATAACACCTCGTATATGATCTGAATATGTCAGAAATTCAATGCAAAATTTACACGATTCACCGATAGTTTAACACTGTTTTGACTCAAAGTTCCACAAACGAGTGTACAATAATTTTTGTACGGAAGGCCGAAATGAATGATCAAAAGGTTATAAGTAAAACGATTCAATTAAATTTGAACACAGGAGTGAACGAAGTGAAATTGAAATGGATGCGGGAGGGCGAGGCATTAGCGTTTACCTTGCCGGCGGTGATTCCGCTGTTGCTCTTCTGGCTTGGACCACTCGTCTACATATTTTATCTGAGCTTCACCGATTGGGATTTTATGAGTCCAGAAAAGGAATTTGTCGGCTGGGGCAACTACACGTATCTGCTTGGCAATCCTGACTTTTACCAGGCACTGCGCGTGACGCTGTTGTTCGGTCTCGGTAGCGTCATTCCGATTATGATCGGTGGCTTGCTGCTCGCTCTGTTACTGAACAGCAAGCTACGCGGGTCGAGTATGTATCGCGCATTGATCTTCTCGCCGTGGATTACACCGACGGTTGCCGTATCGATCGTCTGGTCGTGGATCTTCCAGCCGGATGTCGGGTATGCGAATTACTTGCTGAAGCTGATCGGCATTACAGGCATCGGCTGGCTGCAGGATTCACAGTGGGCACTCGTTGCTGTTCTGATTGTTACGCTGTGGAAATCGATTGGCTGGGCGATGATCTTTTATCTGGTGGCGCTGCGCAATTTACCGGGCGATCTGCTGGAGGCGGCTTCGATTGATGGCGCTGGTGCATGGAGCAAGTTCCGTCATATTACGATTCCACTCATCTCACCAACGACCTTTTTCCTGGCTGTCATTTTAACGATTCAATCATTACAGGCGTACGACCAGATTAATGTGATGACTCAGGGCGGTCCGGCAGGCTCAACGCGTACCTTGCTGTATATGTACTATCAGGCGGCATTTGAAGCCTTTGATGTTGGGCAAGCCTCAGCGGTGGCTGTATTGTTGATCATCCTGTGTGTATTGCTGTCCGCAGGCTCATTCTGGCTTGGAAAAAGGATGGTGCATTATTGATATGAGTACAATGAACAAAACGAGCTTACCACAGCAAGAGGGTACGGATCAGTCTACGATGATGTATAGCCCGGTACAGGGACAGCCTGCATCGGCAACAGGGGGAAGCAACGGTAATCGTATGTTGTCCGCAAGGCAGCATTTGGATAGCCGACCTCGTAAACGTAAGCAGCTTGGACCTGCAGCGATCACGACGCGTATGCTGCGGTACGCCGTATTAACGCTCATTGCGATTGTGATGGCATTCCCATTTTATTGGATGATTACGAGCGGCTTGAAGACAAATGATGAGATTTTCCGTATGCCGCCAACGTTATGGCCAGAGCATCTGTTATGGAACAATTATGTGGATGCATGGCATGCTGCACCATTTGCTCGCTATATGCTGAATAGTATGTTTGTCGGTGCCGCGATTGCGCTGCTACAGGTGATCAATTCAGCGATGATGGCGTATGCGCTCACCCATATGCAGTTCCGATTAAAAGGACTATTCACCGGAGTGGTACTGCTCGGCTATATGATTCCGAGTACGGCTGTGTACCTGCCGAGTTATCTGGTGCTCAGCAAGCTTCATTTGCTGGATTCGTATAGCGGCTTGATTTTGTCTAACTGTGTGAGTGTGTTCTCGATTTTCCTTATTCGGCAGGCCTTTCTGCAAATTTCGCATGAGCTGGTAGAAGCGGGACAGCTTGACGGTGCATCTCATTTCCGCATTTTGTGGACGATGCTCGTACCGCTCGCCAGACCGACCTTTGCAGTGATGATACTAATTACCTTCATTGAGCAGTATAACAATTATTTCTGGCCGATGCTCATTACGAAGAGTCCAGAGCTGCAACTCGTTTCCGCAGGCTTACGCAGCTTTTTCGTGGAAGGAGGAGCCTATGGACTGAAATGGCCGCAAATTATGGCGGCCAGCGCCTTTACGATTGCACCGCTGCTTGTCTTGTTCCTGTTCACCCAGAAGACGATTATGCAGAGTGTGAACATGTCCGCTGGCATCAGTAAATGAAGCAGTACATCTTGAACGAGTCATTTCTAAGCACACCGGTAAGTGATATGTAAGTACACCAGTAAGTAATGCGTAAGTACAGGATGATTAGTCATTCGATCGTTATGATGTAACAGACCTTAAGGTCTAAACTATATCCCTTTATACAGGAGAGGATCAATCGTATGAATCTGTTCAGTATGTGGAAAAATAAAATCGCTAAACAACCAGTTAACGCACGAAAAGGAATCAATAAACAGCCAGCTCCAGCACGTAATGCACGTAAATTTGGCTGGAAATCCGGATTATCGCTCGTTATGATGTCAACATTCCTGATCACAACAGCATGTGGTACACCATCAAGCGGAAGTACACCTGCCGCGGCAAGCAGCTCCACTGGAACAGAGACAACCGCCTCCAGTGGCCCTGTCGAGATCGAATTCTGGTACGGTCTGGGCGGCAAGCTCGGCGACAATATGAAAAAGATGATCGACGACTTCAACGCTTCGCAGAAGGATGTGATCGTAAAAGGAGTCGTACAGGCAGATTACGACGAAACGACGCAAAAGCTGCAAGCCGCGATTGCCGCAGGACAGGTTCCAGCAGCCGTACTCAGCTCCAATGTGGAATGGGCGAAAAAAGGCTATTATGCACCGCTGGATCAGTTTATTAGCGCCGATCCTGATTTCAAAAAGGATGACTTTGTCCAAACCTTCCTGCAACAGGGACAGGTAGACGGTAAGCAATACTTCCTGCCGATGTATGGCACGACACAGGTGATGTACTACCGGAAAGATGCACTGAAGGCAGCAGGTATCGACCCGGCAAGCCTGACTACATGGGAAGCACTGTCCGCAGCAGCAGCGAAAATGACCAAAAAATCCGGCGGCAAAACAACGTTCTACGGTTGGGAACCGATGTGGGGCGCGGATAACATGATCGATGCTGTACTGAGCAAGGGCGGAAGCATCCTCAGCGCAGACGGCAAAACGGTAACGATCGATACACCGGAATGGACAAGCACATGGGAATCGTTCCGCAAATGGATTCATGATGATGGTATTATGACGATTCACTCCGGTGGTCAGGGCTGGGAATACTGGTACAAAACGATTGATGATGTGATGAAGGATAAAGCAGCAGGCTATACCGGCTCCAGCGGTGACCAGGGCGATCTGGACTTCAAAATCGTTGGTGCAATGGAGCAACCGGGCTGGGCAGGAGTAGGTCAGGGTAAACCGGTAGCGAATGCTATTATGGCAGGGATTCCGGCCCAGGCAAGTCCAGAGCAGCAGCAAGCCGCATTCAAATGGCTGACGTACTTCTCCAAGGCTTCCAACACAGCACAATGGTCAATGAATACAGGCTATATCGCTGTGCGTCAATCGGCACTGCAAGACGAGAAATTCAAAGCCTTTAGCGCAAAAAATCCACAGATCGAAGTGCCACTGAAACAGGCATCCCATGCTTCACCTCCGTTCCAGGACCCAACGGGCGGCAAAATTACAGATGCACTCAAGGTAGCAGCAGATCAGGTTCAAATTAACAATGTACCGGCAGCACAGGCGCTAGCTGAAGCACAAAAGAAAGCACAGCAAGAGCTGGATCGTGCCAATCGCTAAGCGTTGCATACATCTCCAGGGGTAATGTGCTTGATGATTGCATAATGGCAGCCTGCCGATGATAGGGTGATGCACAGCGCAGTAGTGGCGCTGTGCATTACTTTTATTCATAAAAGAAAGGAAGCATGAAGATGACAGAAATCGTATGGAAAACATCGCATAGTCAGCATGCAGACTCAAATGTTCATGCTGATGAAGATATAACGACAATGAGAGAGGAACAACAGATCGAGCTCGCACGACAGCAAGTTAAGCATCAACCAGTCGAACAACGGCAGACCTATAGCTATAGCCTGCAATCGTTAGATCGACAGGAGTTGATACGCTGTCTGACTCGCCAGCCGAATGCAAGCCGACGAGTAGACGCAGTGCTGTTCGATAAGGATGGAACGTTACTTGATTTTATATACATGTGGGGTTACTGGGCAGATGAGCTGTTGCGTAGCTTCCGGGTAGCGCTGGAAGCGGATGGACTCATATGGCCACAGCAAGCTATCGCGGATATCTGGGGCACGATTCACGATCATACCGGACGTATTACCGATTACGATGTAAACGGTCCGCTCGCTATGGGTACGATGAATGATGTGTATGCCGTGCTCGCCTGGCAGGGTTATCGTGCAGGCTGGTCATGGGGACATGCAAGCCGGATGGTGCACGAGCTGGCCAGGGCGGCTGACGAAAGACTGGAGCAAGCGCGTCCGGTCAAAGAGATTGAAGGCACGACTGCTTTTATCGAACAGTGCCGCCGTCATGGGCTAAAGCTTGCCGTCGTTACCGCTGATGATACAGCTAATGCACATAAGCATCTAGCCTGGCTGGGAATCGATTCGATGTTTGATGTCATGATTGGTAGCGATGCAGTCGAGCGTGGTAAGCCATTTCCCGATATGGTGCAGTTAGCCTGTCAACAGCTTGGTGTGGAGCCACGACATGCGATCGTTTTCGGCGATACGAATGGCGATATGATGATGGCACAGGCTGCTGGCTGTGAGCTTGCGATTGGTATCGGTCAACCGGAAGTATTTTCCCATTGCTCCATGACGATCGCATCCTTTACCGAGCTGTGCAGTGAAGAGGGGGAAACGGAATGAGTGTATATGCAGGCTGGTTATTTTTGAGCGGGGCCATCGTGCTGGAGCTGAGTGGAACCGTATTGATGAAAATATCGGACGGCTTCTCGCGTCCGTTGCCTTCACTGTTTATGTTTATTTGTTATGCAGCCAGCTTTACACTGCTGAATTATGCGGTGCGTTATATGCCGATCAGTGTGGCTTATGCGATCTGGTCTGGCGTAGGTATTACGCTTATTAGCGTAGCTGGTTATTACTTATTCGGAGAGCGGCTACGGATGACCTCGGTATGCTGGTTAGCCGTCATTGTAGTTGGCATTATTGGACTGAAATGGAGTGACGCCAGATGACAAAGCCTTTTTATCACTATATATCATTTGATTCTGATTTATCCGCATCATCATGTATTCTGGATAACCATCAACGAATTGCTTCCTTTCAGGTTATTACGGATACGCATCTGACTGCTGATCCAAAGCATCTGTACAATCAGCATATGGAGCTAGCATTAAATGATATTAGCAAGTATGCCCCGGATAATAGCCTTGGTGTGATGCATGTGGGCGATGTGACTGATCATGGATTGCCTGAGGAATATGCAGAATTGCAGCGTATTCAGTCTCAATATGGCGAGCATGTTCCGCCCCTGTATAGCACATCCGGCAATCATGATGTGGGCGATCTGGGCTGGAAGGAAGAGATGGAGGAACTGGCAGGACTCGTCTCCCTTCAAGGGCAGGCATTGCCGGAGCTATGGGAGCATTATCGCCAGGTGGCGGCAGATCTATATACGATTCCGCCTGTAACAGACGTTCCTGAAGCGGTTCACAACTTATGGCTCCATCGACTCGGGAGCTTTAACGAGGCGACAGCAACAGAGGGAGCGTATTACCAGCAGCGTCTGGGCGGGTATGCGTTCATTTTTCTTGGTACAGAGCGTCCGCTTGCTAAGGATTGCCATCTGTCGATGATGCAACTGGAATGGCTGCAGGAGCGACTTCAAGCGGCAGCAACCGCATCGCCGGGTAAACCGATCTTTATTTTTTTACATCAGCCGTTACTGAATACGGTAGCAGGCTCATTGGAGCAGCAGGGCTGGTATGGAGTAGAGCAGGATCGCGAGCTAAAGCAACTGTTATTACAGTACCCGCAGGTTATGCTGTTCAGTGGACATACGCACTGGCAGTTAAGCTCGCCGCATACGATGCATCAATGGGCTGATGGCCCGGTCATGTTCAATGCAGCGTCTGTTGCGTATTTGTGGACGGATGCAGATGAATATTTGGAAGGCAGTCAGGGGTATTATGTGGAGCTGTATCCTGCCCATATTGTCATACGCGGTCGCGACTTTGCTGCTGGACGCTGGGCGGAGGAGGCTACATGGATATTCAAGTATGGCGATGTGGAGTGAGCATCTGCATGCAAAATATGGTATCCTTACTTCTGGTTCGGTACAATACCGGAGATGACTGACTTGCTTGTTATTCATACGATCAACAAGCAAGCGATAGAGAGAAGTGGAGAGATCAGACATGAAGATGGTTGCACCGGAATCATTTACGTACAAGGCAGGCAAGCGTGCTGTATTGCTGCTGCACGGTTATACGGGCAGTACGGTACATGTGCGTCGTCTGGGCAAATATTTGTATGAGCAGGGCTATACCTGTCATGCGCCTTTATATGCAGGGCATGGTGATGTGCCAGAACTATTGCTGCACACACGTCCTTCTGCCTGGTGGCAAAGTGTCGTGGACGGCTATGATTTGCTTCAGCAACAGGGCTATGAGGAAATTGTGGTTGCTGGCGTATCGCTTGGCGGTGTGTTCACCTTACGCATGGGTGCATTATTCCCGGTCAAAGCAGTCGTTTCCATGAGCGCGCCCGTAGAGGAGAAGAATACCGCAGATATATTGCAGCGTGTACTCGATTATGCGCGCTGGTATGTATCATTGGAGACGAAAGACCCCGCTATCATTGCGGAACGATTGGATCGCTTATCGAACGAGCCGCGAAATGAGCTGGAGCAGCTTCGTCAGCTTATTCGCTCAACTGCTGGAAGACTTAGTCGTATTACTGCACCCGCACTTATTATGCAGGGACAGCAGGATGATCAGCTTTATCAGGATAGTGCACGCACCATTTATGAGCAGATCGGCTCTCAGCATAAGGAGTTAAAATGGTATCGGGAATCGGGTCACATTTTGCCAATGGACAGGGAGCAGACGAAGGTTTTTGCGGATATTCATCAATTTTTGGAGACACTGGATTGGAAGGCGTGATATCACGTTACGCCTTCCAATCCAGTGAAATAACTACATATAACAACGAATATGAGAAATTATTTTCACAGTTAGTTAAGTCATTTATTTAATTTTTTTCGCCAAAACTATATCTTTTGACCTAGATGATCATTTATAATTAAAGAGGTAAGACCATCAGAAACAGGAGTGGTTCGGATGGATAAACATTTTCTGTTACACCTTCGTAGCCTCGGATATGGGGATGAAGAGCGCTACAAGCTAATGATGAAGGGGATTCGTCGCACATTAGCAACCCGCAAGTCGTATAGTCCGCTACGGCGCTATCTGCGCAGTAGCAAAAAACCTACCGCAGCGAGCTGGCATTAATGCCAGCTTGTCTGCGGTAGGTTTTTTTAATATTCGCAAAAGATTGTTCATCCGCCATATCGGTCACAGAATCGATTAACCAATCCGCTTGAATGCAGGCAGGTTGGGCAGGAAATGATGCCCGGCAAAATAACCAATCGAAATGAATACAACCGTCCATAACAGTGCAGCACCGATACAGATCATTACATACTGGCGAAACGCCATTCCGCTAATACCGGAAACATAACCTGCCATATGACGAACACCGGGAATAAAATACGAGAAAAATATCGTCCAGCGTCCATAACGATCAAACCAGGATTGGATCTTCTCATATTTCTCCATAGACAGACCGACCCATTTGCCATAACGGACAATGAGAGACGTACCGACCAGACGCCCAATCCAATAGCTGATCGTCATGCCGCATAGCGAGCCGATATAGCTAAACAACAGCACAAGCGGTAGATGCAGCACATGCTTGGAGGAGAGGTAGCCGACAAGAATCATCAGCATCTCATCCGGCACTGGTAACCCGATAATGCCAAACGCCAGCAAACCGGAGATCGCTGCATAACCGTAACGACTAATATAGGCAAGAATAAGCTCCATCGTCCATCACTTCCTGACCATTTTGTTTTTGAAGGATGGAAATGGAATACGGCTGATCATTAAAAAGGAGAGGAGCGCAATAAAGGCAATCAGCAGCGTCGGTGGGATGGACTGTACAAGCAGTGAAGCGAGCGCAAGCAGTGTGCCGGCGGCTGTAATGGGCATACCGGTAAAGCCTACGCTTGTACCGCTAACGTTAAATCGTGCAAGCCGTAATGCTCCACAAATGACAAACAACACCGCCGCAACCGAACCCGGACCGCCGGATGGATCAAGCTTGTCAAACAGCACCAGAAATACAGGTGCCGCTCCAAAGGACATCAGATCCGCAAGCGAATCCAACTGCTTACCAAATTCGCTGGTGCAATGCAGCAATCGTGCCAGCAAGCCATCAAACACATCAAATAATGCAGCAAACAAAATCATTAACGCTGCCAGCCGGTAATGCTCGTGAATCGTTAGTAATAGCGACACGGTTCCAGCCGCCAGATTAAGCACTGTACATAATGAGGGGACAAAGCTCCATTTCATCAATATTCATTCCTTCCAGGCATCAGCATGCCATATGTTGCATCCATTAAGGCTCAAACTGGTAGCCGACACCGATGACGGTGCGGATATGTCCCGATTCGGAGCCCAGCTTGGCACGGAGCTTTTTAATGTGGGAATCCACAACTCTGGATTCCCCGTCGAACTCAACACCCCAGATGCGACTCAGTAGCGTGTCGCGTGGGATCACTCTATTTTTATTACGAACGAGCAAGAGTAGCAGTTCATATTCTTTTGGTGTTAATTCAACAGGCTTGCCATCCAGCTCCATTCGGCGTGTTAATGTGTTAAGCACGGCACTACCGAATTGAAGACGATGGCCCTGTGGCTCATAATTTTCCGTAACTCGCTTCATGAGCGAATTGGCGCGGGCGAGCAGCACCCGTGGGCTAAATGGCTTGGTCACATAATCATCAGCGCCAAGCTCGAATCCGAGCACTTTGTCACTGTCAGCCGATCTGGCAGTGAGCAAAATAATCGGAACCCCGGAGTGCTTGCGAATATGGCGGCATACATCCAGACCATCCATATGAGGCATCATAATATCGAGGATGATCAAATCTGGATAATGCAGCTCAAACTGCTCCAGCGCTTGCTCGCCATCCTCAGCCTCGATAATCATCCAGCCGTCGCTTTGAAAATAATCAGCGATAACCTCACGAATGCGCTGTTCATCCTCGACCAGTAAAACCTTTCCTGCCATACGTATCTATACTCCTTCCCCATATCCATCAGGGCGCACACGATCATCGAATACAATGGAAAAGCGCACGCCATCCGCTAAATTGTGCACTGAGTAGCTACAGCCATGTAAGTCCAAAATCTGGCTGGCAATCGGCAAGCCAAGTCCGGTACCGCCGGTCTGCCTACTGCGGGAAGGCTCTGCACGGTAAAATCGCTCCCAGATATGCTCCAGATGCTCATCAGCGATCGGTTTACCTGTATTATCCACATGCAGTGCGGTGGTGAATGTGGTGCTTTCGATCACAATGCGTATATCGCTGCCTGTCTCCGCATGACGAATCGCATTAATAATCAGATTACGCAGCACCTGCTCGATCCAGTCCGGATCAGCGAACACCGGACGCTCATTGATCGGTGAGATCACGATCTGTAGCTGCCTCGGCTGTAGTGAATAGATCAGCTTATCCGCTACCTTTTCAGATAATTCACTCAGCATAAATGGACGTGGCTGTAAGTGAATAGTACCCGATTCGAGTCGTGCCAGATCAAGCATATCCTTAATAAGCATTTCCATCTTGTCCGCTTCTTCAATAATAACGCTGACATAATGACCGCTTTTATCTACATTCACCCCATCCTGCAAGCCTTCAGCAAAGCTTTTCACGATGCTCAGCGGTGTCTTCAGCTCATGCGATGCATTGGTGAAAAAGCTCTGCTGAATTTGCTCCATCCGTTGCTTCTGCTCCATATCCTGCTGTAGCTGCGTATTCGCTTCCTGCAGCTCGCGCAGCGCGGTGTCCAGCTTACGTGCCAGTGTGTCCATGCTGCGTGCCAGACCCCCCAGTTCATCCTGCTGACGTAAGGGAGGGGCGGTGCTGCTAAAGTCGAGCCGTACCATCCGTTTCGCCATTCGATTAAGAGCAATGAGTGGCTTCGTTACCATCCGTGAGAAGAACAACGACAAAATCAGAATCAGTGCAAAGCCACCGATGCCGAGATATAGATAAAACCAGCGCAAGGCTGCATTGGTATCACTAATCTCCTGAATGGATGTAATGACAAATAATAATTGCTGCTGCCCGTCCTTTTGCAGCGGATACAGGGTGATCAGATTGTTAGCGCCACTCCACGAGTCTGTCCATCCATACTGGATCGGCTCCATGCTTTTGAGATCACTTTGCTGCTCTGCACTCAGTGGGAATTGCTCATATAATGCTTGCAGCAGCAGACCCTGACTAATTTTCCAGTTGGACAGGTCAGGTAGAACGAGCTCGCTTACGGTGCCGGTTAATTTGGCAGCATTCGGTTCATAGCCATCACCAACCGTTTTAATGCCATTTTTACTAATTTGCTGCGGATCAAGCACGGTATACGGCTGTTTGCTGCTTGGTGCTCGTGTATTCCCATAGATCGTGAGCGTATCCCCAAGCTTAATCCGTGCTTTACGAAATGGATCACCATACTCACTTAGCATGAGTGCCAGAGGGACGAATATTTGTTTTCCATCCGGCTGCTTTAGCAGCAAATGATACGTTTCGTTCAGGCTTAGCTGGTACATATCGTTCAGCATCACTTCTCCTTGCGGGTTAATAACAGCGAGCTGACTTTTATTCGTTTCCATAAAACGTATCGCCTGGCGGGATAATGTATTGCTATCCTCCGATTCAGTCACATAGCTGTGCGCAAGCTGCTCCAGATTATGCTCAACCTGACGCATTTTATACGTTTCATAAAATTGATTAAAGAAAAGCAATTGCGATAAGATGACCATCGCATAAAAGCAGGCAAATACGATGACCGTAATAATAAATAGCTTAAAGGTAATGCTGCGGTTTTTCATAGGCGCTCCTTTTGAACAACTGACCGAAATATACGGTATAACTACTGCATCATATCATACTCATTATAGAGATGGATTGCCGCTTACTCGCTTTATCGACAAACGCATAGATTATTGTATATTTTCGCTACATTTATTATATGGAAACGATTTGTCCTCTATGTGTCCAAACCGGAGTTTAAAGCTGTGAAAGGCATATAGGAAAAGGGAGGGTGAGGAATGCGTTGATAGGTGATGGGGAGTAGTGGAGCGGCGAAGATAAATAGAGCAGTTAGAGAAGATAAAACATAGAAGATAGATAAAAGCAGGCAGCGTAGGTTATGCCATTTGCATGTAAACGTGATTAACGAATAGATGAGGAAAAAGATTCATGATGAAGAAAGCAGGGGTGTATTTAAAACGACTAAAACGACTAAAACGACTAAAACGACTAAAACGACTAAAACGACTAAAACGACGATAGACGATAGTGAGAGGTTCAGTTCCCGTCTATCGTCTATCAGCATTGTCCTAACCCCGCTCTAACGCTTGCGTAGCATGGCGATCAATTCACGGCGGCTTGACGTATTCGTTTTGGCGAAAATCGATTTGAAATGATCCTGCACAGTAAATGTAGAGATGTGCAGTGCTGCCGCGATCTGGCGCGTCGATTGCCCCTTTATCACTTGCCCGATAAGCTGCTGCTCACGCGTCGTTAGCGCGAATTGCTCACATTGCAAACGAAATAGCTGCTCAGGCGGTGCGGATTCCAGCTCGATCATTACCTGCGGCTCGCCACCATGTGCATACATCAGATTCGCTCGCATCCATACATAATAGCCGTGAGAAGGAATGTAGCTTTGCAGGCTTTCCTCATAGCAGGCGGTATGGACAGGCTGATGCAACAGCTTGAGTGCAGCCGTATAGATGGGACGAGGTAGGATAGAGGACGATTCATTTTCGTGCTGCTGTAATCTGTCCAGCCATAATCGGGCAGCATGATTAGCGGATAGGATTTCCAACTGCTCGGATAGAAGTAAAATCCCTTTTTCCGTCAGCTCAGACGAATCGGGTGGGAAGTCTGTGGAGTCGTCTGTCTGGGCTTCCTGCTCGTTTGCCGGATGCATTTGCTGCAAAGCGCTCAGGCTAAACACACGTAATTGTGCAGCAATCGAAGGTGCTAATCGTATGATCCATTCCTTTTCCTGTGGACTAAATAGGGGCTGATCCTGAAGACGGTACAGGGTGAGAAATCCCCAGCAGTGATTTTTGTAGATCATGGCTGCGCGAAGCTCGTCGCCAAAGCCAGCAGGTTGCAGCACCTCACGATAGCGGGGATGATCCGCTAGAAGATGGGGCTGGTGCTGACTCAACACTGCAATCGGCGGCTCACGATGAATGAGATTCGGATACGCATCGTCTGCTTCAGCATAAGCGTATTCGTAAGTAAGCAGTGCTTGATGAATGCCTTCTAGCTGCTGCTCCACGACTGCACCGATGGATAATAGACTGTCTGGATCAACAAGCGTGCAGCATGCCCCGCCAAATGGAATATACTGATTCAGCCATTGAAGTAGCTCGGAACGATATTGGACAGAAGTAGAACTAGAAGTAGAAGTAGAAGTAGTACTAGAACTAGTAGTAGCAACAGAAGATGAATAATGGTAATGGTCAGCATCATTGTTGGCTCCTGGCAGGTGAGGGAGCTTTTGTGGAAATGAATGTGCTGATGTACCGTGAGTGTGACTCCGGTGCTGTGCAGGATGCATAAATGAACACCTCTTTTCCTCATTTAATAGGTAACTTGTATAGCGGTAGTAGAAACGAGAGTAGAATTTGTACACGGGTTGAGCATTTTAGATGAATCAGTTGTCGAAAATGACTCCTAATAACTCGTCTCGAACTATCAGAAATCCCAGCTTTGTGGGATAGGCGAAATATAGCGTCTACTACATAATTGAGAAAGAGCACGGCAGGCAATGGATCAAACCGAGCATGTTGATAGCATGTAACGCAAGATCGGAATATTCAAATATCAATTTATTTATGTCGGAGTATTGGAGAAGCCTGTGCAGCTTGTATCGTAGGGGATTAATTGAGAATCATTCTTAATTGCTTCACAGTATATCAAAGCATGATTCATTGCACAATCGATATAATCGGTGCCCAAGCATTAGTGTGTTTGCTCTATGTGTAAGCATCACAGTTGTGATTTTGCGCATAAACACTGAACGTAATCGCTCTGTATGGAGCTTCTACTTCTAATAAATCTCTACTAAATGAATAGCAGGAATAAAGGAGGCTTTATCCATGCAGCAGCCACGTCAAGGAACAGATTCTAATCCGTCTATTTCACATGATACTGTTCAAGTACCGAATCCCATCTCGAACTTAAAATCAACCTTATCCTCGCACTCGCTAGAATCATCACACTCAGCAGCACCAGAAAACTCTGGTAGCGTTACCTATCCACCAATGAGCTGGCATAGCGAGGCAGCCAGTGCCTATCATGAGACGATCGGTCGCAAAATCGCTGCTTATCCCGTGCTATACCAGCTAAGCGGTATGATATTGGAAGCAGGTATGAACCGCGCGCAGGATCATATAACGGGTGCATCAATTGGACAATCAACTGAGCATGCGATAAACAAGTCAACAAGCAGTGATATGAAGACTATAGCGGCAATCGATGATTCAATTCATAGCTCCATTAACGATTCAATACGAAAAGCCAATCCGCTCTCTACTCCCAAGCAAACGGAATCATCATCAGCGTTTCAACCACTACGGCATATCGCAGTTATCGGAGCTGGTGGTGGACAGGAGCTTGTAACATGGCTACCCAGCTATCCCCATTGGCTGGTGACGGGTGTTGATCCATCCGTACAAATGCTGGATACAGCAAGACAACGCGCAGAGCAGGCAGATGTTCATACACGTTGCCAGTTGCATATCGGCACCATCGATCAGTTGCCAGAGCGAGCGGATCATCTGGAAAAGGAACCTATTCAAGTCGTTCATCGTATGGAAGGAGATTCGCTTTCGGACGAGTCCGCAGCTATAGCAGCTATTTCGCAATACGATTTAAAGTTCGATCCAAAGCATAATTCAGAGTACCATCCAGCGTCTCGGAAGGAACACCAACCGTTACGATATGACGCGGCTGCCTGTTTACTGGTATTGCACTTTCTGCCACATGAACAGCAACAGGAGCTACTGAACAAGCTTGTTGCGACGGTTAAGCCGGGTTCGCCTGTTATTATGGCCTGCATAGCCGTTACGGCACAGACTTCAGCTAACGATTGGCATATCCAGGTGTGGCAGAAGCATATGCAGCACAACGGAGTTACTACGGCAGAGTGGGAGCGTTTTGCCCAATCGATCGGCGTTACTTCACATCCACCCTGCGCAGAAAAGATGGAATCGATGCTCGCTCAAGCTGGGCTGGTAGAGATCAGTACGTATTTTCAAACATTATCGGTTCGTGCCTGGTGCGGAAGACGAGCGATTGAAGGGGAGAAAGTAGATTGATGCGTAATCAAATTATTATTGTTGGCGGTTATGGTACGGTGGGGCAGCGGATTTGCCGTCGTTTGCTGCAATCCGATATAGCGGCGTCCTATCAAATCGTGATAGCTGGACGCAATGAGGTAGCTGCCAAAGTCTTTAGTAAAACGATGCAAGATACAGTGCAGCCATTACAATGGGATATCACGATGCCTTCCCAGCAATGGCCAGATCTATCGGCTGCTCGTCTCATTATTATGTGCCTTGATCTGACGGAAACGACGCTTGTCGAGTATTGTTTGCAGCAGGGCATTGACTATATTGACATTACGGCGAATGGTGAATTTTTGCAGCGAATTGAGCAATTGAAGGGGCAATCTGTTGCTTCATCTTTAACGGCACAGCGTTCTCCGACCATTTTACTGAGTGTTGGACTGGCCCCCGGTTTAACCAATCTGCTTGCAGCGGAGCTGCATCGACGATTGGATCATACGAAGCGGCTGGATATTTCCATTATGCTTGGTCTCGGTGAACGGCATGGACGGGCAGCGATCCGCTGGACGGTGGATCAGCTTGCAGCGAAGTTTAAGATTATGGAAAATGGAAAGCTCGTAGAGGTGCACAGTCTGACGGATGGACGAGCGGTGTCGATGCTGTGCGATGAGCATAATGCTTCAGCCACTGAATCGTCAGCAAATGATAGACCTATCAAAGCACACAAGCAGGTGTATCGCTTCCCCTTCTCAGATCAGCAGACGCTGGCACATACGCTTGCTGTACCGTCGGTATCGACTCGTCTCGGCTTTGATTCAGTAGCACTTACGCGACTGCTTGCAGCTATGCAGCGTCTGGGCGTATTCCGTCTTATGCATATTCCAATCGTGAAAAAAGCGATCATTGCGTTATTTGGCAGTATTCACGCTGGAAGTGATCAATATGCGATTCGTGTGGATGCATCGGGTATTCGTAATGGAGAACCGGTTCAACAATTTTGCGTACTGAATGGACATAATCAATCCACCGCTACGGCTGAGATTGCAGCATTGGCAGCAGAGCGGTTGTTACAGCATCCATCTACCGGGGCACATGGAATTTTGCATATTGAACAATTGCTTGCTTGGGACATGATTAAAGCCGAACTACAGCAAAGATTAGCATTTCAAATCAGCGGACTGGATGCATAAAAATATGTATTATTTTACACATACAATTGCCAACGCTCACAATCTGGCTTACAATCACTATAATATTTAATTAACCTATGGTCAGTAGTGGGGCAGAGGAGAGATTGTTGTGGATGATATGACATTAATGATGAAAGAACTTACCGAAACAGATGGTGTATCCGGATTTGAACGTTCGGTGCGCGACAAAATGGCAGAATATTTAAGCCCATTGTCCGACGAATTGATGAAGGATCGTCTGGGCAGTATCATCGGTAAAAAGGTTGGTCAAGAACAGGGACCGCGTGTATTGATCGCCGGTCATCTGGATGAAATTGGCTTTCTCGTTACAAGCATCACACCTAAAGGATTTCTCCGCTTCGAACAGTTGGGTGGCTGGTGGCCACATTCCGTAATGTCCCAGCGTGTGCGTGTAAAAACACGTAAAGGCGATTATGTCGGCATCGTTGGCTCCAAACCGCCACATGGCATGGAAGCTTCCGAACGTGAGAAAGTAGTGAAGCTGAAGCAAATGTACATCGATATCGGTGCACGCGATGCGGAAGATGCGAAATCAATGGGCGTACGGCCAGGTGACTGGATCGTACCGATCTCCGAATTTACGACAATGCGCGATGATGAGCTGTGGGTAGGTAAAGCGCTGGATAACCGCGCGGGCTGTGCACTTGCTGTCGAAGTATTAAAGCGTCTGCAAGAGGAACAGCATCCCAATGTACTATATGCAGGGGCAACGGTGCAGGAAGAAGTCGGTCTGCGCGGCGCAACAACCGTATCCAATCTCGTCCAACCAGACATCGCCTTCGCGCTGGATGTAGGGATTGCCACAGATATGCCAGGCATCGAATCCGAGTTTGTTTCCAACGTAGGCGGCGGCCCGCTGCTGCTACTCCTTGACTCAACCATGATCCCCCATACAGGTCTGCGCGATCTCGTCATGGATACAGCAGAAGAACTGGGCATGGACGTACAGGTCGCGACCGTAATGGGCGGCGGCACAGACGGCGGCAAATTCCACCTGCACGGTAAAGGCTGCCCTACCCTATCACTCGGCTTTGCTACACGCTATATTCATACACACAATGCCATTATGGCAAAAAAAGATTTCGACGAAGCCGCTACATTGCTAGTGCATGTCATCAAAAAGCTAGATCAAGATAAAGTAAACGAACTTTTTGGTTAAGCACATCAATCCTTATCCGTTTCATCTTTGAAAATGTGCAATGCAAAAGAAAAATTCCCAACCTGCAAATGCATAATTCAACAAGAAGCATAATTTCAATCCTATAAAAACACCAAAAATAATAAGCCCTCACTTTCCTGCAGATCATAACTTTCAGCAATACGCTGATTGATCAACAAGGCAAGAGAGGGCTTATTTGCTACATTCATAAATATGAATATAGATTGTAGAACTATGCCATCCTAACAAGGCATTGAAGTGATTTATAGTATTGCTTAACAAAGAGTGTTCACAAAATACATATGGAGCAAGAGCAAGAGGCACGGAACGGAGGGAAGGAAATAAGGGAAATGGGCGACTTTTGAGCACGGGAATCTACAATGTACTCCTAATCCATAGATTCCTGTGCGAGACGGGAGCCCATTCCCTTATTCCTTCCCGGAGTGCTGTAACTCCCAGCCCATACATTATTTAAGTAGCACCCTCAGCAACCCTCATCACCCTCAGCCAAACTGCTTCATAAACCCCATCATACGCTCCAGCGCAACCTCCAGCTTAGCAGGAGAAGTTGCATAAGAACAACGAATAAAGCCTTCCCCGCCTTTGCCAAAAGCACTGCCAGGTACAGTCAGTACACTCGTTTCCTGTAGCAAACGTTCAGCAAATTGCTCCGAGCTAAGTCCAGTATGAGCGATAGAAGGAAAGGCATAAAATGCACCCTTCGGTTCATGGCAAGGAAGTCCAGCCTGACATAAGCCGCTGACAAACATCTGTCTGCGCGAGTTGTAGGAATCCATCATCATATCTTTTGCTTCGATACCATGCGGCTTGAGCGATTCCAGTGCAGCGATCTGTCCAAGAATCGGTGCGCACATGATTGTGTACTGATGGATTTTGAGCATGGGCTCGATCACTTCCTGAGGGCCACATGCATAGCCGATGCGCCAGCCTGTCATTGCGAATGCCTTGGAAAATCCACTGATCAGCAGTGTACGCTCCTTCATACCCGGCATTGCAGCAAAGCTTACATGCTTGCTGCCATAGGTAAGCTCGCCATAAATTTCATCGGACAGAACGAACAGATTGTGCTTTTCCACGATTTTAGCGATAGGCAGCCAGTCTTCATACGTCATCACTGCGCCAGTCGGATTGCTTGGATAGTTCAAAATAAGCAGCTTCGAGCGTGGTGTGATGCTAGCTTCGAGCTGTTCTGCGGTAAGCTTGAAGCTGTTTGCTGCTGTCGTTTCAACTTCCACGGTCGTACCGCTGCACAGTCCGGTGATCGGGGAGTACGATACATAGCAAGGAGCCGGAACGAGAATCTCGTCGCCTTCCTCGATCAGTACACGCAGTGCCAGATCGAGTGCTTCACTGCTGCCAATGGTGACCATCATCTCATGTACAGGATCGTAGTTGACACGGAAATTGTCCACCAGATAAGTCGCAATACTCTCGCGTAGCTCCAGTAAGCCAGCATTAGGCGTATATTCTGTGCGCCCTTGCTCCAGTGCACGGATACAAGCTTCACGTACAGCGCGTGGTGTCGTAAAGTCCGGCTCCCCGATGCCGAGCGAGATCACATCTTCACGTCCTGAAATATAATCAAAAAATTTGCGAATACCCGATTGTGGCATTTCCTGTGCGAGTGGTGTGACCAGACTGCGCTTTGTCATTGAACTCATAATTGCTCCTCCTTGGGCGATACAACGCCTGATTATGGTGTATTTATCGTTAATTTCATCGCTAGCCGAACGCTTTTGGGTACAAAAAAAGACCCGTCCCTGTAAAAGGGACGAGCCTCTGCCCGTGTTACCACCCTGGTTCCGCCTCCAATGGAAGCGGCACTCTGCAACGTATCTAGCAATACGTGTTCCCGTTAACGCTGGAAATGCGGCAGCACCTACTGTTAGTTCAGCCTGCTTCTCGGGGATGGCTTCGGTT
The DNA here is from genome assembly GCA_039595515.1 of Paenibacillus sp. Taxonomy (GTDB): domain Bacteria; phylum Bacillota; class Bacilli; order Paenibacillales; family Paenibacillaceae; genus Saccharibacillus. Next base: position 39,151 of record JBCNLJ010000024.1, on the reverse strand, counting down.
ATGTTCTGAACGTTGGCTTTCACCTGACCCAACTCTCTGAAGAACAGAATCGTAACGTACTCTTTCCCGTCATCGAATATATTTATCGTAGCCGTCATCACGGCTTGCTTTGCTTGATGATTACACATGTAGCTGTAGCATTGAATCAGCCAGACATATGTCGTTTGTTTTGAATTGTCATGACGATTCGTTTGACCGGTCAAATCGTAGGCTCATTGTAATACAGGAATTTTGGGATTGCAAGAGGGAGTTTTAAAAAAGATCGTAGCCCCTTATCCATGCAACACAGGCGTCTAAAGCTTCGATCATCGCGAACGAAATGGTTGGAATACATTTGAAAAATAACTTATATAAGTCGTATGTATCCATCCTTGATGCAGAGTATTGATACGGCTTAATTTGTCGTAAAAGACATCCAGGCTAGCCGCTGAACCAGGTCCAGATCCTACGGTAGAAACGAACGCTACATAGCTTAAAACCTATTAATTTTAATGAACAAGGAGCAATGAGCGAATATTCATTTTCAAAACGACCACAAGTGCTTTTCTACATCGATCTTGATCTTAGATGTTGCCTATATCGCCTATCATATCCCAGCATCTGTCCTGCTTATATCCAGAAGGAAGGATATTTTTTATGAGCAAACAAGTTGTTGTATAGCAAGCTAATACATACGATAACGATTGCTCCAGCCAGTACCGGTGTGAACAGAAATGACCAGGAGCTAGCGGAGGTGATCACAATAATCGGATTGGCACCTGCAGGAGGATGAGTTGTTTTGGTGAGCAGCATGGCGGCGATTCCCAGTCCCACAGCAAGTGCCACAGACCAGATCGTGTAGCCTAACAGATGAGAGATAACCAGACCACAAAATGTCGTAATAACGTGCCCGCCAATAATGTTTCGTGGCTGAGACAAAGCAGCATCTGGAAGCGCAAATGCTAGCACACAGCTTGCACCAAATGGAGCCATTAACAGCATTACCTCCATACGATCGGATAAAGCTTCCAATGCCAGAATGGCAATCGCACCACCGACAAATGCCCACCATGCCTGCCGGATATTAATGAGCAACGGAGAACGAGAGGTGGAGCCGAATTTGCGGAAATAATTTTTCAAGTAAGTCATCGTACAGCCCAACCTTTCACAAATCACTTTAACTATCTTTCTGTTTATTAGTGTACAAGCGACTTACCCATCTGTAAAATTGATAATGTAGATATGGATATCTAAAAAAATGATAGGGAGGTGATATAACATGTTAAGCCAATTGGAAGGAAAGTATATCTACACGTTTTTGAAAGTATACGAGTATCGTAATATTAGCAAAGCCTCATCCGTTCTTGGTTTCTCGCAATCCTCCATTACAAACCACATTCAAATTATCGAACAAATGGTAGGTGCGAAACTGTTTGAGCGTATGGTGCATGGTGTCATTCCTACTGAGCAGGGTGAGATTTTTGCCAGATACGCCAATCAATTTATGAAGCTCGCTCAGGAGATGAGTGACGAAATTCAGGGCGTTCGCGGTACGGTCAAGGTAAAGGCGCTGGAGTCGTTTTGTGTCACCCGTTTTTCACATCCGCTGGTTCAATTTCTGAAACAGCATCCACGTCTGGAGGTCGAATTAACGACTGCATTTCAACAGCATATTGTCGATGAAGTGCTTCAGCAAAAGGTGGACATAGGCATTGTGCCTTTCCATCCACATATTGCAAAGCTGGAATATACGCCACTTGTGCAGGAGCGGTTTGTATTCGTATGCTCCAGTGCCATCATGCCAGATGAAATAATGGCAGACGAGTTCCGTGTGATCGGCTTTGGAAATCATTGTATGTACCAGTCGCTGACCGATAAGCTGCTCACCGATCTGGGCAAAACTAACTATCGCAATATTACGTACACCAGTCTGGAAATGATCAAGCAAACCGTAATAGGCGGAGCAGGTATCGCTCTGATGCCAGAGCTTGCTATTCAAAATGAACTGCAAGCAGGACGGCTACAGACAATTCCATTAGCGGAACCGATAACCATCCAGCATGGCATTATCGAACATCAGTCGGTAAGACACAAAGCGAATACGGCGCTATTCAAGCAGTTTATCATGAATTATTTTCAGCAAAATGTCGAAATTGCCGAAATGAAACGCTAGTAATACCGAATAAGCGAATAATTCAAGTGAATCCTCATTTTGTTCAAGCGGATTGCATTTCAGCTACCGAGCAACCTTTTCATCTTCTGTATAAATTTCAATTTATTCTGTGATTTATTCAATTTGTAAGCGCTATCTTTAACCTATGATGAAAAGGCATCAACGGCTTTGCAGTCTATGAAGTTCCACCAATTTGCCTGTGAAAAGGAGAGGAAGCGATGAACAGACAAGCCAGAACGATGTGGCGCGCGTTAGGCGTTCAAGTTATGACGCTTGCGCTTATGCTACCGGCTTTTACCTGGGGCAGTGCGGACACGAATCGTGCTGAAGCGGCAACGGTATCACGTACCATCTCGGTTGATACGAGTCAGGTAGTACAATCCGATTTTCTTGGGGTCGGTGTCAATATTATTCCGACCAATCTGATGCCACTGGGTACGCGTTACGGATACAACGATGCGTACTGGGCGATGGATGCGAACCGGATTGAGAAAATTCAACCGAAGGTCGCTCGCGTCTGGTTCCAGATTGACTGGATGGAGCCACAGAAAGGCACGTATACCTTTAATAGTGACAAGATGAAGGCTTTTTATAAATACATGGATGCTTTGAAAACAGCGGGTACAGAGGTAGAGCTGAACTTTGGCTGGAAGGTTGGCAGCACGGTACAGAGCTGGTTTAACATCCCTGGCTTGAAAGACCCGTATGTAAGTGCACCGGCTGATCTGGATGCTTATGCGGTATCCGCTTCGGCTGCATTGAATGAATTACTGAACCAGCGCGGATACAACAATATCAAATACTTAACGTTCTACAACGAGCCAAACGGAAGCTGGGACTTTGAAGGACCATCCGATCAAAAGGCTTACTATGCGCAAATGGTACAGAAGGTGCACAATCGCTTAACCGCAGACGGATTGCGGGATCGCATTGAAATCTGGGGACCTGAGGAAACGGGTGCTCTGGACTGGATGCAGTATATGAAAAATAATGCGGACAGTGCATTTGATGCGTATACGTTCCACGTCTATGGCACCAGCTATGACGGTCTGGGCAGTGTAATCTCAGATCGCCATGCCGCAGCAGGCTCCAAGCCAGTCGTTATGACTGAATTTGGCTGGGCAGATGATGATGCGAGCAACTGGAATGCCGGCTTCGCCAACTCGGTCATTCGTGCTGCCAATGATGGCTTGCGCGGTGCGCTGATGTGGCAGATGAATGGGGCATGGTCAAGCGATCCAGATGGGGATACAAACGGAACGTATACGATGTGGCATTCCTTGCCGCTGGATCGTGATCCGCGTAAAACGTACTATTCCGCTGGCTTCCTGAATCGCTACATTCCAGAGCACAGTCAGGTGCTCAAAACCAACACCGGCGGTGCCAGTGATGTGCGCGCATCCGCATTCCGTGGAGCGGATGGTAACTATACGGTGCTGGTCGAGTCGAAGGGTGACAGCGCTCAGCAGCTCACCATCGATTTTGGCGGTACGAATGTAAATAAAACCTTTTACAAAATGACGTATCGCGATAGCGTGCAGCCGAGTGCACAGGCAACTCTGCCCGTAGTGGAAAATACATTCGCTGCGCAGCAATCCTTTACCGACAACAGCACGGATACCGGCTATCATTTCTCCATTTATACAACGGCGAAGCCGCAAACACAGGTTGAAGTTACCCCAATCGAAAAAACCGTAACCGGCGGTCAGACATTGCAGCTTCAAGCGACTACGATTGATGCCAGCTATGGCACTGCAAGTGCGGCTGCGGTAACAGAGGATACGTATGGCAAAGCGTCCGCTTCGGATTCAGCAACAGATGCAACGAGCCAATCCCTGGCAGCCGAAGGCAATACAAGTAATCACGATGAACAGGCGAAAAGTAATGCAGCGACATCGTCAGCTAGCAAGTCGGATGACTCCTCTGCACAGGTAACCGCTGCTTCGAATGAGGCAACAGCCACAGCTACAGAGCAGGCAACGACCAATCAAGCAACTGAAGAATCAGCCACCTCGTCTGATGCTACAGCGAATACCAACGATGACAAAGGAACCGCTAATGTAGAAGCATCGACTACAGAGCCATCTGCTACAAGTGATGAAACATCCGCCACAGAAGCAGAGAGCGTGACCGAATCGACGTACACGCTGGCTGCAACGAATATAACGTGGACGGTGCTTGGTAGCAACAACGGTACGATTACAAGCAATGGTCTGTACACTGCACCGGATGTATCGACCGAGCGCGTTATTGCGATTCGTGCGGCAAGTGGAACAGGCACAGGAGCATATGGTATTGCACTGATCAAAGTCATTCCACGTCATGTGGATACTCGCGTGGATGCACCAACCTTCAGCCTGACGCCAGGTATTTATAATTCCGCCGAAGCGGTATTTATCGAGAGTGCAACCGCTGGCGCGCAAATTCGCTACACGCTGGACGGTTCGACACCGACAGCCTCCTCCACCCTGTACAGCAATTCGGTCATTTTGCCTAATGGTGGTACACGGATGCTGAAGGCGATTGCGATCAAGTCGGGATTGGATAACTCCGGCGTGACCTCGGGTCTGTACAAAACGCTGGATCAATCGATTGGACCAGATGGTTATCAGTTCTGCGCGTACGAGAGCAAAACATGTGCCTTTAATGGACAGGCGATGGTCGCTTACGGTGCAGATGGCATTTTCAAATACAAAAAGCTGACAGACGGTACGCTATGTACAAGTGACGTATTCGGCGGCGATCCAGCGCCAAATACTGCGAAGCGTTGCTTCTATACAACCACGATTCCAAATGAAGTACCGGTCGTAACGATCTTTAATACCGATTTTGAAAAGCCGGAAACCAGCTCGATCAAGCCAGGACCATTTACCAATGGCTGGGTGTTTGACTCCCGTTCCGGTGTTCAGCGCAACGGTAGTGCATTTGGAGCTGCCAATGCTCCTGCTGGACAACAAACGGCGTATCTGAAAACCGATGGCGGGATCAACGGCACGATGTCCCAGCAACTGAACTTCCCAGCAGGGACATACAAGCTGAGCTTCCAGGGTGCAACACGTAGTGGTTATGGCATTCAAACATTTGACGTGTACGTGGATAGCCAGAAGGTGGGCAGCTTTGCGCCACAGTCCAGCTCGTTCTCGACGCTGACGACCAATGCGTTTACCGTAACGGCAGGCAAGCATAACGTCAAATTCGTAGCTACCTCCAATACGGGCGATCATACTGCATTTTTGGATGGCATGATCATTCGCGAAGCATCCAGCACGCCTGATCCAGATCCTCCAGTGACAGGCGAGCTGAAAAATGGTGGCTTTGAAACACCAGCCATCGCTTCCAGCAGCTCTACCAAAACGCGAGTTGGCCCGTTCACCAGCGACTGGGTATTCAATAGCCGCGCAGGCATTCAAGGCAACGGCAGCGTATTCGCTCCAGCAGCTAATGCGCCAGAAGGTACACAGACCGCTTATTTGAAAACAGACAATGGTGTAAATGGTACAATCCAGCAGCAGCTTACGCTGGCAGCAGGCACGTATAAGCTAAGCTTCAAAGGAGCAAAACGCACGAATCTGGGTGGTACGCAAACATTCGATGTATACGTGGACAGCAACAAGGTGGGTACATTTGCCCCAACTACAGGCACCTATACCAGCTATACAACGAGTGCGTTTACCGTAACGGCAGGTCAGCATACAATCCGCTTTGCAGCGACCTCGACGACAGGCGATAATACCGCCTTTATCGACGATGTGAAGCTAACCGCTCAATAAAAAACCAGCATTCAGTCTGAAACGATGCGCAGCATGGATCATTACATGTGCAGCATCCACAGGGATGGGCCAGGAGCAGACCGATACGACGAGCGTCGTGTAAGGTCATTCTGCTTCTGGCCTTCACCCATGAGGGAGGGGAAAGAGATGAACCGATACGAAGCCCAGCACTTACAAAGTAAAGATGATCATGATCGGCAGGATTTTGCGCCACAATGTACACCGTGGGAACGCTCTATAACGACAGTGAATACTCATGTTTTAAAGGTAAACGAAGTAAAGCAGCATCAGGAACAACAGGTAGGGGGAAATGATTCCGCACTACGAATTACACTGGATGGAGTATGGCAGCTTGCAGAAGAAGGCAAGGATGAAGATCGTCTGCATGGCGAATGGCAAGACGCAATCGATGCCGTGGTTCCGGGTAGCATCCATCAGGCGCTGGTCGCCGCTGGCAAGCTGTCGGATCCTTCGTTTGGCAAAAATGCTGCACTGGCTAAGGAATATAGTCACCGTATCTGGTGGCATAAATATACATTTACACTGGAGCATCCAGAGGCATGGACACGCAGCCGTTTGCTGTTTGATGGCGTATCGCCAGGCTGTGAAGTATGGCTTAACGGGCATAAGCTCGGAACGCACGAAGGCTCCTTTGGCGGTCCTGAATATGCAGTGGCAGAACAGCTACAGCAGCATAATACATTGATCGTAAAGGTTCATCCCGCGCCGCTTGGCAATGAATGGAATGTATGGCATTCGGCGATTGTATTCAACTGCAATTATGGCTGGCACTATGTCAATCTGCCTGCGGTCGGAATCTGGCAAAGTGTGCGACTGGAAGCTCTGCCGCAGCAGCATGTGCTGCATCCGTTTGTCGCTGTGCATAGTGTAGAGGATGCACACGCTGGACGCGTTGAACTGACATTTGAACTGGCAGAAGCGCCCAGGATTGGCGATCGGGTGTATGGCTGGATCGAACCGGAACAGGGGCATATCGTTACAGGGCTACAAGCAAATGGTATAAAAAGTGGTGTAAGTAGTGCTGAGGCAAGGAGTGCTGAATTAAGTAAGGCGGCAGGTTCTCTAAAAGATGCTACCTCAAGAAAACAGACAGAAGCAGATTATACAGAAGGAAAGAACACGGAAGGAACGTCTACGTCTATACACGAAAAATCTATAAAAGCACAGTCTACAGAAGCACAGGCACTCTTTTTTGAATGGAAATTTACGGATGATCTACATGAATCGGAGTATCGTGTTACTGGTAATGTTGTCCATAATAAAGCAGAGTCACACCATTATTCAGACACAGACACAGACACAGACACAGACACAGACACAGACACAGACACAGACACAGACACAGACACAGACACAGACACAGTAGAAATAAACCAAATAGGCAGCATGAACAGCACGGATAACTTGAACTATAACGGCAACTACACCGTACGCCTGGAGCTGAATATACCGAAACCACAGCTATGGTGGCCGCTGGATATGGGTGAGCAGGCATTGTACCGCCTGAAGCTCGTGTGTGTACGGGAGAACGAAAGTAACTTTGCTAATGCAGGACAGGAACAGACGGCACCCACCGTCAGCCGCACTGAAACGACGTTTGGTATTCGACATATCGAGATGCAGCCTTTTGCAGGCGGGGCTGATCCTGAAGAGTATAAATGGACATTTGCTGTTAATGGCGTACCTGTATTTGCAAAAGGAACAGGCTGGTGCACGCTTGATGCATTGATGGATTTTCGGCGTGAGCGGTATGAACACTTTCTCGGACTGGCTGCTGAGCAGCATGTGAATTTTATGCGCGCATGGGGTGGAGGGATTCCAGAGACGGATGACTTCTATGATCTATGTGATCGACTGGGCATTATGATTATGCAGGAATGGCCAACCTGCTGGGGAAGCCATGCCAATCAGCCGCGTGCAGCGCTGGAGGAGACGGTACGACGTAATGCGCTACGGCTACGTAATCGTCCATCGCTGGTCATGTGGTGCGGAGGAAATGAGACGAGCAGCGAACTGGATCATGAAGCGATGCGGATGATGGGCAGACTGGCGATTGAGCTGGATGATACACGTCCATTTCACCGTACCGATCCACTTGGCGGCAGTACGCATGATCATATCGTCTGGAACGGCTGGACACCTGCATATAGCTTTGACTATTATGCGGGGCTGGAAGATCGGCTGCTCAGTGAATTTGGTCTTGCGTCGGCACCGATGATGGAGTCGATGGAGCGATATATGCCAGATGAGGAGCAGTCGATATGGCCGCCGCCTGTGGGTGAAAGCTTTTATGCACATTTGCCAGCCTTTGATACACGCGATGAGATGCGCATACTGTCTGAATTTGCAGGTTCTTTTATACCGTGTGACTCGCTAGAAAGCTTTGCGATTGGTACACAACTGGCGCAGGTCGTATCGCTGCGGCATAAGATGGAAAGTGCACGTTGTCATTGGCCGCAGCAGACAGGTGTGGTGACGTACAAGCTCAATGATGTATATCCGGGCGTATCATGGTCGACGATTGACTGGTATGGAGTGCCCAAGCCCTCGCATTATTTTACTGCAGATGCGTATGCTCCACTGGCGGTATATGTACTGTTCAAGCAACTGAACAGCCCAGAGCAGGCGCAGCACCTGCCCGTCTATATCGTCGATGAACAGGGCGCGCTGAATGGACAGACCTGGAAGGCGACTGTACGTGTATATGACGCCGGGCTACAGGAGATGATACGCCGCGATTGGGAAGGAGCGTCTGACAGAACTACGGATGATGCTAATACGTCGCAAGCGTCAGCTCAATCTTATAAGCTGGGTGAGCTGGAGCTGACCGGATACGAACTGCAGGATGCTCCATTGCTCGTCGTATCCGAGCTGTATCGTGCTGGTGAGCTGCAATATCGTACGTTTTACTGGCTGAATTTTGATGCTCGTCCAGGCGTATTGTTCAACTTGCCGCATACAGAGCTGCAATGGACTCCGCTCGCAGATGATGCATCTTCCCTCATGCATGCTACCGATCAAACGGTCAGTGATTCTGCTACTGAACGTTATCCTTATCGTGTACGTGTATCCAATCGAGGGAGTCAGCCTGCGGTAGCAGTTGAACTCGCTCAGACAAGTAGTACACCACAGAACTACGCATTGGCAAAGCAGCAATATTTCTGGCTGGATGCCGGTGAGGAGCGTATCGTGCCGGTTCGTTCGCTGGACAATCTGTATGTGCGTGCATGGAATGCAGAGGGATCAGCAACCTATCATGATAGTGAACAAAATGATAGTGAACATGCGGGCAATGAACGTGCAGGTCGTGAACGAGCGACGGCTCAACAGCCTGCTATAGCGGGGCAAGTGGACAATCATCAACTGCATCATCAGAAGGGGGAATAACGATGGAACGCCGAACGACAACGGGCAATTTTCACACTGATCAAGCTCAAGCATTTAATCATGCTCGCAATGATGATCGACCTTCATTAATTGTGCATTCATCTGCTGCGTCGCTCGATCAGACGCGATCACAACGCAGTCCTGGCAAACTCGATACGGATCGTTTATATGCAGCAGAGCTGTATGACCGACTATTAGACCCGCCTGCCGAATACCGTGCTATCCCATTCTGGTCCTGGAATGACCGGATGGAGCCTGAGGAGATTCGACGACAGGTACGCGAGATGAAGCAGGCAGGGCTCGGTGGCTATATTATGCACGCTCGTGCCGGGCTGGAAACGCCATACATGGGCGATGAATGGATGGATTGTATCGCTGCGGGCATTGATGAAGGACATAAGCTGGGCATGAGAGTATGGTGCTATGACGAAAACGGCTGGCCGAGCGGATTCGCTGATGGTGTCGTGCCCGCCTTAGGACTGGATTATCAGCAGAAGTGGCTGAAGCTGGAGCAGCTCCATCGGGATGAAACTGCGCAGGAAGGTGCCCATCAAAGCTTCACTGGAGATCCACATCACATCCCTGCCGAAGGTACACATCAACGCGCGCATGAAGATGCACGGACGATCGCATGGTATCGCCAGGAAGACGGGCACTATGTTCAGCTTGCTAATGAACAACGGCATCTAGCCGAGCTGCGTTTATATTACGATGTGAATCCGTATTATATCGATACACTGGATGCAAGCGTCGTACGTGCTTTTATCGAATCGACGTATGAGCGTTATGCGGAGCGGTTTGCCGAGCATTTCGGGCAGGCGGTGGCGGGCATATTTACAGATGAGCCGCAATACGGGCGTAATCAGGTGCCGTGGTCGTTTACATTGCAGGAGCGCTATCGGGAAGCGTACGGCAGCGATCTGTTGCAGGATTTGCCGTTGCTATTTTTGGAAGGAGCAGGCCATGAGGAGATACGCTATCGCTTCTGGCAGCTATCGACACGGTTATTCTCGCAGTCCTTTATGGAGCAGATTGGAGACTGGTGTGAGCAGCACAATATTCGTTTGACCGGTCATGTTGTATGTGAAGATCATCTAACCGCGCAAACCGGTGCGGTTGGTGACGCGATGGCTTCCTATGAATACATGCAGGTGCCGGGCATTGATTGGTTAGGACGATTTATCGATAATCCGATCACACCGAAGCAGGTTAGCTCAGTTGCACACCAGATGGGGCAAAAGTTCGTCTTATCCGAGACATTTGGCTGTAGTGGCTGGAATGTATCGTTTGCCGACTTGAAATGGATTGCAGAATGGCAGTATGTGCATGGGATCAATCTGATGTGTCAGCATTTGCAGGGCTACAGCCTGCGTGGTATTCGTAAGCGGGATTATCCGCCTTCGCTGTATTATCAACAGCCGTGGTGGAGCGAGTATCATCGCTTCAATGATTATTTTGGCCGGCTATCGATGTTGCTGGCAGAGAGCACGGTGGAAGCGGACATATTGCTGCTGCATCCGATTCGTTCGTCCTGGCTGGTGTACACTCATCCAGTAGATGGTGCGAATGATACGATCAAGCAGGGAACCAAGCTTGGCTTAGAGCGCGGGGAACGAATTAATGCGGATTTTGTACAGGTGAGTGAATGGCTTGGGGCGCTTCACTACGGACACGATTACGGCTCGGAAAGTATTATTGAGCATCATGGACGTATCGAAGGCAAGCAGCTCGTTATCGGACAGGCAGCATATGGAACGATCATTTTGCCACCGATGTTGACGATCGGCTCAGCAACGCTCGAATTGCTGCTGCGCTTTAGCGAGCAGGGAGGGCGGATTCTCGCGCTGGGCGCATTGCCGGATACGGTGGATGGTGTACGCGATGAACGACTGAACGAGCTGGAGCTGCGGACGCCATGTCTGCCGCTGGAATTGTCTGCATTACAGCATTATTTACAGCAGCATGCGCCTGCTTCTATCACTTTGCATCAATTGCAGCGGAAGCCAGTGATGGTGGGCGTTGAGCAAGCGCCAATCGATGCGGCAGAAACACTTGATCCGGTAAAGAAATCGCCACTACTGAGTCGTATTCATATCGTTCAGTCTGCCTCCGATCAAGAAGCAGGACAAGTACAACAAGCACAATCAGTAAAAAAAGCACAATCAATAAATGCCAGTGCGTCTGATGTCGAACAAACCGATGCTACTAGTGGTTCACTGCAAACGAAGCGAACAAGAGCGACAGAAACGTCATCTGCACTGAACAGACAGCCGGATCGACTGATATACATTGTGAACACGGATCGAGAGCATGGGTACCGCGCACAATTTGAACTTGCCTCATTCGGGTATGGCAATCAGCCTCAAATCGATAATATCAATCTGGAAAATGGCAGTATTCAGCCGCTAACTGCTCATATTAATAAGCAAAAACGACTGAGCATCGACCTGGATTTTGCTCCGGCTCAATCCTATCTATTACGTGTGAGTGAAACCGCTTCCGTAATGATAACGGATACGGATGGGATAAGCGCACAGAGTACAGCACAGTCAGCAGAACAGGTAACCGCCAAGACAGCGGAAACAACCGAAAATACCGATACTACAATAACGGCAAGCAGCACAACAGCAATCACTATGCCCGCAGAGGATTGGCAGGTAGAGCTGAGCGATCCGAACAGCATTACACTTGATCGCTGCCGCTGGCGTATTGCAGGTGGAGACTGGTCAGAGCCGGAGCCAGTCATTTTCGTACAGCAGCACCTGATCAAGCTCGGACATGCTGTAGATATTGAGCTTGAGTTTACGGTGAATGCCGCTGCTGGTGAGTATTTGCAGGGTGAGATGTACCTCGCTCTGGAGGAGCCACAGCGGTATCGCATATCGGTCAATGATCAGCCGCTGGAGCAGCACGAACAGGGCTGGTGGCGCGACATTGCTTTCCGCAAGCTGGACATTCACGGCTTGCTGCATGCAGGTGAGAATCGAATCGTACTGGCTGGATCATTTGCCAATTCAGACGCGACGTATGAGGCAGCAGCAAGAGCGGCGGCGTTTGAATCTGAGGGTAACAAGTTGTTTTATGATACAGAGCTGGAAAGCATTTATATTCTCGGTCACTTTGCCGTTCAGAGCACAGAGGAATATACGTATGAGGGATATGATGCGATCTACACGGATGGCTCATTCCAGTTGATGGAGCCACAGCATACAGCGCGCACAGGAGATTTGACGACAGCGGGCTTGCTATTTTATGCGGGCAATGTGCGGTTGACACGTTCACTTATTGCAACGAATCTGGCACCGGATGAACGGGTATGGCTGGTATGCGAGCGTCCATATGCTGTGTTGTCGCGTGTATTCATTAATGGTCAGGAATGCTCGACATGGATGTGGGCGCCTTATGAAACGGATATTACCGATTTGCTACAGCAGGGTGAAAATGAACTGACGATCGAGCTGTTATCCAGTTGTCGTAATCTGCTTGGACCGCATCATCATGTACGTGGTGAACTGGATATGGTAGGGCCGGACAGCTTTACAGATCAACCGAGCTGGACGGATGGGAATTTTGATGGTGATTCGATCTATGTGGATCGGTATTGCATGGTTCGCTTCGGTCTGGCGAGTGAGCCACAGTTAATCATTCGTTCACATTAAAGTTACGTAGATAGCGATACAACCTACAGGCCGAACACCGTATGCTGGTGTTCGGCTAATGCTAAATAAAGAAGGGAGCGCTCGCTCATGTTAACACGAGCAGCAAGTACAATTTTACAGCCTCTACATATTCACTCCAGTGGGCGGCATCTGGCGACAGCGGATGGACAGCCCTTTTTCTGGCTCGCCGATACCGCCTGGGAGCTGCTGCATCGGCTAAATATGCAGGAGACAGAGCATTATTTACGCATGCGTGCCGAGCAGGGCTTCAATGTGATTCAGACCGTATTGCTGGCAGAGCGAGATGGATTGTTCACGTCAGCAGCGAATGGGCGACTGCCGCTGCTTTTGGATGAAGCCGGACAGCCTGACCCCTTGCAGCCTGATGTCGCTGGCGACGATTCCTACTGGCATCATGTAGATGCTGTGCTTGGATTAGCACAATCACTCGGATTGTATGTCGCCTTGCTTCCGGCATGGGGGGATAAATTCAATCAGTCCGGCGGGATCGGTCCTGAAATATTGGAACCGGAAAATGCTTACGGCTATGGACACTGGCTGGCAGAGCGATATAGCCACTATCCACATCTGATCTGGGTGCTCGGTGGCGACCGTGCGCTGGAAACGGAGCGACATCGAGCGATTATTCATCAGCTCGCCGAAGGAATTAACGCTGGCAGCAGGGAGCGACGCTTAATGACCTTTCATCCAAAAGGTGGGGTTTCCTCATCTCGCTATGTACACGACGAGCCGTGGCTTGATTTGCACATGATTCAGTCGAGTCATGGTGCTGGAGTCAGAGATAATTATCGTCTGGTGGAGCATGATTATGCGCTGGAGCCAGTGCGACCGACGCTTGATTCTGAGCCGTGTTATGAGGATATTCCGATTGATTTTGATCCGGTAAATGGATACTTTGATGAAGCCGATGTACGGCAAGCTGCCTATTATGCGGTATTCAGCGGAGCCTGCGGACATACGTACGGGCATCATTCGATCTGGTCGATGTATAAGGGAAGAGACGATGCAGCCTGGGCGGATAGCGCAGCCGGATTTTTTATTATGAAATGGCAGCAGGCACTAGAGCGTCCAGGTGCAGAACAAATGCAGCATTTGCGCGCATTAATGGAAAGCGTCCAGTTTACAGAGGCGAAACCGGCACGTCAATTGCTGGAACAGCCACTTGGCGGAGCGAATACACCGGTAGCATGTCATGGGAAAAGCTTCATGTTTATCTATTGTCCAACAGGACTGTATGTTAAAGTAAGATTAGGACAAATCGAAGGAGTCTCCGTGGAGGCGGTATGGTACTGTCCGCGTACAGGACAATATTACGATGCGGGCATGGTCAGTAATACAGGTATGAATATTTGGGAAGCGCCTTCAAGCGGAAGAGGGCAGGATTGGGTATTGTGTCTGTTCAGCGACGAGGAGTATCCACAGCAAGCGGATCATCCTTCCGAGCGTTAAGACTGCGATCAATCCTGCAATGAACCTGAATCGAGGAGTGAGCGGAATGTACAATGTTATGATTGTCGAGGATGAGATGCTTGTGCGCATTGGCTTGAAAAACTCGGTCGATTGGAGCCGATTTGGCATGCAGGTGATTGCCGATATGCCAGATGGTCAGAGTGCACTCGAAACATACATGAAGGACAAGCCTGATGTGGTCATCACCGATATTCGTATGCCGCGTATGGATGGAATGGAGCTCATCTCCCGCATTCGTGAGCAGGATCGGCAGACACGGATTGTGGTGCTATCCTGTTTGGAGGAATTCGAGCTTGCCCGGCGTGCTATGTCACTCGGCGTATCTGGTTACATTCTTAAGCTCACGATGACCGAGGAGGAAATTGCATCTACGCTGAACAGCGTTCGTCATGAACTGGATGAGCAGCGTCAGGATCGTCCAGCAGCGCAGACTGCCGCCGATACGACCTCAGTTCCGTCAGCAGGTCTGGAGCTGGTGAAGGAAAAGGTGCTCAAGGACTTCTTGCTATACGGCATCTATTCAGCAGGTGAATTTGAGCAATTTGTTCGTCAAAGTGGGATGCGTCTTGCTCCTGCCAGACTGGCTGTATGCGTAGTAGAGCTGGATCGATATGCACGACTGCGTGATAAGTTTCGTGATGAGCATGGACATTTGATCAAAATGACCATCCTCAATATGCTGGATGAGATTACAACGACCTTCGAGCGTGGAGAAGGCTTTTATATTGACCGGACACATTATTTGCTGCTGCTAAGCTTTGAGGATATGCATTCCGAGCAGCAGATTCGTCAGCAGCTTCGCCTGATTGCGCGACAGGTGCAATCAGCGGTATATGGTTGCTTTGGCAGCTCTGTATCTGTAGGTATAAGCAAAATTGATAACGCATACAAAAATCTGGCTTCACTGTATCACGAAGCGCAGCAGACATTGCGTAATAAGCTGCTCACAGGCGGCGGTCTGCTGCATGAGCCGGATGAACAGCTTGATATGACGCCGCTGGAGCAAGAATTACAGCAGCTTCGCGATCACTCCCCGGTCAAAGCACTATTATCGCCACTCAAGCAGGAGCGTTACGGCGACTACATTCGTCTATTAACTGAACGCTTGCATGAGGACCCGGCAACGATGCAGCCGCTGTTGTTCCAATTTGTACAGTGGATCAGTACAAGTCTGTATGAGCAGCATCAAAATGAGAAGCTACTGCTGCTCGATATTACAACCGAGTTGGAGCAGTGTGATACATTGCCGGATATGCTGGAGCAGGTCAGCGATTATTTTGTTCGTGTAGCGGAATATGCACATAGCTTGCTGCATATGAGTCATGAGATTGCCCGTGCGATCCAGTATATTAAGCAAAACTATGCGCAGAACATCAGCCTCCAGCAGGTCGCCGAGCATGTCTCGCTTAGCTTTGGCTATTTGAGCAATCTGTTCAAAAAGGAACTGCAAATTACGTTTGTTGATTATTTGAATCGTTACCGCATCGAGCGTGCGAAGGAGCTACTGATCGGTACGAATATGAAATCGTACGATATCGCGGTACAGGTCGGCTTTTCGCCTGAATATACGTATTTTAGTAAAGTGTTCAAAAAAGTAACCGGACTCAATCCGAACGAGTATCGCCGTCAATCGCTCAAGGGCGGTAACGCCTTTGACATTACGGGGGCGAAGCGCGAATGAAGCGATGGAGACGATCAGGTAAAACAGGCAATATTCAGCATCTTGGCACCCAACTGATCGTCTATTTTATGGCGGTCAGCATTATCGTGTTTTCACTGGCTACGTATTTTCTGTATACGTTTATGCTGGGACTGATCAAGGAGCAAAATGAAAAGCTGCTTTATCAGCAATTTCAGCAAAATGATCATAATATTCATAGCCTGATTAGTGACGTCGATCGCCTGTCCAAGCTCTTTTTGCTGGATAGCAATGTACAGAGCTATCTGCAAAGCGATGATCATCGTACCCAGCTTGAAAATATTGAGCTTAAAAAAGACATCTACGCACGGATCGCTAATTTTATTAGTAACTACAACTATATTCATTCCATTTATATGATTACCGATGACAATGGCGCTCTTGGTGGAGATGCAACACGCACGCTTGTGCATGAGGAAGCGGCATGGACGGCTAATTTCTTCCGCTCACAGGGCTATGAACAGGCCAAGCAGGCTTTTCCTAATCTAACCGTAACCGGAGGAATGACCGAGTCGTATTACAATCCGTACGTTAGCGGCTCCAAGGATGAGCGCCTCATTAGCCTGATTCGTGGCGTGCGAGCATTATACGAGCCGAATACCAATGCTACCGTGATTTTCAATCTGGATGAGCAATATTTAGCGTCCACCTACTCGGCATCCCTCGATATGGCAGAGGGCAATGCCTATATTGTAAATGGACAGGGCACCATCATCTCCGGCAGCAGCATCAATGAGGTGGGGAAACAAAGTCCTTATTTGCCACCAGCCGATAACGATTCTATCTTCGGCAGCTACGATACCGTGAAAAATGGCGATCCGATTCAGATTGTGTACTATAAGCTGCAGGATGGCGACTGGTATATGCTGCGCGAAGTACCGCTTGGACTCTTCTCACAACAGATTTTTTCCGTTCAGCGGATTATGGTCATCGTATTTTGCGTGAGCATTTTGCTAATCTTTGGCATCTCGTATTTTTTCCTGAAACGAATGATCCGGCCACTCAAGCTGCTGGCGCATAAGCTACGCGATATGAGCCAGGGCGAGCTGGGAGTGACCTTCAATGATATTCCGAATAATGAGTTCGGTACGGTAATGAGGCGCTTTAACGAGATGTCGCTTAGCATTGTGCAATTGCTGCGGCGTAATAATGAGATTCAGGAGCAACGGCGCGAGCTGGAGATCGAGGCGCTGCAATACCAGATCAATCCGCATTTTCTGTACAATACGCTTAATATGATTCGCTGGATGGCAACGATGATTAAGGCAGAGCAGATTGTGACGAGTGTTGTAGCACTCGGCAATATGCTGCGACCGATCTTTGCCAGTAAGGATAGTATGTGTACGCTGCGCGATGAACTCAGTTATCTGGAAAACTATATTAAAATCATTAATTTGCGCTTCAACAGCACGATTGAGTTCACCTTCGATATCGAGCCCGAGCTGCTGGATTGCCGGATACCGCGCTTTATTTTACAGCCGCTTGTTGAAAACTCGATTCAATCCGGGCGTCAGGATGGGGAGGGCATTGAGATTAGCATCGAAGCGTATGAGGATGGACGAGATCTGTGGTTATCTGTTGTCGATTCGGGTAGTGGCTTTACGAATGAGCTGCGCGAGCAGTTGAATCGGCAGCTTGCGGCAGGAGGGAGAGCAGAGCGTCATTCCAGCTTGCAAGAAGGAGAGACGGACGGAAGTGAATATGCGTTTGATTCGGTACGTTCTTCAGCTTCAAACGGTAATCATTCTGCTCGCCATACGTCCAGTTCCAGCGGTGCAAGTACGACTGAACATGCAAGCAGCTCCAGTGGCGGCAGCGGAGTGGGGCTGTATAACATTAATAAACGAATTCAATTGTATTTTGGCGAGCCCTATGGTGTAACAATTCCACAGGTGCCCCATGGTGCAGAAGTGACGATTCGTTTACCGCGATTAGTTGACGAAACGACGGCGCCACTGCGTAAAACTGCGGAGTAAGCTAAAGAACTGAGCCAAGAACTAAGCCAAGAACTAAGCCAAGAACTAAGCCAAGAACTAAGCCAATACCTTAATCCGGGTTTGTTTAAGGTTAGAGGCTAATCCCAGTGTTTCCATATAACATTATCCGCATACGGTAAAGCGAACAGATAAAGTATTCAACATACTACGCATGAGAAGGTAATAGGTGTACATGCTGATTTGTTCTATCCCAGCCACGCCGGTACGTTTTCGTATCCGATCCAGCGTGTTACAATGCAAGATGCAAGCATACAACAAGCTGTACAGATTGCCTGCAATGCATCTGTCTGCCTACTACGACAAATGGGGGTCATTTCTATGCTACTCTGGAACGGCAAGCTGGTCGAAGAAGAACAGGTACGTGTCTCATATCGAGATCGTGGATATTATTTTGGCGATGGTATTTATGAAGTGTTCCGTTTGTATGAAGGCATTTTATTTGAAAAGGAAGCGCATCTCGACCGTCTGTACAACAGCCTGCGCGAGATCAAAATCGAGCTGAAGTGGAGCCGCGAACAACTGAGCGACATGCTGGATGAGCTGGCGGCTACATCAGGTAAAGTGGATGGCATCCTGTATATCCAGTTCACCCGTGGTGAAGCGAAGCGCGCGCATATTTTCCCGGAGGTGTGTGAAGCCGTGATGCTCGGTTATTGCGAGCCCCTGGCACGTCCTGCCGATCTGATCGAAAATGGGATCGAAGCGATCACACTGGAAGATATCCGCTGGCTGCGCTGTCATATCAAGTCACTGAATTTACTGGCGAATACCCTTGCCAAGCAGGAAGCAGTGGAAGCTGGAGCGAAGGAAGCGATCCTGATTCGCAATAATGATACGGTTACGGAATGTACCGCATCCAATCTGCTGATCGTGAAGGATGGTGTGATCTATACACATCCAAATGGAAATCTGATTCTGGATGGTATTACCAAGCAGGTCGTGAAGCGTCTTGCGCATGAGCTGGATATTCCGTATGTAGAGCAAACATTTGGGAAGCAGCAGCTTCTGGATGCGGACGAGGTGTTCCTGACCAGCACAATAATGGAAGCTACACCCATTATTGTGATCGATGGTCGCCCGGTAGGCACAGGCACACCGGGTCCGGTCACGCGACGCTTGCAGGTGGCGTATGTGGAAATGGTGGAGCGCTTGGTGAAGCAGGGGAGTTCATCGGTTATTTAAAATTAAAGTGAAAAAGGATCATTCGATGTGAATGGTCCTTTTTTACTTATTAAGCTATTTTACTGCAAACTTATATTGGATTCAGAAGTTAAGGCTAATAACTCCATTTCACCAATCATTAAAGTGTTTTTACCTGCAATCGTACTTGAAGCGGTAATTCTCCAGTATCTATAACTGCCTGTAGATTGAAATGGGAATTCTTGCTTTGTACTATTTGCTAATGCGGTTCCAGTGTATTGCTGCGTCCATGTATTTTTATCATTCGATCCAGATATAATAAAGTCTTTCATATCATAAGCAAAATTATAGGAAAGATCAGCTTGATATTTAAGTTTTGTAATTGCATACGGTTTACCAAGATCAACTTCAATCCATTGGGGAAGAGTTTCGTTACTACTCGATTGATAACCGCCATTGTTTTCATTCCATACATTATCAAAAGCTCGTTCAGGACCAAATTTTCTAGCGTCTCCATTCGTATTCCATACTGATTTAGATGAAAAGGCAGTAACAGGCAAATGATCCGTTACATCAACCAAACAAACGGCTACAGGAGTGAGTAATTCTATTTCACCAATCATGACTGTATTCTTGCCTGAAATTGTACTCAAAGCGGTAATTTTCCAATACCTAAAGCTGTCTTTAGATTGCATGGAGAATTCCTGGTTTGTATTAGTACCAAGTGCAGTTCCAGTATATTGGCGAGTCCATGTGTTTCCATCATTTGAAGCCTCTACAATAAAATCCTTCATATCATATGAAAATTCATATGAAGAGTCAGCTTGATATCGAAGTGTAGTGATAGATTTAGGTGAGCCCAGATCTACTCTAATCCATTGTGGAAGGGTATCGTCATGTCCAGATTGGTACCCACCGTTGTTTTCATTCCATACATTATCGAAAGCTCGTTGAGGACCAAATAATCTACTGTCACCATTAATTGTCCATACAGACGATGCTTGAAATGCACCTGCGGGTAAACCATCTGTGGCGTCAACCAGAGAAGTGGTAGGAGAGCCAAGCAACTCCATTTCACCAATCATAACTGTACTTTTATCTGAAATAGTATTCAAGGCAGTAATTTTCCAATATTTAAAACTATCCGTAGATTGGATTAGGAATTCTTGAACTGTTGAATCGGCAGATGCTGTTCCAGCATATTGTTTAATCCAAGTATTTTCATCGTTTGAAGCATATACAGTAAAATCCTTCATATCATATGCAAAATCATAAGAGGAATCAGCCTGATACCTAAGCATGGTTACAGATCGAGGTTTATCTAATGTTACTTGAATTGATTGTGGAAGAGTATCGTTACGTCCAGATTGATAACCACCATTATTCTCGTTCCATACATTATCAAAAGCTCGTTGAGGACCGAATTTTCTGCTGTCTCCATCAATAGTCCATGTAGATGTTGAAGAAAAGGCAGACGCAGGTAGATCATCAGTTATATCGACTAAACAAGACAACGGATTAGATATTAGTTCCATTTCACCAATCATGACTGTATTTTTATTATCGATTGTATCTAAAACAGTAATTTTCCAATATCTAAAGCTATTGGTCGATTGGATTGGGAATTCTTGCTTAGTTTCATTTCCTAGTGCAATTCCAGCATATTGCTTAGTCCATGTAGTACCATCATTTGAAGCAGAAACGGTAAAATTTTTCATACCATAAGCGAAATTATACGATAGGTCCGCCTGATATCTAAGTTTGGTAATTGTTTTCGGTTCTCCTAAATCTACCTGTATCCATTGGGGTAGAGAAGCATTACGTCCGGATTGATAGCCGCCATTATTTTCATCCCATACATTATCAAAGGCTCGTTGAGGACCAAATTCTCTAATATCGCCATTTACTCCCCATACAGATGAAGCTGAGAAGGCACTGATAGGAAGTTGATCCGTTGCATCGATTTCGGTCGCTGTAGCCGCTTCAACCTTCAAATTAAGCATAAATATAAAAAATAAGCCAAAACATAATACTGCTAATTTTTTCAATTTCATTTCTCCTTTGTTATGTATAGATTAGATTTCCAAAATGATCATACCCAATCGAAAAATTCATTTCCAGACATTAAATATACGAATTGTAAATTAAAGAGAGTTTGAATTGGTTTGCTTGTGAGAATGTTATTGTCTTCTATTTTCTTATGCAAGCATAACATTTTGTTCAACCTCATCTGTAGATCGTTCAACTCCTGACCACGTTTTTCCGTCCTCAACACAGCATCTGTAGATTGTTCAGCTTTTTTGGAAGATCGTTCATTCAGTACAGATCGGCAGCATATTACACTAAATACAAGCTCAAGCAACAAGCCACATCCCGCACCATCACTTCAAGTGTAAGCAGCAAGCTCATCTGTTAAGCAGCAACAAACTGCACCAATAGACGAACAGAAGCTCGCTCGAATGGTTGCCTGATTACCGCTTGGTTGCCCGACATCAACAGGTCAAAGCACCCTGTATATTCAAAGGAGGTTCCGCTGTGGAGATCACGTACAAGAAAGGGGAAGTAGCCCGAACCCGTAAGCGCAAGCTGAATGCAGACGGAATCAAGCTGCTGCTGATGACGTTACCCTTTGTTATTTTTGTAATCGCTTTCAGTTATGTGCCGCTATTCGGCTGGGTATATGCTTTCTTCGATTATCGTCCTGGTATTCCGCTCAGTCAGACGGCATTTGTAGGGATGGAGCATTTCAGGGAGATGCTGCATGACCGCGATATGCTTCGTGTCATGATCAATACGCTGGCGCTCAGTTTGCTCTCCATTGTGGCAGCACCACTACCTTTGCTGCTGGCGATCATGATCTCCGAAGTACGCAGTGGCTTTTTCAAACGACTCATTCAAACAACGACCACGTTACCTAACTACATTAGCTGGATTATCGTATTCTCGCTTGCATTTAGCATGTTCAGCTCCGAAGGGGCAATCAATACGATCATTGCGCGTCTCGGGCTGAGTAACACACCGCTTAACGTGCTCGGTAATGCAGATCATGTATGGCTGGTACAGACGCTCTTGCTCATCTGGAAAACGATCGGCTGGAATGCGATCATTTATCTCGCTGCCATCGTCGGTATCGATGGAGAACAATATGATGCCGCACGAATCGACGGTGCAGGACGGATTCGTAGCATCCTGTACATTACGATTCCGAATATTATGCCGACCTTTATCGTCCTGTTGCTGCTCGCCGTAAGTAATCTACTGTCAGCGGGCTTTGAGCAATATCTCGTTTTCAACAATATTATGGTTGCTGACAAGATCGAAGTGCTCGATCTGTACGTATATCGTTTGGGTCTGGTCACAAATGACTATCCGTATTCTACCGCAGTCGGTATGTTCAAGTCGGTCATTAGTATCGCACTGCTGTTCATGATCAATAGCCTGTCCAAGAAAGTACGCGGTGAGAGCATCATCTAAATGATGCTCTGCCGGATAAGGAGGAAGTAAGCTATGGGCAAAGCACTAAGTATGCGAGGAGAACGCACCCGCAAGCCGATTCAATGGTCAGACCTGCTGTTTAACATCGTGAACTATACACTGCTGACATTGCTGCTTGTCGTCACAATCTATCCGTTTTACTACATTTTCATCTATTCCATCAGTGATTCATTCCGTGCGCAAAGTGGCGTATTTCTATGGCCAGCAGGCTTCTCACTGGAAAGCTATAAGGCAACACTACAGCTTAATGGACTACAGGAAGCCGCCATTGTATCGGTAATGCGTACAGTGATTGGTACGCTTCTAACCGTACTATGCTGCTCATTCTTTGCCTATCTGATCACGAAAAGAGAAATGCCGATGCGGCGCCTGATCTATCGCTTCGTGCTCGTAACGATGTACTTCAATGCCGGATTCATTCCATGGTACTTAACGATGAAGGCATACGGGCTGCAAAATAATTTTCTGCTGTATGTATTGCCAACCGCGCTCAGTGGCTTTAACATCATTTTGATTAAGACGTTTATCGAGCAATTGCCGCCGGCACTGGAAGAATCAGCGCGTATCGATGGCGCGGGCTACTGGACGACATTTACACGGATTATCTTTCCATTATCCACACCGATCATTGCAACGATTGCCGTCTTCTCCGCAGTCGGACAGTGGAACACCTGGTTCGATAATTTCTTCCTTGTCGAGAATCCGAATCTGCAAACGTTACAGCTCGTGCTGTACAACTTCTTGAATCAGTCTAACAGTATCTCCAGCATGAGTGCAGCAGAGATGACCAATTCTGCCGAAGTACGAACGATGACACCGCAATCGATTCAAATGACGATCACCATGCTCGTTACACTGCCAATCGTCGTCGTCTATCCAATGCTGCAACGCTTCTTTGTGAAAGGGATTATGATGGGTGCAGTCAAAGGATAAACATAGCGTACAATAGAAAAAGATAACATAGATTCATATCAGCGCAGGTTTATATCAAAGGAGGTCAATCGTATGCAAAAACGAAGCAAAGCCCGTGCGGTAGCCGGACTCATGCTCTCATTTATGATAACGCTTACAGCTTGTTCTGGTGGAGCAACGGGTACAGATAGCGGGGCAAGCCAGGCAGGGACGAAGGATGCGAACGGGATCGTCACCCTGCGTGTGCTCGTAAATGAGACCGGAACGAGCTGGAATACGTATCCGGATAGCAAAATCGCCAAAGCGATTGAAGATAAAATTGGCGTCAAAATCGAATACGTTGAAGCCGATGCGAACAAAATGAACGTATTGCTCGCTGGTGGCGACCTGCCTGATATTGTACGTGCGGATCCAACCCAGTACGGTAAGCAGCTAATCGATGGCAAACTGATCATCCCGATGGACGAGATGATGGACAAGTACGGTAAAGACATCGAGAAAACCATCCCAACCGTCGTCGATTACAGCCGCAAAAATTGGAGTGAAGGACAGAACAAGCTCTATTTCCTGCCACCCCAGGTGCAGGCTGATCCAAGTCCAGTATATCCGAACCTGACGATTGGCCCGACGATTCGCTGGGATTATTACAAAGAAATTGGTACTCCACCGATCGAGAGTCCGGACGATCTGTTGAATGTATTGCAGCAGATTAGCGCTAAGCATCCAACGACGGAAGAAGGCAAAAAAATATACGGTGTATCGATGTGGCAGGACTGGGGCTTATGGCCATACATCATACCGTTCACATGGGCGACCGGACAGACCGCGAGTGGAAGCTCTGACCTGTTCTCCAAGCCGCTCGGTGAGCACCGTCTTATCAATGTACTGACCGATGAGAGCTCCAACTACTGGGTAGCGATGGACTTCTACAATAAAGCCTACCGTATGGGTCTGCTTGATCCGGATGCATTAACGATGAAAAATAACGACTACATGGCCAAAGCTACAGCCGGCCAATTCATCCTCGGTCCAGCTACATGGGCGATGGGCGATTTTAATGCCAAATACGCGAAGGATGGCAAAGGCTTTATGGTCGTACCAGCAGGCAAACAGGCATGGAGCGGCGGCGTACGTCCTGTAGGCTGGTCAGATAAGAGCTATGCGATCTCCAAAAGCTCCAAATATCCAGAAAAAGCAATGGAATTCTTGAACTATATTCATTCCTATGACGGTGCCCGTACGATGTACAGCGGTATCGAGGGCGAAAACTGGAAAGAAGAGAAGGGCAAGCCGCAACTGACCAAAGAAACGATCGATATGAAGGTAAATGGCGGGGATGCATGGGAACGTACCGGTATCGCACTGGATCAGAATCTGATCGGTCTGGGTGGTAGTGTTATCGATCCAAACAATGACACACCGGTCAATCTGTTCTCGACCGAGGAAGCGATGGCAGCCAGCTCCACCACGCTGGAAAAGGATTTCAGTAAGCATTACAATGCCACTTATCCAGGCGAAGTATTCTCCAAGCTCGTTCAGGAAGGCAAGCTACAGGATGATAACACACCACTGAAAAATATGTCACCTGAGCAGATCATCAAGGAAAACACCGTTGTCCTGCCAGTATTGCCAGACGATCTGTTGAAGCTGGAAACTCAGCTTAAAGAACTGGCTGCACGTACCGCAGCAACGATGATCCTGTCCAAATCGGATGAAGATTTTGCAGCCGCAAAAGCGAAAGCAATCGATTCGTTTAAGCAAGCAGGAGCAGATAAACTGACCGAGTATATGACCAGTGCATATGCGAAGTCGTTGCAGGATGCGGGACTAAAGTAAAATAAAATCAGATTTAAAATAAATAGAGTTAAACCAAGAGAATCTAAGCTTTTGGTTTAACTCTATTTTTCAGACATATTATAAGTTTGTTAATATTACAAGATGGATGTAAGAAATATATTTGCAGATTTAGGATTTGGATCATAAAAAATAAAGAAGGCTCAATTGCCTTCTTTATTTTTTAGCAATTCTGGCAGCTCGCGCCGTAGCACGTGCATCTTTTGCGTACTTACTTTTAGTTATAAAATGTATTGTTTTATCATCCAAGTAATCAGAGGATTCAAATCGAAGGTTTTTCTTTGGATAAAGTTCTCAAACACGAATTCATAAGCTTATCATAAAGTTGAAAGACAAAAAATGTTCTGATATTTCATATTTAATTGCTAATTATGTATAATTTGTAATAAAAGGAGGTGAGTATAAAAAGCATGCGAAGGGAGGAGAATGAAATTTTAAAAAGGATATTGCTTTTTTTAGTTGCTTTGCTAGCTTTCGTTCATGTATTTAACGGCGAAGCTTACTTGAACATTAGTTCAAAACTTATTGCTATCATAATGATCATACTAGTTGCTATTGTTTTAGTCTTAGAATCTAAACAAAATAGGAGAATACCAAAATGAAAAAAAACCAAAGAATATTGATTATTTTTTCTTTATTTTTCTTAGCATTTTCGCTTGTTCTTAATCCAAATTTTGTTAAAGCTGCTGCATCTCAAACGAGTGATATTGAAGACAAAGTATTGGACGAAATTGTGAGTTCTAACTTAGAAGAAAATACTTATGTTGTCGATGGCAAAGTCTTTAATGGTTATAGTACTTATAAAGAAGCTGGTGTTAGTGAAGAAGCGTTTAAACGTTTTGAAAAAATCATTGATTTTACTAATGACAATATTGAGCAGGGTAACTTTGCTGTAGGAAAAAATATTAAAGATGTAAAAGTAGATATTCCGCAATCTTGTCAGTGCAATTCTACTAGTTCTTTTGCAAAAAAACAAAGCTTTAGTGCAAACGGAATTCTTTATCAAACCTATAAAATCAGTGGTAGCCAAGCGACAAAAATTGGAAAACTGCTTGCAGGTGGAGCAGGCGCTGCTGTTTTAGCAAGTGAGCTTGGAATACCTACTGCAGTTGCAGCAGTCTTGACTGCGCTGTATGGAGCAAATGAGTTGTGTAATTGGAACAGTAATGGTTATACGCTTTATTATATACCGTTTCCTGCTCCATCTGGATTTTGTCTTCCTAACTGAGTAGGATAACTTGAACTACCAAAATACTTAGCTTTCAGATACAGGTTTAAATTAGTAGCTGGATCGTTACCTTCATAGTTAAAAGCAAAATGCACCCACAATATGAACATTAGAAACCTTTTCCGGTCAGCTAATGTTCATTTGGGGTGCATTTTATATTGCATATATTCGTTTATTGCAGATGCTGTTATATGGCTTAAGCACTAATTCCAAACTTAACGCCGACTACCCGTACGCGACGTATACAGCACCTTATGACTTGTTTTGCCACCATTTGCTCGTGCTGCGGGTTGAGCGGCAGCTACTGGAGCAGGGAAGGCCTCACGGAATGTGCCAAGACAGCCATCACAGAGTCGACCCTGACGAATAGGCTTTTGGCAGCATTCGCATGGGAACGTCAGATTAGCATAGCTATGCGAGAACTTGCCTGCCTGTATGAACTGATGCAGCTCCTGCATACCGATTCCGGAAGCCTTACTCAGCTCTTCTGTCGTACTTTTCGGATAGCGCCACAGGTGATCCAAACAGCGATTCATCGCACTGTCCAACTCATCACGGCATCCATTACACATATTACGTAGATTTTTTTGATATACAGAGCCGCAGCGCGGACAATAATCGACCATCAAACTCATCAGGATCACCTCTTTCAGTAATATTACGAATATAGATTATCGATTAAAACAAAGTATACAGAGCGAAATACTAGAATTAATACAAGTACAGATACTGTATCCCAATGATTCTCTATTCGCGAATAATCATATGCAATATTTAGGATATGAATCGATATAAAGTATCGTTAGGAATAATATAACTTTTGAGTTATAACTATGGTTTTGGGTATATAATACTACTTCAGGACTAATGTCGCAAGTTAAATTGCTTGCTATATTGTCAATATTTATAAATATTTAGTTACATCAACGTTTAATGCGATAATCCATCATTTTTGACTGATTTTATAGTTCTATTAACCCTGCTGGTTAACATAAGATAGGCTAAAAGGAATGTTTCTTATTTTACGATTATATCGTCATTTCCAGGTATTTTGTATCATTATTTATTACATATGATCACTGCAGCTTTAATTTTATAAAATTAAAGCTTGCTGTATGAATGAGAATGTTCCTTGCCATTATATAAACAACTGGTTTGTAATTAATCATCCTTTTATTTCCAATTGTCAATACATTAAAAACGTCATCCTTTTTTTGCCCCCACAGCAATATATCAAGCAATAGAGCGATACCGTCATAACCACCCGCTATCCCTATACAAAAAAGATCGCAAACCCGCTATATCTATCGATATAACCGGTTACGATCTGATTTGTCATTTTCAATTAATAATTGCCTTTGTAACCCGTCTATTAACCGATAGCTGTACAAATCTCCACAAAATGACCATCCGGATCGGTCACATAAGCAACGGTCTGTCCCCACGGCTTCGTCTCTGGCTTGCGTACGACGCGTACGCCTTGCTCACGAAGCGTATCCAGCGTACCCGGCACATCTTCGGTAACAAAACCGATCTCGAACGTGCTCGCTGATGGCACATCTGCTGTCAGTCCAAGATCGAGCAATTCGTTGACCGACTCGCGTGTATTCACCGCTAACGTTATTGCCCCTGTCTCGAATTCCACATACGTATCCACCTGCATCTTAATTGATAATCCTAGCAGATCACGGTAAAAGTGAAGCGAAGCCTCCAGATCATTCACATATAAAATAATATATTTCATATTCAAATTCATTCCGATCCACTCCCGACTCATTAATGTTTGATTGCCTTGTAATTTCAGCTTCCTTGTGTGCATTCACCTATGCATCCACCTATTTATTGCAACCGATGAGTCATCCTTTCTACTGTCATATGGCTACAGCGTACAGTGTGGACGATATCCTCCAATAATGCACATATTAGAGATCATAGTATACCAGCATGGCAAGCCCTATAGCATCGTGAGCCTTGTCGTTTGTATCAGGAAATCGTTCAGCTCTACCGCTGTACACTGCACAATGCGTATGCACGATCCTCTATGTTAGGAAACCATTAGTGCTATAGCGACTGGAGCAAGGTGAAGCTCCTCGTTGGATACAGATATCTCCTGTGTTAGGTAATCGCTAGTGCTGTAGCGACGGCTGGACAAATTATTGTACAAGGCTCCTTCACTATACGATGCCATCACTCGCTACATCTCGGAAAAATCGGACAATGTCTGCCCTGGATGATCCTATCCTCACATCAACCATCAGCTACTACCGCCGAAGCAATTGCCCTGGCGATAAACCATAATAACGATTAAAGGCAAGATTCAGATGCGACTGATCATAATAACCGAAGCGAACCGCCAGCTCACTAAGCGGTATTTCCGGTGCAGCAAGATGGGATGCAAGCGAACCGGACTCCAAAGAACGAGATGGTGTAGCAGCATCCGGCGCATGTATCGACATACGATAAGCATATGTATGACTGAGCTGCAAATGACGCAAAACTGCCTGAAACCGCATCATATCCGACCACTCCTTGGGTGAAATGCCCAGCTCCTGCTGAAACAATCGTCGCAAAGTACGGTCGCTATAATGCGTCTGCTGAGCCAGCTCACGAATAGTCAGACGCCCCTGTTCAGCATGAATATAGTGAACAAGCTGACGTAGCCGCCCCGCATCACGATCATCCTGCTCTCGTAGTAACCTCATAAGCCAGTGCTCCGCGCGTTCGATCCGTTGTGACACGGATGCTGCTGTAACGATATCTTCAGCCATCGGCGCCGCCTGTGCACCAAGCCATTGCTCCAGCGTAACATGAGCTTCAGTCAATGATGAGCCCGCATAGCCAAGCAAGCTTCTGACTTCGCTCGCATACAAACGAATACCGAAAAATGCCATCGATTCCGTAAGCTCCATCACTTCATACGAGCACATAAGCGAGGACAGAAAAGCACTGCGATGATCTGTTGCATACAGATCGAAAATGATATCGATGCAGCCATCCGGCACAATTCGGTGCGATTGGCTGCTCTGCTGCGGCTGCATCGCTGAGCTCCAATAGCAGCATACGATAGGTTGTAAGCATGGAGCAGGTGCATATTCAGCATAATGATAATGTTCATGCAGCAATCCACGCTCCAGCATAGGCGGCTGCACCGGTTGAAATCGATGCATGGCTATATCGCTCCTTCGATGTATGTAATCCTCCAATTCAACATACCATAAATCAAAACGAGTACATCATATAAATAATTTGTTAATATCATATTGATTATATCAAGAGATGATGCTATGATAGTGCCAACTAAAGATATTATCAAAACGTTAATAACATAAAAGAGAGGATGAATGAATCATGTTCGGATTACGTTTCGCCAAATTCCAGCCGAGTGATTATGTCATGAAGATCAAGAACGGGAAAATTGTAAAGGAGGGCGTCGGACTATCGTTCTACTATTATGAGCCGACCACTTCGGTTGTCGTTGTACCGGTATCGTCGATTGATGTGCCCTTTATGTTTGAAGAGATTACGAGTGATTATCAGACCGTCACCGTACAGGGACAGGTTACCTACCGGATTACCGATTATCATCAAACGACTCGCATTCTGAACTATACTTACAATTTGAAGAAAAATCGCTATCTGTCTGATGACCCGGAAAAGCTGTCGCAGCGCGTCATTCACATTGTACAGGTGCTGATGAAGCAGCGCATCGAGCAGCTTCCGCTGCGTGAAGCGATCCAGGCTGGCGAATCGCTCGTGCGTCAGATCACCGCACAGATTCAGAGTAACCCTGAGCTGCAAAAGCTGGGTATCGAGATTATGGGCTTATCGATTCTCGCCATCCTACCTAACAAAGAAACGATGAGAGCGCTCGAAGCACAGGCTCGTGAACAAATTCTCCGCAGTGCAGATGAAGCACTGTATGAGCGCCGTAATGCCTCGATCGAGCAGGAGCGTAAAGTTCGTGAAAACGAACTGAATACCGAGATTGCCGTCGAAACGAAAAAGCGTCAAATTCGCGAAACTCAGCTCGAAGCCGAGCGCTCGGTCAAAATCAAGCAAAACGAGATGGAGGAAGAGCAGCTTCGCTTTGACACCGAGCTGGAGGAACGCAAAAGCCAGTTGATCGAGCTAACCGTTACCAACGACAAAGCACAGGCAGATGCCCGCGCTTACGAAATGTCGGCTGTGATGCAGTCGCTTGAAGGCGTACAGCCGCATGTACTGCAAGCGATGGCAAGTATGGGCATGAAGCCGGATCAATTGATCGCAATGGCATTCCAGGGTATTGCCGAAAATGCAGGGCGCATAGGTCAACTCAATATTTCGCCTGATCTGCTGCAAGGACTGCTGCATGAGCAAAATAACCACGCTGGCCGAGGAGGCAGAGAGCGATGAGCCGCAGACTGACGGAAAACAAGCTCATTCTCGTAAAGCGTCGTACACGTCTACAGGAGCTGGTCGTGCGCTACAATACAGTGCAGCAGGCACAATTTTATATTGAGCGCATGGGGGCTGATTTTAGTGACTATGTACAGGAGGATCAGCAGTATCAACAGGCGCTGGAGCTGACACTGTTCCAGCTCCAGCAGCTAGGACGTGTACAACTGCTGGATCGAGAGCATGTGCCTCATTTTATTTTCGGACCTGACGATGTGGTCGTTGTGCTGGGGCAGGATGGACTCGTTGCCAATACGATGAAGTATGCGACTGGATTGCCGTTAATCGGTGTTAATCCAGACCCGGGGCGATGGGATGGTGTATTGCTTCCATTTGCGGTTAAGGATCTGAGCATGCTCGTACCGGATGTGTTTGCGCGGAAGCGGCAAGTGCAGGATGTACGACTAGCTTGCGCTACGCTGAGTGATGGTCAGGTGCTCTATGGGGTCAATGATCTGTTTATCGGTCGGAAAACACATGTCTCGGCTCGTTATGAGCTGAGCTACAGCGGAAGAATAGAGCAGCAATCCTCCAGCGGAATTATCGTATCGACCGGTATGGGTGCGACCGGCTGGTTCAAAAGCGTATTGACCGGAGCCGCTGGCATTATGAGTCTGGCTCATGGTCAGGAAGTAAGACAGCCGATGCCACAGCTCAACGCTTCATTTGACTGGAATGCGCCGTACTTATACTACAGTGTGCGTGAACCGTTTCCGAGTCGTACGACATCGGCTGAGCTCGTATTTGGGCGAATTGATGGAGAACCGCTACGCATCGTATCGCAAATGCCGGAGGAGGGCGTTATTTTCAGCGATGGGGTAGAGAGTGACTATCTGGAATTCAATTCCGGCATTAGCGCTACGATTGGCATTGCACAGCAAAGAGCGCATCTGGTGATCTGATGCGCTCTTTGTGCTGTCGACTTATCATCTATATCTATATACTATTTATTTAATCCGAATAATACGTACATCCTCATAGGCTGAAGCATCGCGCGGCTTCACAACTAGCTGAAGTGAATCAGGATCATCGAGCAGATTGCTGTAAAATACATGCTCAAACGTGTACGGATTCTCGCTAATGAGCCGGCTGCCGATCGGACGCAGCGTGACCGATTGCTCTCCCTTTTCCGAAATGATGCCTTGCGGAATGAGCCATAGCTGCTTGGCGAGCTCACCGCTAACCCGCTCATCCGCAGTAAACCGTACGCGCATCTCTAATGGAGAAATCTCTACACGGGATAGTGTAATCGTATGCGCACTCCAGGAGATTTTTCGGTTAGGATAAATAATCTCAGTTTGTTGACGTTGGAAATGGGGCGCCAGCGAAATATGCAGCAGTAACGTAGGCGAATAATGCAGCTCATTCGTACTGGCAGTAGCCGCCAGGTCGCTTGCTGGTCGATCCGCAGCAGACATAATCTGAAATTGTGCCGCAATTTCACGAGGAAATGGCTGCTTCTGGTTCAATCTCACTGTAGCTGTTCCATAATATTGCTTGGGGTCTCCATCATCTGGAGCACCATTCAGACGAGCAGGAGAGGTACTGAGCGGCTTACCGGTTGCTACATTACGAAGCTTAACGCTACTAAGCCCGGGAATCGTAGCATCACGATCGGTGTGAGCGGTATACAGCAAAATAAGTCGATTTTCATCAGCAGTAACAGCATTAATGGTTAATCGATAGCCATTTTGCTCAGCGGTTTTATTGATCTTTTGAATATAGTTATGCTCAACGGCAGAGGTAAGGCTCTGGTTGCCAAGCTGCTCACTTTGATAGACGCGAAAGGGCTCTAGCTCTCCCCAGCTTGCTTCACTGGAATGCGTACCTACCATTGGCTTGAGCCAGGTCGTTGCCAGTAAAATGCAGATGACGATAAATGTAGAGACGACGACCACAAGCAGTCGTGTGTCGAACAAGCTGCGCAATCCCCTCCAGAAAGAGCGACCATTGGCAGGGACAGCGGGCGTATCGGTAGCAACAGGAAGGGCTGGCTGGGAAGACTGGGGAAGATGGATCGGCTTGGCATCTGGCTTTATCGGCTGCTTGTCATGCTCGTTCATCTGCAGTCCTCCTTTCGGTCGGATGGGCAATCATAGTGGAGCTTGTTACATAATGGAGCCTGTTGATTAGCTTACTCATTTATCTATTGTACAGGTATCTTGCAGCTACATACAAATCGCAGTCAGCAGCAAGATCATCATATGGCGAACGAAACGTCAACAAAAGTAGTTTATCCTTATTGTACCTTGTTTTAGATAATAAATTCCAGCCAATATTGACAAATGTATAGATTTGTTCCTACACGGCAAAAGACGTTCATCTGCGTAATATGAATACGCAAATGAACGCCTGATCGGATCATATAAATTTGGAATTATACTTTAAACTGGCTTACCTGTGCTTGAAGCTGCTCAGCCGTTTGTGCCAGTGCTGTAGAGGAAGTTGTGATCTCTTCCATGGAAGCGAGCTGCTCTTCGGTTGCAGCCGATACGTTCATCGTACCAGCCGATGTTTCTTCCGTAATACGAGCAATTTCGTTAGCAAAACGCATCAGTTCTTCTGTGCTTGCAGACATCTGCTCTGCACCAGCCGATACTTCCTCGATATCTCCAGCTACCTGATTAACCGCAGTCAGGATATTTTCAAATGCTGTTCCAGCTACCGATACGGATTCAATTCCTTTGCTAACCTCTTGCGTATTCACTTCAACCGCCTGAATTGCGCGGTAGGTTTCCTTCTGAATCGTCGTTACCAGATCGGTAATCTGACGAGCGGAATCTGCGGATTGCTCAGCCAGCTTGCGTACTTCGTCAGCAACGACTGCAAAGCCGCGTCCTGCATCGCCTGCCCGTGCTGCTTCAATCGCTGCATTCAGTGCCAGCAGATTCGTTTGTGAAGAGATGCCGGTAATTACATCGGTAATGTTGCCGATCGTCTGAGAACGCTCACCCAGCTCCTGCACAATTTGCGACAGGGAGGACATGGAGCCTTGAATCGAATCCATCTGTGCAACAGCCGTCCGAATCGCCTGGTTACCATCCGATGATTTGGAAGCAGCTTCTGCCGCGGAACCGGATACCGTTTGTGCACGAACAGCGATCTGCTCTACGCCAAGCGACATTTCTTTCATCGCTTGAGAAGAACGATTCGTCAATTCGACCTGACGGTTGCCGCCTTCTGCTACTTCTTGAATCGTCTCTGCAATTTGACGGGAAGCATCGGTGTTTTGTTCACTGCTTGCTGTTAATTGTTCAGAGGAAGCAGCGATCGTCTCGGACGTAGTCGCTACCGATTCGATCAGGCTCCGCAAATTCAAAGTCATTTTGTTAAATGCACTGGCAAGCAAACCGACCTCATCACGATTTTTGATCTGAATCGCTTCACCTGTCAGATCGCCACCTGCAATGCGTTCAGCCGATGCTTGCAGACGTTTTACTGGTCTGGAAATTAATGCAGAAATGAACAGAGCGATAGCAAGACCAGCCAAAACAGCGATAATCGAAATTACAATGACATTGAAAATCGTTTTCTGGCTCAGTTCAGTTACAGCGTCAGTGGAAGCAGCCGCATTTTTATTTTCCAGATCCACTAATTGTGTAAGCGCAATATTCGCACTATTCCAGAGCGGATATGCTTTACTGTGCAGATTGCTAAGCTCAATAAGTTGATTTTGTTGACCCGCCGTAATCATAGCAGGAAGTAAGGGAATATATTCGTTATAGCTTTTATCGAATGTCTCATACAATGCTAGCTCTTCTTGTGTTTGCATTAATTGTTTGAGCTGTAGACTTTCGCTATCGATCTTTTTAAGTAGTGTATCCAAACTGTCCTGGAACATTTTCACCTGCGAGGGATTACGTTCTACCCCTACATTTAACATTAAGCGTTCAACATCGGATAAATCCCCGTTCATAATCCCAAGCAGTGTTACACTGGGCATTGCTTTCTTATCAATAATACCGATTTGCTTACCCATACCGTTAATACCGAGTATGCTAAGCACCGAAATCGCAATCAATAAGAGGATCACAGTTGCAAATCCAGAGATTAATTTCATCTGAATAGTAAGTTTCATACGTTCACACTCCAACAAATTAGTAGGTTACTTGTCGCGTCATATGTACTATATCGACCAGATTGACAGAAAGTTTACAGGGTAAACTTTCCTTTGCGGTACCAAATGCCTATTGAAAACAATAAGTTAACATAATTGCGAATTTTAGTATCTTTAATGCATTGTTATAAGATTTATTAAAATCAGATAAAATTAATTCAATAAATAAGTGGATGCGGAAAAACAGATTTTAATATCGAAAAATGTCGATTTAGATATTTGAAAATACACAGTTAATGATACATTTCTATACATTGATGCAAAAATATTAGAATCTTGTTTTCGTTATGTAATGCCGTTGAATTGCTTCTCCACAAACGGTATGATCGAGAGAGGAATGTACAAATGATCGATCTACAGATGAGGAGTGTATAACATGCGGCATCATCAATGGGCATATGTACCGCCAATGGGCTGGAATAGCTGGGATTGCTATGGAGCTGCGGTACGCGAGGAAGAGATTAGAGCCAATGCAGAATATATGGCGAATCATCTCAGGGAATATGGATGGGAATATATTGTAGTCGATATTCAGTGGTATGAGCCGGATGCGGTGTCGTCTGCATATCGTCCATTCGTGCCGCTGGAGATGGATGAATACTCCAGACTGATTCCGGCAACGAACCGCTTTCCGTCGGCAGCAGAGGGCAAAGGCTTTAAGCCACTGGCGGATTATG
The DNA here is from genome assembly GCA_039595515.1 of Paenibacillus sp. Lineage (GTDB taxonomy): Bacteria > Bacillota > Bacilli > Paenibacillales > Paenibacillaceae > Saccharibacillus. Next base: position 3,115 of record JBCNLJ010000024.1, on the reverse strand, counting down.
TGCATTCACTGGGATTGAGCTTTGGCATTCATATGATGCGTGGTATTCCGCGTCAGGCCGTACATGGAGATACGCCGATTAAAGGAACCGCTGTAACTGCGCGTCAGATAGCACATACGAATTCGATCTGTCCGTGGAATACAGATATGTACGGTGTCGATGCATCGAAGGAAGGAGCACAGGAATACTATAACTCGCTATTGGATATGTATGCCGAGTGGGGAGTCGATTTTATCAAAGTCGATGATATTGCGGCTTCACGCTTATATGATACCCATCTGGCGGAGATCGAGCTGATTCGTAATGCGATCGATCAGTGCGGTCGTGCAATGGTACTCAGCCTGTCACCAGGACCTGCACCGCTTGCCTATAATGAAGCTTTTCGTACGAATGCGAATATGTGGCGCATTACAGATGACTTCTGGGATCAATGGGAGCTGCTGTACGAGATGTTCGAGCGCTGTGAGCAATGGGCGCAGTTTGTCGAAGTGGGGAGCTGGCCAGACTGTGATATGCTGCCGCTCGGTCATATCGGTATTCGTTCGGTTGATGGCGGTGGAAATGACCGCTGGACACGCTTTACCGAGGATGAACAGACGACGATGATGACGCTATGGTCGATCTTCCGGTCACCGCTCATGTTCGGTGGTGAATTACGTGATAACGATGCCTGGACGATGTCATTATTAACGAATGATGAAGTGCTGGAAGCGAATCGCTCCGGTCACTATGCACGACAGGTGTATCGAGATGAATATGATCGAATTGTATGGACATCTGAAAATAGCCGAACAGGAGACCATTATGTTGCGCTATTCAATGCGAGCGATGATCCGGCGCTGGTACGAGTTAGTCTGGAGCAGCTTGGACTGTCAGGAACATTCCGGCTGCGCAATCTATGGGAGCGCGCGGAGGCAGGCATGGTGAATTACGATATCGATGTGAAGGTGCCGGCGCATGGGGCTCGGTTTTATAAGCTGAGTCGGATGGATTATGAGGATGTAGTTGTACGTATGTAGCTGTGTAAGGATCAGGCTATGTAGGGACTAGGCTATTATATTATGAATAAAATAGTACTAGATAAAATGTATTGCCTGTAAAAAGAGGAGAAAGCATCATGCTTTCTCCTCTTTGACTTATATATTTAATGCATTACCAAACCATCATCTTCTATTTCGTGGGACTATGCCATAGTCGAAATCGGCATACCCAGACGTCCCAACGCACTATAATGATTCTTAATCCAGGCCAATGCCAGCGTACCCTCACCAGCATGAATACCAGCTACTGGAATAAATGAAGCAATCTCGATCCGCAGCAGGGGAGCCATATGCATAATCTCTTCCTTCAGCTTGAATGCGCCTTCCATATTGTTCGCATGCATAATACACACATCGCGTACATGCTCGATATCCTTTTTCAGCACATCCAGCAGCTTCAGACGAGCCTTCTTCATCGTGCGAATCTTGTCCTCAACAATGACCTTGCCCTCTTGAAAACGAAGCAGTAAATGAATCGACAATAGCTGACTAATAACAAGCTGCGTACCGGATACGCGTCCGCTACGATGAAGCTGCGACAGACTTGCTGGAATCATATAAAAGCTCATATCATCGATCATGCCTTGAATCCGGTCGCGAATCTCCAGTGCGCTCAAGCCTTCGCGCTGGTACAGAATTCCTTGCAGAATCATCTCACGCAGTGGAAATGCACCGATCTTAGAATCGATGCCGATAATCGGCGTTTCCGCAATCTCGGCTGCTTGCACGGAAGAGTTATACGTTCCGCTCAATTCAGACGAGCAGTGGATCACAATAATATCATCATAATGCCCTTTCAGGCTCTCATATAATTGAATAAATTCACCAATCGGCGGCTGTGAGCTGCTTACCTTCTCATGCTCGCGCATCTTCTCATAAAATTGCTCGGATGTAATATCGACATTTTCACGATAGACCTCATCTCCAGCAATCAGGCAAAGCGGCACAACATACACATCATGCTCACGGGCGAAATCCGCGTCCAACATGGCCGTGCTATCCGTTACCCAGGCGATTGTTCTCATTCAGATCACTACTTTCCATTCAAAGGTTTCAGCAATGTCTTGAAAGATCGGAGTAGCATGATATCCCAAACATTGTGAGCATATGGTATTTTGCAAATCTGTGCAGTCAGTGAAGGTAAGGCAAAATAGACATATGTATTTCATAACTTTATCATATAGTTATTATAACTAGATGTAATGTTAATTACAAACTTTAAATGTTGTTACGAAAACGAATTGTCTTTCGTTTCATATTTTTTTCGGTATAATAGTAAAATAGTCATTTCTAGCAGCAGCATATTCACCGTTTCGACATAGGATTTATACAGACAGACCGATCTCAACGTTCAGACTACATACTCCATAGTTGGACTAGCAGTATGACACGTAACACCAATATTGTAGTAAGGGAAGGAGATAGAAGAGATGGAACCGCAATATCCACTGCTCGACCAGCTCAAAGAATGGGGCGAGAGAAAGGTCGCCTATCGCTTTCCACGCTGGGAACAGTTGCCGATGATCGGCATTTATATGGACCAGCTCGTCGCCTGGCTGGAGCACCAATTCCGTCAGTTCCCCGGCGAAACCGCAGGTAAGCTCATTACCCCATCCATGATCAACAACTATGTAAAGCAGAAGATCATCCCGCCGACCGTGAAAAAGAAATATTCCCGCGAGCATATCGCCTACCTCATCATGATCTGTAACTTAAAGCCCGTCCTGCCGATTGGCACCATTCAAGCGATGATTGCCACACAGTTGAAAACGATGACGCTGGATGAAATCTACAATCATTTTTGCGAAGAGCAGGAAGCCGCTTCACGCTATACGATGGAGATGGCAAAGCAAGAAGGTCGCCAGTTGCGCGACAATGCAGAAGGCTCACAGGAGGAAATGCTAGCTGGATTCTCGCTTAAGATGGCGACGCTGGCTAATGCAGGGAAGATTCTGGCGGAGAAGATTACGGGGTTGGATGGGGAAGGACAGGCAGCGATGGAGTCGCTGGAGATAAGGAAGGTTGGAGAGTGAGCTTGCGTTTGCAGCGAGCGATTATTTTGTCGAATCGCTCGT
>JBCNLJ010000023.1:0-69734 GCA_039595515.1 Paenibacillus sp. | reverse complement strand
GTTTACAAATAAAAAAAGGGATAAAATTGCATAAAATAGGCGTTTTAAAAGGATTTTAAGCTTTTTTGCTTTGTCTTTCTTTCCTGTTTGTAATGCTTTATAATTATCTGAAATAAAACATAAATGTGCATTGTCTATGAAGATAGGCTTTGCTCAGCACGGAGAAAGGACACCCATCTATGATTTATATTAAGGACCTGATGTCAGGCGTTAATATTTTCAAGGCGCTTAGTTCGGAGATTCGTATTCAAATTATCGAGCTGCTTGCACAAAATCAGAGCCTCAATCTGAATGATCTGGCAACCAAGCTTGGTCTGAGCAACGGTGCAATCACCATGCACATCAAAAAGCTGGAGGAAAGTGGTCTGATTGAGATCAACACCGCAGTCGGTAAGCACGGCATTCAGAAAATATGTTATTTGAATGAGGAAAAGCTCATGGTTGACCTGCGTTCAAAGGAGATTCATAACCGCTATGAGGTCGAGATTCAGGTCGGTCACTACAGCGATTATCAGGCAGCGCCTACATGCGGATTAGCTACCCGTGACAGCATTATCGGCGAGTTCGATGACCCGCGCTACTTTGCCGATCCGCTGCGCATCGACGCCGAGATGATCTGGCTGAATGACGGCTATTTGGAGTACCGCATCCCAAACTATTTAAAGCCCAACCAGACGTTTAACGAAATTCAGCTATCGATGGAGCTAGGCTCGGAAGCCCCCGGCTTCTGCGACAATTATCCATCTGATATTTTCTTTTACATTAATGGAAAACAAATCGGCTGCTGGACAAGCCCGGGCGATTTTGGCGATACCCGCGGCACATTCAATCCCGACTGGTGGCCACCACACCTGAACCAGTACGGCATGCTCAAGCTGATCCGTATCACCCAGGACGGCAGCTACATCGACGGCTGCCGCATCTCCGACGTCACCCTAAGCGATATCGAGCTGGACTACAAAAGCAACATCCACTTCCGCATCGCCGTAACCGACGGCCCCGCCAACAAACGCGGCCTAACCATCTTCGGCAAAAACTTCGGCAACTACGGCCAAAACTTGCTAGCAAGAGTGCTCTATGACGTGAAGGACGATTAAATAAGTTCATGGTGCTTATGCTATGTCTTATGAATTTTCTATAAGATATAGCATGATGACATCGTTGCCATGTAAATGTGCGCTATAAACCGATACTGCGTATGCAGTACATTTAGTATTATGTAGCATCAGTAGATGTAGTAGAGGAACAGCAAAACGATCAGACGACGTTTACACTATCTTCCTTCTTAAAAAACTCATCCACACTCATCAAAACACATTGAAACTCATCAAACTCATTATTCAATCCACACAAATACAGGTTAAACAAAAGTAGATACACCACCCAAAAGGAGTGCATACCAGCATTCCTTTTATGTTACAACCTGCTACACACCCTAAAGATGAAAACAATGTTACGCTTGCTGCGCAAGCACACTTAATAATGAATATGATGCAAGCAGCACGGAACGGAGGGAAGGAAATAAGGGAAAAGGACGACTTTGGAGCCCGGGAATCTACATTCTGTCCTAATCCGGTAGATTCCTGGGTTCCACCTGAGGACGTTCCCTTATTCCTTACCGGGAGTGGATGATGCACACCATCCCAAGTCTGCATCCCCACCCCAGTAACATTTTTCCATCCCCACCCAGGAAACCGTGAGAACCATTATCACTTTAATTTGTAAAGCTATTGACCCGGATTTGAAATGGATTTATACTTATTCTAAAATCAAATTAAGGGAATGATCCATGTGAAAACCATCAATCTGACGACACAGCGTAAAGCTGTATATGATATCGTCTATCATGCTGATGATCACCCGACTGCCGCTGACGTCATGAATCGGTTGGTAGAGCGTGGTCATAATTTCGCTTATGGAACGGTATATAATTCACTTCGCTACCTGACTGACAATGGATTGATCCGCGAGCTTAAGCTGGGTGAAGCCGCCAGCCGTTATGACGGTAAAATGGATGATCACCAGCATATTGTATGCGAATCCTGTGGTCGTGTAGACGAGGTTATGACAGGTGCACCGCTTCAATGGTATGCAGATGTAGCGGAGGAGACCGGGTACGATGTTCATCATGCACATGTTGTATTTAAAGGAGTGTGTACTGAATGCAAAAACAAATCGAAAAAATAATTGAGAATGATTATCTTTCTGGTTCCCGTTCAGGATTGAGCTGGGGAGCAGTTACCGATGAAGTTGATGCTGAATCGATGGCGCTCGCTTGTCCGGTTACACGCCGCGTTGTTATTATTAGCCCGACTCCAAGTCGAGTGCATGAATTGACGCGTACACTATCTGATAGCTGCTTTGATGTGATGGTATTCCATCGCTGGGAAAATAGCGGTTCGGGTGCGATCAGCGCCGACCTGTACATTTTTGATATGATCGCTTCGGCAGGTAGTAGCGATATTGAGCTGGCTAAGTCACGCATAAATGAGAATAATTCTCATGCGCCTGCGATTTTCCTTGTGCGCGAGGAAATGCTGGCACTCGGTATGAAGGAATGGACAGAGGAAGAATTGCTCGTCTGGCCGATGCGTCCGCAGGAAGGACTGTATCATGTGGAACGTGTGATTCGCTCCAGTGCAAGTCGTCCGGTTGCTCCGGCAGCAGACGATGCGCAGCACCGAATCGTGTTCAAGGACCTGTGGATCGATCGCAAAAAGATGACCGTCTACCGTGGTCAGCGCCGCATCGACCTGACCAAAACCGAATATGATCTGCTGCAAATGCTTGTTGAAAGCGAGGGTGGCGTATTGTCACGCGAGCAATTGATGAGTGAAATCTGGGGTACTCAATTTTTCGGTGGTAGTAATGTGGTGGACGTGCACGTCAAAAGTCTGCGTAAAAAGATCGGAGACAATGCATCTGCACCTCAATATATCGCTACTGTACGTGGTGTAGGTTATCGTCTGGCTGATTGATTGCTCTATAAATTCGCAAAGATTAGCTTGGGCAATTTAGAATTTGTAAGAGCTGGAGCAAGATACAGTTGATCAGAATAGCTGGTACTCCCATAGCACAGGCTTTCCGTTCTATGGCATAGACTTTTAATATAGTGGTTTGTTATCGCTCTGTTCTGGAAGGAGAGTTCCTTCTGTGACAGAGCGATTTTATTTTGTTTTGCCACAACGATAGTTTTTGGTCTGAATAATATGTGCCCGAATATGAAATGATAATGACAGATTATATGGTTCACATGAATAAGGGAGTACAAGGTTCGCATGAATAAAGGAGTACAAGAATGGTTTTCCTTCACTTCTTCTTCATCCAAGTCTCACCCAACACTCATCCTTCGCTCATGAACCGGTCCTACTCTCAATGCTAGAATAACGTTAAATTCAAATTTTGAAATCAGTCTAAATGCAAGTCTAATTTATACCCACTATTTTACTCTACTATTCATTGGAGTATAGCGGATATAGAGTGGACCGAGCAGATCATGATTTCCGCTTCGAAAGGATGATTGTAACGATGGATAACCGTTTAACGACCAACCAGGGAGCTCCGGTAGGAGATAATCAAAATTCCCGCACTGCTGGACGCCGAGGACCGACGCTGTTGGAAGATTACCATCTGCTCGAGAAGATTGCTCATTTTGACCGTGAACGTATTCCAGAGCGTGTCGTACACGCCAGAGGTGCAGGTGCACATGGTGTATTCCGTGTTGAAAACAGCATGAAGGAGTACACCAAAGCTGCTTTTCTACAAGAGGTAGGCGCAGAGACGCCCGTTTTTGTCCGCTTCTCGACCGTTATTCATGGTGTAGGCTCACCTGAGACAGCACGCGATCCGCGCGGTTTTGCAACCAAGTTCTACACACAGGAAGGCAACTACGATCTGGTTGGTAACCACCTGCCTGTATTCTTTATCCGCGATGCGATCAAATTCCCGGATATGGTGCATTCCCTCAAGCCTGATCCGCAGACGAATATTCAGAACCCAGGCCGTTACTGGGATTTCATGACACTGACACCGGAATCGACACATATGATGACATGGCTGTTCTCCGATCATGGCACACCAGCGAATTATCGTGAAATGGATGGCTTTGGTGTTCACTCGTTCAAATGGGTTAATGCCGAAGGCAAAGTAACGTATGTAAAATACAAATGGGAATCATTGCAGGGCGTGCGCACATTCTCTGCTGACGAAGTAGAGAAGCAGCAGGGCAAAGACTTCAACCATGCGACCCGTGATCTGTTTGACCATATCGAAAAAGGCGAGTTCCCGCAGTGGCAGCTCAAGGTACAATTTATCAAGCCAGCGGATATCGATAACTATTCCTTCGATCCACTCGATCCAACCAAAGTGTGGCCGGAAGAGCAATTCCCGTTCCATGTGGTTGGCACGATGACATTGAACAAAAACCCGGATAACTTCTTTGCTGAAGTAGAGCAATCGGCATTCTCACCAAGTGCGCTTGTACCGGGCATTGAACCGTCTGAAGACAAGCTGCTGCAAGGCCGTCTGTTCTCGTACCCGGATACACAGCGTCACCGTCTGGGACCGAACTATTTGCAAATTCCGGTGAACTGCCCGTATGCTCCGGTACGCAATCATCAGCGCGATGGCTTGATGAATGTGAATCAGGATACGAGCCGTTATAACTATGAGCCAAACAGCTATACCGACGGTCCAGTCGAAGATCCAGCTTATGTGGACACTGAGGTGGAGCTGCAAGGACAGGTGACTCGTCAGAAAATTGAAAAAACAGACGATTTTGCCCAAGCTGGTGAGCAATATCGCTCATATAATTCGTCGGAGAAGGATAATTTGCTCTCCAATCTGGTTAATGATTTACAAGGAGTGAAAAAGGATATTCAGTTGCGAGCGATTTGCAACTTTATCCGTGCTGACCGTGAATACGGCATGCGTCTGGCTCAGGGACTTGGCGTAGATATTAGTGAATTTATGTCCCAGCTACACTCCTAATTAGTGAACCATTGATTCGCACCCTACGTAGATACGAGTAGAAGGTCAGGCTTGCAGTGGAGCAGGCCCGGTCTTCTTCCGGTAAGGTCCGCTTCACGCGGATTGGTGTGATCCAGTGCTCGACTTCCTAACCATACAAGGGGTAGCCTGTAAACGGTTAGAGTCGGATACTTTTATATACAGCCTGTTGAATCGCTCCTGGTAAGAAAGTGCAGCCTAATAGAAGCAGAGGATACGGAGCTGTTCGACAAGCCCACAGCAAAACTGTCTGCGGCGCAGGAAGCCGGGTATTGCGGAGCATAAATGAGTAAGCTTGCTATTGCTCTCATTCAGTTGCCGCCTGAGCCCGTAAGCCGCAGCGGACAAGGCCATATGGCCATCATATAGATGTACTGGCAGGGGGAAGCGTAGCAGAAGTAAGTTTGCGCTTCTCCCTGTTTGTTTCTCTCACCGTCAGGTCTGTTAGTCGTTCAATGCCGATTCAGCTTTGTAAGGAATGCAGGCTTTTGATTCGCGATCGAACAGTAGAGGAGAGATAGGCCATGAAGAAATGGACAGTTCGAAGTATGGTTAGTCTGCTGGCGGCTGTATGTCTCATAGGAACAGTTGCTGTTCAGCCTGCGATGGCTGACGCGGCAAGCCTCGCTGCACAGCGTGTAGTAGAACGTACCGCTGGTGGAGGAATCCCCTCCGATTTTCCGATTCCGGATGACGCGACCGTCGTTACAGCAACACGCAATGATAACAGCCAGGAGCATTTTGTTCGTTTAACCCTGCGTACGATGCTCAGTATGGAAATACTAGCAAAAACGTACAGTGAATATTTCCGCAGCGTAGATATGCCCGATGCCCTCAAAAAGATCAGTGAAAAAGGTCTACTCATTCAAGGCGACAATACACAAACTGGCGAAAGCTGGATTCTGATAGCCAACCCGGTCGACCCTACCGTAACTAATGGACAGGTACAGATGACACTAATCTGGAATGACGCCCGGTAATGGTAGGCTGTGATTATACAGCTAGAATAGAGGAACAATGTATTCTAAACGATCAACACAGTATAAAGAATAACGATCTATTGTGTCGTTCTACCGAACGTCAGCCCATTACAAAGTGGATGCAACACGAAAGACGTTCGGTAGAACAATGATCTGAAAACACCGTACATAAGGCAGAACCTCGACGATGAAACAGGGTATCGCCATTCAAAAATATAAACTTTTGATAGTTGTTTATAGTTATTTAATGTTCGTAAAATAACTACCCTGCAACAAAACTCAGGGTGTACATGCAAACTCATATGGTGCAAAATCCACGGAACGAAGGCAAGGAAATAAGGGAAGAGGACGACTTTTGAGCACGGGAATCTACAATTCTCTCCCACTCCGTAGATTCCTGTGCGAGACGGGAGTCCTCTCCCTTATTCCTTGACGAAGTGGATGATTGCTCCATAATCTCAGGTTTGTCTATATCACCCGCCAAAAAACATTTATTTCCAAAAATATAATTCAGAAACTAACAAAAAGTATAGACTGATACGCAAAATGTGTTAATATACAATTAACTATATGAGTTTGACTTGCTCCAAAGGTCGGCACTACAATAAGTAGTGTGAGGTGGCGAGCAGAATGAAAATTAAAAAGTTCAATGTCGGTACAACAGGACTGGATCGTTTCTTTGGTCCATTGGAAGCCAAAATTATGAATGTGCTCTGGGATGCGGAGCATCCGCTAACGATTAAGGAGGTTCAGCAGGCGCTGGATCAGGTCAAGTCGCTTAGCTTCAACACGGTCATGACGGTAATGAATCGACTTGTTGAGAAAGGCGCGCTACACAAGCAGATCGAAGGGAAAAGCTTTCATTATGTGCCGCTGGAAAGCCGCGAGGACTTTCTCAATCATCAATCCAGAGAATTAACCCATGAACTGATGGAGGAATTCGGCTCGCTTGCTGTCAACCATATGGTGGATGTGTTGGAAGAGGTTGACCCCAAACTTATTCAAGCCTTGGAGGACAAAATCAGACAATGGAAAAACAACGGGTAGAATGGTGGAAACGTCGCTCTGATCGTTTGCTGGGCACAGGGCTGGGCATCGCGATATTTACGCTTGTTCTGATGAGCATGTATGCGATGCATATGCTGTTTGGCTGGAATATTCCGTTTGATGTGCTGCGCATCTGTAATATGTGGATGCAGGCACATGGCTGGTTTTCGGTGAGCCATTTGCTGGGAGGACTGGTGATCTGTACATTTGTGCTGTTCACAGGCTATGCAATGGATCAATGCTATGGCTCTTACCGGGCTGCACAGCGTTGCCGTAAGCTGGAGAATCGTGTCCTATCGGAGCACTTTAATCGGCGTTATCGTCCGCAGGGTGAGCCGATTTTTATGATTGTACGTTATGCCGAGCCGCTTGCGCTAACGATGGGGATACTGCATCGGCGGATTATCCTGTCCGAAGGATTGCTGCAACTGCTGGATGAGGAGGAGCTGGAGGCGGTCGTGCATCATGAGCTGTTTCATTATGAGCAGCGTGATCCCTTGCATACGTTCGTGTTGTCGCAGGCTGCATTTGCCCTATGGTTTTTGCCTGTTCTGCGCAACGTCGCTACACATTACAAAATCTCGCGCGAGGTGCTTGCCGATCATGCGGCAATTCAGCAGCTAGGCACACCGGCAGGTATTGGAGGCGCACTGCTCAAGCTGGTCAAAAGCTCACGAGCACGTATGCAGCTCCCCTCGCGAATGATCTATTCTTCATTCGCGGAGACTTCGCTCCACTACCGGATTCACCGGATTATCGAGCCTGATAGTGGTCATTCCCCACGTCTTGCTCTGTGGTCAGTGATCATTTCGTTACCGATTTTGATTGTACTTAGTGTACTGGTGTTATGGTCGCTCGTATAAGCGTACAGGGCGGCTTTTCATACAATAAAACTACAAACTGTAGTGTAACCACAAAGGAGGAGTTCATAATGAGTTTGCTTAAAAGAAATGTGGAGGTCGGTCTGCTGATCGTTCGTGTGCTGACGGGTATTATTTTCCTTGTTCATGGTATCTCCAAATTTCAGGGCGGTATTGGGGGTACACAGGGCTTTTTCCAAAGTGTAGGGATTCCAACGTTCCTTGCACCGATCGTTGGTGGGCTGGAGATCGTCGGCGGGATCGCGCTCATTCTGGGTCTGTTCACGCGCATTGCCGGTTTCGTTCTGGCTGTTATCATCGTGGGTGCGCTGCTGACTGCCAAAATGGGACAGCCGTTTATGATGGGGACAGAGTTTGATTATCTGGTGCTGTTTACCAGCCTGCAAATGGCTCTGGCAGGTAGTGCACTGCTGTCACTGGACAGTGTTATTTTCGGTAAAAAAGCACGCGGTGAGAATAGACGTCTGGCGGAAAACTAACGTTTATTGCGTCAGCATAGACTCCATTGATCCAGAATTCGATATTGTCGAACGACGAATGGATCTTAGCTACACAACTGCATAATGCATCGTATGAAAAAGCGGGATAGGGCTGTATAGTCTATATCCCGCTTTTTTGTATCCTGTTTAAATTGAAGCAATTTTGAAGGGAACTGAACGGTATATATACGGCAAAGTCAGGAGCAACTCGCAATGCGATTCATTGGACATCAGCATGTGAAGCGACTGATCATTCCATAATCGCAACATTGGTGAATCTTGCCGAAATGGGATCAGCAGGCTGTCGATTGGTGGTCAATACATGATCGAAAAAGGCCGATACCACGCAAAAACATTCATATTTCTGCAAAATTCGCATTCCATGTCAGATATGTCTAAATAAATGGGTTCGTAAAGGCGATATATACAATATTAGGTTGGGTTTATTATCCATGCACCATCAATATTGTATGTCTAAAGGGGAAAAGAGTGTGGTTAGAATGAAGAAGACGGTGAAGGCACCAAAGATCAAACAGGTGAAAAAGCCGAATTTTCGCTGGACAATTCGTAATCAGTTGATTACCGCTTTTATCATTATTTTGCTTGGGCCAAGCCTTGCGATTAGTCTGACTTTGTATGATACGGCAAAAAAGCAGGTACAGACGCAATTGATTACAAGCGCAACGCAGAGTATAAATACAGCAGATAGCTTTGTACAAAGCTCCTTGCAGGCTAAGATTTACGATGCCGAATATTTATCTAAATTATTTAACGCTTCCATGATCGATGGACGCTTTAGTCCGCAAATTGTACCTACACTGGCTCAGTATAAAGGTCTGCATCCAGAAGTGGTGGATACTTTTATCGGTACACCTGATGGTACGATGATTCGTGCCATTCCGAAAGAAAATGAGGATGGCTATGATCCGCGTGAACGCGACTGGTACAAGAAGGCGATCGCAGCGCCAGGTACAACCGTCATGACAAGCGTGATCATTAACTCGGAAAAACTGCCAGTTGTCGTGATCGCTCGTGCATTACCGGATAACTCCGGTGTACTGGGTGTGTCGCTTAACCTGCAAAATATTGCGAAGCTGGTTGATATTCCGGTTGGACGTGAAGGCTATGTGATCATGCTGGATCAGGATCGCAAATATATTGTGAGCCGCAACGGAACACCAGGCGATACAGCTAAAGGTGACTATTTGAACCAGATGTATGCCAAAGATAGCGGACAGATCGATTATGTATTTGAAAATCGTGCCAAAAAAATGGTATTCCAAACCGATAAGCTGACCGGCTGGAAAATTGCAGGCACGATGTATACCAGTGAAATTGATGATGCCGTAGCACCGATCCGTCATACGGCAACGATCATTGTCGTCATCGCACTGGTCATTGCTGGCGGTATTATGATCTTCAGCATCGGTATGATTATGAAGCCGATTCGTGCGCTTCGTCAGACGACGCAGCAGATCAGTGAGGGCGACCTGAGCGTTACGATTGATCAGAGCAAAAATAACGAGATTGGCGATCTGGCACGCGACTTTGCTGTGATGGTGAACAATCTACGTGATATGATCGAGCGTGTTCGTGATACGACGGACAATGTATCGTCTGCATCGGAGGAATTGTCTGCCGGAGCGGAGGAGACAAGCCGCTCAGTTGAGCATGTAACAATGGCAATTCAGGAAGTTGCAGCAGGTAGTGAGCGTCAGGTAAACAGTGTGAACGAAGGTGCAACCGCGATCCATCGCATGTCGGAGCGTGTGACAGAGATGTCGACGCATGTAAGCGATGTGACCAGTACACTTCAGGAAGCATCGAAGGCAGCAGCTCGTGGTAATGAATCGGTGATCGATGTCGTGCAAAAAATCTACGACATCCAAATGACTGTCGAGAACCTGAGCACAGTCATCAATCAGATGAGCACGCATTCGTCTGAGATTGATGGCATCGTTGTCCTGATCCGCAATATCGCCAAGCAAACGAACCTGCTGGCGCTGAATGCTTCGATTGAAGCAGCGCGTGCAGGTGAGCATGGTAAAGGCTTTGCTGTAGTGGCTGAGGAAGTGCGTAAGCTGGCTTCCGAATCGTCGGATTCGGCGCAGCGTATCGGCGATCTGATCGTAGGTATGCAGGGTGTCGTTGCCCAGTCGCTTGAGGTTATGGATCAAGCGAAGCAAAACGTAGATGGCGGTATTATCGCGGTCGATACGTCAGGTCGTTCGTTCTCCAAAATCAATCGCTCGATCAAAGCGGTTGCTCGTAAAATGGATGATATGAACGGAGTAACCGCCCAGTTGACCGGCGATGCAGATGCGGTTGTAGCTGAGATTGAAAATATCGCCAGCATTTCGGATGAAGCGGCAGGCAATACCGAAACCATCTCCGCCGCCGCAGAAGAGCAGCTCGCTTCGATGCAGGAAGTATCCAGCGCAGCAACCGATCTGACTCGTCTGGCAGAGCAGTTGCAAGAACTGGTAGCACGCTTCCGTCTGTAACATAGTAAGGTAGGCGAGTGTAAAGGCTAAGCGGTAGTTAGCGATGGAAGATCGCACGCTGAATGCTCTGCCATAGTAGTTAATGCTGCTATGTACGGGGCATTAGCTCCGACTCATTTTACCGTTATTTTATAAAAGATTCCGCTCGATTCACTTTCATATGTTTGATCTGTAAGCCGCTGCTCCATATATGTAATGGGGCAGCGGTTTTTTGATACCATTCTATGGGATCGAAGGAAGCCGTAATCAGTATGCTATTAGGGTAATCTATAGGGAACAGATGCTAAGAATAGGTTTGCAACGATACAGAGCTAGCAGGTATAATACATTATATTCGTTAGTTTGTTACAATTATTCAGTGGTATCTGCTACCGTCTATACAGCATTCATAGTGGCAAAAGCATGCCCTGTTTGAAGGCAAGTCCATTATTTCAATTTTGAGGAGGCAATCCGTATATGATTCAGGTGTATCCTGCAGGCGAACGGTTTCATTTTGACCGTGAATGGCTGCGCGGCAGTCACAGCTTCTCCTTTGGTGAATATCAGGACCCGAACAATATGAGCTTTGGGCCGCTCCGTGTATTTAATGACGATATCATTTCACCATCGTATGGTTTTGGTGCGCATCCGCATAGTGATATGGAGATTGTATCGATTATTTTGCAAGGACAGCTACGACATGAAGACAATATCGGCAATGTGGCGGTTAGCTCATTTGGCGGTATTCAGCGCATGTCCGCAGGCACCGGCGTGATTCATACCGAGCACAATGCATCCAAGGAAACGGATTGTAATCTGTTGCAGCTCTGGTTTGAACCGGAGGTGCGCGGACTGACACCATCGTATATGACAGCTTCCTTTAATCCGGCGTCGCTTAACGGCAAGCTTGTTCCGGTCGTTAGTCGTCAGGGTGGAGAGAATCAGGCAACGATTCATCAGGATTTGACGATCTATCTGAGTCGTCTGGAAAAAGGCGAGCAGGTCGAGTTTGTACAGGAGCCGAATCGTCGTATGTATGTGTTTGTGATCAATGGTGCGTTGCGTCTGGGCGATGGACAGGTATTGTCTGCGCGGGATTCGGCACGCATTGAGCAGGAAAGTCGTCTGGAACTCACTGCCGAGCAACCGGTATTCTGGATGTTGATTGATTTACCTTGAGCACAAGGGGGATGAATATGAAAGAAACGGTCATGGTGAAGCACGCGGTAACAGGTCGCGAGTTTTTGAATAATAATCGGCAATCACTAAATTATCAGTTTTCCGAATTGCCGGAGGGACGATACCGGCTGGAATTCCACGGGATCGAGCCACAGCTCGCACAGGATATTGTACATTTTCGTCAGGAATTGAATATGTTCCGCTTCGAGATTCCCGACAATGAGCCGCAGATTAAGCACTGGTATTATGTGAACCCGGAACGTGTTCAATTTGATGCCGAGCAGGGGCTTTTGACGATTGAAGCGGATTCGCAAATACGTTATTTACCAACGGATTACTGGGCGTAATCACGTCTTTAGTCGTTTTGGGCAGCAGTATAATGTAAAAATAGGCCAGTTACCCTAGGTGACTGGCTTTTTGTTGTTGAAAATTGAAATGAGTTGTATTAACATAATTTGTAATTCCACTTTATAGATTCCTGATTTACTTGATCTCCCCATCATGATGATCCCATTTACATGTAGCGCACTCCAACAGGCTATATGGGCGATAAAGAATGGCTATACAGCAAGCTTTTCGCTACTTTTGCCAGCATAGCTGGTTACATCAAGGCATTTTACATAATGCTTTACCACTCTGAATATGGGATATTCACTTTCTCGAATAAAAGATACTTTTTTTGAATGAATACAGAATGAGTACCGTTATACTGCATTCAACTCTATATCTACAGTGCATGACCGACAGACAGGTCTAAATGACCAGTATGCGGATGAAGTCTATGCAACGATTGCTCGCTATTTTTGGACTGCTTATGACAGATCAGTAACGTTCATGCGTGTATTTTGCCGGATGCGGGCTGGTAATTATGTTCTGGAAAAAACAGCTATTTTCTAAAAAAGCAGCTAGAAATGAACGAGCTCACTTATTGCTTGCTAGCTTGCTTATTTCAAAGCAGGAAGCCGGCAGTCTCAAGCAGGCAGAGACATCAGAATAGGAGGCCAGTGGTGCCTATGGACTTAACGGATTATGAACCGAATTCGTCGATAATGCCAGACACCAATGCCAACCCCGGCGCGGGCTTTCATACCGGATTAGAGCATATCGGTCAGGAGCTCAGGCGCGCCGAGCTGCTTGTACGTGCGGCGCTGCTTCGTTATCCGCCGCAGCTTGCGGCAGAGATCGAGCAGTATAAAGGACTGTTTATTAGTGATGAGGAAGTCGAATTGTTATTGGCTCAGCATCGGCAGCCCGAAGATCATGCACAGCTACAACAACTTTATGCGCAGCAGGCTAAGCTGGAGCAGGAGCTCACGCAGCGGCTGGCTAACAGCGATATTCGGAGACTTCCGCTAGCGCTGCTGCGTGAACGTCTACAACTGGAGCGTGAGGAATACATATGTGTGATCGTGCTGCTGGCGATCGAGCTGGAGCGACGATATGAGAAGCTATACGCGTATTTGCAGGATGATATTACATGCAAATATGTAACGCCTGATCTGATGCTTAAGCTGGCGGCAACGGATGCCGCTTCGGAAACGAAATTACTACAGGCGCTTCATCCGGGAGCGACTGTGAGTCGCTTGTTATTAAAGCAAGGTGCGGTGAACGACCAGCAGCATTTTCTCAGTCGACCGTTATTACTGGAGCCTCAGGTGCTCCGATTCATTCTGGGCGATGCTGAGCGATATGCGCCTTTGCAGGGCTGGTTGGACATTCAGCGCCCGGCTGATGCGCCCGAGCCACCTGTTGTACAGCAGGAAATACAGGAGCAGCTACGCCGTATTGCAGAGACGACCAGCAGCGCACAGGAGTCGCGTTATTATGCGCTTCACGGACGCAGCGGAAGCGGACGTCGGCATCAGCTATATGGTATGTATGGTAGTCTGGGGCGAGAGCTGGTGATCGCTAATCTCAATCGGATCGACGCCAGCAGGTTGGAAGAGTCGATCTATGCCGCTGTTCGTGAAGCACGGCTGCGCGGGGCGGATATTGTGCTGCACGGCTGGGGAAGCTGGGCGGTGCACCGCGAACGTGAGCTTCAACTTGTACGCGGCGTATTACGTGAATACAGGGGAACGATCTGGCTGATCGCTGAAGAAGGTGCGGACCATGCAGACCTCTCAAATCGCGATCTGTGGCCGCTTCGAGATAAGGTGACGATTCCGCTACCTGATCGTGAGCAAACAAGGCAGCTCTGGCAGCGTTATGCGGACAAGCTATTGCCCGAGTCGATAGAGCTGGATTATGGCAATCTGGCTGCCACTTTTCAGATGACACCGGGGCAGATTCGGCAGGCACTGGAATGGCTTGCCTCTGCCTGTGCGGAGCTACCGGAGCCGCCAACCTCAGAGCAGCTACGTGAGCTGCTACACCAGGCATGCTACCGACAGATTCATACCCGGCTGGAGGATAAGGCTACACGACTGGCAGGGGGATGGACATGGGAGCAGTTGATTTTGCCGGAAGCACAGAAACGACAGCTCCGCTATGCCTGTGATCAGGTCAAGCATCGAAGTAAGGTGTATGACGAATGGGGGCTGGGCAAGCGCCTGCCTTATGGCAAAGGGCTAAGTTTACTGTTTACCGGACCGCCTGGTACAGGAAAAACGATGTCGGCACGTATTGTTGCTGCTGAGCTACAGATGGAATTGTATCAGATCAATCTGTCACAGGTCGTCAGCAAGTACATTGGCGAGACGGAAAAACATCTACAGGAGGTGTTCGACGAGGCGCGGTATAGCAGCAGCATTTTGTTTTTTGATGAAGCGGATGCGCTGTTTGGCAAACGGTCAGAGGTGAGCGATTCACATGATCGCTTTGCCAATATGGAAACGTCCTTTCTGCTACAACAGATGGAATCCTACGAAGGCATTACGGTGCTGGCTACGAACTATCGCCAGAATCTGGACGATGCGTTTATGAGACGGATTAGCTTTATCGTTCGCTTTCCATTTCCCGATGCGGTGAGCCGCAAGCACATCTGGTTATCGATGCTGCCGGAGCAGCTTCCGCTGGAAACGGGACTGGATCTGGACTTTCTCGCACGAACTTTCGAGCTATCCGGTGGACAGATTAAAAATATCGTCGTTGCCGCTGCTTTTATCGCGGCAGCACAGGAGCGCTCCTTATCGATGGACATGCTATTGACCGCTGTACGTTTGGAGCTGGAAAAGGGCGGTCTGCTAGTATCGCCGGACGCGCTGGGCATGTATGCGGATCTATGGTGAGAGAGTGGGCTGGTTGCTCTATCGGATGGGATGAGCTATATAGCTCAGAGATGGCTTGAAAGGGGGAAAAGACGATCGGAAATGCAAATGTGATTGCCGATACGGGGCTGACGATCGTTGGATTGCTGCGACGGCAACTGGTGCCAGATACGGTCGCCCATCCGGAAAGCATCGGGCTGGCTTCGCCGCTGGAGGAAGGGGAGCTATCGGTCAGTGTATACCTGTTCGATATTCGGCAGAGCCGGGATTATCAGACGAATGAAATGATTGTGCAAAATCGCGGTACATTGCGGTATCCGCCGCTCTGTCTGGAGCTATATTACCTGATCACGATCCATTCGCGTGCGGATCTGCCTGTGCGTGCGCTGGACAGCAATCGCATCATGGGCGGTGTGCTGCAAACGCTGCATGATTATGCAAGCGTTGGTGGCGCCGAGCTGGTTGGCACGCTTAAGGATAACAATGAGGAGCTGCGGTTGATACTGGATGATCTGCCCTCCGAGCGGCTTAATTCAATTTTCTCCCAGAAGCCTTATCGGTTGTCAGTGGCGTGTCGAGCCGGGCCGATCCTGCTGGAATCGCAGCGGACGAAAAAGGTTGCGCGTGTGCTGGATGCGAGTTTATCAGCAGAGCATCGGAATGGAGGAGGGACATGAATTCATCGGGCTTGATCCGTTATCGTTGCTCAGTTGCCTTGCGTTTGATTGATTCCGTGACTGGTGGTGCACCAGCCGCACGAGGACTCAGGCTACAGCTTAGCTTGCTGGACGAACCGAATCAAATGGCTTCTGCTCGTCCACTGCCGCCGCTACGGGGGAGAGGGCTACAGCCAAAGGGGGGCGGCTATTATGCTGCGAGCGATCTGGAACCCGGGCATTATGCAGTGACCGTACATTCACCGGATTATGTGCCACTACAGTTGCAATGGACGCTGGAGTCCCATGTGTCCAGGCCATTTGAAGCATCTCTGCGTTTGCTGCCCTCACCGCTTTATCCGTATGCCGAGCGATTAACAAGGGTACGCTGTCGCTGTATTGATGAGGATGAACAGCCTGTGCCCGGGGTCGATCTGTTCCTGCACGGTAGTCAACCCTCAGCAGCGCGTGCAAGGCTCAGACGTGCTGCCGAAGCGGGAGCGATAGAGCTGTATGTGCGAACGACGGGAGCTTCACCTGTAGCTGGCGAGCGATTGATATTGTTATGTGAGCAAACGTTATCTGAGCAAACGTTATCTCAGCAGACGGAAGATGCAGGGGCAGCAGCTACCGCATCATTGGAGCGAATTACGATCGCTTCTACGGAGGATGAGGATGCCGATAGTGTTCGATTGGAGGGCGCAGGTGAGCGCTGCTGGAAGCTGTCCGAGCCGCTACAGCATAGCTATCCGGCAGGCACCTCATTACTTGTGCTTATCTACGGGCAAAGTGATGAACGCGGGGAGGCTCTGCTTGTATTACCTGCTCTGCCAGGCGGTGCGACAGACTATGAGCTGTCGACAGGCGAAGAGGAAGCCGCACTGCAAGCTCATTTAACTCTGAAAGAAGGTGAGGCGCTGCGGGTGGAGCTGAATATGGCAAGTGGACAGGCTCGCATCCGTAACAGGTAGTGATCGTTGCATGGGTCGCCGCATAGGAGTAAGCAGTTTGCCGGATTCGGCTGATGGAGATCGTCCAAGTTCAATGATGAGAGGGGAAAAGCACCATGCCTGAATATTTATCTCCCGGAGTATATGTGGAGGAGTTTGACAGCGGTCCTGTGCCGATGCAGGGGGTTAGCACCAGCACCGCCGGTTTTCTCGGATTGGCAGAACGCGGGCCTGTAGAAGGCTTGCCTTTACTGATTACCGGTATGGCGGATTTCCAGCGTAATTTTGGCGGATACCTGTCTGAAAATGCGTTTGGTGTGTATCGCTATCTGGCGTATGCGGTGGAGCATTTCTTTGTGAATGGTGGCTCGCGCTGTTATGTGATGCGTGTTGCTCCAGAGGGGGCATTACCTGCTGCTAATGTACAGCCGGATGAAGCGGATGAGAAGAAGCCCGGCCTGCGTATCGTAGCACGCAATCCAGGTCAGTGGGGCAATCGAATCATCGTGACACTGCGTCCGGCGAGTAAAGCGAAGACGCAAATTCTGGAAGCGCTGGACGGTAATAAATACCGGGTGAAAAGCACCGCAGGCTTCCGTGCAGGTGATGTGATTGCTTTCACCGACGAATCGAATGCCGAGGAAGAACCGAAGCGCTCATATCATCGGGTGGTGTCATCGCTGGACAATGTATTGGAGCTGGCAGATGCGATTGCTGGCGATGTGGAGGATACGAATCTCGTGCCTACCAAAACGCTGACGACGCGCGAATTCAATCTTGAGGTTGCGTATGGCTCGGAAGCCGAACTGTTCGAGAACGCTTCGCTCAATGCGGCTGCCCCGAACTATATCGGCATTGTAGCTTCCCGCTCGGCACTGATCAATGTGAGCTGGAATGAAGGCGAACCGGCTGCGGACAAGGCACTATCTCCATTTGAAACGATCAGCGGTGCAGCGGAGGATACGGGACGTTATCAGTTGACGCTGTCCGGCGGTAGCGATGGCAGTGTAGATAGCATCACACCGGCTGATTTTATGGGCAAGGATCTGGGACCGGGCAAACGGACAGGCATCCAGTCATTTATCGATAATGATGAGGTGAGCCTGATGGCGGTGCCGGGTATTACCGATCCGAATGTACAGCTAGCGCTGGTCGCTCATTGTGAAAACGCGACGAACCGATTTGCGATTCTTGATGCGCCGCGCGATAGCACGAAGGTACCGGATATTACGGCGCACCGGAATTATTTTGATACCTCTTATGCGGCATTGTATTCACCGTGGCTGCTCGTTTTTGATCCATTTGAAAAGCGCAGTGTAGCGATTCCACCTTCCGGCTCGATGGCAGGCATCTATGCGCGCTCTGACAATACGCGCGGTGTACACAAGGCGCCGGCGAATGAGGTAGTACGCGGGGTAACCGGGCTGTACTGCCAGTACAATACAGGCGAGCAGGATATTCTTAATCCGCGCGGGATCAACCTGATTCGTCAGTTTACCGGACAGGGCATTCGCGTATGGGGGGCAAGAACGTGCTCCTCCAACGGACTATGGAAATATATTAACGTACGGCGTCTGTTCATTTTCGTTGAGGAATCGATTCGCCGCAATACGAACTGGGTTGTATTTGAGCCGAATGATGCACCGCTATGGGCGCGTGTACAGCGTACGATCGATTCATTCCTGACGACGGTATGGCGTGATGGTGCATTGCAGGGCTCCAGCCCCGGTGAAGCATTCTATGTCGATATTGGCCCGAACACGATGACCCAGGATGATATCGATAACGGACGCCTGATCTGTGTGATCGGGATTGCAGCCGTGAAGCCAGCGGAGTTTGTCATCTTCCGCATTACGCAGAAGACGGCAACCGAATAATGGGCAGCGCAGGCGGCATGTACGGCGAATATGATTTCATTTCGGGAGAGGGGATACATGTATGAGTGACCGCAAGGACCCATACCGTAATTTTAGGTTCAAAATGGAGGTCGGCAATATTACGCAAGCCGGTTTTACCGAAGTGTCCGGCTACG
The DNA here is from genome assembly GCA_039595515.1 of Paenibacillus sp. GTDB lineage: Bacteria > Bacillota > Bacilli > Paenibacillales > Paenibacillaceae > Saccharibacillus. The sequence continues at coordinate 50,831 of JBCNLJ010000023.1, read as the reverse complement.
ATGCAACGGTGGAGGTTGTGGAATATCGTGAAGGTAATGAAGCGACTACTCCGCGCAAGCTGCCGGGCTTGACCAAGTACGGCAATATTACACTCAAATGGGGCGTTACCGATTCGATGGATCTGTACAAGTGGTTGGAGGATTGCACGAACGGTACAATCACTCGCCAGAATGTAACGATCACAGCGATCGATGAAACGGGAGCGGACAAGGCGGCATGGCAGATTATGCAGGCATGGCCCACCAAGTACACGGCACCGAGCTTTAATGGCTCCGGTAAAGAGGTTGCGATCGAGACGATTGAGCTGGCGCATGAGGGCATGAAGCGGACGAAGTAAGCATGGGACTGCGATGCATGCTCACGTAATCGACGAAGACGGATGGAGACGAGGTCGGATAGAGGGTAGATGTCTCTGTCCATTTACGAACATTCGGCAACGACATAATCTATTTTCCAATACACATTTTAACTACACAGCGGCTTGATGTCAGCCGGATGAACGGACGTGCTTTATCGCGTACACAGCACAGCCCGGTTCATCCGGCGGCAGCGTGCCGGAATGGGGGAACAGCAGATGTTAACAACAGAACATGCTTTTGAACTGCCGCGAGGTTATATTGATCGGGAGGGCAATTTGCATCGACGTGGCGTGATGCGACTGGCGACAGCGAGTGATGAGATTTTACCGATGCGTGATCCGCGTGTACAGCAGAATCCGAGCTATCTGACGATTATTTTGCTGGCTCGTGTCATTACGAAGCTGGGCGATATGCCGATGATCGATACGCATACGATCGAGGGATTATTTACTGCCGATCTGGCGTATTTGCAGGAATTTTATCGCAGTATTAATGAGATGGAGCTGACGACGATCCCGACGGTATGTCCGCGCTGTGGTCATGAGCACGAGGTGACGATGAATTTTTTGGATCCAAGTCGGGTCTGAGTCTGCAATATCCGGTGGACAAGCTGTACGAGGAAATGGGCTTTATCGCGTACTATTTCCACTGGTCGCATGAGGCGTTGATGCAGATGGAGCATCGCGAGCGTCAGCGCTGGTGTGAGGAGATTAATCGGATCAATCGACGCCTCAATGATGATGGCTCAGAACAGCCTGAGAATCTGTTTGATGTATTTGGAAAGGGGTGAGCACGCTGGCAGCTTCTTCAAGCAACAAAAATATCAACCAGATCGATCCACTCGGCGGCTTTCGTTTTCTCGTGCAGATCGATCAGCTTCAGGTCGGCGGCTTCTCCGAGATTAGCGGCTTGCAGGCCGAAACAAAGTACGAGACATATGAGGAAGGTGGGCAAAATGGATTTGTGCACCGTTTCCCGACCCGGCGTGAGTATCCGCCGCTTGTACTGAAGCGTGGTGTGTTGCTGTCGCTCGGTCTGTGGGACTGGTACAACAGTTTTACAGTAGGGAAAATGACCCCGCGCGACGGCTCAATTATGATGGCAAGCGATGATTATAGTCAGTTGCTGATCTGGAACTTTATTCAGGCGTATCCGGTCAAATGGATCGGACCACAGCTCAATGCCGGACAGGGCAGTCTGGCGGTGGAATCACTGGAGCTTGTCCATCAGGGGCTGTCACTGAGTCGCCGTAGCAATACGAGTCGCTAGCGTAATGGAGGATAAGCATGAGTAAAGGGGCGATTCAACAATGAAATACTGGCTTTTGCGTCGTCCGTTTACTCCGACTGCCGCCATTCCAGCAGCGACTGCCTTTGCCCGTCAGTTAGCGGAAAGGCATACGCCAGGAGGAGCTTTATCCAATAAATCGGGCACATCGCTCATTTATCGTCGTCGCCCTGGCGCTGCACAGGAAGTAGCAGCGCCTTATCAGAGCATTCATCATCACCATCATCAGCGTATCGAATGGAAGCCGCTGACAACGGTATCGATTACCCAGCCTTTGCTGATTCGGAATTATTATTTCTGGCGGCTGCTTACGATGAACGGACACCAGCCGCGTGCGTCGTTACCGTGGAGTGAAGCGGATCGCAGCTTCTCAGATGCAGCAGGTATAGATCCGATAGCTGCGGGGAGCAATGCCGGAATGACGCATCCAGCGATATTACGGATGCTGATGCAAGGTAGCAGCGGACAATTGCCGCCACAGATCTGGCTGGAAGCGCATATGGAGCAGGAGGGAACAGGCGAGCAGGGCTTGCCCATATCCCTGCGCGTGCTCGGTAGTTTGCCACAGCTTATTTTCCGGCAAATGTCTGGCGGGTTAAGCGGAATGCTAATGAGCAGCATGTCAGCCGATACAGCGATGATCCAGCCGTATGAGTGGACGCTGGATACAAGCGCGCTGGCGCAAGCATCTGCTTCAGGTTCCTGGGGCAGTCGCAGTATGCGGGAGCTATCCCGTCTGGTTCCATTGCTGGAGCGAGGTGGCGCACGCGGGATGGGAATGCGTTCGAGCGCCATCTCAGGCTCAAGCGGTATCGCTACGCCGAGTCTACGCTGGTTGCCACCTGTACGGCTTACGATACCGTTACGTCGTGCATCCGGTGATCGTCGCCCGGATGGGGAGCGCCAGATTCGGCGATTATCGGATTTGTTCCACGTGTCACGCTTAAGTGAGCTGGATGGAGTGCTGGGCGGTACGTATACGGTACAGCTTTTAAATGTCTGGCCGTCGCCAGAGCAGACGGCGGCCGCATTGCCGTATCCGTCGTGGCAACCGCTACGGCAAGAGCCGACGCGTGATCCTGAGGATTGGCTGTACCATATTGTGCGGCTGTTCAATCCGCATGAGCGGCGTGCGGTCATTGAACACAATATTCGCCGTCTGTATCAGCGTGCGGCAGAGCGATCTTTTCACCAGCAGGCAGGTCGATGGAGTCGGATGGTCATGACGGCGGTACGTCAGGAATGGCGGCGACAAAGTCCAGCCGGAGCGCCGGTAGTCGGTCTGCCAGAGCAGTTAATTCGTCGTCAGGGCAATCGCTGGTTGTGGAATCAGGCTGCGCTGGCAGGCGGGCCACAGTGGAGACAGGCAAGTCAGCGGCTGAGGGAATGGTGGCCGTGGCTGAATCTACCATGGCTACAGCCGGATAGTGGCGATGAATCCCTGCGACGGGAGCTGTATCATCCACTGCTACTTCGTCGTTATTTGAGCGAAGAGGAGGCAACAGGGGCAGGCTCAGACAGCGATTCCCGCTGGCTACAGGGCAATATTTACGAGACGCTGGGGCGCTATATTGAGCGCGAAACGCTACGTTTATCACCGGAACGCTTTATGATGCTGTTGCCGCTGGCAGCGGCTCTGCCCGGTCAATCTCAGCGAACAGGGCTGCGTCAACTGGCACGCGATCGTACACCACAGCAGATGGCGTGGAGGTATCCGGCAAGTCCATCGCTGCTGTCCATTTTACCTGCGACAGCTTCAGGCGTTCGCGGCAGTGCAGGGGCTATCGTAAGCACACTGGTGCAGCGCATTAACGGGCACGAGCTGTCCAGAGAGCTACTGCGTACACGCTCCTTCGGTAGCGAACTGGCAACTCGTCTGATCCAGCAGACTTCTATCGCTACAGATCAGCGTAGAGGAACAAGCGATGTACAGCTAGAAGCAAGTCGCTGGCTTATGCAGGCAGTGCAAGCCGGGCAACTCAGCACGGCAGCGCCGCTGCGAGCAGAGGGCGGACGATTGCCTGACCGTCTGCTGCTTGCCTTCCGACGCAGCCATCCAGAAGCGGGAATGGATACTAGCCTGAACACTGCTTCTGCGTATGCTCTAGATAACGGTAGCGGTGGAAAGGGAGATTCAATGCTAACAGCAGGTACAGGATTACCGTTGAGCGGTGCAGCCGAGCCGGCAATGCTGGAGCTGCTAAGGCGCCGCATCCGGCAATTACCGGAGCGACTGCTGACAGGTGAACAGGGGCAAATGGAGCTGGCTCGTACTCTGGAACCAGCCCGTCAGGAGCCATTCGTGCCGGAGTGGAGACGTACGAAACCCGCTACATTAGCCGCTTCGGCAGAACAGGAGCGGCGCGGTGAAGCAGGTAGCGGCTCGGCAGGAAATACGACAGGTAGCATCCATGCTGCACTGTCTGATCCGAATGCATCGCTTGCCGCCAATCAGCCGGTTCGACTTGGACCGAATGAGATGGAGCAGATCGTCCAGCGCGTCTATCGTGAGCTACAGCGCCGCCTGAAATCGGATTATCAGCGGCGCGGCATGTAAGACGAGGATACGGCTCGCACAAAGGGGGAGACATCATTGACGACAAGCAAGGCGCTAATCATTCCACAGGGGAAGACGAAAAGCAATACCGGTGACATTTTTACCGTGATGTTCAACCCATCCGAATATACGGTAGTGCAGCAGGGCAATTGGAACGCAGGCAGCAATGAATCGAAGCCGCTGCAAACCGCAGGTAATGTGTCCGGCAGTCTGAGCCTTAGCTTATTTTTCGATACATCGATGCAGGGAAGCGATGTGCGTGAATATGCGGGCAAGCTATTGTCGATGGTGCAGGAGGATATGAGCAGCGCGAAGCCGCGCACGTATACGTTTGCCTGGGGAACATTTGAGTATGAAGGGCGCATGGAAATCAAGGAGCAGAAGTATACGCTGTTTATGGAAAATGGGGTGCCGCTCCGACTGCGTATGAATATTACGCTATATCGAGAAAAGTCACTTGATCAGACGGTAACGGCGCAGACATTAAGCGATACCGATCGTCAGGTCACTTCACAGCAGGGCGAGTCATTACCTGAAACGGCGCAAAAATTTTACGGTGATGCTTCCAAATGGCGACAAATCGCCGACGCCAGCGGCATTGACGATCCGCTTAATCCGGGGCCTGTCTCGATGCTGACCGTACCTGGAAAGGGCTGAGCAGGGCGATGGCAGATATTTCACTACCGACTTCCAGTGCGGACTATACCAATCTGAACAGCACCTATAATGATTTTGCCGCTCCGGTATTCAAAATTAGCTGTAGCGGTCAGTCCTATACGCCGGATACGCTCTCCCTGCGACAACTGACTGTCCATACGACGGTGGAGCCGATGGCGGACTATGCTTCATTTCAGATCAAGGATGCGTTTGATCCGCAGACGAAGGAATTTATCGTACCGGATGGAATGACGCTGGGCGGCACGATCGATATTGAGCTGGGTTATGGAACCGAACTCAAGGCTGTATTTACCGGTTATATTACGTCGATTGGTTATGAAGCGCGTGAGGATGAGGCTGCGTATGTGACGATCGGGTGCATGGATATGACGGTGCTCATGATGAAGACGTATGGCGAAAAGGTATGGCAGAAGAAGAAATACAGTGATGTCGCACGCGAAATTGCGTCCTCCTATGCAGGTAGCCTTACGGTGGATGCCACCAGTGAGACGATTGAAAATATCGCGCAGTACCGTCAGGATGATTATCACTTTTTGCAGGAGCTGGCCTTCCGCAGCAATCGGGAATTGCTCATTGTTGGCAAATCGGTCTATTTTCGCAAGGTTGCTGCTTCGACTACACCATACCTCAAGCTGGGCTGGGGTGCAGGCTTGATCTCATTACGATTGGAACATAATATTGCTTCCCAGTGGAGTGGTATTAAGGTGCAGAGCTGGGACCCGCTCAATCGTGAGCTGTTATCTTCCTCCACACCAACAGTCGTTAAGATCGGCGATGGTACGAAGACAGGCAGCGCGCTTATCGGAGCGCTCGGCACCTACGAGGCGTACCATGATCTGGATGGTGAAACGGTGCAGGATGTGCAAAATGCTGCCGATTCGCTGATGCAGGCACGCTCGATGGATCTGGTGAGCGGTAGCGGCGAATGCGTCGGCATACCGGAGCTGCGGGCAGGCGTCTATGTTGCTTTTACCGGACTCGGTACACCTGTTGGACGTACATGCTATTTGACTGGAGCGGTTCATATGCTGGATGAGCAGGGCTATATCATTCAATTTGAAGTAAAGGGGAATGCGATATGATGCTGCCAGATTCGTACTATGATGCACGCAGACGCCCGGATACGCGTATCGCCGGTGTAGCGATTGGCAAGGTGACGAGCAATCAGGACCCGGACAATCTGGCGCGCGTGAAGCTGATGCTGCAGATGCAGCAGGGCGAATATGAGACGGACTGGGTGCGCGTCACTTCTTCGATGGCAGGTAGCGCCCGGGGCAGTCTGTTCGTGCCGGAGGTGGATGACGAGGTGCTGGTCGCTTTTCACCTTGGCGATATTACACGTCCGTATGTGATCGGTCTGTTATGGAGCAATAGCGCGAAGCCAGAACCGCCGCCAGAGAAAAACACGCTTAAAAAAATGAAAACGACCGCGGGTCACCAGATCATTTTCGACGAGACGGATAATGCCGCCAAAATGACCTTTCAAAGTGCCAAGGGTCATTCGCTCACGATGGACGATGGTGGCGACAAGGTTGAATTTAAAGACGCCGGTGGTACGCATAGCGTCTTGCTAACGGGAGGCAGCTCCGGCTCAGTAACGATCACGAGCGGTGGTACGAAAATTGTGCTGAATGATCAGGGAGATATCACACTGACGAGCAACAAATCCGTTTCCATCGAATCGACGCAAATCTCGCTACAGGCAAAAGGGACACTGGATCTGAAATCCAGCGGCCCCCTATCCATTCAATCCGATGCGCTCGTGACGCTGAAAGGAACGATGGTCAAAATCAACTAATGCTCCGAGCGCGAGTGTTCGGAGTCTGCCGTTTGTGCCGGCAGGGGGAAGCAGGCAGAGACGACAGGGAATATGCAGGCTAATGCTACGGAATAGACACGAGACATGCTGAGGTAGAAGGTAAGCCCAACTATCATGAACGACTAGACAATATAAGGAGGACGAGTGCAATGGCTCAGCGTTCTTTTCTGGGTAGAGGCTGGAGCTTTCCGGTGCAGGTCAATCCGGCGACAGGGCGGATCGGCATGTCAGAGTATGGCGATGATATTCGCGAAGCGATTCGAATTCTGATCGGTACAATGCCAGGCGAGCGAGTGATGAATCCAGAGTTCGGTTGCCGGATTCGACAGTACCAATTCGATACGCTGGATGTGACAACGATGAATCTGATGGCCAAAAGCGTGCGTGAAGCGATTGCTCGCTGGGAACCGAGAGTGACCGAGGTGGAGGTTCGTGTACATCAGGATGACCCGGAGCAAGGCACGGTACGGATCGAGGTTCGTTATCGTGAGCGGGCGACGAATCATGTGTCCAATCAGGTCTATCCGTTCTATCTGTATGGCGGCTGAACCAGCGCGCAGACGAAGCAGCAGAGAGGAGAATGAACGATGACCCCGCTGAATTGGGAGCAGATTGCCCGCCTTGCTTCTCCACCGCTGGATACACGTCAGCTTGGAGACATGGTGCATGAAATGTCGGCGCTTGTGCCTTATTACACACCAGAATGGCGATTTACACCGGAAGACCCGGATGCGGGAACGGCTTTATTTTATATCGTAGCGGATATGCTATTGGAAAATTGGCGGCGGCTGAATCAAGCGCCACTGAACAATTATTTATCGTTTCTGAATCTGATCGGTGTAGAGCCGATGCCGGCGCGTGCTGCGACGACTGCACTTACGTTTCAATTGAGCGAAGGAGCGACGCGTCCGGTGCTTATTCCGGCAGGTACACCGGTATCGGCGGCTACGGAGACGGGCGAGGTTGTATTTGAAACGATAGGGGCATTGCTCGTTACGCCTGCACGTATGATCGACATGTACATCGCAGATGGTCGTACGGATCGGTGGATTCGGCTTGTGGATGCGGATGCGATGGAGACAGACGGGGCAACGTCCGATTTGCCTGAGACTGGACAAGCAGATATTACTGCGGATGCGCCAATGTTAGCAGCATCGACAGCAGATGTAGCGAAGTCACAGTATAATCGCCTGTTTGATACCGGACAACGTTCTTCTTTTCAGCAGCATGTGTTATATACGAATTGCCCGGAGCTGATGCATCTGGAGGGAGAGGTGCGGCTGGAATGGATACCGGAGCTGGAGCCTGCGCATCTGGCTCAAGCGTGGATTCGCTTGCTGAGCAATTCGCAGTATGCACGCTGGTCGTATAGAGCAGATGGCAAATGGCGCGAGTTCGACTATGTTCGTGCGGGAACACGGCGACTGTATGTATTTAAGCGGGCAGGCGATGTACCGGAATCCTCTATCGTGAATGAACAGGAGGGCTTATGGCTTCGCTGCGTGCTGTTGCTTCCGCTTACGGCAGAGGAAACAGACCGGGAAAAGGAACAGATGATCGAGCTGTTATCTACGGTACGGCTGAGTCATATATCGATTTTGCCTGCCATCTCGGCGGCACCGGTCACGACGACGAAGGTGGAAGCTGCCTCATCGTCTGTATTAAAGCCAACGCCGACAGGTACGGCGATCGCGCCGGAGCGTATGCTGCAGGACGACCTGGAGCTGGAGCCGGGACGGCAGTATCCGTTTGGCACGGTCTTTTATACATATGGCTGCTTTTATCTGAATTCGTCCGAGGTGTTCAGTCGTAAAGGCAGTGTGATCACGCTTAGCTGCCGGATCGGATATAGTGAGCATCAACTGATGGCAGGCCCGGATAATGAACCGCGCTGGCGTCCGGTTATGCGAGCTTCTGAATTTGATCCCAAACGTCAGGATTACGCCTATATTCGGCAGGTGAGCTGGGAATATTGGAATGGACAGGCATGGGTCAGATTGGTTTCTGCTGATTCGAACACGATGCAGTTTGCACCGTCTACGGCAGAACTGGCTACGATGAACCGTGCGGCTACGACGGCAGACGGCACAGCGATAGAAGCAGAGCTGGTTGAGACGAACGGACGACAGCAGACATGGAGCTTTTACTGTCCAGACGATCTGGATGTATATCCGGTCAATGGTATGGAGGGGCATTGGATTCGGGCGCGTATTATCGAGCTGGACAATGCGCATGCACCTTATGTGATCTACCGTTCACCGTGGCTGGAAGAAGTGACGCTGATTTATGAATATCGACAGCCGCTTGCTGCTAGTGGCTGGGTAGCACTGAATAATGGTGAATATACAGGCTACGGTTCAGCCTATAAAAGACAGCCACAGTCGCCATTTATCGCACCTGAGAGTGAAGGCAGTGTCTGTTACTTTGCTTTCGATCAACCGCCCTCCGGTGGGCCATTGTATATGTATGCTGAGCTGGAGTACCAGCCGCTGAGCGGGCTTGCCGATCCGGCGCGCATCGATTGGGAATACTGGCGTGATGATCACAGTGGAGGCAGCTGGTCGGCGCTGGAAGTGTACGATTTTACAGAAAGTATGACGGTCAGTGGTCATGTGCAATGGGCAGGACCGCCGGATTTTGGACGTGTACGTCGATTCGGGCGGGAAGCGTACTGGATTCGGCTGGTGGATCGTCATCGGCGTTTTGGTAGAGATGGCTTGCCTTATCCGCTCGTGCGTAAGCTGCACTGGAATACGGTGCCTGCCGTGCAGCAGCAAAGCGTGCGAGAGGAAAAGCCCGATGTGCTGCGCGATCGGCAAGGGATGTATTTTCGTTTATTACGTGCACCGATACAGGACGAGCAGGTATGGGTGGATGAAACGGAAGGCGCTGACCCGGTCAAATGGTTGCAGGAACAGCAGCAATACCCGGAGCGACTGCGACGCGAGCTATTGCCGACCGGCGTGGAGCGGTTATGGAGACGCTGGGAGCCGATTGCCAATCTGGATAACGCGGACCCTGATGATTATCATTACCAGATTGATCGGCAGCAGGGTCTGGTTCGCTTCGGAGATGGTCGTAATGGTCGTATTCCTTCAGCGACAGGTATCGGGCGCGTACGGGTCGATTACCGCTTATCCGAAGGGGAGCAGGGCAATGTGGACGAATACAGCATCACCCAGCCACGCTATGCGCGTGCTTTTATCCAGGACGTATTCAATCCAGTGCCTGCCTTTGGCGGACATGATCGTGAGACAGAAGCCGAAGCTGCTGTACGTGGGCCAAGGCAGCTTCGGCATCGCGAGCGAGCGGTAACGGCGGAAGATTATGAGTATCTGGCACGGGCAGCCGATGCGCATGTTGCTCGGGTGCGCTGCTTCTCTGGTTGTAACGGTCAGATGGAGCGCGAGGCAGGCAGTGTGACACTCGTCGTGATGGCGCGGGATGAAGGTGCGGGAAAGCGATATTTCCCCGAGCTATCGCTGCGTATCCGGCACTATTTGCATCCGCGTATGTCCGGCATGATCTTTCCTGAACAGCTATATGTGATCGAGCCGGTACGGCTGGAGGTGGATATAGCGGCAACGATTATTGTGCGCGCATTGGAGGATCTGGTGCCGGTCGAGGAGCAATGTCAGGGGCGGCTGAGCCGTTTTCTTGATCCGGTATCTGGCAAGGCAGACGGTAAGGGCTGGCAGATTGGCGAGCAGCCGCTGGCAGAGATGTTTTACCCGCTGCTGCAATCTGTTCCCGGTGTGCGGTATATCCAGAAGCTAACGATGGAGATTTTTTGCAGGGAACAAAATGGACGACGTGAGCTGACTCCTGAACAGGCAGCAGGTCTTCGCCATTGTATGGTCAGCGGCGGCAAGCAAGCATTAAAGGTACGTACGGACTGGGATTAAGACGATGATTCCATGGCATTGGATTTCTCATGAAAGGAGACAACAACCATGCTGCCCAATCTGAATCTGGATGATCGCACATACGCACAGATTATGGAACGCGCCAGACAGGCGATTCACCGCCACAGCCCGGAATGGACGGATGAAAATGCGCATGATCCAGGCATGACGTTGCTGGAAATGTTCTCCTGGCTCACCGAAGCACAGCAATATTACATCAACCGTGTTACCGCGCGTAATGAGCTAAAGTTCCTGCAACTGCTCGGCATGGAGCCGCAGGAAGCAGTCTCGGCTGAAACGGAGGTACAGTTTACCGGCGTAAAGGAAGAACGTTTACTTCCTGCTGGTACGCGACTACGTGCAGATACGATTGTGTTTGAAACAGAGTCTCCGCTGTGGCTGCTGCCTCATCAGATTGAGCGCGTTGTCGTACAGCATGACCATATCGCTGTCATGCATGCATGGGAGGGGCTACGTTCACCGGAATTTGCTCTGTTTGGTACCGATGGTAAGCCGGGCAGTAGCTTTTGCATTGGATTGGATGCGCCGCTACCGGTCAACCAGCCGTTGCATCTGACCTTTGATCTGGCAAGCAATCGCCGTGTCCCGCGTAATCCGATCGATACACGAAGCAGGCATTCCCCGCTTGCCGTATTGAGGTGGGAATGTTATGCAGATGGGCAGTGGCAACCGGTGGAGCGCAGAGAAGATACCACGTTTGAACTGACATTTGACGGTGATCTGCATATTACCGTTCCAGACGTCATGACGCCGTATGCATTATATCCGGCTACGGATCGCCCGCGTTACTGGCTGCGCTGTACGCTGATCGAGTCTGGCTATGAAACGCCGCCTGTGCTGAGACATCTGCTGATCAATACCGTGCGGGCGCGTGAAGGAGTGGGTACTGTCGTATGCAAGCAGACCGGCTGGGACGGAAACGGTCGTCCGGTGCTTGTATGGTCGCACCAGCTCGCTCAGCCTGGCAAGGTGGAGGTGCGTGTACGTGAGCAGGATGGATGGCATGTATGGCAGGCGGTCGATGACCTGCAATTGTACGGGCCCAATGATCGTTGCTGTGTGCTGACCGAGGACCCGGAGCGTTCCAGACTATATGTTTATTTTGGAGATGGACAGCATGGGCATCGCCTACCTTCAGGTGAGCATCATATTTTGCTAGTAGCATGGGAAGATAGCTGGCAGCATCGACGTTATGCGGGTACGGGAAGCGGTATGCCAGAACAGCGATATCCGGTCGCTGCACCAGAGGAATCGCTTGGTCTGTTGCGGATTCAGACGGCTAGCTCGGATAATAGAGGGCAATTTGTCAACTGGCATGAATGGACACGGGTCGCTAATTTTGACAGCTCCAGGCCGGACGATCGACATTTCCGCTACGATGAACGAACAGGCGAGATCGTATTTGGCGATAATCGTCATGGCCGAGCACCGGAGCGTGCAAGTCGCCCCAATATCGTTATCATCGCACGAACCTCAGGCGGCGGCGAACGCGGCAATGTACGCAGTGGCGTGCTGCATCTGGATGATACGCAATTCCACGATCCGGCTCTGCACGCAACGAATTATACGCACGGTCATGGTGGTCAGGGCGCAGAGACGCTAGTATCAGCGAAGCGCAGACTGGCGGATAGTCTGCATGATGTCGAACGTGCCATCACGGCGGATGATTATGAAACAATTGCAATGCGTACACCTGGGCTACGCGTCGGACGGGTCAAAGCGCTACCACTATATGTGAGTGGACTGGCTGGCTATCCGCAGCGTAAAGCGCCCGGACAGATGACACTGGTCGTCGTGCCGTACACCGAGCAGCGCAAGCCAGAGCCATCCCCGCTCTTCTTGCAGGCGGTACGCCGATATGTAGATCGCTATCGCATGCTGGGCACCGAACTGCATGTGATCGGTCCCCAGTATGTACAGGCAAATGTACAGGCACATATCGTCGTCGAGCCTCATCTTAAAGGCAGAGAATCGTTATTCCTGAGCGCGCTGGACGAATACTTCGACCCACTTGGTCGTGAACACGAATTTGGCAAAACGATCCGCAGTGGCAACCTGCATAACTGGCTGGCACGCATTCCCGGTGTTCTGTATGTGTCTGACCTGTGGATCACAACCGAAGGAAGCGGAGCAATACGCGACGAGAGCGGCAACATCCGCATCCCGCCTCATGCGCTAACCTATGCTGGTAATCACGAGGTTCAATTGTTTACCGTATCCGAAGTACGTTAGTTGCTTGGCTGACATGATGATCATCCCTTAAAGGAAAGGAGGACCGCGCAATGAGAATACCCGGCATCGCCTTCAACAAGCCAGCAGATTGGTCAGCAGGCCGCATGATTAATCTGGACATTAGCGAGCAAGGAGTCACCCTGCGCCGTGAGCTGAAATACAGTGCATCTGGTCGTTTTCCTGTTGTCGCTGGGGGGGGACCGATCAGCGCTGTAGCTGCCGATCCGACAGGAAAGCTGTACGTGCTTGATCTGAATGGAGCCGTATATTTGCTCGATCCGGCGTATCCGGCCCCGGAATTGTTGTTGCCTGCATCCCATCTCCATGCGGCGTCTGAATCGTTATTGCTTGGAACGACAGGGCGATTTGCGATTCTTCCTCTACAGCCAGCTCAGGTGATGATCAGCGTGTACGCAGCGGTAAATGGCCAGTGTCTCTGGCAGGCAAGCCCTGCAATCGAAGCTGGCGAAACGATTGAGACACTCGCCGCCGAATATAACACCAGTGGACTGCATATCCTGCAACGTAAGCAGATTCTTCCGACATCACCAGACAGTGAGACCGAGCAGGCAGAGCAGTTAATATGGAGCTATGAGCTGCATAGCTATGATTGGAACGGACGCTTACTCCACAGTCGTTCACTACCGAATGAACTGGCAGGTGACTGTGAAAATATTGCCCATTCCGTTCATGAGCATGATCGCTGGAAAATAGCCGCGCATGGCGGCGAATTTTACATTGCTGCCCCTCATAGCAGCACAATCTGGAGCTGGAATGAACAAGGAGAACTCAGTGGCTTCTCATTGCCTGGATGTCGGCTGGAAGGCAATATGACCGAAGGGCCAGACGGTGTGGTCTATGCGGGAGTGTATGATCTGCGTAATGATAGCGAAGCAGCCGCTTACGTGATCGCGATTCATTCGCAGGGAGAATGGGAGCGAGTGCCTGGCTATACCGGACATGTGGATGAACTGCTGCGTAGTGGCGAGCAATTGCTTGTTTATGATACATCAGGTGCAGCAATGACCATTTTCAGACGTAATCGTATGATTCGATCTCCGCTGGAAACGGATAGCCTGCCGCGCGGTCATCTGCTACTGCCGTCCGCAGATAGCGGTGCAGAGGATAATATGTGGCATAATCTACGGATTGAAGCGGAGATACCGCCGGAAACGCGGTTGATTGTGTATTATTATGCGGCGAATCATGCACAGATTCAGTGGCGCAATCGGGTGTATACACTGGATGAATGGCTGCATGCGCCGGAGATTGGCGACAAGCAGCGGCTTCAGTATATTCGTGAGCACTGGCAATCGTTACCGCTCAATCCGCTGAACGCTCTTTTTCCCGAAGCGCGTGGGCGTTATTTATGGATTGCCTTGGAACTGTCGGGAAGCTGGACACAGGCGCCGATCGTGCATGAGCTGGAGCTGTTTTACCCGCGTACGTCACTGCTGCATTATTTGCCGGAGCTATATCAGGAACAGGGGGAGCAATCCTTTCTGGGGCGGTTTCTGGCGTTGTTTGGTCACTTTTTCCGTGAGCTGCATCAGCAGATTGATGAAATGCCGTATCGACTTGATCCAGATCTGAATGAAGGGGAGTTTTTACGCTGGCTGGCAGGCTGGGTTGGCATTGCCGCAGATGAAAGCTGGGATGATGCGTTATTGCGGCGCTATCTGCATATGATGCCAAGGCTGTATCGGATTCGTGGTACACGCGAAGCGATGGTGCTAACGATGGAGCTAATGACAGGCAAAAGGCCGTATGTGCTGGAGCATTTCCAATACAAGCATTTGCTGTATGATCCGGAATGGAGCGAGGCGCTAAAGCCATTGTACAACGATATGCCGTACAGCTTTCTCGTCCTTGTGCCGCCGGATACGGTTCATTCTGAACGACAGAAGGAAATGCTTCAGCGCATGCTGCATGAGGAGAAGCCGGTGATGACCGAGGCGGAACTGGTCGTATTGGAGCCGCGTATTCGTCTTGGCGGTCATACCTATCTGGAGATTAATTCGGTATTATCCCGTCCATCACGAATGTCTATTGATGAGCAGTCGGTCGTCTCGTACGATACCGTATTGACTGATGGCGGCGAAGCGGCAGCAGCAACCTTCCCTTTTCGTCTGGATGAGGCGATCAAGCTGGAGCATTAAAGTAGATAAGTCAGGCATAAGACAGGCACCGATATGACCATATAAAAGGAGTCCAGGGTATGAGCAATTCTCGCTATTATCCGTTTGAGCGCAACCGTTATTTTTACGGCAAGCTGCTAACGGTCAGAGATTTTGAAGCTGAACAGCAGTATACAGTGAACAAGCGGCGGCTGTTAAACCGATTGCTGTACGGGCCGGGCATTATTACCGGATTAACTGTCGTGATGGTCGATGACAAGACGCTATCGATCCAGTCTGGCGCAGCACTGGATAGCCAGGGACGTGAGATCATCGTGCCATCCCCAATCACAACCAAGCTATCGCTAATCGAGGGCTTTGGCAGCAATGAATATATTCGCGATCTATATCTGTGTATTGTGTACAACGAGCGCGGACGAGAGCCGGTGCATGCGCTGGAGCGTGGACAGGAACAGGTATCGACGGATGATCTGAGTGAGCATAATCGGGTACAGGAGACGTATAAGCTCGTCCTGCGCGAATATTCAGATGATCTTGATCAGTACGGCATCATGGGGCTGAAGGAGCGCACGGTTTCCTTTTACAAGGATGATTCGGTACGCATTCTTATCAAGGGGCCTCGTTATGTGGCACCGGGCGAAGAATTCGCTCTGCATATGCATGTGGTCAAAGCAAGACGCGATGCACAGGTTATTCTGGATTGTACGCTGGAAAGTGAAGGCGTGGAGCTGAGCGGTGGCGAACATCGGGTGACGTACAATGATTCCGGTGAAGAAGCGCTGTCGGAATATCGCATTGATAGTCACTTTGCAGCAGGGGAAAAGGATGGCAAAGCCGTTATTCGTATCGTTACTGCAACCGTTCGTGTCGATGGACGCACGATTCCGGTGCGCGAAGAGATTGTATTCCCGCTTGAAATTACGGCTGATCCACAGGAGCGCATCTGGCAGGAGTATGTGGAGCGTCCACTGGATGAGGCGTTGTCCGAGCAGCCCTCGTCAGTCTGTCTGGCACGCATCAGCCTGACTCGAATTCGCTCTACGTATGCGATTGAGGAGGTGCAGCGTGTGCCATTTGGCGATTATGTGCGCAATCTATCAGAGCTACAGCGATTGGGACTATTCAATGGCACGATGACCGGACAGCAGCCCATGCGTACCGTCGAAGCACAGGCCGCTCCACTCGAATCGGACTGGATGCTGAGCTTATTGGAAAAGGAAGAGCAGGCAGAGGAAGCTGCCCCAACGCCGCAGCCGGTGAGCGGGGTGCGTACCGGTACGATTGAGCTTTCACTATCGGGTGGCCGCGGACATAACGGCCTGTTTGCCAAAGGGGAAAATATCGTTTCTGAGGAAATCCAGCATGGCTTCGGTGCAGGCACTGTACATCTTACGCTGGGACTATGCGAGCAGGAGGATTCGCGCATTTTCGGCGGTAATCAGGATGTGTTTGACCATACACCGTACGAATCGAATCTGCCACAGGTGAAGCTGGGTACGGTGCAATACCCGGATAAAGGTACGTTCCGAATCGGCGCCAGAGTATTCTCCTCCTCCGGCCCTGCTACCCTGCATGTACGCTGGTGGGCCACACGGGCAGAAAATGAAGATGTACACGAATAAACAGGAAAAGCCGGAAGGGAACAGAAATAATGTCCCCTTCCGGCTCCAGACACAGAACGCGATGCATGGTTGTAATGATGGAGTGTAATGATTGTTCGTGCTCAAGCTACGGCTGCTTCATTTGATCGGCCACATCGATCACATCAACCGATTGCAGGCCGCTTTGTTCCTTTTCTTTACGTCCAAATTCGAAGCCGTAGATCACATCATTATCGATAAAGAAATATTTATTTTTACTCGGATTGGCGGTGCGTTCTTCATCGGTTTTCTTCTGATTCTCATCGCTAACCTGAGCATCGTATAGCTCTCCAGCCAGCCCGGCATCGGTCACGGTCACCCGTGATACGAGTGCATTCGTTCCTTTGATCGTAATCTCGAAGATCAGATGCAGATCGGGATAGTCCAGATAGGCAGGCTGCAAGCCCTCAGGGACAGTCGGCTGCGTTGGAGCAGTAGTTAAAGGCACAGCCGTTCCTGCACCCGCAGCCGTGTCGCCAGCGCCTGCTGCGGCTGAATTACCATCGGCAGTGACTCCGGTAGAAGAAGCGCCACTAACCGTTCCCGCCGCAGAAGCTTGCCCTGCATTGCCTGTACTTGCTGCGCTGGTCGAGGCGCCCAGACCTGTCGCCGCCGTGCTATTTGCTGTACTGCCTGTAGCCGAACCGGATGTTGCGCCAGCAGCCGTATTCGCGGCTGCCGCGGCTGCATTCCCTGTCGCTGCTCCCGTACCCGTCGTACCTGCGGCGGCAGACATCGGACGCACCGTCGCAGGATCGCCCAGTATGTTTTGTACTTCCTTACGCGATAGACCGAGGAAACGAGCCGGGTCAATCGTACCTTTGCTAAAAAAGCCCTTGTACCGGATCAGCTTATCCGCGCCATAGAGCGTACCGATACCATCGTACGCTCCGCTGCGAAGCTGTCCTTCGTACAGCGCATTGCCGCTCGTATCGTACACCTTGCCCTGACCGCCATACTTACCAGCGAGGAATTCACCTTCATACAATTTGATGCCACTGGCATTGCTGAGTACACCCTGTCCCTGACGCTGTCCGGCGACAAAGCTGCCGACATACAGCGGCTGTCCTTTGGCATCAAATGTTGTACCTTGACCGCTGAACAGGCCATTTTGAAAGCTACCCTTGTAGCGAATTGTACCGTCATCACGATACAGCGTTCCTTCACCATCATACTTATCCAGCGCGAAGCCACCTTCATACAGAAGCTGGGAACGAGCATTGTACAGTTTGCCTGTTCCGCTACGAAGCCCACTGGCAAAGCCACCCTGATACTGGATTGTGCCATCCGACTGATACTGTGTTCCTTCGCCATTATACGTACCATCGGCAAACTGACCGCTATACACGCGCTCTCCGGCAGCACTATAGGCTGTACCATCGCCCTGCATGCGCCCTCCGGCGAAGCCGCCTTCATAGCGCAAACCGCCTTCTCCGTAGAGCTGGCCGCTGCCGTCATACTGGCCATCCTTGAAGTCGCCTTTATAGACGAGCTGCTTGCTCTGCGGAGAATCATACAGCATCGCCTGTCCGGTATACGTTTTGGCTTTACTGGTGCCTTCATACAACGTAGTCCAGCGACCAAACCAGTTATACGGAAAAAAGATAGCGAGCACAATAAGCAACACTAGCACGATTGCAATGATCCATAACCATTTTTTACTGACAAAATAATTGCCGATCCGAACGTATTGCTTCAGGCTACGCGGCTGGGCAGTAAGGGATTCTTTAAGCCATTCACTCGTTTTGCCTGCCGCTTGCTTGGAGAGCTTTTTGAGCGGTTTCCATGCGCTTTCCAACGGGTTTCCTCCTGTTCACGGAATCATGGTATTCATTTGTCCGGGCTGAATGATTGAGATGACACCGCCCCAGTTGCACATGCATTTGGAGTCGTTGTTTAAGGCAGGCATGTTGGCAATGAGTACGGTAGGCGCACCGGGCATCCAGGGAGCCATCGTCATCGGTATGCAGGGCTGAGGAGTGAGTACACCAAGCGCTGCAGCCGTAGCGGCAGCAACGAGCGGATTGGCAAGGGACATACAGGTTCCGAATGGAGCGACATTTACAAATGGCTGGTGATCCATAATATTGGCAGCAGGAACGCCTCCAACCAGTACGCGGTTGAGGGGAAGTACATTCAAAACAGAGGGAGCAGCGCCGAAGCTGCACTGCAATCCAGCTCCCTGACATACTTGAAAGCCCAAATGTCGCATCCTCCTTAGGGGTAGGTAATGGGTGCCTGCGCCACAACAGCAGACATACGGGTAGGTGGAGATGAAGATCATGTATAGGCGGTGAGTGTTGATATTTGTGTAAATTTTACCTTTTTCTATGGTACTATACGCTGCTTGGAAACGGCAATGATAAGTTGCTTGCTATCTAGGCTTGAAGCCCGATTTTGGAGATGTGGGGGAATGAGAACATATGAGAGTATGGCGTAGCTGGGGAATCATGGTCGTGCTGTTTATCGGTCTATGTGTGTGTATCATGTTCAGCTACCATAATGTCCATCTGCTGGGTGAATCGCTACTGACCCGAACGGTGGCACTGGCGGATGTGAATAATGCAGCAACAGATGATCACGGAAATACATATGTGCTGGACAGGCAACAACGAGTGATCAAGCTGAATAGTGAAGGCGACGTCACGCTGGTTGTGGATGCACACGAAAATTGGCTCAAACGGAGCCTGTTACCGAACACGAGCGATGAATTTGTGCAGCTTAGCATGATCAAAGTGGATAACGAGGGCAATATGTATATTGCCCGGAACTATTACTCGCGTGATCGTACCGAGCTTCGTAAAGAGGAGATTGTGCGTTACACACCGGATGGCACGCCTGATGATACGCTCTACACCCATACTTACAATCCGCCGCTGCTGCATGCATATAGCCGACTCACCTCCATGCTCATTAAAGATGGTATATTACGTTTTGCAATCATTACAGATAGCGGATTGACGCTGCATGAAATCAATCTGTCCACCCATGCAGAGCGTGATGTGCTACAGGTTGTGATCCCGCCTAATATCGGCGTACAGAATGTCACAGGCTGGCAAAATGGCAAAGTCTTTTTCACCGGCAAAAATGGACTTGTCTACCGTGCAGGCACACTCGGCGATACTGCGACTCAAACGTCGCTGTTACAACAGTTGCCTTTGCTCACTGTGCCTCAATCGTCCGATAAACCGGAGGAGTTTAATTACAACTATCGATTGTTTTTGTCGCCGGATGACAAGTTGTATGTGACCGATATCGGCACCGAACGCATCGTTCGTTATGACGGAGCGACAAGCGAGCCTGTCGATCAACTGAAGCCAGTCATCTGGCTTGATGACAAAATGCTAGCACAACGAGGTTATCCGCTGCATCTGGATCATATCAGTGCGATGGCAATCGGTCAGGCGAATCGAATTACGATTGGTGTCAGCGATACGATGATTCAGGCTGATCCCGATCTGGCATCATTCAAAGTGATTAATCGTCCAGCGATGTCCGGCTGGCTTGTGATCCAAATCAGCATGATCTGGATATGTACCTTGCTGATCCCGATTCTGTTTGCGCTGTTGCTGCATCATGTGTATATCTATGTGATGAAGCGTCATGTATCGATTATGATCAAACAAATGGCCGCCTTTTTGCTTGTATTAACGTGTCTGCTTGCCTTTTTTTCGCATACGATTATGGAGCGATCGGTTATACAGCTTAAACATCAGATCGAGCAGCAGTTGAAAAGTGCCGTCGACATTAGTCGCGGAAATATAAATGGAGATATGCTGCTGGAGATCAATTCACCGGAAGATTACGGGGACGCCGTATTTGAAAGATTAGCGCAGATGAATCGTAAGCTGTTGCCTGAAAGTGAGACGGCATTATACAGCGAGCTGTACATTTACTGGGAAGGCAGATTATACGTCATGACCGATTATGGTGATCCCGTTGGCCCCTATTTTCCAGAGCCGCTCGATCAGGAATTTCGTGAAGCGTTGCAGGGCAAAACCGTTCGCAATGACGATACCGATTCCCAAGGATCATGGCTCTCCGCAGTCGGCCCTGTTTATGACAGTACCGGGCAGATCGTCGGTCTGCATGAGGTGGGCATGTCCGAAGAATACTTGAACAAAGAAAAGGATGCGCTATATAGCAAAATGTTCTGGCTCATTACGATTAGCGCTCCGCTGACCGCACTTCTGTTCTCTATACTCACCGCGCTCATTTTGTCATCGATTGGCAAGCTGCGGGCAGGTGCGATCGAAATGGCAGCAGGTCGTCTGGGCACACGCGTGCACATCGGTGGGATTCGAGATGAGGTGAGCGAGCTGGGAGATCAATTTAATACGATGGCAGCACAGATTGAACAGCAAATTAGCAGCATGCAGCTACTCAGTCAGTCATATTATCGCTTTGTCCCGCGCTCGTTTCTCGATTTTCTCGATAAAAAAGACCTGACCGAAGTGCAGCTAGGCAATCAGGTGGAAAAAGAAATGAGTATGATGATTTGCAGTATCCGTTCCTTTTATCGCTACACCAAAGGGATGGAACCGTCGCAAATTTTCAACCTGATCAATCTGTTTCTCGGTAGCGCTGGCCCGCGCATCCGTCATGCCAACGGCATTGTGAACGATTATGCAGATGCGAGCCTGTTTGGCCTGTTTCCGCGCTGGACGGAAGATGCACTGGAAGCGGCGCTGTCGATCCGGCAGCGGGTCAATGAGGTCAATGTGGAGTATGCGGAGCGCGGCGAACGACAGCTCGATATCGGCGTTGTCATTCATCGCGGTAGCCTGCTGCTCGGTGTGGTAGGTGAGGAGGAACGAATGTCCAACGCGGTCATTTCGGAGGATGTGAATATGGTGTTCGAGATGGAAAGTATTAGCGAGCAGCTAGGCGTTCATATTTTGCTGACCGATGAAGTGTACCGCTCACTGGAGCATCCACAGCAGTACGGCATTCGCGATCTCGGTCATATTCAATCCGGTGCGGACGATGACCATGTGCGGCATCTGTATGAGCTGTATGATGGTGAACCAGAACATCAGCGCCTGCTGAAGCAGCGTACGACTGCCGCCTTTGAAGAAGGGATTCAATTATACCGGGACGGACGCTTTTTGGAGGCGCGTGCCTTATTCCTGCAAATTATCCGGCAAAACGGCAATGATCAGGCAGCACGGTTGTACTTTTATTTGAGCGATGAATATTACAGTCGTGGAACGGATGAGGATTGGAAGGGGCAGTTGAAGATTTTGTGATGGGGTTGGAGTCGAGCAGGGACATGGAGCACGATAGGGCAGTGGGGTAGAACAGGTTAGATTGTAGATTGATCTGTAAATAGTCGTCCAAAACGAAAAAAGCCGTGCTTTATCCAGTGGATGCTTTACAATAAAAGTAAATATGAATTTGCGATATTTCGTTGATATGGGATGTTATTTGAGGCATATAGCTGCTTAGTGAAATAAATGAACTGGAACGAGTAAGCAGGCGCTACCATTCTTGCCCATGAATAGGAGGAAGCCGCATGTATCAATCCGAATCATCCCGCAAGCAAACGGTTACCACGCCAAGCCAAAGCACACCGATTCAGCGCGAACAGACTTTACGCTCATCACAGGTTGCTATGCCGTTTGGAACGGGTATAAGCGCATTCAGCAGTGGACACGAAGCCACGCAGTTAATGGCATTGCAGCAAACGCTTGGCAACAGAGCGACAATGCAGCGAGTGAGAACACAGCAGCAAGAGCTTGCTGCACAGGAAAATGCACCGATTCAGCGTGTTGTAGAGGACAATATGGCGGAAATCGATGAATTGGAAGCGCCTATGCCGTCAGGACAATTGGAGGAAGAAGCTACGGATCTGCCTGTACAGCGCGCATCCGTCAACCAAACCGGTATGCCGGATGCGCTTAAAAGCGGCATTGAAAACATGTCTGGTATGGATATGTCGGATGTACGCGTACATTATAACTCCCGCGAACCAGATAAAGTAAATGCTCATGCGTACGCACAGGGAAGCGATATTCATCTTGCCACAGGTCAAGAACAACATCTACCACATGAAGCCTGGCACGTTGTGCAGCAGCGGCAGGGGCGTGTAGATCCAACGATGCAGTTAGAGAGTGGTGTGGCGATCAATGACGACGCCGGATTAGAAAAGGAAGCGACGGATTTGGGGCAGCGTGCTCTGAGTGAAGGCAGCAAACAACAAAAGTAGCTTCTAAAATTATAGACTGAAATGTATTTCTATATAATAAAAATAGCATATTTACTCGCGGCCTCCATAATAAAACTAAGTATAACAAAGGTAATAAAGTTACTCAGAGGAGGAAAATAATGTTTAGTCATCATCCGAGTAATTTCAAAAAAAATGATTTTAAATCACCCTCAATGTCGGAATCCAAACAAACTAAATCAAACTTTGTAAAACCGATGCAAGCGATGAATCGTTCGATAGTATCATCACCGTCACATCAACTCATGCATCTACAATCCATTTTTGGAAATCAAGCTATCATTCAGCGAATGAATACGGGAGTACAACCTACACTTTCTTTTGAACAAAAAGTAAGAACGAAGTTGAAAACGTGTATTGAACGAGAAATTGCTAAAGAATATGAGTTGCGAGGTGAGTTTCTAGATCAAGGAGATTATGAGAACGATGTAGAAGATACATTCGATGGTCTATGGGATGAATTGATATCTAATTATGATTCAATTGAAAGTATATATAATGAGGTGGATATACAGAGTTTTGTCCAGGAATATTTTGCAGATTGGACATACCCAGCGACTTATGGAGTCAGAATGGATGAAGACGAGTATGAGTATGAAGAAGACCTATTCATGGAGGATAGTGACCAGACCCAGAACCAACCCGCAACTTCTGTTGTGCAGAATGATACGGACAAGCCTACTGATGAATTCCAATCCGTGGAGTGGGTTCATGCAGAAAAAGGAAAAAAAGCGCAAGCATTTCATCATTTAACCGGCGAAATCGCAGAATTGAGTGAAATGTTCCAGGAGTTGACAGAACAAAAAGGAATAGATGGATTATTTATTATGAATAGTATAGCGATAGATGATATTGCGAAAAGCACGGTATTAAAAAAGTTTATTGAAAAAATAAACTTTGTCCGATTGAAAAAGGAGTCTAGTTCTACGGTAGCACAAAATATTGTGACGCTGTTTCGGATGTTGATCCCTTTACAAAAAGGAGATGTTAAAGGTATTAGTAATAAAAATGCATTCATGAAAACTTTGGAGGGTTCACTCGAGAGAGAAATTATTTCATTTAATACAGCGTCTAGCTCATCATCTAGTCTGACATCGTTTGTATTACCCCCAGTTCCAATTATTCGTTATGGTGCTCTTGAAAACATTCATAATCATACATTGGGAACACGATCGGAAATTCGCACTTCGGTTTTGGGAGCAAATTACTCTGGTGAGAAGGCAGAGGGACGAATGTTGGAAACGACGTTGAGTAAAGAATGGTCCGAACGTAAACAGATGCCCATAACCTATGTTGCTGGGCATCTGGTAGCAGACACACTGGGTGGGAAGTGGAAAGATGAAAATTTGACTCCTCTAAGCAATCAGTTTAATACGAGTGCTACAGGTATGCAGGGACCCGAATCTTATGCACGTAGTTTAATTCAAAAGCATAAAGTAATTGAGTACAGTAACCGTGTCGAGTATGGAAATAAAAATAATGAAGATATGATTGTTGCCGTTCTACCGACAAAAATGCAAATCGAAGTAACCGAATTACATTTGAAAAAGGATGGGAATGCAGAAGAAATCAAGGACTGGACAGAAAAAGGGGAGAGCAGGTCATTTCCACTTGGAAAACCGTGGTGAAGAAAGTATTAATTTTGTAATGATAAAAAGAGGAATATGTATTAACTCATAGTTTATTAGGCTTGTATTAATAATTTGTAGTTATCGTATCACTTGAATGGATTATAGCCAGATACAACCATGCTTGCCCATTCTATGCTATACTTAGAAGACAAACTCTAAGAAAATGCAGTGGACTTGTTAACATCGCTTCGATCTTCAACAGGATTCATTGCATTTTTTATTATCGTATGAACAGCTTATCGAACGGATATCACCCATTTCCATACATGCCCAATCGGCTACAACAGCCACAGGAGGTCAAATGATGAACTTAACTAACGAACAGGTCATTCACGAAACATTTGGTGCAGGACAAGTAGTGGAAAATGATAACGAGCGTATTACCGTCATGTTTGATGAAAATGTAGGTCGCAAAAGCTTCGTCTTTCCTGACGTATTCAGCAGTCATCTGAAAATAGACAAAGCGGATATTCAAGCGCAGTTGCAGCAAGCATACGAGGCGAAGGTGAAGCAGCAAGCCGAGCAGCAAGTGATCGAAAAGCGCGAAGCTGAAGAAGAAGCAGTTCGTCTGGCAGAAGAGCAAGCACAGGCGAAGAAAAGCAGTCGCAAAAAAGCAGTCAAAAAAACGAGCTAAGTTTTACGCATTCAAGCGTATTGCGTCTATACCCCACCATGAAGCTCTATTGCCTCATCGATAGCTAACCGATCATACGTATAACGAACGCTACCGACTCCAAATGAACAGCATGATGCTTTCAAGGCAACGAAAGCAATTATGCTGTTTTTTAATTTACAACTATCGCTGCATAACATAAGCAGTACATAATAAAAGACAAAAATAAAAATCAGCAGCAACCGATCCAAAAACAGCAATTAATGTAATCCATCTACCCCATGCTAGCTTCCTAACTTAAAAAGCTGCTCATTGAAAAGCTACTTATTTTGATAGATTAATTCAACATATAAAATTTGAATTATATGTCAAATGAAACTGAAATACGGGTAAGAAATAGTGAAGCCCATGGACCAGAGGATAATACTATCCCATCTGGCGTTTTTTGTTGATCTTACTCGCTTGCTCTCGGAAGTGAAGATGACCACATAACTGCTGCATGCAGCTACGCTCTATGCATATCACGTTTTTTTAATTAAGAAAGGAGAATCGATTATATATGAGTACAACCTCCAATTCCAAGCAACATATTAGACAGGCATTGTTGATTGGGGATTACGGAGACGACGCACCGTATCACCCTCTGGATCAGATTCAGTCTCACATAGATAAGCTAATGCCTGCGGGCTGGGAACTGCATGTTAGCGACGATTATGACATGTTTGAAATGGAGCGCCTGGAAGCCTATGATCTATGCATCGTCTACACGGATGCATTTAACAAAAAAATTAATCCACGGCATGCCGCAGGTATTATTACATATGTAGCCAATGGAGGAGGCTTGTTGATCCTGCACTGTGGAGTCTCGCTCCAGGAAACACGCTACGAGTTAAAGCAACTGATGGGAGCACAGTACCGTGGACATACCGAATACCGGGAACTGGAGATGCATGTGTCTTCACATGCGCACCCGATCATGAAAGGGATATCCAGCTTTGTGATGGAGGAAGAGCCGTATGAGTTTACGCTATTGCAGGGAGCAGAGCGAACGATTTTGATGGAATATATGATGGATGGTGAGATGTGGCCTGCTGCATGGTGCTCGGAGTATGCGCTTGGACGCACCGTCTATATTATGCCGGGTCATCATGCACCGTCTTTTGAACAACCGGAGCTGCTGCGTCTGATCGCTCAGAGCATGACATGGGCAGCAGGCGAGTAAAGGTAAGCATTGGAATAGAACTATTTTGCATGAGCAGGCAGGATTAGGCATATGGACCGAGAACCGTTATACTAAGAACAGATAGATGACGCATGGTCATATTGGCATGAACCGGCTGCAGGCAATCCTCTGTAACGGAGTATGCCAATATGCAAAATGGAAGTAGATGAAACACATGACTGTACTCAATCGATGTCAGGAGGAACGGAAATGAGCGATTTGTTCAAAAAAGCATTGTCTCTTGGAATTGGCGCAACGGTAGTGAGCAAGGAAAAGGTAGAAAAAGCAGTAAATGACCTGGTAAAACGCGGTGAACTGGCTCCATCCGAATCCCGTGCACTGGTGGATCGTCTGATGGATCGCGGTGCAGATGAGCAAAACCAGATTAAAGATTGGGTTCGTCAGCAAGTACAAAAAGCCCTGACCGAGCTGGATGTGCCTACACGAGCGACCGTAGACCAATTGCAGCAACGTATTACAGTTCTGGAACAGCGACTGGCTGAAAAGGAACAAGATCAGCCGCAGCCGCCACTAGCCTGAGATGTCTCTTCATATCCGGCATGCCGGGAGGTATAGAGAAATCGCCATGGCGCTGATGCGTCATGGCTTTGGTTTTATGGTCGAAGAAATGGGTCTGAATCGGATGCTATCGATTCCGCTCAAGCTGGCGCGCCGGGATGTACATGGTATTCGTACGGTAGGCGAGCGAATTCGGCTCGTGCTGGAGGAGCTTGGTCCTACCTTCGTTAAGCTCGGTCAACTGGCGAGTACGCGCTCGGATCTGTTACCGGAAAATGTTATTAATGAGCTTGTGAAGCTACAGGATCAGGTGCCGCCCTTCCCGGGTGAAGAGGCGCGTCAGATTATTGAGCTGGAGCTCGGTTTGCCGATTGAGCAGATGCTGGAAAGCTTTCAGGAGACGCCAGTTGCTGCGGCTTCGATCGGTCAGGTGCATCTGGGCAAGCTTCATTCCGGTGAGCTTGTAGCGATCAAAGTACAGCGTCCCGGTGTGGCACGAATGGTACAGCGTGATCTGGAGATTTTGCAGGATCTGATCGGAATTGCCAAGCGTCATATGGAATGGGTATCCCAGTACAATATTAGCGAGATTATCGATGAATTCTCCAAATCGATGCGGGCTGAGCTGGATTACAATGTGGAAGGACGCAATATGGAGCGCCTGGGGCAGAACTTTGCCGATAATCGACGTATCCATATTCCGAAAACGTTCTGGAATTATACATCAGCGCGGGTGCTAACGATGGAGTTTGTCGATGGCATTCATATGGGCAAGCCGGAGGAGATTGTGCAGCAGGGGCTGCAGTTAACGGATGTGGCTCAGCG
Organism: Paenibacillus sp.; assembly: GCA_039595515.1. Taxonomy (GTDB): domain Bacteria; phylum Bacillota; class Bacilli; order Paenibacillales; family Paenibacillaceae; genus Saccharibacillus. The sequence goes on along the minus strand of JBCNLJ010000023.1, from coordinate 23,158 downwards.
TCTCGTCGATTCGATGCTACAGCAGATTTTTATCGATGGCTTTTTCCATGCTGATCCGCATCCGGGGAATCTGCTCGCACTGCGTGATGGACGTGTCGCATATCTCGATTTTGGCATGATGGGTCGCTTGAATAGCGATACGAAAAATGGACTGGCGGGCTTCGTTATCGCGATGCTGCGTAAAAATACGGACAGCATGGTGCGTGCGATTCTCAGGCTCGGTTTTGTACCGGATGATATCGATATCGCCTCGCTGCGCGGTGAGCTGGAACGATTGCGCGATCAATATTATGAAGTACCTTTCTCCCAGATTGATCTGGGACAGGCACTGAATGAAATGTTTGCCATTATTCGTACCTTCCGCATCGATATCCCGTCCGATCTCGCCCTGCTGGGCAAAGCGCTCATCACACTCGAAGGTGTGATCGGACGGCTCGATCCGAACCTGAGTATCGTCAAAATGGCAGAGCCTTTCGGTCGCCGCCTGCTCGGTGAACGCTATAGCCCCAAACGCATTCGAGAGCGCATCACGGACGGAGCATTACAGGCAATCGAGGTACTAACTGACCTGCCACGCCAGACATCCGAACTGTCACGTGTAATCCGCTCCGGCAAACTCAAGGTCGAGGTCAACGTGCCCGAGCTTGGCGAGCTGCTTCACAAAATGGACCAGATCGTCAACCGACTCGCCTTCAGTATCGTACTACTCGCCTTCTGCATCATCATGGTCGGTTTGATCATCGGCTCATCCCTGCGCGACCAGAGCCCGATTCTATGGGGTCTGCCCGTCGTTGAAATTGGCTTTATCATTGCAACGCTGATGGTGCTCTGGCTCTTATTCGCTATTTTCAAATCGGGACGGTTTTAAGCTGGGATATACGGATGACCACATAGGTAAATGGCAGACTGCTCGTACGTAAATGATGATGGATGGCATGAAGTGCATACCATACATGTTGTAATATAGTAATGTGATGTATTAAAGAACGGGTTTTCTGCCCGTTCTTTTTTGTATGCTGGCTATGATATATGTTGATGATTTCTAAGATATACAGAATGTACATTTTGCAGCATATATGTAAAGTTTGGATTGCATTTCAAGTATTTCAGTTATGATTTTGAAATGCATTTTTAATTACAACTTTCAATTACAACTTTCAATTGAGATGCAAAATATATCTACTAATATAAGAGCGGGATAATAGAAATGCAGTTTAGCTGCTTGCGCGCCCACTTATCCTGATGCAAGCAGCACGGAACGGAGGAAAGGAAATAAGGGAAAAGGACGATTTTGGATCGAGAGAATCTACATTCTCTCCTAATTAGTAGATTCTCTCGATCCACCTGAGTCCGTTCCCTTATTCCTTGCCGGAAGTGATTGATGCATCACGACAATAAGCTTGCACAGATGAAAATCTCCTACTTAATAACGCTTACATCCACAAAACATCTAGCCGTACATAATCGAATTGGGTATAATGAAGTTCTATGTACATCTACGGCCCCGGTTGTCCTGCGAGAGGACACCAATTTATGTTGCAAACAAGCATGGTATAATGCTTCATTCGATCAGTCCTGTCCGGCAAGTACACCTATGCAATCGGATCGCTGCGTTATGCCCTATAGAGGAGGATTATGACTTATAAACAACAATGGTTTGGTAATATTCGTGCCGATGTGCTGGCAGGAATAACGGTAGCTCTTGCCCTGATTCCGGAAGCGATCGGGTTTTCGATTATTGCAGGCGTTGACCCGATGGTTGGTCTGTATGCTTCGATCTGTATTGCGATTGTCATTTCGCTTGCGGGTGGTCGTCCGGGTATGATCTCGGCAGCAACAGGCGCGATTGCCGTGCTGGTCGGTACGCTCGTTGCGCAGCATGGCGTAGAATATCTGTTTGCGGCTACGATTCTGGCAGGTGTGTTCCAGATTATACTGGGCTGGCTGCGGATCGGACGCTTTATTACCTTTATTCCGCAGTCGGTTATGACGGGCTTTGTCAATGCGCTCGCCATCGTCATTTTCTCAGCGCAGTTGCCGCAGTTTGTGGGCGCCAACTGGATGATGTATGCACTTGTTGGGCTGACGCTCGTCATTATCTACGTATTGCCCCTGTTCACCAAAGCTGTGCCTGCACCGCTCGTAGCGATCATTATCGTATCGCTGTTGACGTTCTTTCTGCATCTGGATGTGAAGACGGTAGGCGATATGGGTAAGCTGAGCAATGAGCTGCCATTTTTCCATTTGCCTGTTGTACCGCTTAGCTGGGATTTGTTCGTGACGGTTTTGCCGTACTCGATCTCGATCGCATTTGTCGGTTTGCTGGAATCGCTGCTCACAGCGACGATTGTAGATGAGATGACGGATACGAAGAGCGATAAAAATCGTGAAGCAAAAGGGCAGGGAATAGCGAACATTGTGAGCGGTCTGTTCGGCGGCATGGCAGGCTGTGCGATGATCGGACAGTCGGTCATTAATGTAAAGTCTGGCGGACGCGGACGATTGTCTACTTTTATCGCGGGTGCGTTTTTGCTTGTGTTACTTGTACTGCTGGGCACGATTGTACGCGAGGTGCCGATGGCAGCGCTCGTCGGCGTGATGATTATGGTCTCGATTGGTACGTTTAGCTGGAATTCGCTGCGCACGATTCATAAGGTGCCGTTGGCAGAAGCGATCATTATGGTGACGGTTGTGGTGATCGTCGTGCTGACGGACAATCTATCGATCGGTGTCGGTGTCGGCGTTGTGATGAGCGCGCTGCGCTTTGGCTGGAAAATGTCACAGCTTCATATTACCGAAGCAAACGATTCCTCTGCTGCCCATCGTGTGTACCAGGTGCGTGGACAGATGTTTTTCGGGACGATGAGCCAGTTTATCGACCATTTCAAGCCACAGGATGATTCGGACGAGGTGACAATTGATTTTGCACGCTCGCATATCTGGGATCATTCGGCAGTGATTGGCATTAGCAAGCTGCGTGATAAATATACGGGTGCAGGCAAAATTATTCATATTCGCGGTCTGAACGAAGAGAGCCGTGAGCTGTATGATCGACTCAATCACGGTACAATTTCATCCGGGCATTGACGGGAAGCCGAATACACGTTATATTGACGCTAGGAGACTATGCCATTTGCACAGTTTTCGCTCGTTCTGGCTTTGTGCCTGGATGAGCAAATGGAACCGCAATAGCATGTTTTATTTTCGAATGAGCATTATGTATCTGACGATATAGACGCTGAAGCATCGGGATGAGCCGATGCTTCTTTTTACGAGCAGCGATTGCGCTCCAACTGGCCTGAGCCGTACCCTTGTACGGCTGCACAGCAATGTGCGGACGGGCTGCCCAAATTTTATGAGAATAGGTGAAATCATTGACAACCAACTTTAATTCCTTTGACATTTCGTCTGCAGCGGTTGAACTGCTGGCAGCGAACGGCATCGCCCAGCCGACTGAAGTGCAGCAAGCCTCAATCCCTGTATTACTGAAGGGTGACGATGCGATCGTACAGGCGAAGACCGGTACCGGTAAGACGCTGGCGTTTTTGCTCCCCATTTTTGAAAAGTTAAACCTGAATGTGACCGGTGCTCCGCAGGCTCTGATCGTAGCGCCAACGCGTGAGCTGGCACTGCAGATCGCAACCGAAGCACGCAAGCTTGCCGATGCGTATGAAGGTGTGCGCATTCTCGCGGCGTATGGTGGTCAGGATGTAGAGCGTCAGCTACGCAAGCTGGAAGGCGGCTGTCATCTCGTTGTAGGTACACCGGGACGTTTGCTTGACCATATGGGTCGTGGCACACTGGATATGACGAAGATCCGTACACTCGTACTGGATGAAGCAGATCAGATGCTGCATATGGGCTTCCTGAAGGAAGTTGAGCAGATTATTCTGGCAACCTCGCCTTCCCGCCAGACGATGCTGTTCTCCGCGACGATTCCTGATGGTATTCGCCGTCTGTCTGCTCAATATATGCGCAAGCCGCATGATATTCGTGTCGGTACAGAAGAAACCGTTCCGCTGAACCTGATCCGTCAGCTTGTTGTAGAATGCACACCGCGCGGCAAACTGGCTGCATTAAACGAATATATCGAGCGCGAACGCCCGTATCTGGCTGTTATTTTCTGCCGTACGAAGCGCCGTGCAGCAAAGCTGAATGAAGAATTGCAGGAAATGGGCTATGCTTCGGATGAACTGCATGGCGATCTGTCTCAGAACAAGCGCGAGCAGGTTATGAAGGCGTTCCGCGATGCGAAGCTGCAATTGCTCGTTGCTACCGATGTAGCAGCACGCGGTATCGACGTAGAAGGCGTAACCCATGTATTTAACTATGATATCCCGCAGGATGTTGAATATTATATTCACCGTATCGGCCGTACCGGTCGTGCAGGTGGTAAAGGCCGTGCGATCACATTTGTTACTCCACATGATCGTCGTGAGCTGGAGCAGATCGAGCGTGAAACAGGTCAAAACCTGCCGCGTGAAATTTCGCGTACCTCGGCACAATCCGATGATTCGGATGAGCTGCTGTCCAATGTACGTCCAACGAAACCACGTAGCGGCTCTAAAACGGCTGGTAGCGGTAATGGCGGTAGCCGAGGCAAACGTAGCGAATCCGGTCGTTCGGAGCGCGCTCAGAGCAGCAATGGTCGCTCCGGCGGCAGACGTACGGCACGCGGTGCTGGCGGTGAGCGCGGAGGCGCATCCGCTTACGGCTCCGATGCACCAAAACGTACAGGTAAAAATAAACGCCCGGCAAAATCTGCCCGTGCAGGTGCTGGAGAGCAAAGTGCAGTATCCAGCTATAACGCAGATGCACCGAAGCGTACAGGCTCCGGACAGCAACGTACAGGCTCCAGTCAGCGTAGCGAAAAGCCAGCACGCTCCGGCAGTGGTAATGGTACAGCGATGTCCCGTCGTACAGACGAGCAGGGCAACTTCCGCCGTGATTCGTCCAAAGGCAACAAAAACTCCGGTGGCGGACGCAGTCGTGAATACGGACCGAACAGCCGTCAGAGCAGCAGCCGTTCTACACGCGGTGGCTCCGAAGGTGGGAACAGACGCGGACGTCGTTAATCGCACTATGTCGGTAGCCTGTGGATGAGGACAGATGGTTGCTTTATGCTGAAATCATTTAGCAGAGCGACCATTTTGTCAGCAATTATTCATGAAGGTACATGGGCAACATGCTTTAGCATTGAACGACTAGAGCGTTGGATTTATATCAAAGGGTGCTCCTGTGGAGCATCCTTTTTGCATCTATTTCATTTTAAGATCGCAAAGCGATGAGACTAAAATATCTGGGAGACTTTAAGAACCTGAGGAACTCGAAAAGCCTGAAAAGCCTGAAAAGCCTGAAAAGCATAAAGAGCTTGAAGAGCCTAAAGAGGCTGAAAAGTCTGAAAAGCCTGAAAAGCCTTCCAAAATTAAGCGCTACATTTTAGTATCTATACTTCTGTATCCAAATCACCTTCTGTTTCAGGGATTCACGGAACAGATAAATAGGTCATAGCGAAGCATCGATATGTTGAATTTATTACCAATGGGACATATGTCCTTTTCGTTAGTAGTCATATGCCTTTTAATGGAAAGGGTTATGTAGATCCATAATTCCGCAACTGCTAAAAAATTATCAACTGCTGGCAGACACATAGACGGGATCAATATACAAAATCGACATAAGGTATACAACAAGTGAAGCGAGCGCATCATCTTCACTATAGCGACTACAATCCATAACAATCAATTTGCTGATTGCTTTACTCCAAACGACAGCAAAGCATATCGAGAACTACACAGGAAAAGTAGAAAGAAAACAGACAGAAAAAGCAGACAGGATAAGGGAGGAACACGAAGTGCTGAAAGGAATTCTGTTCGCGCTGCTGGGCGGTGCCTGTATTACACTGCAAGGTGTAGCGAACAATCGCATCAGCTATGATATCGGCACATGGCAGGCAGCGACGATTACCCAGTTGACAGGCTTTATTTTAGCGGGACTGGTGCTTGCATTTGTGCGGGATGGTAGCTGGAAGGATATGCGTCAGGTGCCAGCGCTGTACTGGTTTGGCGGGGCATTTGCCTCGGTTATTATTTTCAGTGAGGTTACCGCAATTCAATATATTGGCGTAACGTTCACGATTGCGATGCTGCTCATTGCGCAGCTATGCATGACATTTGTAATTGATAGTAGAGGCTGGTTTGGCGTATTGCGTCGTAAAGTTACGGTGCCGCAATGTATCGGTGTCATGCTGATGATTGCAGGCGTACTTATATTGAAGCTGTAGGAGGAACAATATATGATTATGGGCATATTGCTCGCGATTGTGGCAGGTGCATTGGTCAGCCTGCAAACGATTTTTAACAATCAGGTGAATGCGAGAGCCGGTTCATGGGCGACCACGACTCTGGTGCTTGGAATGGGCTTTATCGCTTCGTTTATCGCCAGTTTGATCTTTGAAGGTAGTGCGACCTTTTCGCTGCAACATATGAAGCCGTGGTATTGGGTTAGCGGTGCGATCGGAGTAGGCGTGGTCTTTTGCCTTGTGCAGGGGATTAAGCGTCTGGGGCCGACCTTTGCCACATCGATCGTGCTGATTGCGCAGCTCAGTACAGCATTGTTGTTCGATACGACAGGCTGGCTGGTCGCGCAGAAGATCGCTCTGACGCCGGGGAAAATTATCGGCGTGCTGGTCATTATCGTAGGCATTATCGTATACAAATTCGGAGATCGCTGGGTCGGTAAAGCCGCACGTAACAAAAAGCCTGCTACGTCGCATACACTGGGACAATAATAGGCTTCAAAGCACGTTGCAGTTAGAAAGAAAGCAAGATAGATACAGAGAAAGAAACGAAGCTAAAAGCACAGGCAGACGGTATACATTCCCCGTCTGCCTGTTTGTTTTGAGTACATTGTATACAGCGATTACGCTGGCAATCCGCTCTTAATAATAGAGAGATGCCACCGAATGTGTTTATCAAATCGTATGGAAAAGGTCTGGAATAGAGATGGAAGTGAATACTAGACGATGAACTAGAGCATCTAATCCGCCTGTGCCCATCCTACTAGCTCCAGCTTGAGCTTGTATCCATAATCATTTGCAAGCTGGTGCGTGTGTCGTCATAGTTACGGTATGAGCCTGCAATCTTTGTCAGCATCCATTGCTGCTCATGCTTGTGGTAATGGATGGTCACCGCATTAGGCAGCAGATAGATTAGCTCATCATGTAGCTCAAACGGCTCCAGCTTCACGCCAGCACCAGTCGCGTGTAGAAATAATCCTTCAGGTGTGCGGATACTAATCTCCCCACAGTCGGAGCAATCTGCCCATACATCCACACTATCAAACAGATACGTACCACCTGAGCACCGAAACGTCATATTGACCGCATGCCCGGCATAATGGAAGGTTAACACCTCATGTTGCCCGTCGCCCCATACTTCATCCGCCTGCGGCTTGAGTGCTTCGAGCGCAGGAATTGCGCTATTAGCCAGACAGAGGGGGAGCTGTCCCTGAAATGCATACTGCTCAATCGGAACCATTGCGATTGCTGCTCTGAATTTGCCGTTCATCGGATCACCACTTTCTGTTAAATGGAGTACGGGTACAGAGCCAATGCCTGCGGCATGTACGCCGTTATGGACATTATACCGTTTTTTGCGCAAAAAGCTCATTTTACGCTCGACTTATACATTCGACATACCAACCGAATTGCCTTCTCTGCTATAGTAGAACATAGTTGCACGTATAAAAGAATGGATGTTAGGGCGCAATCATGCCCTGTAATATAGGAGCTAATCGATCAAAAATAGGAGTCAAGCGATCAAAACAGATGGAGCAGGAGTGATGCATAGATGAGTATTGAACAAATGGAAAAGTTAAAGAAAAAGCTACCCGAGTGGCTGGAAACGAGCCGCCTGCGTACAGGTCAGGGCGATGTAGCCGCCTACATTCCTGAATTGGCAAAAGCGTCACGCGATACGCTCGGTATTCATATTGCGGATTCGCAGGGACAGACCGTAGCGGCAGGCGATTGTGGTGTGCCGTTTACGATGCAAAGTATCTCGAAGGTATTCACGCTGATTCTGGCGCTGATGGATCATGGCGAGGAAGCGGTCTTTTATAATGTAGGCAAAGAGCCGACAGGCGATGATTTTAATTCGATGATCAAGCTGGAGCTGGTTGAGCCGGGGATTCCGTTTAATCCGCTGATCAATGCGGGTGCGATTACCGTATCATCGCTCATTGCTGGTGATAGCCCGGAGGAGAAGTCAGCGCGGATTTTGCATTTTTTCCGTAAGCTCGCGGGTAATGATCGACTGAATTACAATATGGATGTATACCATTCCGAGCTGGAAACGGGCGACCTGAATCGCTCGCTGGCGTACTTCCTCAAGCAAAATGGGGTGCTCAAGGACCCGGTCGAGGATGTGCTGTCTGTCTATTTCCGCCATTGCTCGATTGAAGTCGATTGCTCCGATCTGTCGCGGATGGCGCTGGTGCTCGCATTTGACGGAGTGGACCCGCAGAGCGGAGAGATGCTCATTCCGCGTCGCTATATTCAGATTGCGAAGACGTTTATGGTCACCTGTGGCATGTACAATGCGTCCGGTGAATTCGCCATTGATGTCGGTGTGCCAGCGAAAAGTGGTGTATCCGGTGGCATTATGGCGCTCGTACCCGGACAGTATGGGATCGGTCTAGTTGGGCCGTCGCTGAACAGCAAGGGCAACAGTATTGCGGGTGTGCACTTGCTGGAGCGGTTGTCGAAGGAGTTTGATTGGAGTTTGTTTTAAGGGTTGGCGTCTGACTGAACGAATCGGATTTAAGGCAATAACGTTAAAAAGCCATCGGATATGTACGAATTATGTACATTCTGATGGCTTTTTTGTGATTACGGTTGACAAGTGATAATGATTATCAGTATCTTAAATGATATGCAACTTAAGATGAAGTTATGATGAACATAGTAAATATAGTATATATTCGCGATACAGCAGTACAGATCGTCATCCCATCGATCCAGGCAGCGATGCAGGTGTTTCGCTGTCATGCTTCCGTCAGGATGATCGGTCAACCTATGTGGAAAGAGGCTTGTTTATGACTCGCAAGACGGTTGTGAAAGGTCAACAGACCTCATCAAAAGAAGAAATCTGGTCGCGGCCTTATGCAGCGCTTCTCATTATTATTGGCGGATTGGTTCTGCTTGCATTCGGACTCGCTTTCTCCGTAGCGAAGGGCAGTCGTGAGATTCCACTGCATGTGGTCTGGCAGGCGCTTGTGCATTTTGATGCGAACAACCAGTTGCATCAGATTATATGGGAGCTGCGATTGCCGCGTGCGATTGCAGGTGCACTGGTCGGCGCTTCATTCGCTGTCGCCGGAGCGCTGATGCAAGGAATGACCCGTAATCCGCTGGCTGATCCGGGGCTACTCGGAATCAATGCCGGAGCAGGCTTTGTGCTTGCCGTATGCTTTGCGTTCTTCCCGGGCATGGCATTTAACAAACTGATTCTATTCTCCTTTATGGGCGCTGCACTCAGTGTGGTGCTGGTGTATGGTATTGGCTCACTCGCGCGTGGCGGTTTGACACCGGTCAGACTGGCGCTAGCAGGGGCTGCTGTAGCAGCGATGCTGGTCGCACTATCGGAAGGCATTGCGCTCTACTTCCGCATTTCACAGGATCTCGCATTCTGGTATGCAGGCGGTGTGGCAGGCGTGACATGGAGTCAGGTAGATATTTTGTGGCCGTGGATTGTCACGGCGCTGATCGGGGCATTGCTGTTGTCTCGATCGATAACGATTCTCAGTCTGGGCGACGATGTGGCTGCCGGATTGGGACAGCGTACAGCGTTGATTCGACTCGGTGCCGTGCTGGCAGTCATGGTACTGGCAGGTGCTTCGGTATCTACAGTCGGTGCGATCGGCTTTGTTGGATTGATGGTGCCGCATGCGGCGCGTGCGCTGGTCGGTGTCGACTACAAATGGATTATTCCGACCTCGGCGATTCTCGGTGCGCTCCTGCTCGTATTTGCCGATACGTTTGGCAGATTGCTGAATCCGCCGCATGAGCAGCCGGTCAGTGCGCTGATTGCGCTGATCGGGGTTCCTTACTTCTTCTACGTCATTCGGAAGAAAGTAGGGGATAATCTGTGAACGAGGCTATATTTCACCGTAAACGTACACTGCGTACGATCATTACGCTGATCATTCTGGTGGCTGTGGCATTTGCGGTGCTGCTGATCAGTATGAATACGGGCTTTACGAAAATGTCGCCACTTGAGGTGATGCGTACGCTGTTTGGCGGCGGTACACCACGCGATGAACTGGTGCTATTCCAATTTCGATTACCGCGGATTGTAATCGCATTGCTGGTCGGTACAGGTCTGGCGGTAGCAGGAGCGATTTTGCAAGGCGTATCACGCAATGCGCTGGCGGATCCCGGTATTCTCGGTATTAACTCAGGAGCCGGACTTGCAGTCGTGCTGTTCGTCGTAACAAATCCAATGCGCGAATCGGCATCGCCGATGCTGCTGCCTGTACTGGCGCTGGTTGGTGCCTTTGCCGCAGCAGCAGGCATTTACCTGATGGCTTATAAAAAGAACAAAGGCATCTCGTCCTCACGTCTCGTGCTTTCCGGTATTGCGATGGCAACCGGGATCAATGCACTGATGATCGTGTTGACGCTGCAACTGGACCCGAACGAGTTCAATTTTATTGCGACCTGGCAGGCAGGCAGCATCTGGGGCAGTAACTGGAAGTTCGTTATGGCCTTGCTGCCGTGGATCGTTGTATTGCTGCCAGCAGCATTATGGAAGGCACGGCAAATGAACGTCTTCTCACTCGGCGATGAGACGGCGGCTGGACTGGGCTCTTATCTTAACCGCCAGCGTCTAATACTGCTCGTGATTGCGGTAGCGCTAAGCGCAGCCTGCGTTGCCGTCAGTGGAGGGATCGGTTTTGTCGGTCTACTTGGGCCGCATATCGCAAGACGACTGGTTGGGCCACGATACGAGCATGTGATTCCGGTCAGTGCGTTGATCGGAGCGGTGCTTTTACTTGTAGCGGATATGGTTGGACGTACATTAATGGAAAATTCGGAAATTCCAGCAGGTGTGATGGTAGCCATTATCGGCGGACCGTACTTCCTGTATCTGCTCGCTCGTTCGCGTGCGTAGCAGGTTGGTAGTTCACACGCCGTAAGCAGTACACAATAACAATGTTGATGAGTCTGGCGAATGACGCCACTAATTATGATAGGCGGTTATATCGATACGAATCGGCCGCCTGAAGGGGATGGGTAAAAATGGTGCGTTTGATGACATCCAAACTGGATATTGCTTATGAGGATCGTTTGATTGTAGAGGATCTGAACATTCAGATTCCACAGGGGCGTATTACAGCGCTGGTCGGTGCCAATGGCTCCGGTAAATCAACGATTTTGAAAACGATGGCACGTATTATGCAGCCGAAAAATGGTTCAGTGCTGCTCGACGGCAAATCGATTCATAAGCAATCAACACGCGAGGTTGCCAAGCAGCTCGCCATTTTACCGCAAACGCCAACTGCGCCGGAAGGCTTAACCGTAACAGAACTCGTATCATATGGTCGTTTCCCGTATCAGAAAGGCTTTGGCTCGATGAAGGCGGAAGATAAGGACAAGATTGCATGGGCAATGGAAGCAACAGGCATGATCGATTTCCACGATCGTCCGATCGACCAGTTGTCCGGTGGTCAGCGTCAACGTGCATGGATTGCGATGTCACTGGCACAGGATACCGATATTCTGTTCCTGGATGAGCCGACCACGTATCTGGATATGGCGCATCAATTGGAAGTATTACAGCTACTGGAGAAGCTGAATGCTACCTCCGGTCGTACGATCATCATGGTTGTGCACGATCTGAACCATGCGTCCCGTTATGCTCACCATATGATCGCGATCAAGAAGGGCAAGGCGATTGCCGAAGGCTCTCCAACAGAAGTCATGACATGCGATGTACTGCGCGATGTATTTGGCATCGAAGCCGATATTATCGTCGATCCACGTAGCGGCGTGCCACTGTGTCTGCCGTATGCGCTGGAAGGTCATACACATGAAGCAGTACAGGCAGAGCAGCAGGTACAGCAAGTGCGCCAGCAAGCAACGGTTTTGCAAGCGGTTCGGAACTAAGCACTCAGAAAATAGAGCAGTAGACAGGATGCTGCCGCTTCAAGCTCTATGGAGCTACATGCTCCCAGCCTGAATTACAGCACAATGAATTACAGCAAAAGCCACGGTCGATAGGACTGTGGCTTTTTGTTATGCCGGTTTTGTTATTTTGTTTTGTCGTGCATAGAAGAAGTAAGCCTGAGCAGAAAAAACACTTGAACACCGGTCATCCACGAAGCATAAGTCGGAACTATGCGCTTTCTCATAGTATATTTGTGAAAATATGAACAAAGTATGAACATCACTCAAATCTATTGCATTGTGACAAAAATCACAATATAATAACATCATAAGGTGAAAACATTCACAATCTAATCGTTTCCACCATCCCCCCAATCAGTAGCGGCCATAGTCATGGAGGAGAGCCTGGCTTCATCTTACTCTCTCCATGATAGCCATTGCTGAAGATACAGATTTGATCCGAGCAGTAATTAAGCCGGATGAAGATGAAGTAAACGCTAGCCTGGCTTATTCATAGCCAATCGCTTTGCTCATCTAATAATGTGAATGTATTCACTAAGTTGTCTTCCATTCCGCAATGATGCGTGATGGAGCGACTGTCCTATTGCACATGTCGGAATGGATGACAGGCTTTATACAAATATAGAACCACTCAGGAGGAAGAAACCATGAAAGTAGCTGTTATTGGATGTACACACGCAGGAACCGCCGCTATCGTCAACACCGCTAAGCTGTACCCGGATGCTGAGATTACCGTTTATGAGCGTAACGATAATATTTCGTTTCTATCTTGCGGTATTGCACTGTATGTAGGTGGAGTCGTCGAGGATGCACAGGGACTGTTCTATTCCTCGCCGCAGCAACTGGCCGAGCTAGGTGTAACGACCAAAATGCTGCATGAAGTGACCTCCGTGGATACCGACGCCAAAACATTAACTGCACGCAACCTGAACACCGGTGAAGTGCTGACCGATACATTTGATAAATTAATCGTAACCACCGGCTCGTGGCCGATCATTCCGAAGTTTGAAGGCATTGAGCTGAACAATATCGTGCTATCGAAAAACTTCAACCACTCCAATACGATCATTGAAAAAGCGAAAACCGCACGTAACATCGTCGTTGTCGGCGCAGGCTACATCGGTGTCGAGCTGGTGGAAGCATTCCAGATGAACGGCAAACAGGTGACTCTGATCGATGCAGAGGATCGCATTTTGAGCAAATACCTTGACCCTGAATTTACCGCACGTACCGAGCAAACGCTGACCGAGCAGGGAATCAAGCTGGCACTGAATGAGAAGGTTGTACGCTTTGCGGGCGAGAATGGCAATGTTACGACCGTTGTGACGGACCGTGGTGAGCACACTGCCGATATGGTCATTCTGTGCATCGGCTTCCGCCCACAAACCGAGCTGCTTGCCGGACAGGTCGATATGCTGCCAAACGGCGCAATCATCGTCGATAAATATATGCAAACAAGCAAGCAGGACGTATACGCTGCCGGCGATAGCTGTGCAATCTACTACAACCCAACCGGACAACATGCTTATATCCCGCTTGCAACAAATGCAGTACGCATGGGTACACTGGTCGCACGCAATCTGGTTCAGCCAACTACCGAATATATGGGTACACAGGGTACTTCCGGTATCAAAATTTACGAAGACAACATCGCTGCAACCGGTATGACCGAAATCGCTGCACGTCTGGCTGGACTGGATGTGGAGACATCGACAATCGAAGATAACTATCGTCCAGAATTTATGCCTACCCATGAGAAAGTAACCTTAAAGGTCGTCTATGAAAAAACAAGCCGCCGTATTCTGGGCGCACAGATTATGTCGCACGCCGATCTGACCCAGTCGATCAATACGATCTCGGTCTTTATCCAAGCCGGTATGACCGTCGATCAGCTTGCTTTTGTCGACTTCTTTTTCCAGCCACATTACAACAAACCGTGGAACTATCTGAATAGTGTGGGTCTGCAAGCACTGCCACCGGTAGCAGTGAAGGAGCCAGTGAACGCGTAAGGATCGTAACGTGCTAGTGTAGATCATCTAGAAGCGCAGGAGTTATGACGTTTTACGGTAGATATAGATAAAGAAGATAGAACGCTTTGTCATCACGAAAATGCTGTACTTGAATCCGCGTTATACATGTTGGATGAAGATAGAGATATGTGTTCAGCATGTTTGATATAAACGAAAGCCTACTTGCGGTTTGGATGCAAGTAGGCTTTTTCATTTTATGAGCGGTATTTAGTTTTATTGTAATAACGATTAATTAGATGCTGTGCCAAATTATACGTTTATCCATTTCAAATTCAAATATTTAAAATAATCCCCTACATCCCCCTCCCAACGTGACATTTGTTACTTTTTTCACAAAGTTAATCTATTAAAATTGAAATATGAAAATAACCGCTGATGACAGGCGAAAATAAAGTGAATTCCTGCTGTATCGATAGGTAGCGAAGATAAGCATCATCCTGTCTTGATCGCTCTCATTCATCCAGCAACGAATTCCTCAAAGGAGAGAACCTTAACTATGGCTTACTATAAACCGCAGCAGATCGCGCTCAATACGATTGATAACGGGGTGACGAAGGCGCGTTCTAGCTGGACGCAGATGCTGGTGCTGGGCTTTCTGGCGGGTGCTTTTATCGCACTTGGCTTCTTACTCGATATTCGCGTCATTGCGAGTATGCCGGAGGAATGGGGTAGCTTTGCGAATTTTGTAGGTGCTTCGCTCTTCCCGGTAGGGCTGATTCTCGTACTTGTCGCGGGTGGCGAGCTGCTGACCGGTAATATGATGGCGGTGCCGCTGGCGCGGATGGCGGGACGCATTCGCACGCTGGAAGTGGTACGTAATCTGTTCGCGATTACGCTTGCGAACTTGCTCGGTGCGTTGTTCGTTGCTTATTTCTTTGGACATGTGGTAGGGATGACCGAGACAGGGCCTTATCTTGCCAAAACGGTGGAGATGGCAGGGCATAAGCTGGAGGGGAGCTTCCTGCAGATGTTTTTATCCGGTATTGGCTGTAACTGGCTCGTTGCGCTGGCCGTGTGGTTATCCTACAGCGCAGACAATATTAGCGGTAAAGTATTAGGGATCTGGTTTCCGACGATGGCGTTTGTCGCGATCGGCTTCCAGCACGTTGTGGCGAATATGTTTTTGATTCCAGCAGCAATCTTTGCCGGGTATTATTCGTGGGGACAGTATGCGATGAATTTTGTACCGGTGTGGCTCGGCAATCTGACAGGCGGTGCGTTATTCGTTGCCTTTGCTTATTTTGTAGCTTATATTCGTCCAACGACCGGAGCAGGCACAGCTCCAGCTTCGCCTGGGGACAGCATCAGTCGTACCGCGCAGCCAGACGCTGCTGCACAGACCGGAGCAGGTGTTGCTGTGGCGCTGCCGTTGCAGCATAATGAGCAGGCACACGGGTAAGGTGAAGCTGCAATAAGGTAAGTATGGAATGCTGGAAAAGTAGCATGGTGCTGTTGGCAAAGTAATATGGTGGATGAAGACGTCCATGCCAACTTGTATGCATAGGCACGGAAGGGAACAGTGCCTTGTCCGATTACTCTTTCTTACATTAGTAATAGTGGCCACTGCACAACTTCATTTTGCATGTACACGCTGCTACGTACAGGAGATCACAGCTTAAAATACGGAGCGAAAAAGCATCCTCTTTACTTAGAGTGCAATAGAGCGAATTAGAGTGCACCCCTTAAAATGGACATTAGAAAACCGCTGAGGTAAACTAATGAGCATTTTGGGGTGCATTTTTATGATGAAACGACCGATACATCTATCTTAGGGCGGTGTTTTTGTCTTGATCCCTATGCTATGCTTGAAAGCTAATGTAAATATAAATCATCCGACGTGAGGGCCATATCTGCTGAAAACTTCATCTATTGCTGTGCTTCTGAATGGCACCTTGCATTCGTTTCAAAAGATGATAAGCGGGTAATAAAGAGATTGATGTGTCGCAGAACGAATCAAGAGGTGCAGTATGGAAAAGCTGAGTGAACATAAATGGAATGAAATGATCGAAAAGCAAAAAGAGATGGAGCAGCAGCTACAGCAGCTTCAGCAACAGCTTGCTAATGAACAGCAGGCTCGCGAAAAGGCTGAGCACGTTGCCGAAAATAAGTCGCGCTTCATCGCCATGCTGAGCCATGAGATTCGTACACCGATGAATGGGATTTTATCCATGAGCGAGCTGCTACGCAATACGAGTATGGATGAAGAGCAGCAGGGCTATCTGCAGGTGCTGCATACGAGCAGTGAAGCATTGATGGCACTTGTGAACAATTTGCTGGATATCGGTAAGATTGAAGCCGGTAAAATGAAGTTAGCACGCGATCCGTTTGACCTGATCAATACGATGGAGGATTTAACGTATGCGCTGGCACCTCGTGCTTTTGAAAAGGGCGTACAGGTGCATCTGAATGTGCATTCGGATATTCCGCTATTCGTGATCGGCGATGCGCTTAAAGTGCGTCAGATCATTATGAATCTGCTGCAAAATGCGATTAAATTTACCGACAAAGGCGATATCAGTGTATCGCTGTTTATGCTGCCGAATGATGATCCAGAGCGACTGACGGTGAAGGTATCGGTCGAAGATACCGGGATCGGTATTCCGCCAGAGCGACTGAACGATATTTTTAAAATGTATGAGCAAATGCATGAGCAAAGTGAGCATATGCACCAGGGCACAGGGCTTGGATTAGCGATCTGTAAGCAACTAACCGAGCTTATGGGAGGGACGATTCAGGCGGAAAGCTTGCATGGTGTAGGGACATCGGTTAGCATTGTGCTGCAATTTGAGCGCTATACCGATCTGCCTTCGATTCCGTTCAAGGACAATGTGCTGCATGATCTGCGCATTTTGCTATTGGAGCGTAATGCGATCTGTCGAGGTCTTATTCACGATATGCTTGTTGAATGGGGCGCTCAGGTGACGATTGCAGACGATATGGATGAGCGTTTCTTTGACGAGCTGTACCATCATAATTATGATCTGGTGCTGGTCGATCTGGATATGCTGGATCGTGAACGCTGGATACGGGAGCGGACGAAGATTCAGAAGCAGCACCTATTCCTGCTTGCACCACTGGGCGAAAAGGTAGAGGGCGAATTCCGCGATACCTTCGAAACGGTGATTACCAAGCCGATCCGTAAAATTCATCTGCTAAACAGCATTCTGGCATTACAGCAGGGACAACGATAACATATACAGGCATCATACAGGCCTGACCGATCTGCATGAGATCAAATGAAAAATGAGAAGAAATGAAAAATGACCTGCCTGAGGGCGGGTCATTTTTTGTCTGCTTGTTGATGCGATATAACTAGACAAAATGAAATCCGCCATGTCGCGGTTCGGGGGAACGAAACCGTGATATGGCGGATTCCGGGAGTGGTCCATGATATGACAGAGGGTGAGAATGAAGGGGACATCACTCTCGCCAAATGCCGTTACTTATTGTTAAACGGACGATAACAGATTGAAACATAACTGAATTTAAAATAACAAAAAAATTTGGGCAGATGATATTGCCTTCGATTCCAGCATATTCGATCAGCATTTCAAGCGTATTCTCCAGCTGACATATGTCTGACTGACCGCGACTTATTTATCACGGCAACCGGGAAACATGCCTGTCGCGACTCCAATTCGATTCCAGCAATTAATCGTATTGATCGCCGTCAGGATCGTCATAAATTGCTGCTCACTATAATGCTCCAGCACCTCATCATAGACGTCTTGCGGTACGCCATGCTGAGACAGCTCGGTCACGACTTCAGTCAGGTGCAATACTGCACGCTCAGCAGCGGTGTAATAGGGAACTTCGCGCCATACGCTGAGCAAGGCGATTCGTTCCTCAGTTTCCCCCATTTTACGCAGATCACGAATATGCATATCGATGCAGTAAGCACAACGATTTAACTGAGAGGCGCGGATTTTGATCAGCTCATACAACACTGGATCAAGCTGTTGCTCCTTAATAAACGTTTCCATAGCGAGCATAAGTCGGTACACACCCGGATTGGCTTTGTAATGGTCAAGACGTAATTGCATGATGGTCATCTCCTTTAGATTATACCGATTGATCAGGTAGTTATGCCTGATATCTGGCGGATGGGGCTTGCTTGCAAGTTGGTTTACAACCAGCCTTCATCCTCTTAGACAAGTTCATGCAATGTTCTGTGACCGATAATTCTTCTATTTTGCAAAATAAATGGAGATCATTCTGCTACCGTCTCGCTTTACATAGATGTGATAGCATCAATATGAGCCAGTTTGTCCGGATTCGATATCATATAGATATGTTGCACGTTTCCATCTGTATCCCATTCAAAAGTTAAAATATAGACCATCGCTCCATCACGCTGTAATTGCAGACCCGTTGTGCCATTGACCGAAACAATGGCCCATTCTCCTGCAAATGCACCTTTTCCGGCAATCCCTCGTAAAAATGTCGTCACCCGATAACGAGTTATGATTGGACGCAATGCAGCACGTATTTTGCCGCCGCCATCCGTGTACATACGTATATCCTCGCGTAGCTGGTGTAATAGCGGAGCAAAGTTCCCGCTACGTGCAGCTTCCAAAAAGGCTTCTGTAAAGGCAAGTGTAGAGCTATTCTGCACGAGCTGCTGTTCACGGATTGGTTGCGAGCGTGCACGAATACGACTGAGCATTTTGCGACAGGCGACTTCTGTTTTGTTCACATAATCTGCAATCTCCGCATAATCAAGCTGAAACGATTCCCGCAATACGAATACAGCACGTTCTACAGGATTCAGTTGCTCTAGCATGACCATCACCGCATAACCAATCTGCTCCTGCTGCAATAGCGATTGCTCTGCGTCATAGTCAGGCATGGAAACAGAATGTGAATCGATAGCGCGTACGCCAGCCAGTGAGGAGCGGGAGGAAGGGGCAGAGGGATCGGTGCTATTCCCCCTTTCGCTTGCATCGTCGGTGTCGTTGGAAGCTTTGCGAGTGGAGCGAGCAATCCGACTTACTTCCGGCTCAGGTAACCATGGACCGGGATAGAGTTCACGTCGTTTGCGTGCCGATTGCAGAATGTTCAAGCTTCGATTGGTAACGGCGCGAATCAAGTATGCTTTTACATGCTCAATCTGTGCGACTTCTTTTTCAGCTAGCTTTTCAAATACATCATGTACAATATCTTCTGCATCGCTATGCGAACCCATCATCTGGTAGGCAATCGCTTTTAGCAGCGCGTAATACTGAGTATATAAACGTTCAAGCTCCGGGGATGATGATGAGTACATACAGGTTCAGCTCCTTATCCGTGTAAAGCGGCAATGGATATGCTTGCCCACTATAGCTGCAATCAAGCATACTAGAAGTTATGTGTTTGATACATGATTATAGTGACGCAGTACAGGCTGATCTCATCGCTGTACATGCATATACAGCATAAAGGCATCTCCTTGCGCGTAGCAAGCCCACAGAAAGGAATTCATCATGCGCTGGCTCAAAACCTATCCACGGGAAATTCAAGTATTTCTGCTCGCCAGTCTGCTGAATGCAGCAGGCGGGTCTTTGATGTGGCCGCTGGTCACCTTGTTTGTTTATCAGGAGCTGGGGCGTCCGATGCAGGATGCCGGGCTGGTGGTGCTCCTGCAATCGCTTGGCGGTATTATCGGACAATTGCTTGGCGGCGCGCTCTATCATCGATTAGGCGTACGTCGCTTGATTGTAGGCTCCTTGCTGCTCAACGGGTTATTTTTATTCACCTTGCCTGCGGTTAGCAGCCATTTCCCACTATTCATGGGAGCGATGGTATTTATCGGTCTATTTAATTCCATGTCGATGCCGGCGATTCAGGCGTTTATCGGCTTCCGGTTTGCGGATCGGCGGGGCGAATTATTCAATATTGTCTATGTGGCGAATAATATCGGCGTTGCGCTGGGGACGGCATTATGCGGTGTGCTGGCGGATATTTCGTATTATTTATCGTTTGTCATTAATGGGATAAGCTGCGTTGGCTTTGCCATCTTTTTCTTTGTATATCTGGGTAAGATCGGTACGGCTGATCCGGCTCATATCGATGATAACAATCCGGGACGCCCAAAGTCGGCGCCAGGGGAAAGCACAGGCTGGCTACTGCGGCAGGTGCGTGTATATCTATTTATGGGCATTGCGACGATGTTTCTGTGGCTGGGGAATTCGATCTGGAATACAGGCGTATCGCCGCATATCGTCAGCTCCGGTCTGCTGATTAGTTATTACAGTCTGCTCTGGACGCTGAATGGAGTGCTCATCTTTGCCGGACAGCCGTTTGTAAATCTGGTGCGGCGTCTGTTCGCACGCACAGCACAGGCGCAGATGACGGCGAGCGCTGTATTTTATCTGCTTGGTTATATCGTTATTCTGGTGTATCCGGGGTATGCTGCCTTTGTAATTGCAATGGTGTTGACTACATTTGGTGAGATGCTGATCTCGCCAGCGATTCCGTCATTCGTATCGGAGCGCACAGGGGCGTACGCGCCATTTTATCTGGGCGTTGCTGGTGGGATTGGTGCGGTAGGGCGTGTTATCGGGCCGTATGTGATGGGTGTGTTTTACGATCAGGGTGGCTTGATGCCAGTGACATGGGTTGCAGTCTTGGCGGCTATCATATCGTTGCTCTTTTATATGGTGCACAGTGCGGCACAGCGGCATCCTGCCCAGCTTCAACCACGGCAGTAAGGGCGATGCCGATCGTTCGTTGTACTGGAGCAGGTACGCATATTAAGGGCAGTGAATAGAAGAAGATAGACTAACGGGGTATTTTGTAAAAGGGACTCAGCGGTGTGTAAAACTTTGACTCTCCGATGTTAAGTATGGGGCGAGCAATGCTATAATGAGCACACAGGCTGATGTAGAGATCGAGCGGCTGCAATACGCAGAGGCTACGATCTATACTCGAACAGTCCTGCTCCGATGGGCATAGCCCAGACCGATGCGTTTTCCGAAAGGAGTCCTGTTATGTCGATCCCATTGACTTCTGAAACTGTCATTCGCCCCTCAACGATGAAGGATGCCCGGCAGCTTATGCAACTGGACCAGCTCGTCTGGAATCATTTGAATACACCGTCTGTCTTTTATTGTTCTTCTCGTCGTCAGTATTTGCAGGCCTGTCCGCCGGGCAGTCAGCTACTGGCGGTGCATGGAGAGCGGGTATGCGGGTATGTGGGCTTCGGTTATCCGCAATCGTTTACCGTTAGCCAGCATGTGTACGATATTCATATCGCCGTTCATCCGGATTATCGTCGTCAGGGCATTGCCAGACGACTGCTGGATGCGTTATGTGAGCATGCGCGCGCACAGCATATTCGCAAGCTGACGCTGCGGGTGCTGTCGACCAATACAGAAGCCGTCCACTTTTACGACAAATACGGATTCGTCGAAAATGGACGGCTTCAGGAACAATTTTATATTCATGGACGATATGTGGATGACATTTTAATGACGTACTGGCTGTAGCCTACAGGTTATAAGGATGCTGGCCGTATACGCTTTTGACGATCAGCTCGGTCAGCTCTTCCTTTTGCGCCCGGTATGTATCAGGCGTGATACTTCCGTCAATCAGTCGCTGCGTAAGCAGCTCGTTCATTTGTGCAACCTGCAGGTCAATAACGGCCTGCGGGCTTTTGTTGTTGCGGCGGGCAGTGTCTGCCAGGCTACCGCCTTCGTACAGGTCATCATAGACATCCTCATCTGAATCGGCGCCGAGTGTACTCAAGAACGGGTCTTGCTGTTGTCGGACAACGGAAGAGCCAGTGGACGTTTTAACGGCTGCCTGTGCATTGGCCTGCTCTCCGAGCAACAGACTGCTGATCGCGATGCCTAGCAGCAGTGTACTGATCATCCTTTTGCCCTTACGAGCATGGTGATTGATGGTCGTGCGTTTCATATGGATACCTCTCTTTGCTATGCTTTCATAATTAGTTGTTGCATAGCTATCATAACCGAGGTGGCTTAAATCAAACTTAAATTGACGTAAAGGGAAGATAAAAGTTTGCTGTTGTCGGTGAGTGCGGATTCACGTATAAGCAATCGTTGAACATACATTCATGTTCCATTCATCAAGCGTTCCGTTCCCCGATCGGCAAATACAAATCCGCTTCGCAATAATCTTCGCGCGTATTGGCGATGTCGATATATTCAAAATGGTGGGGATGGGATTGTACGTAAGGCGATCTTTCCAGCCAATCATCAATATAGTTCCAGATGTCATTGAGATCATGAATATTCAGATTTTCCGCATGGAAATCTCCGATATATTTGAATATGGCATATTTGCAGCCTGGAATGATCGCCGTATCCCATTTCCCTTCCAGCCCGTCCAAAGAAGCCACTTCTGCCGAAGTCAGATAATCGGTGGCATACGGCAGATGCTCTGGCGTGTAGAGCGTCAGTCCGATATATACGCCGGGATGGAGCTTATGCGGAATATGTGGGTATTCATTGTAAAAGAATGAAGCGCCATGTATATTCGCTGTCAGATTATCCAGATTGTCCTGTTCATTGATCGTCTTTTTCCGTCCGGCATATAAACTTTGCGGCTTCATGACAAATGTTGGTTCAAATACGACACCACGCCGGATTTCCTTCAACCTGGACGTGTCATATCGTTCGACCAGCGTAATCTCCCGACGTCCACGGCGAAACTGAGCCGGGGTCACGCCGAACTGCCGTTTAAATGAGCGGATATACGACTGCTCGTGATCGAAGCCGTAAGACAGCGCGAGATTCAGCACGGTTTGTTCGCCGTCTGCGGCGAGCAGGTCGCTTACGCTGGCTGATAATCGACGCGCACGGATATATTCCATAAGCGGCAGTCCGGTTGCAGCGCGTATCAAGCGGTGCAGATGGAACTTCGACAAATATACATGCTCCGCCAATTCGTCGAGCACAATTTTCTCCGCAAGCCTCCGTTCCACCTCTTCCAGTAC
>JBCNLJ010000022.1:0-70194 GCA_039595515.1 Paenibacillus sp. | reverse complement strand
ATTAACTCCCCATTCGTAGATTCCTGTGCGAGACCGGAGTCCGTCCCCTTATTCCTTCCCGGAGTGCATGATGCACAAAAAACACCATTACCTCCCATGCTATCGAATTTTAAAAAGTAACTCCTCCACTAAGCATTTCCATTAAGAATTCTCAACGCTCACAACCATGATTAATTTCCAAACACCCTCACTTCATAAAGCGTCGGCGTATACCAATTATTCGGATTATTATGCAGCACCGCGTTGACCATATTAATCCGTACATACCGTGCACTAAACGACACTGCATCCGTCGTAAAGCCATACGTTGTATTGTTCGTGCGATCAATCGTCGTATAGTTTACCCCGTCCGTACTGTACTCAATTTTGTATTTATAATAGCCTTCCGACCCCTTGTACATAAACCATGAGATATCCACCTCATTGATCGATTTCACTGCACCAAGATCGACCTGCCACCATGCAGGCCATGAGGAGGAAGTCGCTGCCCATGATGTTTGCGCGTTACCGTCATTTGCATTGGAGGCTGGATTGGCAGTCGTGGCGGAGATTGCCGTTGCTGTTTTGCCAAGCGCGTGATTGGTACGTGTTGGCGTAGAGATTGTGCCTGCGGCGGCATCGATATTCCAACTGCTATACCAGTCGAGCGTCGCTGTACGCGCACTATCGTTCAGTGTGAGCGGCAGCCAGATGAATTTGTGATCGCTCAGGTTTAACGGATTCCAGCGGTCACCCATATAAATATAGCTGGTGCCCGAGCTACCACTGATCGTAGCGATCGAATGAATCTGCGTCGCATACGCAGATGGATCGCCAAATGGAGACAATGCCGACCATGTGCCTGTCATCGAGGATGCCGTCGCATAGGCGCCCTGGTTCGGATACCAGCCGGATGCCTGTGAAGTGAACAGATAATAGGTACTTCCCTTTTTCACGACAGCCGGTGCTTCGCGGTAAGCATTATCGAATACCCAGCCGACAAACGAAGCTACACCGGTATAGTCCGCCGTCAATTGGAAAATCGCCATCGTATTGTTGGCACCGCCATTATTTTGACGGGAAGCCGTGATCAGATACGCCTTGCCATCGGTATCGACGAATACGGTCATGTCGCGAGATTCATAGCCCAGCGGACGGAAGCTACCCTGATACACAAAGTTACCGTCTGGCGTATCGCTTGTTGCCACCGCCACGCGTGCGAGAGAGTAGTCTGAGCCATTTTCATAATGCGCCCAGAGTACATACTTTTTGGTAGCTGCATTGTAGATCACCTTCGGACGCTCAATTTTGCTGGAATTCAGCTCAGCCGCGGAGCTTTTGGTCAGGATGCTATTGCCGAATGTCCAGTTTTTCAGATCGGTCGATGTATATACGTTTACTTTATCAAATGTACCATTGGTCGCATGCTCGCCATACCAGTAATAGGTGGAGCCGACTTTGAGAATATTGCCACTATTCGCCTGAATCGGATTACCTGCTGTATCCTTCCAGTCTGTACCGTTCGTGATCGTTACGCTTGCCGCCTGCGCCGTATGCCCGCCCAGCCCCAGACTCGTTAGCAGCAGCAACAGCGCCAGGCTGGTTACCCACATTTGACGCGAACTCCATTTGCCCTTACTCACCATCATACGCCTCCTTGAGATCGGTTGAAGTCGATTAATAACGATTTCACACTCATTCTAGTTATTTTTGGAAGCGTTTACAATAAAACAATACGGAACGGTTTTATGAATATAAGGAGAAGTCTTTATCAACATAAAAAAGATGTAGACCGAGTATAGCGATTGCAAAAAGTTTTGCATTTTGTCGAAAGCCGTGCTACATTAGCAATGTAAACGTTTATAAAACTTCAATCCAACATCATATATGATTCCAATAGCGTGTTACTGTTCGGCAGGCAAGGCTTAAATTGGGTGAGTTGCATACCAGCGACCTCACTCTATTTAAGCCTTTTTTTATGCAAATTTTAAGTGAGGTGCTCCTATGAATTATAAAGAAACCGCGCAACTTTTGTTAGAAAAAGTAGGCGGGTCCGACAACATACAGGATTTTATTCATTGCTCCACTCGACTGCGTTTCAATCTCAAGCAGCCGGATCAGGCAAAAACGGAAGATATCAAAGCTATGGATGGCGTGATGGGTGCCGTTTATAGCGGGGGACAATATCAGGTCATTATCGGTAATGATGTGGGCTATGTGTACAATGAGCTGCTAAAATTGGCTACTCCAGGCAACGAGCAGACCTCTTCACCAGTACCTGCAAAACGAGATTTGAGCTTCAAATCCTTATTTGAACGCTTTGCTGCACTCATCACCGGTATATTTCAGCCGATCATTCCGGCGATTGCGGCATCTGGTATGCTTAAAGCCTTACTTTTACTTTTATCCTCCATCGGCGTTTTGCCTAAAGAAAGTCAACTCTACACCTTATTGAGCTTTATTGCAGATGCTGCCTTTTATTTCTTGCCGCTGCTGCTGGCATATTCCAGTGCGCAAAAGTTTAAAACGAATCCTTATATTGCAGCAACGTTAGCGGGGGTGTTGCTGCACCCGAAATTGATTACATTGTTAGCCGGAGATGCGCCTGTGTCGATTGCTGGCATTCCTGTACCTAACATTAGCTATGCTTCCAGTGTATTGCCTATCATTCTTACCGTTTGGCTGATGTCGTATGTTGAGCGATTCGCTGACAGGGTATCACCGGGTCCTGTGAAAATATTTTTAAAGCCTTTAATTGTGATTCTTGTGATGGCTCCTCTTGCCCTAACGATCTTAGGACCACTTGGAAACTATCTTGGTCAGGGATTGTCCGATGGACTATTTTGGATTCAAGATCGAATCGGCTGGCTGACCGTTGTCATTTTGGCGGTATTCCTGCCCTTTATCGTCATGTTCGGAATGCATAAAGTGTTTTATCCAGTCATTTTTGCAGCAATGGTGTCACCCGGATATGAAACGCTCATTCACAGCGCGATGCTGTCCTCTAATATGGCACAGGGTGCTGGCGCACTTGCCGTATGGTTTTTAGCTAAAGACAAGAAGCTAAAGCAGGTTGCTCTTCCATCTGGCATATCGGGCTTATTTGGAATTACCGAGCCAGCGCTATATGGCGTTCACCTGCGTTTAAAACGAACGATGGTCGCCTGCATGATTGGTGCCGGTTCGGCAGGACTGTTTGCCGGTCTGGTGAATTTGAAGGCATATGCAGCGGTTGGCCCGGGTATCGCCTCCCTGCCTATGTTTATCGGGGCTCCACACAGTTTTACGTATGCTCTGATCACGATGGCAATTTCGATTATTGTGACTCCGATCGCCGTTTACTTTATCGGCTTTGATGATCCTGCATCGGAAAAGGAAGCCGAAGCGAATGCCGTAAATTCTGCGGTAGTTACAACTGAACCAGCCTCCATCACAACAGCGGCTGCCGATGAAAAGACCCGTATATCCTCAACGAAAAAAGCAAAAACGCCCGCTAGAACAGTCGTCTTTTCACCGATGGAGGGTATGGCTATACCATTGAAGGATGTGAAGGATGAGGCATTTTCGCAAGAAGCGATGGGCAAAGGAATGGCGATCAAGCCAAGCAAAGGCGAAGTGGTCGCTCCATTCGACGGTACGGTGGAGACGGTATTCCGTACGAAGCATTCGATTGGCTTGAGGTCGGTAGAAGGCGTTGAAGTGCTGATTCATATCGGGCTTGATACGGTCAAACTAAAAGGCCAGCACTTCCATGTGCTTGTGCAAGCCGGAGATACGATC
Source organism: Paenibacillus sp. (assembly GCA_039595515.1). Classification (GTDB taxonomy): domain Bacteria; phylum Bacillota; class Bacilli; order Paenibacillales; family Paenibacillaceae; genus Saccharibacillus. Next base: position 66,435 of record JBCNLJ010000022.1, on the reverse strand, counting down.
CAGCATGGACAGCTACTGATCGAATTTGATATCGAAGCGATTGAACAGGCCGGGTATGATACAACAACACCCGTCATCATAACAAATAGTGGTGATTATCTTGAAATTCTAGGATATGAGCAACCGGGGAAAATAGGAGCGGAAGCACCACTGATCACCATTTTATAAGATTAATGGGTAGGTTCTACCCTACAAATAGAGGTGCATAGATATGAAAGTAGTCAAAGTTTTGAATACCAGTATTGTTTTAGCCAGACGTGCTGATCATAAAGAAGTCATTGCGATGGGCAAAGGTATTGGATTCAAAAGCAGACCTGGAGACATTCTCAGTGAAAGTGAAATCGAAAAAATATATGTCGTTGAGAATGAAGGCATGTCGTCGGATATGACGGCTCTGATGAAGGAGACGCCCAAAGAATATTTAATTCTGGCAGACGAAATCATATCTTATGCAAAACAAATCTTATCGCGTGATCTGAGCGAGAATCTGTATTTCTCCTTGACCGACCATCTTCATATGGCAGCCAAGCGATTCAACGATAATATTACGATCCAAAATCGAATGTTCTGGGAAGTGCAGAAGTTTTACCCGCAGGAGTTTCTTATCGGCAAGCAGGCACTCCAATTTATTAAGGATAAGCTGGGTCTGGCATTGCCCGAAGAAGAAGCAGCCAATATTGCCTTTCATCTGGTTAATGCGCAGCAAACCGATGACAACATGAATCAGGTCATGATTATGACGAGTGCAGTGAAGGACATTTTGAACATTATTCGCATTCACTATCAGGTGGAGCTGGACACTTCAAGCATTAACTATTCGCGATTTCTGACTCATCTGCAATTTTTTGTACAGCGTTTGTTAGAGGATAATATGCTGGAATCCAAGGATAATGAATTACTTGAACGGATTGTTAGCAAATATCCAGACGAAAGCAACTGTGTAGCCCAAATTAACAAGTATATTTCAGCAAGATTTGGTACATCCATGTCGGATGAAGAAACACTGTACCTGATTGTACACATTAGTCGTGTTATGGATCGACCGCATTAAAAGGAGGATACATCTTATGGATACAAAACGAATATTTCCTGAAGGATTTTTGTGGGGTGGTGCCATTGCTGCCAATCAAGCAGAAGGCGCATGGAATATAGACGGCAAAGGCATCTCAACAGCCGATCTCGCGATGAACCGAAAAAATATAGGCAAAGGCGATTACAAAAAACAAAATGCGGTAAGCTCAGAACAACTGAGTATCGCACTACAAGACGAGTCGACAACGAATTATCCGAAGCGCAGAGGCATTGATTTTTATCATCGTTATCCTGAAGATCTGGCGCTTATGGGTGAAATGGGAATTCAAATATTGCGTACTTCCATTGCCTGGACACGTATTTTCCCCAATGGAAATGAAGAAGAACCGAATGAAGCGGGCTTACAATTTTATGATCGCCTGTTCGATGAAATGCTCAAAAACGGTATCCAGCCACTTGTCACCCTTTCTCATTACGAGATGCCTATGTATCTGGTTGATCACTACGGTGGCTGGACCTCCCGAGAAGTCGTTGATTTCTTTGTACGATTCAGTACGACTGTATTCAATCGCTACAAGGATAAGGTCAAATACTGGATTACGTTTAACGAAATTGACGGAATTGTACGCCATCCGTTCACGAACGGCGGCATCGTACCCGATCGCTTTGAGCATGTGGAGCAAGCCGTTTATCAGGCATTGCATCACCAATTCGTTGCTAGTGCGTATGCCGTTAAGCTTTGTCATGAGATCATGCCAGATGCTCAAATTGGTTGTATGCTCACTACACTGCTGCACTATCCACACACATGCAATCCGCTGGATGTGCTCGCTGCTCACAAAAATAATCAATTCAATCTGTTCTTTACCGATGTTCAGGTACGCGGAGCTTATCCTGCTTATATCCAAAGGCATTTTAAAGAACAGGGGATTGCGATTGAGATGATGGCAGAAGATGCTGAATTGCTGAAAGCCTACACCGCCGACTTTATCTCCATCAGCTACTATAATTCGTTTGTAGCGAGTGCAGATAGTGAAGGTCTGGAAACGGTGAGCGGCAATACGATGGGCGGTGTGAAGAACCCTTATCTGCCTGTGAGTGATTGGGGCTGGCAGATTGATGCGATTGGCTTGCGATTGGCACTTAACAATCTGTACAGTCGCTATCAGCTTCCTATCTTTATCGTTGAAAATGGACTGGGCGCTTATGACACGCTGCAAGAAGACGGTACTATACATGATCCTTATCGTATCGCATACTTACGCTCTCATATCGAGCAAATGCATGAGGCTATATTAGATGGGGTCGAAGTTATGGGCTATACCGTCTGGGGCATTATTGATCTGATCAGCTATTCATCCTCCGAAATGGAAAAACGATATGGCTTGATTTATGTCGATCAAGATAATGATGGACAGGGTACACTAGCACGGACGCGAAAAGACAGCTTCTTCTGGTACAGAGATCTTATCGTTGCGAATGGACTATGACCGTTTTCAATGAATGATCAAAAAAGGGGAGAAGGATGAGCTACGGCTTATCCTTCTCCCCTTCTTCTGTATTTAACTCACTTCACCCTGCACTTCTCGCTTACAACTGGCTGTACGCCAATGCAGCCGATTGCCGCCAGTGCTCGGCATGCTTATGTGCCATTTCGACAAACCGGCTTTGTGCGGGAGACTGCCACTTTTTCGTATGATAGCTAATGTACGTGCATACACGCTGATCGGTATCATCCCAGTTCAGCGCCGTCATTTTACCTTCCTCCAGCTCACGCTGCACCGTAATTAACGGTAGAAAAGCCAATCCAAGCCCTGCCATCACACATTGCTTAATCGCTTCATTACTCCAAAATTCAATGCTCGGATCGAGGAAGATACCATGCCGATTCAGCACCTTTTCGAATAGAACGCGATAGCTACAGCCAGACTCGGTGTTCAGGATCGTTTCCTCGCGCAAATCGGATGGCTTCACCGTGGAAAATGCAGTCAATCGATGATCCGGGGGCGCTACAAGCGTCATCTTCTCCTCGACCAGTGTATCCACCTTTAATTCATGATCCTCCATATGTGACTGTAGCAAAAAGACAATATCAAGCTCTCCACGTCGCAGCAGCTCCTGCAATTCATTACATGCGCCTGGCTTCAAAACAATCTGCACCGACGGATACTGCTGACGGAACTCCTTAATAATAGGTGGCAAACGAAAAGCAGCCAGCGATTCCGGCGCACCGATATGCAGCACACCACCTAGCTGATCCCCCGATACGATCGCTTCACGCGCTAGATTGTGCATGCGTGCAATTTCCTGCGCGTACGGCTGCAAGCGCCGTCCAGCATCGGTAAGCAATATCCGTTTATGAATGCGGTCAAATAACGGCGTACCCAGCTCCTGCTCTAATGCCTGGATTTGCGCGGTCACACTGGACTGAGCGTAATCCAATTTGCGTGCAGCAGCCGTAAAGCTTCCGGTTTCTACAACTGTTAAAAATGTAAACAGATTACGTGATTCCATCGCACTCTCTCCTTTCCCATCGAAAATTCCGATAGATAACATTCGAATAATCCGTTTTCCCGATGAATCTATTATCTGCTACGCTGTGATAAATAACAAGGAAAGCAGGGGAATTTATTATGACTATTTCTCGTCACTCTGTAGCTGGCGATCATGTAGCCAGCACATCTGCAAATAAAACGAACTCTAACGCTCAGCTAGGTCGCCATATCAACCTGACACAGGCAGTGGCGCTTTATATCGGAGCTGTCGTTGGCTCGGGTATTCTGATCACGCCAGGTATTACCGCACGCATGGCGGGCCCATCCGCTCTGATCGCCTGGGGCTGTATGGCGCTCTTGATTTTACCACTGGCACTATCGATGGGATTGTTATCTGCCCGCTATCCGAATGCAGGCGGTGTGTCCCATTTTGTATCGCTCGCTTTCGGGCCGCGTATCGGTGCGCTGATCGGCTGGTTTTTCCTTATGTCGGTGCCAATTGGCGCACCGGTAGCCGCCCTAACAGGTGCAGGTTATTTGACCGCTGCCCTGGGCTGGAGCGAATCGATCCGTATTATGATCGCTGCCTCGCTGCTGCTGATCAGTTTATGGATTAACTGGGTCGGGTTTCAGCTTGCGGGGAAAATTCAGGTTATTGTCGTTGGAGCGATCATCGCGGTGCTCGGTGTAGCGATTGTAGTCGCGATACCGGATATGCGTTCATCGAACTTCACTCCATTTATGCCGCATGGCTGGTTTCCTATCGGTCAATCTGCCGCAATGCTGTTCTGGTGCTTTATCGGCTGGGAGGCGGTATCTCATCTATCTGAAGAATTTGAAAATCCACAAAAGGCAGCCGTACGCGGCGTTATTATCGCTGCATCGATTGTCGGCTTACTATATTTGCTCACAGCTATCGTGACGATTGGAACACAAAGCTATCTGAACGGTGCAGACGCATCGCTCGTACATCTGATCGGCAACCGATTGGGATGGTGGGGAGCCATTCTGTCCGGTCTGACAGCCGCTTGTATTTGTACAGCAACGACTATCGCCTACATCGGTGCCGCTTCACGCGTCGCCTTCGCCCTGTCTCGTAACGGCTATGCTGCACGTCAATTAAGTCATCTGTCCCCACGCTTCCGTACACCAACAGTAGGGATTAGCTTTCTGGCTGTATGCTTTATCGTTATTTTATGTCTATACGCAACCGGCTTATTAAAACTGGAGCTCCTGCTGCAACTGCCAAACTCCTCCTTCATCCTAACCTACCTGGCAGGCTGCGCCGCCGGAATACGCTTACTATGGAAAGAACGCCTCGGACGCTGGATCAGTGGCATTTCGTTCCTATTCACCCTCATCGTATTCCCATTCACCGGCTGGGCAATCCTATACCCACTAACGATCACTATCCTATTCTGGCTTTTCACCCGCCAGCATGGGACAAAAATTCAAAATTAATACCTTAAGCGCTCAACGTAAAGTGTTTTATGTTGAGCGCTTTACCTTGACAGCGTTATATATAAATTTTAATGATCTACAGTAGAGGCAAGCTAATGATGTAATTGCATACTGTAGTCGCCTTCTGTATTCAATACAGCGAATCTGAAGATCGGCAAAGTTATTCGTTTGAGAACATCTAAATTAGACTTGAATTGAAGTTGGTCGTATTACTCAAATTGATAAGCAAACTTGTATAGAATATGAACTTTTGAATGTAAACTGCTCAGAACGAAGGAAAGGAAATAAGAGGAAGGACGGACTTTTGAGCACGGGAATCTACAATCGTCTTCCACTCTGTAGATTCCTGTGCGAGACGGGAGTCCGCCCCTTATTCCTTTCCGGAGTGGTGTAACTCTCAACACATAATACCTATAGTAAACCGGTATGCTTCCGAGCATGGGAATCTACATTTTCTCCACATTCGTAGATTCCTGGGCGATACCGGAGTCCGTCCCCTTATTCCTTCCCGGAGTGGTCAACCTCCCCACTCAAAGTTTTCACACAAACGCTCTATTTCATTTCATACACTTTTCACACATCTATTCCATTGTTCTCACATAATCCCTTGTTAAGATGAACTTACATCAGCAGCAAGCAATCAAAGTTACCGGGTCCGGAAGCGACAGCATCCGCCGGACGCGCATACGGTAGCCGAGAATCTGCGAACTGATCAAACTTATAATGAGGTGACTTGAAATGAACAAATGGACAAAAAACGTAGCAGCATTGGTAGCAGCAATTAGCGTACTGGGTGGAGCAAGCAGCGTATTCGCAGCAACACCAGCAACAACGACTCCAGCGAAAAAAGTAGTAGCTTCCAACCATGCAACTAGCACAGCAGCAAAAACAACAGCTCACAAAACAACGGCTTCTAAAACAACAAAATCCGAGTCTACTAAAAAAGCTTCCACTCACAAAGCAACTGGCAAAAAAACAACTGCAAAAAAAGCAACTCATAAAAAAGCATCCCACAAAAAAGCTACACACAAAAAAGCAACTCACAAAAAAGTAGCTCATAAAAAAGCTACGCACAAAAAAGTATCCCACAAAGCAAAAACTCATAAAGTGAAAGTTGTAGCTCACAAAAACAAAGCGGCTGCTCACAAAGCAACTGTAGCGCACAAAACTGCTGCTCACAAAGCTAAACAAGCTAGCCACAAAGCAACTGCTGCTCACAAAAAAGCCGCTCACAAAGCTAAACAAGCGTCCCACAAAGCAACTGCAAAAACAGTTAAAAAATCATCTGTAAAAGCTCCTACAACTAAAAAAGCAACTACAACTAAAAAAGCGACAACATCCCATAAATAAGAATTCGGATTGATTCTCCCCCAGAATCAACCAGCTTGTCCGATACTCCTACGGACAGCACATGCTTCAACTCCTGCGTTCATGTTGATTCAAATCCCGCAGCTTTGATCCAGGGCAAAGCTGACGGCTGGGAGCACACCCTCCCACCTGCAAAAACTTGCTGCAAAAAGACGGAATACTCTACGGAGATTCCGTCTTTTTGTTTCTACAGCCAGAAATTTTATTTATCCAACAAAATTTCTGCTATTACCGTACTATCTTTATTAAGAATGCTTTGAAATACACCCACTGTGTCTGCTACATTAGAGAAGTAATATGTCATTTATAAAATAGAGGTGGACAACCATGACTCGGATTTTTGTCGTTGATGACGATCCTTATATTGCCCAGCTTATTACGGGGTATTTACGCAAAGAGCAGTATGAGGTAACCGCCTTCGGGCACGGACGCGATCTGGTTGAACAGGTTCATGCCGAGCACCCAGACTGCCTCATTCTCGATATTATGCTCCCAGGTATTGATGGACTGACCCTGTTAACGGAGCTGCGCACATTTACGGAAATGCCGATTATTATCATTTCAGCTCGCGGTGAAGAGGTAGATCGGTTGAACGGACTGGAGCTGGGCTGTAATGATTTTCTGAGCAAGCCCTTCAATCCGCGTGAGCTGGTAGCTCGTGTGAAAAGTATGCTGCGATTGATCCGCAGCAGCCGAATTGCTGTTGGTGGCGAGAATGGGATCATCGAACCAATTGGGATTGCTGGCAGCACCGCACCAGCGCAACAATCGATTACGTATATTAATGCAGGAAACGTGCAGCTATCCGAGGAGTTTCGGCGTGTGAACGTTCAGGGACATGAGCTGTCGCTGACCGGACGCGAATTTGAATTGTTACTATTTTTGGCGCAGCATCTGGATCGCCCGTTTAGCCGCGAGCAATTGATTCAGCAGGTATGGAACTATGACTTCTTTGGCGAGGTTCGTGTTGTGGACGATCTGGTCAAGCGGATTCGCAAAAAGCTGTCGCAGCAGCACTCTACCCTGACGATTGATACCGTATGGGGATTTGGTTATAAGGCGGCGGTACACACATCATGAAGACGATTCGCAGCAAAATGCTGGTGGCGCTATTGGCAGGTATGCTGGTGACGGTGGCGATTACGGTGTTCTTTTTCATCCGCTTGCTTGATGATATTTTGCTCAATCAGGTCAAGCAGCAGTTAAAGGATCAGACACTCAAGGCTGTGCATATGATGAGTGAGGATAATCTGGACAGTCTGGATAGCGACAGCTTCCGTTTCTTTATCAAGGACACGCTCTTTTATGCCGACTACTTTGTCCTTGATACGAAGGATCGGATCGTTGCCTCCAGCAATGCGGGTGAAGTGGGCAAGACGATGGCAAACTTCCCGAATCAGCGTGAGGGGATCATGCAGCTTCACGGCAGCAAAGTGCTCTATAGCGAAGCCAGATTAGCGCATCAGCCTTTCCGTGTCATTCTGTACTCTCCACTCTCTTCGCTGCGGGCGCTTTATATTCCTCTGCTGCGTACTACACTATTGTCGATTGCCGCCAGCTTTATCGTCATTTTGCTGATCGGCCTGTTCGCGGTCTGGCGTACGGTACAGCCGCTGAATCGATTGAAAGAAGCGGTCGGGCAGTATGAGCCCCATTTGATGAATCGAGAGGCTTTTTTACAGGCGGATCATACCGAGATTGGTGAGCTGATCAGTACCTTTCAGCTAATGGCGGAGCGGCTGGAGCAGCATCATCGTTACCAGCTAGAATTTTTGCAAAATGTATCCCATGAGCTAAAGACTCCGCTAATGTCGATTCAAGGCTATGTGTATGCGATTCAGGATCAGGTGATGCCGGTCGAGCAAGGTCTGGATATTATTTCGACACAATCCCAGCGGCTTACCGATATGGTTGGCAAGCTACTCCAGCTCACACGTCTGGAAAGTGTCGATGAGGACTGGCCACTCGAGTCTGTCGATCTGAAAAGTATGGCTGAGGAAGCCGTCTATCTGTTGCAACCGGCTGCGCGTCAGCAAGGCGTTGAGCTACAGGCGTATGGCTCTACGCATACGATCGAGATTGCTGGCGAGCAGTTGTTTCAGATTTTGCTTAATCTGCTGCAAAATGCGATTCGGCACTGCAATTCTCAGGTCACAATCACGGTAGAATTGCCGGACGATACAGCCACTGGAGCCGACTGGATGATGCATATTGATGATGATGGAGCAGGGCTGGCTGAAGGAGAGCGCGAGCATATTTTCAGACGGTTCTATACCGGTACGAATGGTGTAACCGGCCTCGGTCTGGCGATCAGCAAGCAGATTGCAACGCGTCTACATGCCGATCTAACCTATAGCGATTCACCGCTCGGTGGCGCACGCTTCAGTATCGTACACTATGTGACCGAACCGAATTCCAGCAGTGCAAAAGGTGCTTGACTCTGCCCACAGATTGGGTAATCTAATGATATAGAGACTGTTCATGATTGTTTAGACGCCGGGCGAATAAGCAGTAATGAAGCAGTCTCTATTTATTTCAGCGTGACTACGCTAAGGAGGAATGGATATGTCTGGTATCAAGATTGCCCGTGACGAAGATCAACTGGTCATCGATTGGCAGCAATCCAAGCTGGAGATCCCTCTGAATGAAGCTGTCTACGTAGCGCTAGATCATGAACATCCCATGCTCGATTGTCATCCCGCTCTGCTCAAAATGCCCTATGGCACCAGAGAGCGCGTGATTATTCAAACCGGTACAGATACGTATCTGCTGCTAAACGACGATCGTATTACCGTCGTGAATCGATCTCACTATGATCACTGATGGCGACCGCAAAACCGGAATCTAAAAATAGAAATCCGTAGCAAACGAAACTTCGGTAGCCGCTGTAGTACAACGGGATGTTATCACGATGGAATCACAATTTTTGACTGCCTTTCATTCTTCTATTACAATAACGTTTTAATCCAATGGCCTGAACGATGCGGCAGCATTCCTGAATTGAAAGGTGGTCTCTTTTTCATGCTCAAAATTGCTATTATTGGCGACTATCAACCGGAAGTCAAAGCGCATATTGCCATCCCGCAAGCGATCGCTTTGGCAGCAGCACATTTGCAGTGTCAGGCAGAATTACAGTGGTTGCCCACGCCAGAATTGAATAACACAACCATTCCGCTGTTATCCAGTTACGATGCAGTCTGGGCAGCTCCGGCTACACCTTATATCCATATGGAAGGCGCATTGCAGGCCATTCGATATGCGCGCGAACAACAGATTCCGACCTTCGGAACATGCGGCGGTTATCAGCATCTGCTGATCGAATTTGCCCGTCATGTACTGGATTTACAGGAAGCAGATCATGCCGAATCCAATCCAGAAGCAAATACGTTAATCGTTACTCCGCTCACCTGTTCCGTCAATGAACAGACTCACCATTTTACATTGAAGCCCCATTCTAAGGTTGCTGCGATATACGGCACGACAGAGATTAGTGAGCAATATGGTATCTGCAATTACGGTTTGAATGCGCAGTATGTCGATCTATTTGCTGAGCAGGGGTTTGATATCACCGGTAACGATTTGAATGGAGAAGCACGTATTGCCGAATTGGAGAATCATCCGTTTTACGTCGGGACGCTGTTTCAACCTGAGCGATCCGCATTTCGCAATATCGTTCATCCATTGATTCGCGCTTTTTTACATAGTGCACTCTCACATTCGCAGACAGCGAGAGACTTTACCATACCATCTTCACAATCGGAATAGATCATTCATTGGGTAAATGAACAACAACGTCATCTGTATCCACGTACATTTTACTAATGGGAGGTAATGATTGTGGGATTGACTAAACAGCAGCGTATTCAGTTGCATAATTTCAACAATTTGACCAAATCACTCAGCTTCAATATGTACGATATTTGTTACACGCGCACACGGGAGGAACGAGAGGCCTATATTGCTTATATTGATGAGCAATATAATGCAGATCGGCTAAGCAAAATTTTGACCAATGTGTCTGACATTATCGGCGCGCATGTGCTGAATATTGCCAAGCAGGACTATGAACCGCAGGGAGCCAGCGTGACGATGTTAATCTCCGAAGAGCCTGTAGAGACAGCGCCGAATGCTTCATTTGAGGAATCGCCAGGCCCCTTACCTGAGCATGTGCTGATCCATCTGGATAAGAGTCATATTACCGTGCATACGTATCCTGAATATCACCCGGACGAAGGTATTAGCACGTTCCGCGCCGATATCGATGTGTCGACGTGCGGAGAGATTTCGCCGCTGAAGGCACTGAACTTTATGATCCATTCCTTTGATACGGACATTATGACGATTGACTATCTCGTACGAGGATTCACGCGTGATATTAAAGGGAATAAGCTGTTTATCGACCACGATATTAGCTCCATTCAGAATTTTATTCCCGATGAAATAAAGGATCTGTATCATATGATCGATGTGAACATTTATCAGGAGAATATTTTCCATACTAAGTGTAAACGAAAAGAATTCGATCTGGATAACTATCTGTTCGGGTATACGAGTGATACGCTTTCCCAGGAAGAACAGCAGCATATTACCGATCGGTTGACGCGAGAGATGAATGAGATTTATTATGCTAAAAACATGGGTTAAGGAGTGACTGTAATTGCCAGCCTCATTATTGAGAGATATTACTGAAGAACAAGGCTGTCTGAGCGCGGTCTTTGATAGCACTTTATTCGAACAGCCGATTGCTGTGCACTGGATTGAGTCGGAAATTCCGCTGGCTTATGCTGAACGCTGTGCACAGGCATTTAACGCATTAAGTCCGACATTACTACAGCAGTTATATCAATATAGCTACGATTACTGTATGGATTGTTGCGAATGGGTTGGGGAGACACCACCAGCGATTGAACAACCAGAGGATATTTTGCAATATATCTCTCCTTTAAGCATGCAGATTCCGGCATTTCCACCAGAATACGATGCAGAAACGGCTGAACCAATCATGCATTTGCATATGGATTGTGAATGGGAATTTGAACATGGCATGGGATGGCTTATTCGCGGAAATGATATTTTGTATGTAAGCAGTTGCGATGGACTTCCGGAATGGAAGGATCAAGAGTATTATCGCAATTTAGAAGGTAATGTCGCATATGGAAATAAGCTGTGTGATTAATACACAGCATCATCAGCGGTACCATAGCGGTACGATATAAAGCCTCTTATACGTTATAGCCATTGCAACCGGCTATCACGCGTAAGAGGCTTTTCTGTATGATCTTATTTGCTGAAAGCTCTGTATATTTCTCGTATCCTGAAAACTAGTATGGGATGGCGACTGGTATAGACTGCAATCGTGTATACGTGTCTCCCCTATTTCAGGCATGCTCATGAATGCGGCGCTGTACCTGTTCCAGCAGCTCCATCTTGCGGTCGGTAATTTTGTTCATGAGCACGGTTGCATGACCGGCATACGCTTGCTTTTGCTCCTCATCCTTCAACGTAACCAGATTGATATTAACGGTTAATAGCGAACTATGGGCTGCCGCTTCAAATAGAATAATACTTATGCCTACATCGGATAATACGGTGCGATTACATACGGCGATCAACGGAGCCGCGCTGTACATTCCGTACAGACAGCATTCCATCAATCGGAGCGGCGTATCGATCGACTGAATCCGTGTCTCATATACGGTCAATCGTCGTTCCTCCTGCTGCTCCGGTGTTAATTTGGGCAACTGAAGCGCTTCAATATACTGACCGAATGACTCCATATCATCTGCCATCAGCCACTCACATGCCGACGAAATATACTCCATGTCTTGCAGCGCCTGGGCGACATGCTGCTCCGCCTCTTCATAGCCTTCGCCTTGCGAGAAATTCGCAGTCATCGAGGTCATCGCAGCGCCGAGCGCAGCAACGATGGATGCGACACTTCCGCCGCCAGGAGTTGGCTCCGAACGCGCAAGCTGCTCCATAATGCGTCTTAACGGTTCATCCCACGACACAACATTGATTTCAGCTTCCTCTACATTCATATTCCTTACCTCCTGTACAGCGTATATCGATTCATTACCCAATCTGCGTCGATTACCCACCAACAAAGCAGAAAGCAAACAGGTAAAGCAGAATATAATGATTGCTTCGTCCTGTTTGCTCTCTCATTTGTTCATTATGTTTTCGCTATTACAGAATCATTTTCCTGCCTTCTTGTATAAGTTAAACAGGGCTTGCATGAGAATATGTTTACATGTATGCCGTCTATACGCTGCTGATCGATACTAACACTGTTATAGCACGATGTCTTCAATCGTGATCCGCTTCCATCTTCCATTCCAAAATCGATTTCAGCACCAGCACGATTAACGCCAGCAGTACCAGAATCGATGATACCGCAAAAGCAGCAGCAAACTGATATTCATTGTACAAAATTTCGATATGCAGCGGCAGCGTGTTCGTCTCGCCGCGAATATGCCCGGATACGACAGACACCGCACCAAATTCACCCATCGCACGCGCACTGCAGAGTACGATCCCGTACAGCAAGCCCCATTTAATATTCGGTAACGTGACCCGCCAGAAAATCTGCCAGCCTCGCGCACCGAGACTGACTGCGGCTTCCTCCTCGCTAATTCCCTGTGACTCCATAAGTGGGATCAGCTCGCGCGCAACAAATGGCAGTGTCACAAACATCGTCGCCAGCACCATACCAGGCAAGGCAAACACAATCTGAATGCCCTGCTGATCCAGCCACGGCCCAAGAAATCCCTGTGCGCCGAACAGCAAAATATAAACAAGTCCCGAAATGACCGGCGACACCGCAAACGGAATATCGATCAGCGTGATCATAGCCTGCTTACCGCGGAAACGAAATTTACTAATCGCCCATGCTGCTGCCACCCCGAATAGGGTATTAAGCGGTACAGCGATCGCTGTCACCAGCAGCGTGAGCTGCAACGCAGATAATGCATCCGGGTCAATGACCGAAGCGACATACACTTCCCAGCCTTTACGAAAAGCTTCAATGCCAATACAGACAAGCGGCAGCACAACGATCAGGATCAGGAATAGCAGCGCAATGGTAATTAGTAATACACGTACCGCTACCGATTCGGTCGCATGATTCGGCCGGGCAGGCCGATGAAGTGGTGTTGATTTTAAAGCAGCTTCTGTCATCGCTTTCCCTCCTACACCGCATGACGATTCATTCGCCACTGTAACATGTTAATCAGCAGCAACAAAATAAACGAAATAATGAGCATCACCAGCGCCACGGCTGCTGCACCCGCATAATCATATTGCTCCAGCTTGGTCATAATGAGTAATGGTGCAATTTCAGTCTTGAGCGGCATATTTCCCGAGATAAACACAACCGACCCATATTCACCAATACCACGGGCAAAAGCGAGCGCAAAGCCAGTTAACAGGGCAGGCCATAGCTGCGGCAAAATAACTTTGATAAACACCCGCAAACGATATGCTCCAAGCATCACCGCCGCTTCTTCGGTATCCCGATTCAAGTCCTGTAGCACCGGCTGCACCGTGCGTACAACAAACGGAACTCCAATAAAAATAAGTGCGAGTGTGATTCCAAGCGGCGTATAAGCGATCTTGAGACCAAAAGGTGCGACCAGTTGACCGATCCAGCCATTCGGTGCATAGATCGTGCTCAGCGCGATACCCGCTACCGCCGTCGGCAACGCAAACGGCAGATCAATCAGACTGTCAATCAGCCGCTTACCTGGAAAACGATAGCGCACGAGCACCCATGCCAGCAGTAGACCGAATACAAGATTGACGAGTGCAGCAGCAAATGCCGTCGTAAAGCTTACCCGATAGGATGCGAGCACACGTGGTGCTGTGACCGCCTCCCAGAAGCCGGATAAGCTAAGCCCTGCTGACTTTACAACAAGTCCGGCCAGTGGAATGAGTACGATCAGACCCATATACAAAATCGTAAATCCCATCGATAACCCGAAGCCAGGCAGAATGCCCCGCTCTCCGCTCCTTAAGGAGCGCTTACGCCAGCGTGAATACAATGGACGTTGGGCAGGCTCCTTTACTTTTGTGCTCATTGTTAACGGCTCCCTTCATGCATGCTGCTGCATGTCACTGCTTGATCGATCCTTGTCGTGTCAGTAGCGTCGTTCATTGACCGATAACGCTACAATCTAACTCCATTGCAGGTATCGATTAAGACCCCGGTGTATAGATCTGGTCAAACACACCACCATCGCTAAAATGAGTCTGCTGTGCTTTTTTCCAGCCGCCAAAATCTTTATCGATCGTCAGCAGCTTCATATCTTTGAATACATCCTTATACTTGGCAGCAATCTTTTCGTTAATCGGACGATAGTAGTTTTTCGCGATAATCTCCTGACCTTCATCGGAGTACAGATAATCCAGATAAGCTTTCGCAACTTCCTGCGTACCATGCTGTTCTGCTACTTTGTCAACAACGGCTACAGGCGGCTCAGCCAGAATGCTGATGGATGGATAGACGATTTCGAATTTGTCCGGTCCAAGTTCCTTTTGTGATAATAAGGCTTCATTTTCCCAGGCGAGCAGCACATCGCCGATGCCCTTTTCTACAAAAGTTGTGGTAGCTCCACGCGCTCCGGTGTCCAGTACAGGCACATGCTTGAACAGCTCGGCGAGATATTGTTTTGCTTTTTCCTCATCATTGTTATTTTGCTGAAGTGCATAGCCGTACGCGGCAAGATAGTTCCAGCGTGCACCGCCTGATGTTTTGGGATTCGGTGTAATGACCTGCACATCCGGCTTGATCAGATCATTCCAGTCCTTGATGCCTTTCGGATTGCCCTTCCGCACAAGGAATACAATGGTGGACGTGTAGGGTGAGCTGTTATGCTTGAATTTACTTTGCCAGTCGGTTGGCAGCAATCCTTTATCCGCAATCGCATCGATATCATAGCCGAGCGCCAGAGTAACCACATCCGCTTTGAGCCCATCGATTACAGCACGCGCCTGCTTACCTGAACCGCCGTGCGACTGCTTGATCGCAACATCCTGTCCGCTTTTATCCTTCCAATATTTCTGAAAGGCTGTGTTGTATTCCTCATACAGCTCACGCGTAGGATCATAGGACACATTCAGCAATTCAATCTGCCCTTTTCCACCATCAGCCGCAGAGGAGCTACTGGAAGTCCCTTTACCACATCCACTTAAAGCCAGGCTGAACAAAAGTGTTGCTACCAAAGCAAGCACGCTCCAACGATAATTTTTCCGTAACGGAGATACCGTTCGACCTTGCTGTTCAGTTCCTGACTCGCTTGATATGTGCTGTCCTGTCTCTTCTGCTTGCTGATGACGACCCTTTACCCCATTACGCTTGTTCACTGCCAACACCCCATTCTGTTTGTTTGAAAATAAAGCAAAATCCCCTTTTACCATGCCATTAACCAATAATTCCTACCAAAATACTAAGTTATGAATGAACTTTATCAGCAATGAATCTTTTATTCAATATGAAAACAGCCATTTTACAGGGTGGGATCTATCGAACTTTGTGATACAAATTGAGCTTTAATCCAAACTTTCTATGGCAAGGCGGATTTGGGGATTGACAGCGTACTTCACCCCTCTGCAAACACTCTTTTGCAAACAAAAAGGAAACGTTAACAAATAACACTTTGTCAGTCTGCTGCACACTCAGGTATAATGAATGAGGACTTCACTTTTTATGCAGAACAGACCTGATTGTAAGCAGGCAGACGATATCCTTACTGGAGCCGCTTTATTCTGATCATCAGGAGAAACGATAATGCACAAACAAGCTCTTCCTTTTGCTACACATCCTATATGACAACGCTGTTCAGCAATGGGTCATTCTGCAATTCAACGAGGACCACCCGGACAATGGCGATTCGCGCTATCCGTCTGTATTGTATATTTCCATTTACAATGAGGAGGTTTTCTTGAATGACAGTATATCCAATTGCATTCACGCAGTATCTTTCCGATTATGAGCAGAATTTTTCCGGCTGGGATTTTGCATGGATTAGTGACACCGGACGTATAGACAGTGAACCACTGGACTGGTCTTATGTTAGTCTGTTGACAAGCCATATGGTCAGCGCCAATTGCATGCTGGATATGGGTACAGGTGGCGGAGAGCTATTATCGATGCTACGCCCGCTACCAAAACAGGTGTTTGCCACAGAAGCATATGCACCAAATGTGCCGATTGCACGCAAACGTCTGGAGCCACTCGGCATTACAGTAAAGGCGCTGGAGCGAGATGATGCATTGCCTTTTGCGGATGGTCAGTTCGATCTGGTCATTAATCGCCATGAGGCGTATGATCCATCTGAGCTATGGCGAATTATGAAGCCGGGAGCGCGTCTGATCACACAGCAGGTAGGCGGTACGGATTGCACTGACATCAATGATGCACTTGGTGCGCCGCATAATGATGAGTTCGGTCATTGGACACTGGCGTTTGCTGCGGAGCAACTTCAGAAGCAAGGCTTTCGCATCGTATGCAAGAAGGAGCAATTCCCGATACAGCGCTTTTACGATATTGGGGCTCTGCTCTATTATTTAAAAGCAATTGAATGGCAAATCCCCGGATTTGAGCCTGCCCATTATATGGAGCAGATTTACTCCATTCATTTGCATATGGCATCGCATGGGTATTTTGACGTCAGACAGGATCGATTTTTACTGATCGCTGAACGAGGCTACATCTAATCAGCCAGCGATCGATTCCAATCAATTGACTAGGAAAGGGCGATGGTATGGTCCGCTTTGGTATTATTGGCACAAACTTTATAACTGAACGTTTTATTGAAGCCGCAAAACGTAATGACGATTTTGAATTGACTGCTCTCTATTCACGTACCGAAGAGCGCGCACAACAGTTTGGACAAAAGCACGATATTCCGCATCTGTTCACCGAGCTACAGGATATGCTGGATAGCGGGCATATAGACGCTGTCTATATTGCCAGTCCCAATTCACTGCATGCAGAGCAGGCGATTCTATGTATGGATCATGGCAAGCATGTACTGTGTGAGAAGCCGTTTGCTTCCAACACGGTTGAGGTAAAGGCGATGATCGAAGCAGCAGAGCGTAATGGTGTTACGCTGATGGAGGCGATCAAGTCTGTATTGATGCCCAATCTGCGTGCATTACAGCAAAGCTTGCCCAAGCTAGGTCAGGTTCGACGCTATTTCGCGAATTATTGTCAGTATTCTTCCCGCTATGATGCGTATAAGGAAGGAAATGTGCAAAATGCCTTTCGTCCGGAGTTTTCCAATGGCTCTCTGATGGATCTGGGCATCTATTGTCTGTATCCGCTGGCGGTGATGTTTGGTCGTCCTAATGCGGTAAAAGCAACGGGTGTTATGCTGGAATCCGGCGTAGATGGGGAAGGCAGCATTGTCGCTTCCTATGATGATATGGATGCAGTTGTGATGTATTCCAAGATTACCGACTCCTCCCTACCATCTGAAATTCAAGGCGAGCTGGGCAGTATTCGTATCGATAAAATTAGTGAGCCGAATCAAATTGTAATGACGTATCGTGGGGGGTACACAGAGGATCTGCATGTGACTCAATACGAGCCGCCGATGTACTACGAGATTCGCGAATTCCTCGATCTGATTGCTGAAGGCCGTCAACAATCGGAGATCGCTTCGTGGGAAAATTCCCTCATCGCTGCGGAAATGATGGAAGAAGCGCGCAAGCAGCTTGGACTCGTATTCCCTGCGGATAGCAAACTTACATCATAGTCGCTCCACTCCGCCACAACTCCACATTGCAGCATTGAATGTTATCTGTCATGTTGTTACCTTTTCCATTCGGGACGCTTTGTCCCGAATGGTTTATTATTATTACTTACTTTTTGCAAATGGAGGATGTCTATGACAGATATAGGGATATACCATGCAGCACATCCGTTAAAGGTCGTAACTTCTGCTCGTATTCACGCACTGGTGGATACCGCCAAACAGCTCCATGTACGCTTGCTTTTTTTTGACGAATCCAGCTTTGATCCCGAGCGACGTACCGTCCAAGCGATGGTTCCTAATCCTGATCTGTCCGATAATTGGCTGGTGGAGTCTCATCCGCTTCCTGATATCGTGATTAATGAAATGCCCAAGCTTCCTAGCGAACGCTCCCCTCTTGAGCAGAAGCTCAATCGTCTTGTTACCTTCACTTCTTATTCCATTCATGGCAAAATGCGTATTCAAACGGAACTCAGTCAATCTTCGACCTGGTCTTCTCTGGTCATTCCTACCTTAGTGTATGCCGATATCGATAGCTTAATGAACATGCTACAGCAGGAACAGGATGTTATTTTGAAGCCTGATCAGGGGCGTCAGGGCAAGCAGATTGTACGCATTACAGCCGCTGCCAATCAGCGCTTTATCTGGCGTGCTGATGATACGGTTTTGCATGTATCGCTTGATGGGTTACAGCAGCTTGCGCAGTCATGGATCGGTGAGCAGCCATTTCTAATCCAGCGTTATATTGATGCTACGACAGACGAACGTCAGCCATTTGATTGCCGAATTCATGTTCAGCGTAATGAGCAAGGGGAATTTATCGTGACCCGGATCTACATTCGCTACGGAAAGCCAGATGCGGTAACGAGTAATCTGGAGCAAGGCGGGCAGACGGCGGAATGGACGGATTGGCTTCATCGCCATCGAGCAGAGATTGCAGAGCAGGCGATTCAGCAATTGCCTGACATTGGCATTCAACTGGCGTATGATATCGATGCGCTATACGATTACCCTCTGGATGAGCTGGGGATTGATCTGACTGTAGATCGGTCGGGCAAATGGTGGTTTTACGAAGCCAATACGGCTCCCCAGACGAGAGAGCATGAAGCAGAGCGTGCGGTGCATACGATCGGATATGCCCGGTATCTTGCCCGGCGCCATCATATTCTGGATAATGTGCCGGAGCTGGATACAAATCAGACCGTGATCGGACTGCTCGCGATTCCTGCTGCTGAGGAAACGGAATTAATTTTTGTCGAGGCTTGCTCAGCGGTTGCCCGTCTTCATGATGCGATTATCGTACGTATGAATACGGAAGATATTTTCTATGCTCAGCAGCGAATGCTTGGCTATGTATGGGAAAAGTCCGAATGGGTTGCCTATTCGTGTCCATACCCGGACGTACTATTTGACCGTTTGAAAAAACGCGGCATTGCCGCCTATTCCAGACTGTACAGCGAGCTGGAGCATATTCCGGCGACACATGAGCTGAAAAGCGGCTCAATGAGCAAAATGCATATTTATCGCTTGTTGCAGCAAGCACCTGAAATCATAAGCTCGTCGCTAATTCCATTTTACGAATCTCACCAGCGCGAACAGGTTATATCCTTTATCGATCAGCATGAGAATACGGTATTGAAGCCGGATACAGGCTCGCATGGACAGCATATTTTTAATATTAAGCAGCAGTCAAATGGATATGAAGTGTATGACCAATCGTTTTTGCATACACTGGATGCCGAGCAGTTGCGTCAATTGGTAGCAATGACGATTGGACAGGGATATATTTTGCAGCGGTTTGTGGATAGCTCGACCTCCGAAGGTTATCCGTTTCATCTGCGTACCCATGTAATGAAACGGGCAGATGGGGTGTGGGAGGTTGTGTTCATTCAGCCGTATGTAGCGATATCCACCTATCGCAAAGTGACCAATCACGAGCAAACACTGCGTCTGTCTACCAAATGGAGCTGGTTTTTAAATACGGAATACGGACAACAGCTCGATGGTGTAATCGATCGCCGAATACGTGAGCTGGCTCCGGCAATTGCAGCCTATCTGGAGCCGCTGCTACAGCGACGTTTCCCCGAAGTGGCGATTGATCTCGGCATTGATAAGGAGCAAAACATCTGGCTGTTTGAAGCAAACTTCAACCGCATCGGTAACTCATTCCATCCTTTCGAAGTTGCCAAATATGCGATTCCTTATGCTGTATCACTGGCGAATCGGTCGTAACGTCAGGCTGTAAGGATAACGGAATTTGCTAATGCTTCAAGCGCATCTGGCAAACCGAATAGGTTGTATACAGCGAATTAACGGTGTAGAAAAATAGCTGGATGTACGTGTACGACAATAAAATGTTCGAGCAGATCATTCGCTTTTGAATTATAAAATCCATACCTACAGTAGGGCGGCATGGCGCAAATCAGCAACGTGCTTGCACGCCCATTAAAACGCATATTGGAACGTATCAAAGTAAAAAAGGAGCAGCCGTCTGATCGATGGCCTGCTCCTTTTTATATTGATTCATTTATTGTCTTACTTCTTTGGTTATCGTGATTCTTGTCGAGCATTCGTCCCTGCTAAGCGTTGTAACGAAGCTTGCTCTACAAGTACCATTTATAACAGCGTAAAATGAAAACTCACTACCCTCAATTGAACGTACAGCCACTTGAGAGTACAGCTTACCTGCTAATCCAATCGCAATCAACAGACGATTAGTTCACCAGCTTCGTGCTTTTCAGCCAGTCTACCAGCGTCTGAGCGCCCTCACTCTGGCTCATATCCGGCTGTGCAGTCAACGATGCATTGCCTGAGGAACGAATACCGGTATCATTGCCCTGTGCAAGTGCCTGCTGCAGCTCATCCTGTGCCCATTTACTGGAGCTGCCTGCTGCTGTACTTGTAGCGGCAGGAGCACTTTCACTGAGTCCATATGCCGATGCAGCACGGGTCAGAATGACAGCTAACTGTTCACGACTAATCACACGATCCGGGGCAAATTCAGTATTGCTAATGCCTTTCAATACACCTGCCTTGAACAGTGCTTCAATCGCACGGCTTTCTTCTGATGCAGTACCCAGATCGGTAAATGTGCTGTCTGTGACATTCGCTGTATTCACACCAAGCGCACGCGACAGATATAGAGCAAGTTCACCGCGTGTTAACGAACCATCCGAGGATGCAGGTGTGCGATCAACCGTCGGCACAATCTGCTTTTGCTCCAGTAGCTGTATAGCTGGTGATCTGTTGCTTGTTGCTGGCGCTGCGGCTTTGACAATTTGTACGGTACTGCCTTCCAATGTGTGTACAGTCGCCTGTCCTTGCGCATCAAACGTTACAGGCACAGTATACGTATGTCCAGCCTCATCGGTCGCAAGCGCAATATAGCTACTGGTATCGCCTGTTGCTTGAGGCACAGCGAAGCTAAGCTTCACATACCGATTCTCATACGTGGATGGAGAAGTATTCGTGCCTGAGTTAGCAACAGTAAGGTTCAACTGGTACGCTGTATTCGCTACCGGGCTAATCGGTGTCCCTTTCCAATCCGTTGTAGCAGGTAATGCAACCTTTTGCGCAGTTAGTGTCCAGGTTGCTGCTCCATCGGTACTCAGGTTTTGCTGCTGGGTAACACGGCTCAGCACAGACGATGGAAGCTGTACATTGAGATCTCCAGTTTGCAGGGTCAGACCATTTTGCTTGCTCAGCAGATCCTGCACGACATTACCTGCAAAGTTCAATTGATACTGTTGCTTATCTTTCAGGATGCTAGCGTCAATCGCGATATTTTGCTTTGGCTGGGCTTCTTTGATCGTACCTGCAATACGATCGTAGAGCACGTTCAGCACAGCATTTTGCTCAGTGCTGGTTGCGGATAGTGTGGCAACACCGCGTGTGCGTCCGTTCGGGTTGCTTTGTGCACTCTGGTTATTGTCTGTGTGTACTGCATCAATCGTTATATCGCCATCTGTTGGCGAAGTGACCGGTGGTGAAGGCTGTGCATCCGGTTGTGATGGTGTTACCGTAGCGGACGATTTATCTTTATCTTTGTCTTTATCCTTGTCTTTTTCAACGACAAATGTAACCGTTGCTGGCTCAGAGCTCAGATTGTGCGAATCGGTTGCTCGATAGGAAAATGTGTACGTTCCTGCTTCATAGCCGATATATGTGAATTCTCCGGTTTGCCCATCGAGTGTTAATGTGCCCTTCTCTGGCTGACTCACGAGTTGGTACGATAATGAATCGTTCTCATCCTGATCGGTTGCTTGTACTTTACCTGCGAAGATCGCGGATTTTTTAATCACAAAATTTAAGCTTTGCGCGATTGGTGCGGAACCACTCTCACCAACCGTTAGTGTAGACGACCCTTTAAAGAATTTCTGCTGAAAATAAGCAATCGAATCACCGTGATACACTTCTGGCTCACCTTGATTGATCTGATAAGAGGCGGGAGTAGAAGCTGTGCCCCCTGCTGTATTTCCATCTGCAAGCGTCAATCCAGGTGCAGCCACAAGTCCTGTTGCCAGAATCGATGTTCCTGCGAAGTGAATCATCTTTTTGGCATTGGATGTTTCCTTTGTTTTTTTGATCATCACGTATAACCCCTTTAAAGGATGTATTTCAATATACTTGAATAAACAAGTATTTATCTACTTATCGGTTATATGGATGGCTTTAGTTAGATGAATTTTGACGATTATTGTCGCTTAATTTACTTAAACTAGCACTTATAGCAGTTGTTATTAGACTTTATGGAATTTATGTATAATTATTTGTTAGCCACATGTTTAGCTGCATAAAAAAACGACCACCCTGTTACGGCAGTCGCTCTTTCATCATATACAATCCTCTACTTCTTCACTCAGCTCGATTGCTGTGTCTCCGTCATCAGTTCATCCAGTGCGCGTCCATACTTACTTAATCGCTCCATGTCCTTCTCGGATGGCTCCATATTGCGGGAAGGGTCCATATTATCTTCGATATCTGCCATTTTCACCGTACGTGCAATCGAGTTTTGCTTTGCGCGCTGGATAAAGGCTTCATAGTCCTCATCTTCACGCCGACTCATCGCCTGTACCGCTTCAATAATCTCCGATGAGAAGCCTTCCGCTGCTAGATCATGGGCCGTCACCTCGGTATCCTCCAACACATCATGCAATACGGCTACAATTCTGGCTTCCTCAGAATTCATTTTCAACATGACCCGCAATGGATGTAGAATGTACGGTTGCCCTCCTCGATCCAATTGACCCGAATGGGCGCGTGTTGCCAAAATAATCGCTCGATCCAGATTACTCATCCTGCTCTCTCCTCTCATTAACTTAAATCGCTAAGTACAGTATTCGTTGTTCCGTTAAAGT
The DNA here is from genome assembly GCA_039595515.1 of Paenibacillus sp. Classification (GTDB taxonomy): domain Bacteria; phylum Bacillota; class Bacilli; order Paenibacillales; family Paenibacillaceae; genus Saccharibacillus. The sequence continues at coordinate 42,966 of JBCNLJ010000022.1, read as the reverse complement.
TCTTTTGCTTGTTACAACCGGTACACTGTGAAGTATGCCGTGATCGTGCTCGCTTTATGTATTATTACACGACAACAGCCGGATGAATCTGCTCATCCGGCTGTTATTATAGTATGGAATGGATTGTTTCTTATTGCCGCTTCATATTTCATTCAATCCGGGTACACATTAAAATCAGTCACGAGCTGTGCACAGCTTCCATCTGCCGCATAGCCAATATAACTGTGATACACACCGTTACCAAATCCACTTGAAAATATCGCCATATTGTCGCCGGTATCCAGCTCTGTCATAAGCCAGCTCCGGTTAGCACGAAAATTGTCCATTGCCGCCGTTTCCCACGCATCCATCAGCTCCTGCGCAAGTTCCGGATTGTCCAGCTCCTGCTGTTCGGACAACCAGCGATAGCCTCTGGCATCCAGATAGCTTCCTGTGCCGGAATCTACTGCAAATCCCCAGCGTGCTTGCTCATACAGATTGTTCGGATCTGCTTCAGGACTGAATTCGCGCTCTGCACCTTCCCATGTGGCTACGGGGGCATCGCTGAACACGATGCGTGCAAAAGCTACGCGTTCATCTGCCGCCAGCTCGCGATCAGACTGAGGATCCGTAATACGAGCGATCGATAGCTCTACTCGAAAAGCTCCTTTAGGGAACTCCTGCACAAAAGGGGTCGATTCAATCAGGCTGTACGGATCATCTGCAACAATTTTGCCGGTGGTCACGCGCAGTTCTCCGATAGACTCGGTATAAAAAGCAAGATTTCGTCGTTGTCCTCTCCAGAATTTGACCTGTTCCAGGTGAAATCCTTCCTTGAACACATCCTCCAGTACACCACTGTGATGCAATACCTTGTCCATCCTTCTTTCCTCCCTTAGCAGTAAAATCATATGAATGCCGACAGAGCGGTAATTCGGCTGCTCTCTAATAAAGCGAGCGATGCGATATACTGGAGCATCGCTGCCAGACACCACAGCGCTCCCAGAGATCCTGCCGATCCCACTATTGCGTGTGGTGAGGTCAAACGTATATAGGATGACGCTGATCATACCAGTCGCTGGATAGTAGATTAAATAACATTATACGCTTCCATACGCAAGAAGAAAGATTTTTTATTGGATATTCTCAAAAATAGGACTTTTGCTTTGGATTTTATATGTCAGATGTGAGAAATCGTTGGGATTCCAGCAATATTTCCGTCGTTCCCTCTACATTCATGCGCAATGGTGCTGTGTTTGCTACACTTTCTGCAAACGACTGTTTTTTTCAAAAGTTGATTTTAGGATTGAATGATTTTCATAGATCACGCATAATGTGAGATGATGAATGTTCATGAGAGGATGGAGAAGAAGCTTGGAGCAACCGTCAACGTTCAGCCGGGCGATTAACGAGATTATGGATACGTGTATGCTGGCGGGGCAGATTATGCTGCAAAGTGGAGCGGAAACGTATCGTGTGGAAGATACGATGACCCGTATTGCTGTCGCTTCGGGTATGCCTGGAGCACATAGTTATGTTACCCCGACCGCAATCATGTTCTCGACGACCGGCGCAGAGAGCGCACGGCTCGTACGAATCGATGAGCGCACAACCGATCTGCACAAAATTGCGCAGGTTAACGATATTTCACGACGAATCAGCAGTGGTGAATTAACTGCAACTGAAGCTTATACGCTACTCAAGGTGATTGAGGCAGGTCCACAGGAATATACGCCGTGGATGAAGATGATTGCTGCCGCACTGGCGAGTGGCTGTTTTACGATTATGTTTCAAGGAAGCTGGAATGACTTTCTGCCTTCGATTATTGTCGGATTTTTCGGCTATACAACGATGCTGTATTTGCATAAATGGGTACAGGTCAAATTTTTCGCCGAGCTATCGGCTGCTTTTTGCATTGGCTTGCTTGCCTCGATTTTTATCGAATTTCATATCGGGCAGGAGCTGGATAAAATTATTATCGGCTCGGTCATGCCGCTTGTTCCGGGGCTGCTCATTACCAATGCGATTCGCGATCTGATGGCAGGTCATCTTGTATCTGGCATTTCAAAAGGCGCGGATGCGCTGTTAACGGCGTTTGCGATCGGTGCGGGTGTCGCTATTATTTTAACATTTATGTAATCCAGCTTGTCTGGACAGAAAGGCAGGTCAATTCTGTTATGCTGGCTCAGCTTATCACCAGCTTTATCGCCTCTGTCGGCTTCGGTATTATTTTTAACGCACCGCGCCGCTCCTTACTGCAATGCGGCATCGCCGGGATGCTTGGCTGGATGGTGTATGTGCTGCTGTATACGCATATTAATCCGATTGCGGCTACGCTGATCGCTACGTTTATTGTAGGCGGGATCAGTCAGATTTTTGCACGCATCTACAAAACGCCGATCATCATCTTCAGCGTTGCCGGCGTCATTCCGCTCGTACCGGGTGGACTTGCTTACAATTCGATGCGTAATTTCGTTGAAAATGATTATGCAGCCGCCACTGCACTTGCGGCTCAGGCAGCGATGCTGTCGGGGTCGATTGCGCTGGGGCTGGTGTTGTCGGAAGTGTTTAATCAAATGATACGCCGTGCTGCCCGGTAATGGGTGCACGGCGTATTTGAATTGGTCTGGATAGATATAATGGAATCGCTGATCTACATCACCGCTTCGACAAGGAATAAGGGAACGTCCTTGGATGGAGCCCAGGAATCTACGGATTAGGAGTGGAGAGTAGATTCCCGGGCTCCAAAGCAGTACGATATTTTGCTGCGCAAAAATCCTTTTTTATTGAACCTCGTGTTAGCAGGACACTAACACTATAAGGCGTCCTTTTCCCTTATTTCCTTGCCTTCGCTCTGTGCTTATGCAGTATGCTGTGTTTTTTACTAACCTGTACAATTCATACAGCATTTTTATAATAGGCAATATATTCAAACCATTCCGAACTTTTAATAATATAAGCAATATTAAAACTCAATCATTATAATGACTTTAATACTTTAACTGCCTTTATTTTCAATTTACCTTTATCAAGCCGGCAGACGGCCTTCATCGTAGCAGCTCGCCAGCCAGTTTACGAAATCATCGTTCAGGCCCAGTGTGTAGGCGCAGAAGATGAGGTCGATGTCGTCGCTTACGTAGGCGGCCAGGTCGCCGCTGCCAGAGGCTTTGATCGTTTCGTCGAAGGCAAGGCGGCTCCATTCCTGGATCTGGTCTTGCTCGGCTGGCGTTAGTCCTTCGCGGCGCAGCTTTTGATACGCCTCAATCCAGGCGGTGTCGAAGTCAGCGCCGTCGCGGTAGTCGAGATAGGCTGACTCATCGAGCTGTTCCCACAGGCTTGCTGGCAATAGCTGTTGTTGCTTCAGCTTCGATTGTAATGAAGTGATCACTGCATGTAGCATGCCGATTCTCCTTTATCCGTTCAACTTGGCTTCGTGCAGGACAGCTTGAGCCACATATTGACCTCATCCCAGCCGATCACATAGGCTTTGAGCATATAACCCGGTGCGCGTGACTCGGCTACGGATGAGCCATTGCATTCACGGTCGTCCAGAATACCGTACGCATCGCTGGGTAAGCTGAGAATGGTGCCCTGCGGATAGAACACCTCTACGATACCAGCCACCTGATCTCCAGGAGTGAAGCGCTGTTTAATATGCTCCCATGCTTTGCGATATGGGCGGGTTGCTGCTGTCCATGCTTCTTCAAACTGCTCGCGGGTAATGTCTCGCCCCTCTGCATCGTCCATACTTTGATCAAACACCTGATCAAACAGGCAAAAGTGCAGCTCCTCATCGGGACGGCAGGACACGATCCAGTGTTCTTCATCCTCTATCACCTGACGCAATACGGTGCGCTCATCGTCAACCTCAAAGTAATAGTTCTCCTTGCTTTCCTCAAAGCGCAGCTTATAATATTCCATTACTCGACCTGATCCTGTCCACTGCTGGTCGGGCTAGATTGATGATGACCGGCATAGTACGGCTCACCCGGGTCGAGATCAAGCACAACACGACGCGGCATCACGAGTGCATACTGGTGCTCAACCCGCCAGCGTTGATTTTCATGCAGTCCGATCGTTTCCCCATCAGCGATAATATCCCCTTGATGATAAACATAGTCCGCTACGTTCATGAGAAATTGTGCGACTTCGCCCGGCTCCATATCGTAGAAATGACACTGAACATCCGGTATGCCAAGCGCCGCCAGTCCGCAGCTATCCATCACCATTTCCTTACGCTCGCCTTCACCCGGAATCTGATATAAACGAATATTCAGCGCACCATACAATTGCTGTTCCTGCTGAAGCGCCTGCAGCAGCTCGGCTGCGGATACAAGCTTATCGCTTGCTTTGTAATACACCGCATCACATGGAGCCACTTCCAGAATCGCTCGCAGCACATTATTGAAAAGCGGTAATCTGCGCTGCGGCGGCATGCCTCGTGCCATCATATCAGTCAGCATATATTCATGATTGCACGCTTCGACCGTAGCTGCCGCTTCTGCCCAATGCCAGGACTGCTGAATCGCAGACTCGTACATATCAATAGTCGGTGTATCGTTAACTGGCATCAATACCGTTTGTACCGGCATTGGGCCCTCCTGATAGTTCAATGTATGATTCAAATGGAAGAAATGGTAGTGATCCTCATCTTCCTCATGCCCGGCTTCGCTACGCGCTTCCCATACTGCAAGCGTTTCCTCTGCATCTTCAGCTAGATCCTCTGATGTGCGCACAGGGCCCGTATATTCAATAATTTTGGCATATAGTGCCTCGCGATCAATTACCGGCTTTTCTTTATATAATAATTGCACCGTATAAATGGGAGCATAGCCATAATCCTCTTCCATTTCGCGTTGTTGTTGTGGGTCCGGTTGACCCGGTTGCATGGATGTCATTGTCTCATCAAGCTCCTTCCCTTTTTCAAACTAAATCGGTATGCTGCTCCTTATTACCCTGTTTTACGACATTATGAACGAAGCGTAAGCCGGTATTTTATGTATCACCCCGTCGTCATCAAGACGTCGCGCATAGCTGTCTTGCTCCAAAGTAGTGTATAATTTGGTATAGGAGCAGTTCAACCTGCTTTCGTTTCAAACGGAACCTTAGCGGGGTACTCTGCAATTATAACCGCTTTGGGCTTCGATGCACAGTATCGCGCCTATAGCAGGCAAACCACCATTTAAGGAGGTTTTGTTATGATTCATCCACATACCGTTACGATACGTCAGCATATTTGTGATTTCATGGATTCGCAGAACGAACCGTTGTTAAACGAACACGCCCGTGCTGGGCAATGGAGCATGGCACAGGTGCTGGAGCATCTTTATTTGATGGAAACAGCCATTACAGCGCGTATGGGTTCTGTCCTACAGCAAAATGAACCTACACCGCCACCTCTGTCTCAACACAGCGATGCTCCATCCTTCCGTCTTACGCCGGATCGCTCGCGCCGAATCGAAGCGCCCGCTGGTCTTGTGCCTGCGGATAAGCATATGACGCGTCAGGAGCTGCATACACGTCTATCGCGCTCCCGTTCACATCTGGAGGAATTACTGCAAACTGCTGATCCACAGCAAATGCAGCAGAAGACGATGAATCATCCTGTATTTGGATCAATGACGCTGGAGGAATGGGTCGAGTTTATCGGACTGCACGAACAGCGCCATCTGGAGCAAATGAAGGAAATTCAGTCTGCGCTAACGGCGGCTCACGGTTAAAAATGAGTCCCATGTAGATCGACTGTACAGTATCTTATTTGCAAGGGACAGCTTCTACCCTTCTGGTTCTAGCTGTCCGCTACAGCATAATAGCCGGGTAGATCATCTGCTTCATCTAAGCCGCTCCTTCCTACTAAATAGGAAGGAGCGGCTTTTTATGATCAAGCTTCTACAAGGTACGACGATAAGCTATGACAACGGCTAGACAGCCTCCCAGCATCCGCTCTGCTTTATTATGCTTCTACCATTTGGTATTGATAGCCGGAAGCAAGCATTTCGATATGACTGTCATAACCTGCAATCACATAATGCTTCAATTGAAGTCGTCCTCTCGGATCGTATTGCGACTGCTTTTGCACCAGCCACTCAGATGCCTCTACTTCATAGATTCCCGGATCAGGATGATAGCCGTGCTGCTGCCAAAATGCATCCGTCTCATCTGCTCCTTCCGCCAGCTCGATCACATACTCTACATGCTCAAATAAATTCATTGTTATACAACGTAGCTCGGCAACAGGCTGGAAGATCAGCTCCAGCTCACGATATTGCTCCTGCTGCCAATCCTCTCTCGTCTGCACATCCAATCGAATTGTGACGCCACCTGATTCCTTATAGCTTGCCATCAGATCGGTGGTCGATATGTAAAAGTCTACTTTTTCCGGTACTAGCTTGAGCACGAGCCTTCCTTGCCTCCTTTTGCAACCATGCTTCATTTTCTTCAAAATACATAGCTGTACGCTAAAACGCACCTGTACTATGTTCGAGAACGAACGCCGTATCTCCTTCTGAATCCATCGATATGTCGCTTGAAATACCTGCTACTCCACATGTTGGTATGCTGCTCCTATCTGTCCCTCATGACCGACTGACTTTTCCTGAGCCACATTAACCGCTACAATAGACAAAGTGAGCATAAGGACTTCATACGGGTATTTTTTGTATGAGGATTATTTTATAACGACAAGGAGCTGTAACTTATGGACGACAGAATCGCCACACTTCGTGGATTGATGAAACAAGCCGGGCTGGACAGCCTGCTAATTACCGATCCGAAGCATGTATACTATCTTAGCGGCTTCGCCAGTGATCCGCATGAACGTTTTCTGGGCTTGTTCATTCCAGAAGGCAATGAGCCTTTTATTTTGCTGCCTGCACTCGATGAGGATAAGGCGCGCAGCACATCCAGCATACAACGCATCGAAACGCATCTGGACACAGACAATCCGTATGTTCGCCTGCAACAATGCATCGGCGGTAAAGTCGGCAAGCTGGGCGTGGAGAAGGAGCATTTATCGGTAGCACGGTTTGAGCAGCTTGCTGAGGTGCTGCAAGCGGAAGCCTACCATGATACAACAAGCATGCTGAACAGTATGCGTTCACGCAAATCACCGGATGAGGTCGAGCGTATGCGTCTATCGATCCAAAAGATCGAGGAAGTGCTACGCCGGGGAATTTCCAGTGTGAAAACAGGGATGACAGAGCTTGATCTTGTTGCCGAGCTGGAATACCAGATGAAAAAGGTCGGTGCGGAAAAGCCAGCCTTTGATACGATGGTATTGTCCGGTCCGAACACAGCATTGCCACACGGTGTGCCTGGCAATCGCAAGCTGCAATCCGGAGAGCTTGTTATGTTCGATCTGGGTTTATTTTATAATGGCTATGCTTCGGATATTACACGTACGTTTGCTATCGGTGATATCGATGAAGAGACATCGCGTGTATATCACACAGTGCTAGCTGCGAATGAAGCGGCTATTCAGGCGACCCGTCCGGGTGTAACCTTTGCATCGATCGATAAAGCGGCGCGTGACGTGATTACAGAGGCAGGCTATGGCCCGCGCTTTATCCACCGTCTCGGACATGGACTTGGCATGGATACGCACGAATATCCGTCTGTACATGGCGGCAATGAGAACGTGCTGGAATCCGGCGTACTGTTCACCGTAGAGCCGGGCATTTATATTCCGGGTCACTGCGGCGTACGGATTGAAGATGACGTAATTGTTACTGAACAGGGCGTTGATGTGCTGTCTTCGTTCCCGAAAGAGCTGACCGTTATTGGTTAAACTCTTGCTGAAGATCAGCCAGTCGTTCTGTGTATCAGTCGCTGCTCCTGTACTCTGTAGCTTGTAACCTGTACGTTGTAGCTATACTTCAGGTGAACACGCAGCTTCATAGCTAGAACGCAAAAAAACCACGTAATCTATGCACAGGCTGCATATCGATTGCGTGGTTTTATGTTTAGACTGGCTCGTCAGGCCGTATATTGAGATTCGTATGTTGCTGTGCGCATGACTCTATTTGATTTCGGTACAAGCACATGTTTGAATGGCAACGAATACGATCCCAATGCTTGGTCTAGCTATAGAACGATCAACACATCAAGTCCATTCCCGCTCTGCTTCACTATGGGCAGAGCCGTGACGCAGCAGTAATGGCTGATCCTCCGCTGGAACTTTAAACGTACGCGCCCAGTACAGGAATGGCGTACCCGCAGCGGTCAAAATAAACTTCAAAATATAGGTCGTAAACAGAATTTGCAGCCAGACCGTCCATTCGTATATACCGAGAAACGCAATTGTACAGAAGATCAGCGTATCTACAAACGAGCTGATCATCGTACTGCCATTATTGCGAATCCAGAGCTGCTCTGGCTTAGGAAACGAACGACGCAGCCAGCGATACAGACGTACATCGAGTAGCTGACTGACCAGATATGCCGTCAGGCTCGCAATAAGCAGAATGGATACCTGTCCGAAAATAAGCTCCAGTGCGCTTTGCGCGTCTGCCGAAATATCCACGCCCGGCGCAACCTCGAATTGCAGCGCCATCTGCATCACAATTGTTGTAACAATCAACGTCAAAAATCCAAACCACACCGCACGGCGAGCAACCTGTGGTCCAAACCGTTCATTGAGCAAATCGCTTGCCAGATACATACTGACGTATAACGTATTTCCGAGCGTGGTGACGACACCGACCAGCTCAATCGTTTTGATCACCTGAATATTCGCCAGAATCGCTGCAATCGCAATCCAGCCATAGATGCCTTTAATTCCAAACAATCGATAACTTAATACAAATAATGTATACGTAACAAGTACGAATAAGATACCCCACCATAGGTTAAACAATCGAATTTCCCCCTAGTTTTGATAACGCGGGATGGTTACGAACCGCGAAACCTGCTGAAAACTGTTTTACTTTATCACAGGTAGAAAGACTCCACAAGTCCAATTTGTGTCGAACTATCCTGCTTTGCTGTCAAAATCAACCCCAATAAAGATTCCCATACTATTCCATATTGTAAAATAAAGTAACTTTATTCACTGTATCTGTGCTTTCATTTTAATTGTTCTTTTATTTTACAGGTGCTTCTATCAGGTGACCTATAAAATGCCGGGTAAAATATCGATGTTAGCTATATGTTAATTATCCAGGTTTTTTTCACAAAAATGTTGTTATTTTTCAAATTTTTTTGAGATTTTAACAATTTATCCGATTAAAGAACTATTCAAACAACGGTCAATTGATATAATATAGATAATCATTTAAGCCTTTTTGCTTAGTTCGTTAAGCATGTATAAAGCCTGGTTTTACATATTTACTGCTACTAACAGATTATATGTTTCCGGAAGCTCGAAGGGAGTCGGATGTTTTATTGACAAAAAGAGCCTAAAGTCGCCATGATGGGCTTTTGTTTCATTAGATATCGGGGAAGACATTTTATTTAACTGCTCACGTCACTTATTTTCACGTATGTAAACTGTGTTTGAATGAAAGACAGGATGAAATGGCCTATTTACATCTTAGATCTCGCATCGTGTCAAGTACAGGAAGGGGATTATGTATGTTTCGAATGAATCAATCGATTAGCCGTAAGATCATGGTTACTTTTGCTCTGCTTATTATTGTTGTCTGTCTTGTGATGAGTACATTCTTTTATTTTATGACCCGGGGAGTGGTCAATAATAATGTAGTTCCTCAATTCCGTCAGGTACTTAGCATCGCGATGGATGGAATTTTAAAAGGAATCGATAGTACTCAGGTTATGCAAGCCGCACAGGGCAATAGCGGAGAAATTATGAAGCTGGAAAGCTATCTTAACGATCAGTTAAATGCGTATGAGCTTGATAATCTGTATGTGCTCCGTATTGATAAAGACAAGGCTGTCGTTGCGGCAACGTCTAACAAATCCAAGAATTTTAAAGACGGTCAAGAAGTAGCGCTAAGCGATAATATCAATACCGCTATGGACAAAGGTAAATTGCTCACTGACCTGTACTCTACCGAAAATGGCGCTCATGTGACGTACTATTATCGCATTCCGGGCAGCTCCGTTCTGGTCGCTGCAAGTATGGATGCAAGCTTTGTTGGTAAAATTACAACGAATCTGATCCTGACCACACTGATCGTCGCTATCGCTTCGGTCATTGTATGTCTGTTTGTTGCTTATCGCTTTAGCCGTAAAATCACCTTGCCGCTTGCTCGTCTGGTTCGTCATACACGCCTTGTTGCCGAGGGGAATCTGCAACAGGATATTAAAATGACAGGCAGCGATGAGATCGCGCAGCTAGCTCGTGGCTTCCGTCTGATGACGGAAAATTTGCGAATGATGGTCAATCATGTGATCGAGAGCTCGGATAAGGTTCTGTTTGGTACTGAAGCACTTAGCAAACGCATCACCAAAATGCAGGGCATGGTTGATGAGTCCGTCCACTCCATCACAACCATCAAGGATGGTAGTACGATGATCGCCACTTCCTCTACGGAAAATGCGCGCGCGATGGAAGAAATCACGAATGGGATTCAGCATATCGCATCTTCTACTGCTGACATTTCCGATCAACTGGGTCAGGCATCCGAGCATGCTGTATCCGGTAACGGTATGGCACAAAATGCGATTCAGCAAATGAATTCGGTCGAAATGGTTGTAACGGATACACGCGAATCGGTACAAATGCTCATCAATCGCTCTGAAGCGATTAGCCAGATTCTACTATCCATCGGTGAGATCACCAAACAGATTCAGATGCTATCGCTCAATGCCTCCATCGAGGCGGCTCGTGCAGGCGAGCATGGACGAGGCTTCGCCGTCGTCGCGGCTGAAGTTCGTAATCTGGCAGATCAATCACGCGGCGCTGCACAGCAGATCGAATCCGCACTGCAATCGATTCGTGAGGAATCGCTCAAGTCGACAGAATCGATGAATCGTGTTAGCGAGGAAGTACAATCCGGTGCGCAGCTCGTTCAGCAGGCAGGTCAATCCTTTGATCAGCTCGTGGAGCTGGTACAACAGGTAAATATGACAGTACAATCCGCTTCGGCTGCAACACAGCAAATCTCTGCTGGTTCTGAAGAAGTGAGTGCATCTGTGGATGAAACGGCTGAGATTACGCAGAAGGCACTGGATAACATTCAGGGCATTGCCAAAAATACGGATCGTCAATCGTCGGAGATGTTTGCTTATGCTGCTATTATGGAAGAGCTGAACGAACAGGCTCGCTCGTTGCAGGCGGCGGTTAGTAAGTTTACGCTGAAATAAATGCTCGCTAGCTGGGATTGCTAACTTAGGTGTGGGATGTGGGAGAAGTTACACCACTGCGGGAAGGAATAAGGGGACAGGCTCCCGTATCGCACAGGAATCTACGGGGTAGGAGAAAGTTGTAGATTCCCGTGCTCGGAAGAGGTAAGATATTTTGCTTTTGCAAAAATCACTTTTCATTGAGCCCCGTGTTAGAAAATCGCTAATACGGTAAGTCGCCCTTTCCCCTTATTTCCTTCCCTCCGTTCTGTGCAGCTTATTCCATACGAGTTTGCCTAAGCCTGATCATCTTATAACTACAACATATATTAAAACGTATAACTTAAAAACGCCGACTTCTGCCAAAAGCAAGAAGTCGGCGTCTTTAGTTTATATGCAGCATATACCTTAATCTTTGTACACTTGGTTATTCGCGATTCAGGCAGTGATCGAGCGATGCGTGATCTGCATATTACGATAGGAGTAGCTTTTACAGAAATACAAACCGCATATACTGACAAGAACTGTCTTTATAAAAATCCAATCTGTATGCTCTAATGAGAGCAGTCCCTATTGAGTTCAACTGTCTAAATAATTCAAGCATGATCCATGCGAACAAGTGCCTTATCGCCGTTTTAGCAATAGCTGGGGTACATCGATATCGGGATGGCGTACGATTGCAGGGCGGATTCGGAATAGTTGTTTTAGTACGGATTCGTCCATTAGCTGTTCTGGGGTGCCCTGCATCATGATTTGTCCGTCCTGTAGTGCTAGCAAGCGGTCGCAGTAACGGGCGGCCAGGTTCAGATCGTGCAGTACGGCGATGACGGTAATGCCTGTTTCTCTACGCCATGTGTCCAGCCATTCCATAAAATGTACCTGATAGGAGATATCCAGATAGGTTGTCGGTTCATCGAGTAGGAGCAGCTTGGGTTGCTGTGCCATTACTTTGCCAAATGCTACCCGTTGTCGCTGTCCGCCGCTAAGCTGATCCAGTGGGCGATCGGCGAGTTCCTTTAGATCAAGGCGCTCCATGATGTCTTCCAGTAATTGATCGGCGGTTTCCAGTTGATCATGACCGAGCCAGTTCTGGTATGGATAGCGTCCCATCGCCAGCACTTCCTTGACCGGATAATGGAGTGGTGCCAGTCCCTCCTGTCCAAGCACAGCGGTATGCTGTGCCAGCTCACGGCGACTGTACTGGTGCAGCGGGCGATGTTGCAGCAACAACTCTCCGTGCTCTGCCTGCTCGGTGCCCGCTAACAACTGCAATAGAGTCGTTTTGCCACTGCCATTTGGACCGACGATGCCCCAGCATTCTCCCGGCTGTACTGACCAGTCGATCTTATGAAGCACTGTCCGTTCGCCGTAGCTTTTGGCGATACCTTTTAGCTGGAGGAGAGGACTATTCACACCAGCAGATGCAGGCGACTGGGTCGGCCAAGCGGATTGCAATGATCTTCGTTTTTTCCAGCCGGGCAGCATAGGTCCACCTCCAACGTATTTAACGTATTTGTATATTCGTTTCGCTCTATCACATCATATCCGGCTGCTTCTTTTTACTGCGATGCAGCAAATACGCAAAGAATGGTGCCCCGACAAAAGCCGTCACGACACCAAGCGGGATTTCCGTTGGTGCCAGCACTGTACGTGCCGCCGTATCTGCCCACATGAGAAAGATACCTCCGCCGATTGCTGACAATGGGATTAATAGCCGATAATCCGGTCCCAGCAGCAAGCGAATCATATGCGGAACGACCAGACCGACAAAGGCAACGACACCTGATACTGATACCGCAGCGGCTGTAATGAGCGTAGCGATAATGAGTACAACCGTCTTCGTTCGATCCACATTCACACCCAGATGTGCCGCTTCCCGCTCGCCCAGCGATAGAACATTCATCGCACGCGCCTGACTCCAGAGCAGCACCAGACCGACAATGACATAAGGCAGCATAGCCAGCACATACGGCCAGCCGCGCAGGCTCAGGCTACCCATCGTCCAGAAAATAATCTCATTCACACTGCCCTCCGACATCGATGCCAGAAACGATACAATCGCTCCAAGAAATGACTGCATGACCACGCCTGACAAAATTAAACTGCCTGTCGGAATGCGACCCTGCTCTCGTGCCAGCGCCAGCACGACATATAATGTAATCGCGCCGCTGACAAAAGCAATTAGCGGCAATGTCCAGCCGCCGAATAATGAATATTGATAGCCAGTAAAAATGAGCACTGCCGCTCCAACGGAGGAACCGGACGATACACCGAGTGTAAACGGGTCAGCCAGCGGATTGCGCAGCACTCCTTGAAAAGCCGCTCCTGCCAGACCGAGTGCTGCTCCGACAAGCAATGCCAGCAGCACGCGCGGCAAACGAATATTCAGCATAATCTGCTCTGCTGCCTCGCTCCAATCCGGGGTGATCCAGCGCTGCATACCTGGAATATGATGCAGCAAAATGCGTGTGATCTGACCGCCCGGAATATAAACGGAGCCAATACCTGTATTCAGCACGACACTAACGACAAGTAAAATCAGAAAGAGCAGCAACGGCCATATGCGCGCGCGACTCATTGTTTGAACAGATTCGGATAGATCGCATGAGCGATCTCAACAAGACCATCCGTCACACGCGGGCCCGGACGGCTCACCAGATCATCATCCAATCCGAACAATTGATTGTTTTGAATCGCCTTGATCTTATTCCAGCCGCTACGCGCACGAATAATCTGATCCAGCGTCTGCTTGGTGTTGGTATCCATCGATTCTTTAGAATACAGAATCACGTCGGGATCAGCAGCGACGATTGCTTCCTCATTAATCTCATGCCAGCCCGTCGTATTGCCAGCAATATTCGTGCCGCCAGCAAGGGTGATCATCTCGTCCATGAATTCCCCCTTGCCAACCGTCCAGCCTGGCGAGAATTCGATGTATACCTTTTTCTTCTGCTCTGGTGTGAGCGAGGCTACTGCATCGGTTACACTTTTCACCTGCTCACGCATATGATCGGTTACCTGCTTCGCTTCTGCCTGACGATTCGTAATTTTGCCATACAGTTCGATGTTGCTCATCACATCATCAATCGTTTTCGGTGTCGTTTTGAAGATTGGAATGCCGGCAGCACGCAGCTCTTTGACCAGTGCTTCACTGGAAGAAATGCCGGTAAACACCACATCCGGACGAAGTGCAACAACCGCCTCCACATCCGGCTTGCTCACACCACCGATACGCGCCTTTGTTTTGACCTGCTCAGGATAATCGTCGTATTCGGAAACACCGACAATTTGCTGATCCAGTCCTAGCGCGAACAAGGCTTCCGTCTCGGCTGGCGAGATGGAGACGATACGTTTAGGCTGCTCTTTAAACGTAAACGCATAGCCTGTTGCGTCCTTGATCGTCAGCGGATACGTTGTCTGCTCGCCAGCAGTCGTGCCTTCATTAGAAGTAGTCGAATTGCTGGTATTCGTTTCTGCGTTCTCTGTCGCAGGCTGCTGTGTGGTCGGTGCTGGCTGCGTTGGCGCACAGGCAGCCAGTACCGTAGACAGCATCGCGGCCATAATAAGCGAGGATAGCCAGCGTAATCGGGAAGAATTAAAGTTCATCATACAGTCTCCTTTGGTTTTGAGGCGTAGCCGCCATGATTCAGTACATTCGGTCAACACGAATACAATCCCTCTGATTATAGGACATAATAAACGTGGCTACAATTGCATTTACAGTATATGTATGTTGCATACGAAAATCCCCTTCCGCCAGCAGCATCGTTCTCCTCATAAGACGAGATCGATACACTGCTGAACAGAAGGGGATTCTATTTTCTATAGAATGCCTGTTATGGGATGTGTAGTACTTTAACTAGATCGTGTCTGCTCTACCTTATCTTAACCAAATCAACATTGCTCCATATCCACCAAACGAATAAGCTATATCCGCTCTACTCACTCATTGGCTGCTCATTCAATCCATCATTTACTGACGATTACGATCAGGTGATTCGGTTCTCCTGATCCTTCATTCGATTTTGCTGGTCAGGCTGACGACCTTGATCGGACACTCCCTGTTCCAGATCGGCCGCATTATCCTTACCTTCCACAAACTTCTTCATATCCTGATTGTGTTCATTCTTCTCCTGCTTACTTTTCAGCAATTCTCGTGCTTGATCATTCATGATGATTTGCCTCCTTTTGCAAGCGTTAGTTGTTATTACCCTTCCATTTTTCCTATAAAACGACATTATGGATTTAAATGGGATTTTCCGCTGACTGATGTTGCTTTTCGATATTGTCATTTTGCAACATTCAATTGGTTTTAGAGGCAGTTTCGTTTACAATAAGTAAGAAGGCTTACGCCTGTATGCTTCCATTTCTAGTGTTAGCGATTTCCTAACACGGGGTTCAATGAAAGAGTGATTTTTGCGAAAGCAAAATATCTTACTTTTTGTACAAGGTAAATAATACTGGAGGAACGTCCTATGCTCTTTATCGATAATCAGGGGATTAACGACCCGACCATCAATCTGGCGATAGAAGAATTTGTACTCAAGCATCTGCCGATGGATGACAGCTACCTGCTCTTTTATATTAATGAGCCGTCCATCATTATCGGCAAGCATCAAAATACGATCGAAGAGATCAATTCCGAATATGTAAAGGCCAATCATATTCATGTTGTACGTCGTCTGTCTGGCGGCGGTGCTGTTTATCACGATCACGGTAATCTGAATTTTAGCTTCCTGACGAAGGATGACGGACAGTCGTTCCACAATTTCCGCAAATTCACTCAGCCTGTTGTTGAAGCGTTGCAGCAGCTTGGCGTCGATGCCGATCTGTCCGGACGAAATGACCTGCAGGTAGGCGAGCGTAAAATCTCCGGTAATGCGCAATTCTCCACGCGCGGACGCATGTTCAGCCACGGTACGCTAATGTTCGATTCGGAGCTGGACAATGTGCAATCTGCACTCAAGGTGAACCCGGAAAAGTTCAAATCCAAGAGCACCAAATCCGTACGCAGCCGCGTAGCCAATATTTCCGAATTCCTCACAGAGCCGCTGACGATGCAGCAGTTCCGCGATGAGATTTTGCGTCATATTTTCGGCGTAGAGCCAGCAGATGTGCCGCAATATGTACTGACTGAAGCAGACTGGAACAAAATCCACGAAATCTCGGCAGAGCGCTATCGCAACTGGGATTGGAACTACGGTCAATCGCCAGCATCGAATATCAAGCACACACGCAAATTCCCGGTCGGCATTATCGATATTCGCATGGATATTAAAGACGGTCACATTCAAGAGATCAAAATCTATGGCGACTTTTTCGGCATTGGCGATGTGGCGGATATTGAGGATCGTCTGCGTGGTAAGCGCTATGAGGAGATCAGCGTACGCGAGGCAATGAGCGGTATCGACATCAAGCATTATTTTGGCAATATCGAACTGGATGAATTTATCGGGCTTGTATTGCTGGAAGACTGAACTAAAAGTGAAGGTCATGCAGCTTTCTTTTACTGCTGAACCTATTCACTCCGATTAAAGCTACACCGTCACAGCTTCAATCACCTAAATATAGATATAAAACCAATTGGACAGAAGGAGAGTACCCATTATGTACAAACTGATTGCGATTGACATCGACGATACACTGATCAATGACGACAAGGAAGTTACGCCCGCTACCCAGCAAGCGCTGGAGCAAGCTGTAGCAAAAGGTACAGTGGTAACACTCGCTACCGGACGCGCCTATGCATCCGCTCAAGCGATCGCTCGTCAAACTGGATTGAATGTGCCGATCATCACCTATCAAGGTGCACTTGTAAAAAATCTGATGGACGAAAAAGTACTGTATGAGCGCTACGTTCCCGTTGAAGCTGCACGCAAACTGCACGATTACTGCATCGAGCACAATCTGCATCTGCAAACGTACATCGACGATAAGCTGTATGCACGCGAGCTGAATCAGCATCTGATCGACTATACAACATTGAACCGTACCCAGTACTATATCGAGCCTGATTTTGCCAAGCTGATGGAGCTGCCAACACCGAAAATGCTGATCATTGACGATCCAGCCTTCCTCGACGAGCTGCAACCGATCTTGCGCGAACTGCTCGGCGATGGCGTACACATTACCAAATCCAAGCCAGAATTTTTAGAAATCATGCATAAAGAAGGCACCAAAGGCGCTGCACTGGCATTCCTGGCGAACCACTTCGGCTGCGACCTCAAAGACACGATCGCGGTCGGCGATTCCTGGAACGATCACGAAATGCTCGAAGCCGCAGGCCTCGGCGTTGCTATGGGGAATGCGATCGAGCCACTCAAAGCCATCGCCAACTACATCACAGCCAGCAACAATGAAGACGGCGTCAAAGAAGTGATCGAAAAGTTCATCCTGAATCCGGAAGAAGCTTCGGTTTAATCCAGTATAGCCTCCTTACGATTCGGTAAAACAAGCATGAGCCCTTAACACCAGCTAGACACAAAAGCACCTTGCCAGCGAGTATAGGATCATCCCCTTTATTAAAGGACCAGATCATCCTATACTCACTGCAAGGTGCTTTTTGATATTTATTGTTTGATATTCGCTTTTTAATACTCGCTTTTGGTGCTTGCTGTTAGATTGTTTTCTAATCGCTTTTACATCGATTACAATGCTCAAGCATTTTGCATCTGATCCAACGCTTCCAAATAAAGCACCTGCAAAAACTTCTTAATACTCACCTTGCTCTTACCATCATCGCGTTCTTCATCAATCTCTTTCATTTTCGCCCGAATATCCTCAAAATCAAAATACAGCGGCGCATAATGCTCAAACTTCGGATTGCCATAATCCGTCAAACCAATTGACGCCAGATGCGTTAGCGCGGTCGTTACTGTACGACGAATACGCTGCTCGATTGCCTTCGCTTCCTTGTCGATCTCGCGCGGTGTACTTTTGTACGCTGCTGCCACGCCTTCATAGAGCTGCTTAAGCGGTGGAAAAGGACCACTTTGCCCGTGCTCCAGCAGCATTTCCATAATCGCTGTAATATCGTTACAGCCCGCTTCGCCCACAATACCAAGATTCATATAAATAGGGCGAATCACCTCGCTTACACTGCGCGGCTTCACCGAAGTAGTCGTCTGACGATCGGCTGAGAGCAGATTGAGCGTATCTAACTTGGATAACGACGACTTGAGTTCATTCAAATATTGCCGGATCTCCGCATGCTCACTCACACGCGACAGCACAGATTCAACTTCAATCCGATTAATCGGCTTACGAATGAAAAATTCAATTCCCGACTGGTATGCTTCCCCGACCATTTCCTGATTTTCAATCTGCGAGATCATCACATATTTCCCATTAAAGCCCTGACGCTTGAGCTGAACGATCGTTTCCAGACCGTCCTGATCGGGCATCAGCCAATCGATAAGCACCACATCCGGGCGCGTCTCCATAATGATGCGTGTGCCTTCTTCGCCACCGCGTGCCGTTCCGGTGACTTCGCCCAATCGGCTTTCTTGAATAATATTTTCCAGCATTGCTCGTGTTGCTGGATCATCGTCCACAATACAAAAAGTCAATCCCATACTACTCCCCCTTTTTTAACGCTCCGGTCGGTAGCTTTACGCGAAAAATCGTCGTCCACGGCGCGTTTTGCTCATCCGAATATAGCTTGATCGTGCCACCAAGTGAAGAAATAATATCGTGTACATGCGACAAACCGATGCCTGTCGCTGCACTGCCACCCTCGCCAAACTTAGTTGTAAATCCGGGCTCAAAGATCGTCTCTCGATTTTTGGCAGGTATGCCTTTACCGGAATCCGATACAGTGATAACTGTCCAGCGCCCCTCCTGCTCAATTCGCAGCTCAATCGAGCCACTCTGACCAAGCGCTTCAATCGCATTTGCCAGCAGATTATTCAGCAGGGTGAGCAGCGGAATATAATCCGAAGTCATAAAGTCATCGTCCAGATAAGCGCTGATCACTGCCTGCTTTTTCAGCATGACCGCATATTTACGGTTCCCCCGAATCGCATAGTCCATAATTTCGGACATTGCCAGCATCGTTTGTGCTTCCTGATCAAACAGCTTGAGCAGTCCGGCTGCTATGCGCTGTGAATCCTTTTTGACCTCATGTATTTCCTGGGTAATACCGAGCTGTCTCTGGCTAAATTCCTTCAGCTCGGCGCGCTTTAAATCCATATATAATCGATAACTGCTGCTCGTTACACGCTCAATCGTATCCATCGATTTGCGCAAATAAAACACTTCACCATATAGCCCTGAATTCACCGACAGCATCTGCTCCATCCGCTTATTCTGCTCCTGCGATAACGCGCGAATCTGACTCACCGCAATGCTGCTGTACAGTCCGGTTACGAAAAATCCACGTAAGGCAGCAACCAGTGCAATATAGCCCCATGTCGCCGGATTGGAAATATCCGAGCCGTTGAGCAGCCAGCGCGATACCATCTCTATGGTGTTGGAGCCAAAATCAATACAGGTCGCGACCACGCCAAGTAACAGCAGATGCATCCGTTCAATCTGACCTTGAATAAGCGACATGCCGACCGCAAAGGTTAAATAATACAATCCAGCGGAGGTGTGTATCTGCAGGCTACTCATCATGCCAAAGCTTTCCGGTGTAAATATATAATCAAGCACCATCCGGAAAACAATAACCGTCACCGCCGTATACAATCCCGCACGAATATACGGAAGCCGGGACATAAGCAACAAAAACAGCAAAAAAGCACTGCCGCCCAGCCCGATGCGAAACAGATCGCCAGGCACCGGATTGATCTTAAACTCTCCTGCAACAGCCGTGCCCAGCGCGACAACAAGCATCTGTATTTTTTCGTTTCTGAAGAGAGCAGGCATCCGCCCTTCAGCCTCCTTGCGGCGGAAGCGGGCGACAGGCTTCCGGAATGTAGAAAGCACGACACTCGCCGATTTTTGAAATTGTTTATATGTTACCATAAAATGTCCCTCTCATGCGGTTTTGATCGCAAAAATACAATGCCCTTCCGTTAACAACTCTCCTGTCCATATAACAAAAACCGGCCTCCTTCCGGAAACCGGCCTTATGCCATATACCTCGGCATGGCGAGCCATGCTGTTGATGATAGCGATCGCTATTCGGTTACGAGGTCATGACGATATGTGCTCAGGCAGTTTTAGTCTCCAGACGTCTGGAGATCTGGGATAATGTATAATTTACAACAAAATAGATCATGGCGACAAGTAACAAAATCGGAATCGAATAGTTCGGGCTCTGACCGATAATAATTTGCGCATTGTGCATCAGCTCCGCCAGTGCAACGATAACTGCCAGCGACGTATCTTTGAGTAGCGAAATAAACTGACTGACAAGCGGTGGCACCATACGACGCAAGCCCTGTGGCAGTACGATATGCCATAGCGTCTGAACCGAACCGAGACCTGATGAGCGTGCTGCTTCGATCTGTCCTTTTGGAATCGACTTCAGACCGGCACGTACCACCTCTGAGATCATTGCAGCTTCAAACAGAGTGAGCGCAATAATCGCCCCTGCCGGAATCGTAAACTTAAACTGTAAGCCAAAAAACGAGATTTGCGGAATCGCAAATTGTATAAAAAAGATAATGAGCAGCAGCGGCAAATTCCGCAGCACTTCTACAATAACCGCCAGCACCTGTGATAATACAGGCACCCCCATATAACGGATAACTCCGATAATACAGCCGAGCATAAAGCTAAATAGAATCGCCCAGAAAGCGACGTATAGGGTCATTTTCAGACCTTCCATCAGAAATCGCAAATTATCGGCTGAATACGCTCCTGCAAAATCCATAATACTCCTCCTTCTCTCTACGTCCTTCTTGTAGCTATCCGGTAGCTAATCGTGATGTACCGCTACGAATCCAATATAATGAACAATCCTAGAATCGCAACAGCGCAGCGTCTTACGAGCTTTTCGCCAGTCGACGCTCCAGCACATGAGAGCCATAGCTCATCGGCAGGGTCAGCACCAGATAGAACAGACCCGCAAACACATACGCACTCACCGTTGCATAGCTATCACCGTTCACCTTATCGGCAAAGTACATCAGATCCAGACCCGCGACTACAGTCAGAACAGAGGAGTTTTTGATCAGATTAATAAACTGGTTACTTAGTGGCGGAATAACAAGCTTGATCGCCTGTGGCAATACAACATGGATCATCGCCTGTACATAGGTCATTCCTGATGAACGTGCCGCCTCCATTTGCCCTTTTGGTACAGACAATATGCCCGCACGAATCGCTTCTGCAATAAAAGCAGCCGTATATACAGTCAAACCAACCGTCCCCGCTTGAAATCCATCCAGACGCATCCCAAACGTAGGCAATGCATACCAGAAAAAGAATACGATGAGCAACAACGGAATATTACGGACAAACTCAACATAAGCGGTGCCGAGCCATTGCAGTGGCTTCACACCGGTAATTCGGAATACCGCCAGAATCGCCCCCAGCACAAAGCTACCAATCAATGCCAGTACACTCGCCAAAATGGTATTCAGAAAACCTTCCAGATAATAGGGGAAATAATCAACTAGAATCGAGAAATCGATCATCCAGCGTCCCTCCTTCAGCTTTACTTATTGCTTCATATTGCTGCACAGCTAACGAATGTGGAGCGGCTACAGCAGTTATTCCCTCAAGCCATCATCCATGCTCAATCATTTGATATTAGGATCATCGCATCGAGCACGCTCATGCGCCTGCTACAATGCGTACATGGTCTTGTTTATCATCTATTCGCATTTCCGTTAATGAAAAAGATGGGCACGACTGGCCCACCTTTTCTTCCTTACCGGTTAACCGACGCTCTGGGGCTTCGGCTCTAAAGCGGTCGCTTATTTGCTCTCAGGCTCTTTGCCGATCCATTTTTTGTACATTTCATTGTAAGAGCCATCTGCTTTCATATCAGTCAGGCCTTTGTTGATCGCTTCAACGAGTGCAGTTTGACCTTTTTTCACAGCAATACCGTAAGGCTCATCCGTAAATGGTTGACCTACCACTTCATAGTTCGGGTCCTGTGCAGCCATACCGTACAGAATCGCATCATCTGTTGTCAGTGCATCGCCCTGACCTGCTTTGAGCGCATTGAATGCATCCTGGTAGTTATCGTATTCCAGCACCTTTACACCCGGCACTTTTGCTTCAATGTTTTTGATCGAGGTTGCGCCTTTAGCTGCCACAATTGTTGTATCGGCAGTTACGCTCTCAATCCCTTTGATCGGGCTACCCTTTTTCACGAGCAGCGATTGACCCGCCTGGAAGTACACATCGGAGAAGTCGACTTCCTTTTTACGCTCATCTGTAATCGTCATCGTTGCGATAACCATATCAACGTCGCCATTGTTCAGCATCGGGATACGTGTTTTGGACGTTACTTCTTTCAGCTCAACCTTGCTCTCGTCACCGAGAATGCTTTTCGCGAGCGCATGAGCCATATCCACGTCAAAGCCTTCTACATCGCCTGTCGCCGGGTCTTTGAGTCCGAACAGCTTTGTATCATACTTAACACCGACGATCAGCTTGCCGCGTTGCTTAATCTGATCTAGCTGTGAGCTGGCACTATCTGTACCATTTGCTCCATTACTTGCACTCGGAGCAGTTGTCGTGCTACATGCTCCCAGGACAGTTACCAGTGCGATCATACATACGAGCAGCAATGAAAATTTCTTTTTGTTCATCATTGTAGTTCCCCTTTTCGTCTGGAATATGGTGTTGGGTGGAGTCGTAACTTGACCTTTGTCTTTACCTTTACTGTGATGCCGGCGTGCTTTAGTGCTGGCATCACAGTAAACTTTGATTGGTGGAGATGTACCACTCCGGGAAGGAATAAGGGAATGGGCTCCCGTATCGCACAGGAATCTACAAAATAAGAGAAATGGTAGATTCCCGTGCTCAAAAGCAGTGCGATATTTTGCTACGCAAAAATCCTTTTTATTGAACCCCGTGTTAGAAAATCGCTAACACTATAAGTCGCCCATTTCCCTTATTTGCTTCCCGCAGTGAAGTGCGCTTTACATACTTACAAATTTTCCTGCACACAAGTTTTGATGTAGCATGTAATGACTTGATCGTAATTCATGTAAGATTTAAAACCTGTACGATAGTAATATCGGTATGCATTGTATGATTGCATGCATTAGAAACTAGCATCTAAAGCCTTCATCATATTGGAAGCAGGCAATGTATCGGTTCAAAGTTGCTATCTTTATTGACTGTATACTGAAATGAACAACGGTACGTGGCTCCTAATGATTGAGCAATCGGCTTAAAAATAGCTGTGCGCGTTCTTCGCGTGGGGCGGAGAAGAATTGTTCTGGTTGTGCTTCTTCGATGATTTTGCCCTGATCCATGAATACGACGCGGTCGGCAACTTCGCGGGCGAAGCCCATTTCGTGTGTAACGACGACCATGGTCATTCCTTCGCGAGCAAGTGTCTTCATCACGTCGAGGACCTCGCCGACCATTTCGGGGTCAAGGGCGGAGGTGGGTTCGTCAAACAACATAATTTGTGGCTTCATTGCCAGTCCGCGTGCAATGGCTACACGCTGCTGCTGTCCACCGGAGAGCTGGGATGGATAGGATTGTGCCTTATCGGCAATGCCGACCTTTTCCAGGTAATGCATGGCGGTCTGGTGTGCTTCTGACTTGGACACACCGAGTGCCTTGATGGGAGCAAGGGTAATGTTGTCGATTACCTTTTTGTGTGGATACAGATTGAAATGCTGAAACACCATGCCGATGTTGCGACGCAGCTTGTTCAGATCGGTTTTACGATCATCGACACGCACGCCGTTAACGGTAAGCTGTCCGCTGCTCGTTTCTTCCAATCGATTGATGCAGCGAAGCATCGTACTTTTACCCGAACCGGAAGGACCAAGCACAACAACCACCTCGCCGGGTTTAACATGGAGATTGATTCCAGTTAACACCTGAAAATCACCATAAAATTTGTTAACTTCATGGAAGGTTATCATCTTACTCCTCCTTTCATATGTAGAAAATAGCCATTTATTAGGATTATGTTGTAAGGAATAATGACATTTTTAATAATCCTAAGTCAGGACTACGCAATCCTACATAATCCTACCTGAAATACCTAAAATTAAGACATTTTATACAAATAATCATCTGAAAAACACAAAGAAACCGGCATCCTCGGATACCGGTTCATGTCAAAATGATTCCATTACTATGTAGCTTAATACTTCATGAATATAAGAATAGGGTATTGTAACACTCTGTTCAAAACCGAAGCGCATCAATCCTCTGCTTCGGCTTTGCTGGGTATCAAATGGGATAGCAAGTGGGCTAATACACTACAGAATGATGTTAGACCTGTTTCTATTATTCCTCGTGCAGCAGAGCAGAATAATTCCCCAGATCCACAGTCATTCCTGTACGCGCAAGTGTAGCACCTGTCGGTAAAGGCAGGCTTTCTCGTACATCCACATCATGCGACATATGCGTGAAAATCGTCTGGATCGGTGAAACTTCCTCAAGCAATGCTGCGGCTTCATGCATATCATACACAGAGCGCGACTCATACTCCGCCTGCTCATGCACAAAGCTGGTGCCCAGCACGAGCAAATCCAGACGCTCCAGCGGACGCTTTTGCTCATCGGTCAGACCGATTGCATCCGGGCAATACACCCAGCTAAAATCTTGCTTTTCCAGTCGATATGCATATGAATAGCCATTATGACCGTGATGCACCTTCCACGGTGTGAGCTTCCAGCCACTCAAAATCATTCCATCGTCATTCGCAATCATTTCCAGATGATTGTTCACCCATGGAAATTGACGCATGATCAAATCAAGCACTTCCTGCGGTGCAAATACCCGTCCCTGCTTTTTTTGCCAGCGACAGGCGTCTGCCCACTCCGGTAGCCCACCAATATGATCAAAATGTGCATGTGTAATCACAATGTCCGTAATATCGGCACGGCGGTTGATCATTTCCATTTGTAACCGCCAGTCAGGACCGCAATCCATCAGGAAATCGCCACCACTACCTTCGATGAGTACCGAGGAACGCAATCTGCGGTTGCTGCCTCCGCTCCGTGCTTCCTCGCATACTTCACAATCACAATATACGCGGGGAACCCCCATCGCATCTCCGGTACCCAAAAAAGTTAATCGGTCCACTATGCGTCCGTTCATTACGTCTTCTCTCCTTGTGCCTGATGATAACATCTTTGCTCGTCATGATTACAGTATGCGGATTGGCAAGCAGCCGTAATTGCGAATAAAAAAGTCAGGCTATTTATATTGGTCCATCGTTATTTGTATCCATAGGATTATATCTTAGAGTATACCATTTTCCTGAAATTTGCGATATCTGCTCATTCGAACTTCCTCCGATCAATCCTTTACTAGCGCCATAACGATAGACACAGCAAAAAGGGGAACGTCACCAGAAGCGATTTCCCCTTACTTACTTTTTCACTATGTCATGAATCTCTGCCTGTCTGCCTGTACATCAAACGAAACTCATTCGCCGTTCATTCGGTACAGCACTCAGCGAAGCTACACTATGAACCTCTATCATGAAATACGTTCCTCAGACTATTCGATTTAAATGCCTGCGAGCACCTGATACCAGATTCCGCGCTTGGAATACAGTGTGCTTCGTACCTCACTCCAGCCACCAAGATAGTTAATGTCAAACAATCCTGATGGAGTCGGGTACTGCTTCTCGTGCTCCTTGAACACCTTCTGATCGACTGGACGAAAGCCATTCTGGGCAAAAATCTCCTGTGCCTCCGGTGTATACAAGTATTGCAGGAACGCTTCCGCCACTTTGCGTGTGCCATGCTTGTCGACATACGAATCAACGACAGCCGCTGGATTCTCGATCAGTATCGTATCGTTCGGTACGACGAGATCATAGGCTGCGCCCTTTGCCATCCGTGCAAGCAGCTCATTCTCATATGTGACGATCACATCGCCTACCCCATATTCAAAAGCTGCCATCGAAGCGCGTCCGCTTTTGTCCAGCGATTCGATATTTTGATGCACTGCCTCCAGAAAGGCTTTCGCGGCTGCCGGGTCTTTTTTGCCTTCGGTTCGTTCGGATGCTTTCAGTCCTGCGCCATAGATCGCGTTAATGTCCCATTGCGCACCGCCCGATGTTTTCGGATTCGGATACAGCACCTTTACACCCGGACGCGTCAAATCTTGAAAGCTATGAATACCGAGCGGATTCCCTTTGCGTGTACCGAGTACGACGATGGAGCGTGTGATCATACTATTGTCCGGTGCAGCCTTTTTCCAATCTTTCTGTACCAGTCCAGCCTTGACCAGCTTGTCGATATCGCCCTCCAGTGACAGAATCGCCACATCCGCTTCAAAGCCCCCGGCGATCGCCCGTGCCTGTGTGCCTGAAGCTTCATACGACTCCTGAAACGTCACGGTTTGACCGGTCTTCTGCTTCCAGTAAGCCTGAAACTTTGGCAAAATCTCGCCAATCGCATCCTTTGCGACACTATACGCGCCAATTACCAGCGTGACATCACCGCTATTGGCAGACGCTGCCGATGCGGACGGTTCACTGTTGCTGCTCCCGCATCCGGATAGAAGCACAGTGAGCATGAATACAACTGCCAGCATGCCGATACTATGTCTTTTCCAACGCGCGCCTGTTCCTCTTCTTTTCACGCCGGATTCCTCCTCCTAATCAGCCCATTCGATCTATGGTGCAATTCATATACATTTCGCATCCAAGCGTTATATCGGCTAGCTTAAATGAACATCGACACATTATCCGCCTTCAGTGCATTTTCGGCAATCCAGCTTTCTTCATCGTTAAACAGATATGCACGGTGTACCAGCACATGCACTTCCTGGCCGACCTCCAGCGTTTCTTTCTCCAACGAGCGATACGTAATCAAGCGGCTCGTTCCGACTTCAACCTCAACCATCCACTGACTACCACGAAAATGCAGATGTCGCACGACACCCTTTTCCGTCGCAGATAATAAGCGAAACTCACCTGCATGACCAATCTCAATATATTCTGGACGAATCAGAGCACGAGAAGCACGGGAACTATTTTCAAAGCCTTTTAATCGACTCACGTCTTCAATGATGGTCGACTCCCCGATAAAGGAAGCGACAAACGGTGTGGAAGGCTGCTTGTAAATGTCCCATGGTGTGCCCTTCTGCTCGACACGTCCGCCATTAATAATCATAATTTCATCCGCTACCTCAATCGCTTCATCCTGATCATGTGTGACAAAGATTGAGGTGATACCTACACGTTCAATCAGCTCGCGTAGCCATGTGCGCAGCTCCTGCCGAATCTTTGCATCAATCGCGGCAAATGGCTCATCCAGCAGCAATAACTGCGGCTCCGGGGCGAGCGCACGGGCAAAGGCAACCCGCTGACGCTGACCACCGGAGAGCTGATGCGGATAACGATGCTCAAACCCGGACAATCCGGTCAGCTCCACCAGCTCCTGTACACGCTCACGAATCGCTGGCTTTTTCAGCTTTTTTACCTTCAAACCAAACGCAATATTTTCAAAGACGGTCATATGCTTAAATAGCGCATAGTTCTGAAACACAAAGCCGATCTCTCGCTCCTGTGGCGGCAAATTATTCACGCGCTGACCGTGGAATACGATATCACCGCTATCCGGCGTCTCCAGCCCTGCCAGCATGCGCAGAATGGATGTTTTACCGCCACCACTCGGACCGAGCAAACCGATCAGATGACCTTTTTCAATCGAAAAGCTTACATCCTTCACCGCATGAAATTGACCAAAATGCTTATCCAGGTTACGAACTTCGATATGCATATCAATGCACTTCCTTTCGTTTCTTCGCGCGTTCCATCAGCAGCAATAGTGCAATCGAGAATACAGCCAGCACGAGCGCAACGCCATTCGCTGCGGTCACATTGAAATTCTCCATATCCTGATAGACGAGTGTGGTCGCCGTTTGCGTTTTGTTAATAATATTGCCGGAAACGACCAGCACTGCACCAAACTCACCCAGTGAGCGCGCCACCGTCAAAATCGTCCCGTAAATGACCGCCCAGCGAATCGATGGCCAGGTGACCTGCCAGAATGTTCTCCAGCTATATGCACCCAGCGTAGACGCTGCCTGCTCCTGATCGGTTCCCAGCTCCTGCAGCACGGGCATCACCTCACGCACCATTAGCGGGAACGTAACGAATAGCGTAGCGATAACCATCCCTGGAAATGCATAGACGACCTTAAAGCCAATCTGTTCGAAAAAAGCTCCTACAATCGTATCCGGTCCAAGCAGCAATACGATCATCAGACCACCGATAACCGGCGATACCGCGTACGGCAGATCGACAATACTGTTGAACAATTGACGCAGCCTGCGACTAAGCCAGTTGGCACGGACAAGGTAGATGCCCATCATAATGCCAAACAGTCCATTCAGCAGCGTAACAACAAGTACGATCGAGCCGGTCATCTTAAGCGCATGTAGCGCCTCCGGTCGGGTCAGTGCTTTGACAAAACCGCCTGCTCCTTCACCAAATGCACCTGTTGCCAGCACAACGAGCGGGATCAGGATCAGAATGCTGAATACAAGCCAGGTGAGCGTAATCCATAATCTTTTCATTTGTCCGCTCTCCTTGTTTGCACGAGATTAATGAGCCATAGAATGAGGAACGATAACGTGAGCAGCAAAATCGATACAGC
Source organism: Paenibacillus sp. (assembly GCA_039595515.1). Taxonomy (GTDB): domain Bacteria; phylum Bacillota; class Bacilli; order Paenibacillales; family Paenibacillaceae; genus Saccharibacillus. The sequence continues at coordinate 14,032 of JBCNLJ010000022.1, read as the reverse complement.
CGCTGCTCCTGCTTCATTATCACTCTCCACTTCGCCAAAAATGTACACCGATGCTGTGAGCGTCCGCCCCGGAATATTACCAGCGACCAGCACGACGGCACCAAACTCAGCCAGCGCCCGCGAAAAGGCAAGCATTGCTCCGCTCAAAATCCCCGGCATCATCGCCGGCAAGATCACGCGAAAAAAGGTTAATGCCCGCGAAGCACCCAGCGTATACGATGCTTCTTCTGCTGTCGTATCCAGCTCCTCCAGCAGCGGCTGAATCGCGCGAATAACGAATGGGAACGTAACGAACACCATCGCTACGACAATCGCTGGCTGATGAAATACGAGATCCAGCCCGAGCGCCGAAGCGGCTCGTCCCACTACACTATGCGGGCCAAGCAGCACGAGGATCATCAGACCGCCGACCGCAGTCGGTAACGCAAACGGCAGATCGACAATGCTGTTCAGCAGCGATTTGCCGGGGAAGTCATAACGTACAAGCACCCACGCACTCATCGTGCCGATCGCTACATTGATGATGGTTGCGACCAGTGCGAGCTGCAAGGTGAGTAATACAGCCTTCCATGCAATCGGGTCAGCGATATTTTGTACAAATGCGCTCCAGCCATCCGATAGCGAATTCACATACACGCCCGCAATCGGCAGCACGATCAGTATTAGAAAATAGAGCAATACGGTTGTCCGAAAGCCCCAGGTCCAGCCCTTGTGTCGAATCCAGGTATTATTCACGCCATAACCCCTTTACCGTTGACCATTGATAGTTGCATAGATTGATTTCACATTTCATCATTCACATACTTTTCAATCACAAGCTTTTTCATTGTCTACAACTTTTAACCTTTATTCCCTATTTGTATACTTGGATTTAAATCTTAGCCATACTTTAGCAAAATCGTCACATTTGCGTCAATCTCCTGTCGACTTTTTGCCAAAATGATTAATAGTCTATCAATTAGCCGATGAATTTGACTTTTCTAAGGCAAAAATAGTCGATATATCGCTGAAATAATGCGATTTTACAGGACTCGTCACCATACCGTGGAATTATGTTTTGCCTGGCTGAAACTGCATCAGTAACAGTCGCTTTTCCGAAGCTGTATTCAAAGTTTGCCAAAATCGGGTAATAGGAGAGCAGAATAACGGCTAAAAATCGTCATTTGGTGTGATCTACCTGCATTTTTAGAGCATGTAAGCACCAGACTGACAAAAAGCTAATCAGGAGGTAGTACGATGCTGGAAACGATGACAATTTCGACTCAGAAGCGTGATGAGGTCAGAGATATTACGAGAGATGTTGCTGCGCTGGTAAGTCGCAGTGGAGTGCAAAGCGGCATTGTTATTATTTATTGTCCGCATACGACAGCAGGAATTGCGATTAATGAAAATGCCGATCCGGATGTGAAGCATGATGTGTTAATGCGTCTGGATGAGGTCTATCCGTGGGAGCATCCCAAATACCGTCATATGGAAGGCAATACCGCTTCCCATCTGAAGTCGATTACAACCGGACCATCGCAGACCGTCATTATCGAAGGCGGACGTATGCTACTGGGACGCTGGCAGGGTATCTATTTCTGCGAGTTTGATGGTCCGCGTACACGCGAATATGTAGTGAAAATTATGGAAGGTTAAACGATACCCTACGTCCATACAACACCAAATGATATGCATGATGTATATAACAAAAAGGCGGCTTCCTGATCTGTTGCATCAGGTGAGCCGCCTTTTATGATGATTACCGTAATCGGTAGAGTTATCATTGCCCTGACTCCCTTGTCCGCTATAGGGATTCAACGTTTTGACAGGGGAAAGTCTTAAAGCGTGCAGACGCACAGAATCCATTCCTTACATCCTTTGTCGTTATAGATTTTACGAAAGTGACTGACCGGGATGCCTGAACGAGTATCAAGCATAAAGCTACGTATAACGAGAACTCTATCCTTCTCGTTCACAGTACCCGGCACAGCGTTTTGACATGGGCGATGGCGGCAGCTTCGACTTCCTCATACGTGACTCGATCCTGAATGTAATACGAGATAAATCCGAGGATCGATAAAAATAAGCTGAGCGGCACCGTATGCATTGCTTCCAGTGAATGCTCATTCAGATCCATATTGCCTCGCACAATCGAAGCAAACACTTCAAAACATCGTGCTTGTTCAGCACGACAGTAGCTCAGCAGCTCTTCGTCGCGAATCATAAACATAATCTCATACTGATGCGCATTATTCAGTCCAAAGCGAATGAATTCCAGCAGCAGGCGCTCCACCTTGCATGTCTCGCCTTGCTCTGGCATATCCTTCACCTGATTCAGCAATTGACACAGATGATCAAAGTCCTCCATTACAATCGCATAAAACAATTCCGCTTTTTCTTTAAAATGATAATAAAGCGAACCATGGCTGTAGCCCAGATGCTGTCCAATACTTCGCATCGATATCGCCCGATATCCCTTTGTCACAAATAGATGCCTGGCGGCTTCTAAAATTCTCTCTCTTGATAACTCCTGCTCAACCGCTCTACGCGCCATAGTGTGATTCCCCTTCAAGCAAGCATTTTGCATGATCCGTTCCCTATCGTCTGACAGCAATTACGGCATTGTTTTCACCATGCTCACCTCTGAAATGACATACCCCGTTTGCCAGCTTCAGTTCAGACTATTGCCATGGACGGATACATGACGTCATCGATTTTTCTTCTCCGGTATGCTCAATCCTCCATACAGATCGTTCACTCTGCAAAGTAACGCTGCTCTCCCCGTGTAATAACGGATTGTCCCTGGGTAAGATCAGTCATCCATGCTTCAAATGCATCCGATTCACTTGCAACCGGAAGACAATTCAAAATAACCCTGTCCGTAAATTCAGTTTCCCCCATGCGAATGTCACGATTACGCAGCTCATTTTCGAGTTTGCCGAGCCATGTATAATCAATTTCGACCCGTACCTCCTGATGAAGCACACGGGTGATTGCCTTGCCTGCTTCAATCGCAGCTACCGCACCGTCCGTATACGCACGAATCAGTCCGCCTGCTCCCAGCATAATACCGCCAAAATAACGGGTGACCACAATAACGATATCCTGCAATCCCTGGTTTTTGATCACCTCCAAAATCGGCTTACCCGCCGTACCGCTCGGTTCACCATCATCGGACTGACGCTGAATCTCTCCTCGTGAGCCGATCAGATAGGCAGAGCAGTTATGCGTGGCGTTCCAATGCTGCTTTTTGATGCTCTCGATAAATTCGAGCGCCTCTTCCTCGGTTGCCACTGGCTTGGAATGACCGATAAAACGCGACTTTTTGATTACAATTTCCTTGTCGCCGGCTTCCTGTATCGTTTTGTAGCGTTCTGGCTTGTCTGTTGTCATGATGTTCCTTTCCTTGTATAAGATCATTCTTGCCGATCATATGAGGCAGAACAAACAATAAGTATTAGTATATATTCATGAGTGAATGCCTGCACGAGATGAATGCCTCAGTACTGAATGTCTCCCCAGTTACTAAAGATATCATACACCATATTTAGGTATCAAGAAAGCAGCCCCCCGACACTCCGGTCAGAGAACTGCTTTCCTCGTGAAGTTTATCCTATTTTACATCAAAAGTAGCTCTGTCGAAAAGACCTTTACAGAAGCTTCTTCCGTAAATTCAAGCAAACGTTCATCCGATTATTCGGAAAGACGTGCTTCCAGCTCTGCTTTTTGCTTTTCAAAGCCCGGTTTGCCCAGCAGAGCAAACATGTTCTTTTTGTAAGCTTCGACGCCTTCCTGGTCAAACGGGTTCACGCCAGACAGGTAGCCACTGATGCCGCAAGCTTTCTCGAAGAAGTAAACGAGGTAGCCGAACGAATATGGCGTTTGGTCTGGAATGTTAACGATCAGGTTAGGCACCTGTCCATCGGTGTGTGCCAGCAATGTACCCTGGAATGCTTTTTTGTTAACGAAGTCCAGTGTTTTACCAGCCAGGAAGTTCAGACCATCCAGATCTTCCGGATCTTCTTCGATTGTAATATGGCTGCCCACTTCTTCGACTTGAATGACCGTTTCGAAGATGTTGCGGCTACCATCCTGAATGAATTGACCCATCGAGTGCAGATCCGTCGAGAAATCAACGGCTGCCGGGAAGATGCCTTTGAAGTCTTTACCTTCGCTCTCGCCGTAAAGCTGTTTCCACCATTCGGATACGAAGTGCAGGGATGGCTCGTAGTTGACAAGGATTTCGATCGCTTTACCTTTACGATGCAGTGCGTTACGTACCGCTGCGTACTGGTAGCTTTCATTTTCAGCCACATTTGGGTTGCTGTATTCTTTGGCTGCTGCTGCTGCGCCGTCCATCATTTCCTGAATGTTAATGCCCGCTGCAGCGATTGGCAGCAGACCTACAGGAGTCAGTACGGAGTAACGTCCACCTACATCATCAGGGATGATAAAGCTTTCGTAGCCCTCTGCATCCGCCAGTGTTTTCAGTGCACCTTTTGCACGGTCAGTTGTCGCATAGATACGTTTTCTTGCTTCTTCTTTACCGTATTTTTTCTCCAGCTCTGCACGGAAAATACGGAATGCAATTGCCGGCTCTGTTGTTGTACCGGATTTGGAAATCACGTTAACCGAGAAATCCTTACCTTCGATTGCTTCCAGCAGGTGGTTCACATATGTGGAGCTGATGTTGTTACCTGCGAAGTAGATTTCTGGTGTTTTGCGTTTGTCTTTTGGCAGTACATTGTAGAAGGAGTGGCTCAGCATTTCAATCGCTGCGCGCGCACCTAAGTAAGAACCGCCGATACCGATAACGATCAGTACTTCGGAATCGCTTTGAATTTTAGCTGCTGCTTTTTGAATACGAGCAAACTCGTCCTTGTCATAGCTGTTCGGCAGATCGATCCAGCCCAGGTAGTCAGAACCTGCGCCTGTACCGTTATGAAGCTGTTCATGCGCCAGACGAATCGGCTCTGCAAAATAATCCACTTCATGTTGAGCAACGAAAGAAAGAGCTTTGCTGTAGTCAAATTTCACTTTTTTAGACATAATTCAATACCCTCCCATAGATACATTCTGTATGCAGCATCACGCTGCACCGTACCCCCGGCAGCCAATCGGTTTTTTCGTATTCGCTGTACGGGGCAAACCCAATGTTAAGTATGACGCGATGCACGTTGCAATGCAAGCAAGTGCCTGCGGTATTGCAACGTACTCGCATCTGTGCTTAGAGCACGTACAAGTCAGTAGCCAGACCTGTATCGAACAAAAGCAAAACCCATCATCCTCCATTGATATTCGCTGTCATTCCCATCTTATTACGTGCAAGATGATCAGCAAACAGACGCCAAACGAATACCAGCATCAACGGAAATATGTTGCCTGTATCCAGCGGAGCGGAATTGTTCTGGATGTAGGAACACAGGCAAACGTAGCACACATCGATATGTTTACCCGGATGATCGGGTTCCCAAAACCGAAACATGATGCAAAGGACAAACTTCTATCAAGCGCTGCTAATCCAAACGACAGTATAATGCAGTCCTTCAGCCGCAGCCAATGATTTATGTTATGGCTGGACAGATCAATTAGGAGTAAGAGCAGCAGTAGTCGGTAACCGTGCTGATCTCCAGCTTGAAGCGTGTATTCGCTGGCACTTCAAACGTAGCTGTACCATCGATGTGCAGCCATTCCTCGCTACCTGGCAACAGTACAGACAGCTTGCCTGCCAGAATCTCCATCGTTTCATGTTGATCTGTACCAAACTCGTAGGAGCCTGGCAGCATAATACCGAGCGTCACCTTGTTTCCATCCGGCAACAGCACGGTTCTGCTGGTCACCTTGCCATCATAATATACATTTGCTTGCTTGATTACCGTCACATTTTCGAATTGGCTCATTCGTCATTCCGCTCCCTGCATGTATATTGGCATTACCTTCGCAACTTTTGCAAAATCATTTCGACTATATTAAGTCGAAATTCTCCGCATATCGCTCCGAAGTATATCAGAAAAAAGCGCAGGGTGGCGCTTGGCCACCTCTGCACCTTGTAAGCAATTCATTCTATGCGTGCTCCAAAAAGCTTAGGACAGCAGACCTTTTACTTTTTGTACAACGTTGTCTACAGTGAAGCCGTACTCAGCGATTACGCGGTCACCAGGAGCGGAAGCACCGAAGGTAGTGATACCCAGGATTGCACCTTTGTCACCCACATAACGTTCCCAACCGAATGTTTGTGCCATTTCGATTGCCAGACGAGGCTTAACATCAGGCAACAGTACGGAATCTCTGTATGCTTGATCCTGTTTCTCGAACAGCTCCCAGCTTGGCATGCTGATTACGCGAACTTCGATACCTTCTGCAGCAAGAGCTTCCTGTGCTTTAACAGCCAGTTGAACTTCGGAACCTGTTGCAATCAGTTGTGCTACGGGTTGACCCGCTTTTGCATCGGATACCACATAAGCACCTTTTTTGATGTTTTCGCGTACGCCTTCTGTTGTACCTGGCAGGATTGGCAGGTTTTGACGAGTCAGTACGAGTGCGATTGGACCGCCTTTGTTTTCTACAGCGTGTGCCCATGCAGCCGAAGTCTCATTACCATCCGCAGGACGGATTGTAGTCAGACCTGGAATGATACGCAGGGAAGCCAGTTGCTCGATCGGCTCGTGCGTAGGACCATCTTCACCAACAGCGATACTGTCGTGAGTCAGTACATACGTTACAGGCAGACCCATCAGAGCAGCCAGACGTACAGCCGGACGCAGGTAATCGGTAAATACGAAGAATGTACCGCCGAATACTTTGATACCGCCGTGCAGTGCAATACCGTTCATTGCACCAGCCATTGCGAATTCGCGAACGCCGAAGTAAATGTTACGGCCAGCACGAGTTTCTGGTGTGAAGTTGTCCAGACCTTTCAGGTGAGTCATTGTGGAGCTCTCCAGGTCAGCGGAACCGCCTGCCAGTTGAGGAACACCATTGATCAGACCATTCAGTGCATTACCGGAAGCAACGCGTGTCGATACCGCTTTGTCTTCTGTGCTGTAGAATGGCAGTTCTTTATCCCAGCCATCAGCCAGGTTACCGGAGAATGCGGACTCGAATTGAGCAGCCAGTTCCGGATTTTCTTTTTTATACTGAGCGAACATGTCGTCCCAAGCTTTGTTAGCTTCTACGCCGCGTGTTTTTACTTTTGCAAAGTGCTCGCGTACTTCTTCTGGTACATAGAAATCTTCTTCGTATGTCCACTGGTAGAATTCCTTCGTCAGCTTCGCTTCTGCGGAACCAAGTGGGGAACCATGCGTACCGCCGTGACCGCCGATACCTTGTTTGTTCGGGCTACCATAACCGATCACTGTTTTCACTTCGATCAGTGTTGGGCGGGAAGTGTCTGCTTTCGCTTCTGCCAGGGCAGCTTCGATTGCAGGCAGATCATTACCGTCTTCTACGCGCAGTACTTGCCAGCCGTATGCTTTGTAGCGATCTTCTACATTTTCAGAGAAGGACAGACCTGCTTTACCATCCAGTGTAATATCGTTTGAATCGTACAGCATGATCAGTTTGCCCAGTTTCATGTGGCCTGCCATGGAAGCAGCTTCACTTGCTACGCCTTCCATCATATCGCCATCACCACAGATTGCATAGGTGAAGTGGTCGATTACGTTAGCATTGCCTTTATTATAAGTAGCTGCCAGATGTGCTTCAGCGATTGCCATACCTACTGCCATCGCTACACCTTGACCAAGTGGGCCAGTTGTTGCATCTACACCTGCAGTGTGACCATACTCAGGGTGACCTGGAGTTTTACTTCCCCATTGACGGAAGTTTTTGATTTCGTCCATTTCCAGACCGTAGCCGGACAGGTGCAGCAGGCTGTACAATAGCATGGAGCCATGACCTGCAGACAGTACAAAACGATCGCGGTTTACCCATGTAGGATTAGCCGGATTGTGTGTCATTGTTTTAGCGAACAATTGGTAGCCCATTGGAGCGGAGCCCATTGGCATACCAGGGTGTCCAGAATTAGCTTTCTCGATCGCATCAATAGAAAGCGTACGAATTGTGGAAATCGAAAGATTATCCACGTTGGAGTTTTCGGATTTGGAGATACTTTGTTCTTGCTCTTGTTTCTTGTCAGTCATGTTAATCCTCCTCATTCTTCTTGGTAAAGCGAGGTGCTCGGCTCTTATTTCATTTGAAACAAGATCGTCTATTCCGTTTGAGTACGCCTCAAATGAAATATGTCCCTTGAGTCTTTCAATTTGACTTATTAACCCTTTGTCCATTGTAACACTAGTTCCGACAGTTTACCATATCGTTATTTTGTTCCACTGTATTTATACCCAATATCCCCTATACGAAAAGAGGAGGACTGCATTTTGCGCACGATAATCAGACAGGGATTGCTGGCTGGATTGATCAGCGGCATCGTGCTCGGACTGGTATTGAAATGGGTTCAGTCCCTAACGGGAGCGCTCGTTTATACTTTATTGCTCAATATTGATTTTGTTCCATTGCTGCCGCCACGCCTGCCGGAGTGGCTGGAATTTGCGTTGCATCTTGTCGTTGCTCTGATCCTTGGTGTTGTGTTTCGCTGGTGGATGCTACGCTGGCAGCATCCGTGGCTGGCAGGATTGGCACTCGGTTTAGCATCATCGTTATTGTTTTTCCCGCTGACCATGCTGTCTGATCGCGTACCGGCCACCAATGATTGGCACGCCTATATGTACTGGTTGATCGGGCATCTGTTGTATGGACTGGTGCTTGGCATTGTTGGTAGATGGCAGATACGCAGATCGATGGCGTAAGTAGCAAACGCCACTATCCATCGTTTAGTACAGCCACTCTAAAATATCACTTCAGTATTAACAGCACATTAAGCGTATAAAAAAATAACAGCCTTTTGCATCGCGCTGACAGATGAAGGATTAACTTCGTCTCGTCGGTTGGATGGAAGGCTGTTATTACATCGTTCTTGAATATACTCACACTTGAGTATATTCACACTTTGGTATATTTACATTTGCAATCATTACACCTGCAATACATTTACTATATTTTTTTAGTACATCTCGAACGAACTTTCCGTACATATTGAACGAAATGAAACTAAGCTAACCGTTTAGTTTGAAAATACATAGCCGCCGAAAATATACCCGCTACTATCCTGTGCAATATAGTTTAAAGTACCGGAATATCCTCCTTTATTATAGTAATAAGTTGGTCCTGGATTGTTTGGCAATCGAACTTCTACATACTTGCTTGCAGTGGGTACACTCAAAGTTGGCTGCGCAGCCGAAACAGGAGCTGGAGCTGAGATGAAAGCCAATGTTCCTACGACCAGAGTAGACGATACTGCAATTTTCCAAGCTACATTCACAAATTTCATGGATACACTCTCCTTTGATATGTATTTTTGATACCGCTTACATATTAACATAAAATTACATAATAGTAAAATTAGTAAGGATATTTTGTGTAGCCGTGGATTGGTCTGTCTGTTAGAGTGCATATATTAAAATGTATAGCAGGTTCATGACGGATGTTTACAGCATAAATGCCACTCTGTATGCACAGAGTGGCATTTCTACACGGATTGCCGATCTAGCAGACATTATCAACAATACGTTGACATCATTGATTCGAAAAATCAGTTAAATACAACCGTCTTGTTCTGATGAACCAGAATCCGATCTTCTACATGCCATTGTACGGCACGAGCCAGTACAACACGCTCAATCGTACGACCGATTCGTTTCAATTCGTTTACATTATCACTGTGGCTTACACGCTGTACGTCCTGCTCGATGATCGGACCGCCATCCAGCTCTTCGGTTACATAGTGCGCTGTTGCACCGATAATTTTCACACCACGATCATATGCCTGTGCATACGGCTTACCACCAACAAATGCTGGCAAGAAGGAATGGTGAATGTTGATGATACGGTTGCGATAATACTCGATAAACGATGGAGAAATAATCTGCATATAACGTGCCAGCACGATCACATCGATATCCGAGCCGATCACTTCCAGTTGACGGCGCTCTGCTTCCTGCTTCGTATCCGCAGTAACCGGAATATGATGGAATGGAATGCCAAATGATTCCACATAGCTACGCATATCGTTGTGGTTGCTCACAACCATAGCGATTTCTGCATCTAGATCGCCTGCTTGCCAGTGCCAGAGCAATTCTACCAGACAGTGATCTTCTTTAGAAACAAAGATCGCCAGACGCTTTTTACGGCTTACCTGATTGATCGTCCATGTCATCTTGAAACGTCCAGCGATCCCTTCAAAGCTCTGTTGCAGGGATTGCAGGTTGTCAGCCAATTGTGGCAGATCGAATTCAACACGCATGAAAAACATACCGCCATCCGGGTCCATCGTATATTGATCCGATTGCACAATATTCGCTCCGTGCTCATACAAAAACTGAGAAACGGCTGCTACAATACCTGGTCCATCCGGACAGGAGATGAGCATACGTGCACGGTTATCCTGTGGTTCGCGTGCAGATCGATTTTGTTTAACATGTACTTCCATAAGACATTCATTTCCTCCTTAAATAACGATACAATGGCATATCATTCTAACAGATCAGCCGATTTGGCAAATTATCTTATATTACAATCTATGTGATATGTCACGCAAAGTAAATAGATTTCTTGCCAGTTAGCCAGAAATCGACTATTCTAATATACCGCATTAAAGCGAAAAAGAACATGCAAAAAATAATCCCGGCGCTAACCGGGATCATTGAACCTATTTAGTAATCCTATTCATTAAGAAAATAGAGGTACTTACAGCGCTTGTTTACCTGCCAGCCACGCGATCAGGCGGGCATTGATCTGCTCCTCGCGTAGTGCAGTGAACAGTCCTTCTTCGGCTATCATATCATACAGACGCTCCAACGGCTCACGCGGGTCTGCTTTACGCGCCTTCGCATCGTTTTTCAATACCGCCCATGTATCCAGCACATACGTACGTGCATCAACATCTTTTCCATCAAAGAAATGATGCAGCTTGCCTACATCATCAACAAACTCACTGCCAAAGCGTCCGGCAACATCACCACGCAGCAGAGCGATTTCGATTTCGTACATTGGATGCTGTTTTTTTGCATCTTTACCGATCCATGGTGTCTCCAGAATAAAAGGACGACCCTTCAGCTTTTCGTGATGTACGACGCGCTGAATCGCATCATAGCCAATCCAGCCGGAACCGATTGGCGTGTGACGGTCTTTGCCAGCGCCAACTGGATTTTTACTGTCATTGACGTGCACGACTGCAATACGGTCGAGTCCAACCATACGATCAAAATCCTCCAGCACGCTATCCAGATTGTTGACCAGATCATAGCCTGCATCATGAGTGTGACAGGTGTCAAAGCATACGGTCAGACGCTCGTTGTGCGGGACAAGATCCATAATACGAGCGATTTCTTCAAAGCTACGTCCGATTTCCGTCCCTTTGCCAGCCATCGTTTCCAGCGCAATATTCACATCCGTTTCGCGCACACCCGCCAGTACCTGCTCCAGTCCAGACGCAATCCGTTTGATTCCGTATTCAGCATCCATATCGGTAAACGCACCCGGATGCAATACGATATTACGCACACCGATTTCATGAGTACGGTGAATCTCTTCCTGCAAAAAGTTTACAGCCAGCTCGTATGTGTGTTCCTTATAAGAACCAAGGTTAATGATGTACGGAGCATGAACCACGATTTCTTCAACGCCCATAGCATCCATTTTCGCTTTGCCTTCCTCGATAAACATCGTGTCCATCGGTTTACGACGCGTATTTTGCGGCGCTCCAGTATAGATCATAAATGAGCTTGATCCGTACTCATCTGCCTCATTGGCTGCACTGAGCAGACCTTTATTTGAAAACGATACATGAGAACCAATTTTCAACACGTTCTTTTCCTCCTTGGTGAAAGCTACTCTGTTATCTGATTACCTGCCTTTAGTAACTGGCAATCCTTTTCATTCATGACTGACGATTTTTCATGTTACTCTTGCATGCTCATGACTCTACTCCATGCATAACTCTAACACCTATATAGAGTCTGGTTGCGCATTAGCGGCGCTATGCAGCATGTCAACAACGTCTCAGCAGCATGGATGAAACCGCCAGTTGAATCTCACCTATTTTAACGTGAATAGTTCGAGAAAGCTACAAATCGCCCATGAACAAATGATAAAGATGATAAACGGTCAGCAGATGCCATTCATGGGTAATACATCATATAGCATGTGATTAGGGGATGCTTTAAACGTTACAATATGTGCATTTAAGTACCTGCTTAGCATGTTGTGGTGTCTGCTTGGCATGTTACGTTTTAACTTCTCCAATTGCAGAGCGCGTTTTATCTACATTTCTACACAGCATGCAGGCTTCTCCAGCCTGATCATTTTGGGCAGTACTATTTATATACGCTATTTATATAATCGTACAATCTTGATTTTCTATAAAACAGGATGGGACGAAATTATGCGGTAATGTTAATGGCTGGGTGCCTGGCTTAGTTTATGTCTACACTATAGTTTATGTATAGACTATACAGGATATGAATAGTTCGTTTAGTATTCTTTCAACTGGTGATTTTTCACCTGATGATCTTTCGTTTAATGCTCTTTCATTTACTGTTGTTTTAGTGTTTTTCATTTAGTGTTCGTTCATCTAGTGCTCTTTTAGTTACTACTTTTCCTTTGATTACTTCATCACTCTTTTGTCGATTGCTCTCGTATGAAATATGTATCTTATCTATCTGAATCCGTATTGCAATGCCTCGTTACTATATCAGGTTACCATCCGTACTTTGACGCAATTTCAACACTTTATTCTTGTATGATCTAAATACTTTATCCTATTCGATTATGCTTAGACGATCCAATGGATCAGCGTACAACTTCATAATTCGTACATTGCATCATTATCCATATCTAATATCTGACCAAGGGGGAATTGCTATGAAAATTGTAATTTGTGGCGGTACAGGCTTTGTTGGTAAGCATCTTGTTCCATACTGGCTTAATGAAGGACATGAGGTGATCATCGTCACCCGTCATCTGACACCCGAGCGGTCTGCGGCAGAGCGCGTCGAATATATTACATGGGACGACTTGGAACAGCGCCCGGAAAAAATCGAAGGAATCGATGCGCTTGTGAATCTGTCCGGTGAATCGCTCAATCAACGCTGGACGACTAAAACAAAACTGGATCTGGTAGAGTCACGTATGCGTACCGTCAACATTGTATCGAAAGCGCTGGAAAAACTGCAGCATAAGCCAGAAGTCGTTGTGCAAGCGAGCGCGATGGCGATCTATGGTACATCTGATGAAGAAACGTTTGATGAAAGCAGCGAACGACGAACTATGAATTTCCCATCCAGCTTAGCAGAGCAATGGGAAGCGGTAGCAGATAGCCTCAAGGATGTCCGTCTGATCAAGCTGCGCATCAGTCTGGTACTTGGAAAAGATGGCGGTGCTTACCCATTAATGAGCCTGCCATACAAGCTGTATGCTGGCGGAAAAATCGGTTCCGGCCATCAATGGGTATCCTGGATTCATATTGACGATATGGTCAGACTGATCGACTTCTGCATTCAAAATAAACAGGTGGAAGGACCGGTGAATGCCTCATCACCAGGACCTGTCCGTTACGCTGAGTTCGGCGCTACCCTTGCCAAAGTAATGCATCGTCCACACTGGTTCCATGTGCCTTCGTTTGCGATCAAACCGGTGCTTGGTGAAATGTCTGTCATTCTGCTGCAAGGACAACGGGTAATCCCACAAAAATCACTGGATCACGGCTTCACCTTCCACTATCCTGATCTACGCTCCGCCATTGCCGAGCTGGAAGGCAAGGAAGTTGCTGTTCATAAAAATAAGCGCGCGTGATATGTGTTACGTTTGATGAATTATACTGCTTTTAGGCTTGATAGTGAGATGACGCGCCCTTTTATTATTCCTGGTATTTTGAAATAAATCACAATAACCCGCAGTGGATGAAACCGCCCTGGTACAGGAATGCATCAGGAGG
>JBCNLJ010000021.1:0-70796 GCA_039595515.1 Paenibacillus sp. | reverse complement strand
TAGCAAGACGTTTGGTGATGATGGCGGAGGGGTTCCACACGTACCCATCCCGAACACGACCGTTAAGCCCTCCAGCGCCAATGGTACTTGGACCGCAGGGTCCTGGGAGAGTAGGACGTCGCCAAGCAAAAGAGAGAGACACGATCCATATTGGATCGTGTCTTTTTTGTTGTGTAGGTTACGTTTTTTGTTATGTGCGTTGTGTTGTGGGTTTTGCTTTTTGTGAGTTGCTATTCGATTTTATGTAACATATCGATTGAATATAGATTGCAGGGTATCTTTTTGTTTTTTACGTCTTTTGAGTATTTAGAACTTTACTATTTAGAACCTTACTATTTGCAATGAAACTTGCAAATGTGAGTGACTTTATCCGATACGGTTCCCTTTATCACAACTGGTGTTCTAAAAGGTTTGTTTGGCTACAGAAAATAAAGTACATATTCGCTTAAACAGGATGGAGCAGGAAGCGTATGAAAAGTTGAATATCTATCGTATTCAAAGATAGATATGTTCCATTGTAAGACTTTCTGCTATTCTTACCTTTAATTGTATATTACATAATCGAGTACTCTGCGTTATGCTAGAGGATAGGAAATAGAAGCAGAGACGGAATAGCGAGTAGAGATGGAATAGCGTAAAGCGCAGATCATCATAGCGTATAAGGCGATAGAAAGGCGATGGACATGCTGCATGTATTGAGAAAATGGAATACGCTTCGTAATCAGGTGTTGTTTGTGTTTTTGTTTGTCATGGTGATTGTGTTGCTGATTGTGAGTGTGATGACGTTTCGACCGATCTCGTCGATGTTACAGGCGAATACGGAGCATCAAATTCAGCATGTAGCGGTGGAGGCGAATGGACGTTTTGAGTCGTTATATGAACAGGTGAATATGGTATCCAAGCTGGTGACAACGAATGAGAATGTGCAAAATGTATTGCTACGTCGATATCATAACAATGAGGTATCGTTCAAAGATCGGCAGGAACTTAAAGGAGTTGTGAATACGATTCAGGCGAATTCCGATGGGATCTCTTCGTTTGAGCTGTATACGAAGCAGTCGGAACGTATTTTGCCATTAGATGGAGTGAGTCCAACAGGACGTATAACGGAAGAATGGATTGCCCGGGCAGATCAGGCAGGTGGGCGATTAGTATGGATTGGCGATGATCCGACAGATAAGAATTATTTTCTGGCGATTCGACGGGTGAATTTGATGGAACAGCATTATACGACTGGCGGTTATTTACTCGTTAGTATGTATCGTTATTATTTTCAGTTTGCCAATCAGCAGCTAGCAAGTGCGGCGGATCAATATTCGATTTTGCTAGGGCAGGATATGGAGACGATTAACTCCAATTATAATGGGTCGCTGACAGAGATTGTTGATCATCCACAGCAGATGCCGATTGTGGAGCTGGATGGACAGCAATATATTATGGCAAGGCAATTATCGGCAATTACAGGTTGGACGGTTTTGATTTTAACTCCTGTAAGCGCTTTATACGAAAGTATTCATGTGCTACGTAACGGGATTGTATATGCAGGGGTAATTGGGATTGTGATTTATTTTATCTGTTCGTATTTTCTCTCCACCCTTATTACAAAGCCGATTGTACGTTTGACTCATACGATGCAGCAGGCGATTGCAGGACCGATGACACTGAATCCCAAGATTAATACCGTGAATGAGATTAATGAACTGAATAGCACGTATAACCAGCTTGTCAAAGAGACGAATCATTTGATCAAAATGGTATATGAGAAGGAGATTACGCGCAATCGCAGTGAACTCAAGGCGTTGCAGGCGCAGATTAATCCTCATTTTTTGTTTAATGCACTGGATGCGCTTCGCTGGTCATTAGAGGACAAGGATCAGGAGGAGCTGGCAGAACAGGTTGTCGCGATGTCTAATCTATTCCGATATACGATTACACGGCAGAGCGACGATGAATGGGTGCTGCTACGAGATGAGCTACGGCATATCGATAATTATATGGAAATTATGAAAATGCGCTTTGGTGAGCGATTGCATTATCGCGTTCGAGTACCCGACGAGGCTTTACAGGTACGCATTCCCCGTTTGCTCATTCAGCCTTTAGTAGAAAATGCGATTTTGCATGGTGCCGGTAATAAGAAAGGGAACAGTACGGTTACGATAACGGCTGAGCCCCATACTGAGCAGGGACAATTGCAAATTGTAGTACAGGATGACGGACCTGGTATGTCATCGGAGATACTGGAGCGAATACAGCGATCGATGAAAAGTGGGGGCTTTTCCGCTTATACAAATGCTTCACAGGGAGAGGCAGCAAGCGCAGAATTAAGTGGAAGTGGAAGTGGAAGTGGAAGTGGAAGTGGAAGTGGAAGTGGAAGTGGCAATGGGATTGCGCTATCCAATGTGTATCAGCGGCTACAGCTTTATTTTCCAGAGCAGGAGGGTTCACGTATTCATATTGAAAGTCAGCCAGGCACAGGTACACGGATCATGTTGGAAATTCCATTTCATATGGTGGAAGTGCGGCATGGATAAAAATGCGAGATGGATCAAAGGGGGCAACGCATCGCATGTACAGCAAAACAATTTTGATTGTGGATGATGAGCCGCGTACACGGCAGGGATTGAAAAAAGTACTGGATCAGTGGTGTGAAGGGAAGTATCAGATCATTATGGCTGAAAATGGTGAGGAAGCCATCAGCATCGTGAGTCGGCAGCAAGTGCATGTGCTGCTGACGGATATCCGAATGCCGGAAATGACCGGGCTATCGATGCTACAGCAGATTCGAGCACAGGGGCAGTCGCCTGTTGTCATTTTAATATCAGCGTACTCGGAATTTGCCTATGCTCAGGAGGCAATTCGGCTCGGAGTAGTCAATTATTTGCTCAAGCCGATCGGCAAAGCAGAACTTATCGATGCCGTGGAAGCTGCACTTGGTGTGGAAGCGAAGCAGACGCGTGCGACGATCATTGAGAAGGTTGTTGATGATAAGCTCGTCCAGGTAAACGAAAAGAGTCAGACAGCAGGTGAACGCATTCGCGAGGCGATGCATTACATCGACACCCATTTGCAGGAGGAGCTAACGCTGAAGGAATTAGCTGATTATATTCATTTAAATCCTAGTTATTTGAGTGTGCTTTTCAAAGAACAGGTGGATCTGACGTTCAGTGAATATGTGACCCGTCAGCGTATGCAGCGTGCGAAGGAGCTTCTTATCTCTACGAGCTTGCCGATAGGTGATATTGCAGAGCAATCAGGGTATCGAACGGCGAAATATTTTATTAAAATCTTCAAGGAGTTGGAAGGGGTTACGCCGAGTACGTATCGTAAATCCGTGCGTTGAGGGGAGAGAGGGGATAGTTAGAATTACCATGGCTCCTATTTGTACTTGTATGTAAATAGTTCTGAACATAAATAAATATAACTGTAGATGAAGCTGCATATGTGAGTCTATGTATATTATTTTATACTTACCTCGACGACTATATAACTCTATTTGAGACACCGGGGAGTGTAATATGTAAAGCAATGTATAAGGCGCAGAATGGAAAGGAATAAGGGGAAATACGAGTTACCGTGTTAGTGACTTCCTAATACAAGGTTCAATAGAAGGCATGTTTGTAATAACAAAATAGGTTACTGTTTACCGTATTAGTACCCTTCTAACATGGGGTTCAATAGAAAAGAATTTTTGCAAAGTGAAATATTTCATACTTGCGAGTAATGGGATTTAATCTGTAAATTCCTTTGCGAGACAGCAGTCTATCCCCTCATTGTTTCTCGTAGTGGTTGATGTTCTAAGAGATATAGTTGCGAACTAACACTGGGAAAATTCATACTGCGATAGGCAGTTCCTTTTGCGATGTGATGGGGATCATTCTGCTCTAACTACCAAATGTCCAAAGAAAAGAGAATTTTTACCAATGGTTGTTGCCTTATGTGGACCTCGGCCAACTGCTAGACTTGAGCTATAGTCAAACGGCTATGAACCCACAAAGGAGGTAGTTTCATTGTTTAAAAAGAAAGCGCTTCCCATTATGTTGGCTGTATTACTAATGATGTCTTTTGCCCTTGCAGGCTGTGGCTCTTCTGCCAATAATGCGGATGGAAGTAATGCAGCCGGTAGCGGTGGACAGACGGTGATCAAATTTATGCATCTGTGGCCGGAAGGCAGCTCAAAAGCACAGTATACGATCGTGAATGATATTATTGCCGATTACGAAAAACAGCATCCGGACGTGAAAATTCAGACGGAAATTCTCGGTAACGATCAGTATCGTGAAAAGCTAAAAGTACTTGCTTCTTCCAATGAGCTTCCCGATGTGGGAATGACCTGGTCGGATGGCTTCCTGAAGCCTTACGTGGAAGGACAACTGTTCGCGCCCCTAGATGATGTGATTGATGCCAATCTGAAGGACGCATTTATTCCTGGTGTGAAGGAATCGTACGCAATTGATGGTAAAACATACGGCATGCCGCTGGAGCTGAACATTTCCTACATTTTCTACAACAAGGAAATCTTCAAGAAATACAATCTCCAGGTACCTAAAACATACACAGAATTCAAAAACATCGTGAATACGTTAAATCAAAATGGTGTGATTCCAGCAGCAGTTGGGAATAAGGAAGGCTGGCCGGGCTCATTCTGGTTTATGTATCTGGCTGATCGCATCGGTGGCCCAACGATTCTGACGGATGTAATTCAAGGCAAACGCAGCTTTAATGATCCAGATATTTTGAAAGCAGCAACTGAGGTGCAAAATCTGGTCGACATGAACACATTTGAAAAAGGTAACAGCGGTTTGTCCAATGATGAGGCCAAAGGCTACTTTATGAACGAGCAAGCAGCGATGTTCCTCACGGCAACATGGGAGCTGCCAAACTATACGACAAGCAATGATGTACCCCAGGAATTCAAGGACAAGATCGGTTATTTCAAATTCCCGCTGTATGAAGGCGGAAAAGGCACGGATATTAACAGCTATGTAGGTGGACCGGGTGTAGGTCTGTTCGTAGCAGATCACTCGCAGGTGAAGGAGCAGGCGAAGGACTTTGCTGCATTTCTCGTGAAGGAATGGGGCAACAAATCGGTAACGGATGCAGGTGTCATCCCGGCTACAAAGGTAGATACAGGGGATAAAAAGCTTGATCCGATGTATGTAGCTATTTTGAAGGATTTGAGCGAGGCTTCGAATGTGACGACGTACTTTGATACTCAGGCGAGTCCGAATGTGGCGGAACTGCATCATGACCTGATTGCAGCGCTGTTCGGTAAGCAGATCACACCACAGCAATTCGTTGATCAGACGGCCGCTGCACTGGAAGAGGAAAAGCAGCAATAACGTTGCGAGATGGTGGAATGGGATCAAAGGGAGGCAATTCATTATGAAAGCTGTCATGTCCAACAGGGCTGCGATTGCGATGTATGTGCTGCCGGCGCTGCTATTAATTATGATCATTATCTATGTCCCGCTCGTGCTTACCGGCTACTATGGGATGATGGATTGGAAGGGCTTTGCGCCGATGAAATTTATCGGATTGGGCAACTATAACAAGCTGATTCATGACTCGATGTTCTGGAAAAGCACGTATCATTCGGTACTGCTCGGCATCTTCTCGACACTTAGCCTGTTCATCTATCTGGCAGTATCGATGGTGCTGGCAAGCCGAATCAAGGGCGCCAATCTGTTTCGTAAAATTTATCTAATTCCGATGCTGCTGTCCTCTGTTGCGATTGCGCAACTCTGGTCAAAAATCTATGACCCGGCAAACGGAATGCTGAACAATCTGTTGATGGCATTTGGCGTGGAAAATCCGCCATTATGGCTGTCTGATCCGAATATCGTGCTGTATTCGATCTTCGTGCCGATTGTGTGGCAGTATGCAGGCTTTTACATCATTATTTATTACGCGGCTCTAAAGAATGTATCGGAGGAAGTGGTAGAGGCGGCAACGATTGATGGGGCAACGGCATGGCAGGTCGCCACACGCGTGAAGCTGCCGCTCATTGCTCCGGTATTCAAGGTAACGATCATTCTGGCGCTGGTCGGATCGTTAAAATACTTTGACCTGATCTTTGTCATGACCGGCGGTGGACCGAACCATGCGAGCGAGGTGATGGCTTCGTATATGTATGGCGAAGCGTTCAGTAAGTATAATTTTGGGTACGGAAGCGCTATTGGTTTTGCTTTACTGGTAATCTGTCTGCTGATGACCTGGTTAATTCGGAAACTGACGGCATCGGGCGAAGATGTCCAATACTGAGGAGGGAAGGGACAGATGAGTGAATTTGCTGCACGTAAGCGATCCGATGCAGACTCGGGTACAGGGGTGAAGACAAGATGGGCAGGGCGGCTCGGCTTTGGCATTTTGTATCTGGTGCTGGGCGTTCTGGCGGTTATTCAGATCTATCCGCTAATCTGGTTGTTTATGTTCTCGCTGAAGACGAATCAGGAAGTATTCGGCATGTCGCCATTTGCACTACCGCAAAATCCACAATGGGGTAATTACCCGAAGGTGTGGAGTCAGGGACATATTAATCTGTATTTCCTGAATAGCGTCTGGTATACGGTGGCAGCGGTCATTTTGACGATTGTGCTGGCCAGCTTTGTGACCTTCGCGATTACACGGATGCACTGGAAGCTGAGCAAGCTGGTGCTGGGATTGTTTATTATCGGTTTGATGATTCCACTGCATTCGACACTGATCCCACTGTTTAACTTTTTCAAGCATGTGAATCTGATTGATAATCCGCTGTCGGTCATTTTATCGTATACGGCTTTTAACTTGCCGGTGACGATTATGATTTTGCTGGGCTTTTATCAGGCGATTCCGCGTGAGATTGAGGAGGCAGGTGTAATTGATGGCTGCTCGGTGCATCGTATTTTCTTCCGTATCGTGCTGCCGCTGACGACACCAGTCATTGCAACGACGGCGATTATCAATATGATCTATAACTGGAATGAGTTTGTATTTGTGAATACATTTATTAGCTCGGATCGCTGGAAAACGCTGACGGTTGGGGTGAACAACTTTGTCGGGCAATATTTGACCGATTGGGGTGCGATTGGCGCCACGCTGATGATTAGCATTATTCCGATTCTGGTGGCGTTTTTGCTGCTGAGTAATCGGATTGTGGAAGGGTTGGCGGCTGGATCGGTGAAGGGGTAAGTAGATGTAGAATATGAATGACCAGATGTACGGTATGTGGTTTGGAGATCGATTAGAAGTGAGTTGGAAATGAGAAGGGTTGTATCATAATGAAACTGAGCTGCTTCGATGTCAGAAGTGGCTTGGTTTTGTTTTGATTATTGTGGTTGTAGTTGGGGTTGTGATTGTGGTTCTGTAAGGAATGGTGTTGTATTGAGTGGGTAGTAGAACGATTCAGTATCGCTGGAATAATCTGGCATAAGAAGTGTGTGTTGAAGTAACAGAAACGATGAAAAAGTGCGAACCCCAAGCGCACATGAAATCCCTGGGAGGTTCGCACCCCTTGCTATATAAGGGATTACAGGATTTTGGTTGTCTTTTGTCATGATTTTCAGTAGTCTAAAAAAGAGGTTCGCGATTTTAGAGCTTTTTTCCCTTACTACATAAGGGTTGGAAATAGGTACAGTCACTCTCCGTGCGAGAGTGTGGATTGAAAGAAGATAAAACATCATAATTTCTTGCTTACGCTCCGGGTCACTCTCCGTGCGAGAGTGTGGATTGAAAGTAATGTGCATCGTCGCGCGCCACTGCCAGGAACAGGTCACTCTCCGTGCGAGAGTGTGGATTGAAAGACCCCAGCTATACCACCTGCAATACCACCACGAGTCACTCTCCGTGCGAGAGTGTGGATTGAAAGACGAGTAAACAGACGGCGGGCGTTATCTTCAACCGTCACTCTCCGTGCGAGAGTGTGGATTGAAAGTAAAACAGTTAAAGCAGAAACAGCCGCAAGTGGTGTGTCACTCTCCGTGCGAGAGTGTGGATTGAAAGAATTACTTTCTTTTCTTCAATTGTTGGAAAGTACGTCACTCTCCGTGCGAGAGTGTGGATTGAAAGATAATTTCAATGCGATTATTAAATGAATCAAAAGTCACTCTCCGTGCGAGAGTGTGGATTGAAAGTCGGCTGCGGCTTTCTGTGCTGCTGCCTGGCTGTGTCACTCTCCGTGCGAGAGTGTGGATTGAAAGAATCTCTGGCTGCTCTGGTTGCTGTCCCGTGTTCTGGTCACTCTCCGTGCGAGAGTGTGGATTGAAAGCAGTTACCCCATCCATTATCGTATATCCGGTCAAAGTCACTCTCCGTGCGAGAGTGTGGATTGAAAGCAAATACCAGTACGATCTAAACGTTGGTAACGCATGTCACTCTCCGTACGAGAGTATGAATCAAAATACCTCCCCACTGAAACTTCGCTTCTGCGGAATAGAAACTCTTTTCTCCAGAAGAAACAGTGTTCTCCCCGAGCTAACCTTACATACTTGCATGATAAAAAGCCCGTATCGAAACGGGCTTTTTGTCGTGCAACAGAACGTGTAATTTTAATCAGCAGATACTGGAATCACGTCTATCTTCTCCAGCCCATTCAAATACGGACGCAATGCCACCGGAATATAAATGCTTCCATCCTCCTGCTGATGATTTTCCAGCAAAGGGATCAGAATGCGCGGCGATGCCACAGCGGTGTTATTGAGCGTATGGCAATAACGAAGCTGACCATCCCCTGTACGATAACGAATATTCGCACGGCGTGCTTGAAAGTCGTGCAGATTCGACGAAGAATGGGTTTCGCCATATGCCTGACGACCCGGCATCCATGTCTCGATATCGTATTGCTTGTACGTTTTTTGCGACATATCGCCGATACAGACTGCTACAATCTGGTAGGGCAGCTCTAGCAATTGTAGGAGTTCCTCCGCATTGGCGGTAATCTCCTGATGAATCTGCTCCGATTGCTCTGGATCAGCTTCACATAAAATAACCTGCTCCACCTTGGCAAACTGGTGTACACGGTACAGTCCCCGTACATCCTTACCTGCCGAGCCAACCTCGCTGCGGAAGCTTTGCGAAGCGGCAGCCAGCTTGATTGCTCCATGGCTCAGATCGACGATCTCATTTTGATAATACGAGACGAGCGCCACCTCCGAGGTGCCGGTGAGCCAGTGATCTTTACCTTCGATTTTGAACGTCTGATCCATACCGAGTGGAAAGAAGCCAGTGTTTTGCAGCGCTGCCCCTCTCACCATCATGGGCACTTCCAGCGGCGTATAGCCCTTACCCAGCAACAGATCAAAGGCAAGCTGCTGCACGGCGCGATGCAGCAGTACACCGGTGCCTGTTAAATAATACTGGCGGCTACCGCTCACTTTGACCCCTCTGGCGGTATCAAACAAGCCATGCAGCTCACCAAGCTCGACATGATCCCGAATCGGAAAAGTAAATACGGGCACGTCGCCATGCTGCTTCAGCACAACATTATCTGCATCCGATTCTCCCTCCGGGGTATCCGGCGAGACAATGTTTGGCACCAGATTCATCAGTGTGCTGTACTGCTGTTGAAGCTGCTCCGCTTCCGGCTCCAGCTCCTGCAACTGCTGATTAATATGTTTGACCTGTAGTCGTAGCTGTTCGGGATCGGTAGGATCAGTGGTGCCAGCAAGCTGCTCATTCGAGTAGTCAGGAAGATGATTCCGGGTCGTAGGTTCCTGTTGCCCGCTAATAGTCGGTTGTGCCTGGTAGATTGTGTTTGTTTCCGCGCTCACAGCATGGGTTTGCGGCTTTTTCATAGCTGTACCAATCTGGCGGGTGAGCTGATTGCGCTGCTGGCGTAGCTGCTCGATCTGCTGCATGAGCCCATTACGTGCTTGATATGTCTCAATAAGCTGTTCAATCGAAAGCTGAATATGCTTTTTGGTGGCAATCTCCTGTAGCAGGGTGGCATGTTGCTGGATGTACTGAATGTCTAACATCGTATTCGCTCCTTTGGCATTGGGCAGACGGTCTGCTGCCGCTTATTTTGCAAAACACAAAGAGCGCTCCTCATCAACTTGGGACGAGGAGCGCTCTGCTCGCGGTGCCACCCAATTTAATCAGAGACATGGTCTCCGATCCACTCAGGTTCCGCGATAACGGGCGAATACCGTTTAACTTAGGGACATTACTGCAACCGATCATAACGCTAACATAGCAGTAACGCCTTGACGAGAACGCCTCCGGGTTGGATTCCCTTCACAGGCGATTTACCGAATATGGATTTTGTCACAGTGTACAGGATCATGAAAGGAGCGTCAAGGTGTACATGGCATTTTGAATGATCGATCGTGCTGATGCAGGCATACTCATCGTACGGATAATAAGGCGGTTTAACGAGGAACTGAACCATGCCAAAGCGAAGTCGGTTCGAATTTGTAGGTCAATGAATAAACGTTTACAATGCTGAATATAGCCCATGAACAACTCAGGGAATTCACAATAAATGAAAACCACCAGATGAATTCAGCCGGGTGAGCCATCTACTATACATACAGTGTTCATAACAAAGGAGGAAGTCCAATGGGAAAAAAGAAGAGCCCGATCCCCAAACTCGTTTATCAATATGAAGGACCTAGCAATAACCCGGGCTATATTTTTGTGGCGGCCAATCAAGACGATGAAGAGTCATCTTATCAACAAAAAAATGAGTCTATGCTGTTTATATACAGCGAAGATTTTGAGTTTATGTTGCCCATAGTCAAAGCTCAATTCCCGCTGGTTGATCCACATACTGGAGAAGAACATGAGACATTTGATCCGTGCTGGGACAATCCGATTGTGTCAGAACGATGGTACACCATTCTGACAGAGCTAGATCGATTTCAGGCAGAAAATGACGAACAACGTGCATTTATTGATCAATTTACAACCTGGATCAGAGCCAGACTGGAAGAGGCAGACATGATTATTATCGAAGGCACATTGTAAGACGACAGATGTACTGCTGCAAGGCGTGTTGCCATCATCGTTATTCCCCACATGGGAATAGTAGTGGGTCACAGAACATATGCAGGACAGATTAGAAGATAGATAGGCATTTATATAGATGTAGTCTTGGCAAAACGGAATTTTATGGTATAATATTATAAAGTCAAAGAAAGTCAAAGTCAGCGAGCGATAGTGTTCATTTATTATCATGAATGAACGATAAACGTTTGCTACGCAACCATGTTTTTCATTACACCTGGTGTTTGGAAATCATATACACTCGAAATGGATGTGGTAATGCCTGGAAATGGCGACCTAAATGTCACAATAACTGTGTTATGCATTCGTTTCTGACCATGAATGATATGGTTAAGTGTTATTTATGTAGACTTTGATATTATCATTGACCAATTCATGTTTTGACTATACATGGAGGAGGATACGATGCGTAATATCTCCGACATTATCGAACAATATTTAAAACGCATGCTTCAGGAGGGCGAAGGCGCGCTGGAGATTCAGCGTAACGATCTGGCTGACCAATTTTCTTGTGTACCGTCGCAGATCAATTATGTGATCAGCACGAGATTCACTTTGGAAAAGGGCTATCTGGTGGAAAGTAAGCGTGGTGGTGGTGGTTATATCCGTATTCGACGGATTGAGCTGCCGGCGCAATCAACGATTCACACGCATATCCACGAAAGCATCGGTCAGAGTATGAGTCAGAGTGCTGCGGAGGGGCTGATTTATCAGCTACTGGAAGCAAGACTCATCTCCAAGCGTGAGTCTGAGCTGATGCGTGCGGTTGTATGTAGAGATGTCATTTCAATCAATCTTCCCTACAGAGATGAAGTCCGTGCAAGAATGATGAAAGCGATGCTAATCGCCTTGCTCGGCTCTTGATCACTCGGGAGAAGGGGGTTATTTGAATGATTTGTCAGGAATGCCAGCAGCGGCCGGCTACCCTGCATTTCACCAAAATCGTAAATGGTGAAAAGACTGAATTTCACATTTGCGAGCATTGTGCGCGTGAAAAGGGGGAGCTGATCCCGGGCACTTCCGGAGGCTTTTCCATTCACAATCTGTTGTCTGGATTGATGGATTTTGATGCAGGGAATAAGGCGAAGGTTGCTGGAACACCGCCAGCGCAGCAGCTACAATGTCCGGAATGCGGAATGACGTATGCACAATTCCGTAAGCTAGGACGGTTTGGCTGTAGCTCCTGTTACCAGACGTTTGATCGTCAGCTTGATCCGATGCTCAAGCGTGTACATGGTAGCACTGCCCATGCGGGTAAGCTGCCAGCGCGTGCGGGTGAACAGATTAAGGTTAGACGGCAGGTTAACGAGCTACGCCAGCAAATGCAGCAGCGCATTGCCGAAGAGGAATTTGAACAGGCAGCGCAGCTTAGAGATCAGATTCGCGAGCTGGACAAGCAAATTTCACAGGAGTCGTAAGGAGGAATGACGTATGCCGAATCTCCGTTTTACCGAAAAGCCTTTGAGTGAATGGATGCAAAAGGGCGGAGATTACTCGGATGTTGTAATCAGTAGCAGGGTACGTATTGCCCGCAATCTGGTGCATGAGCCATTCCCGATTATCGCTTCCACCGAGCAATCCCAGCAGGTGCGCGAACGATTGACCGCTGCGTTGCAGGATGAGGGTGTGCAGGCGCAGGGACCATTTGAGCCGCTTGTGCTGGATGAGCTGGATGATGTAGATAAGGAAGTGCTGATGGAGAAGCATCTGATCAGTCCGAACCTGATCAATGACTCACGCGCCGGAGCAGTGCTGCTGGCGGAAAATGAATCGGTGAGCATTATGATCAATGAGGAGGATCATCTGCGTATTCAGTGTCTGTATCCGGGCTTTCAACTGGAGGAGGCATGGCAGCGTGCAACTGCGATTGACGATGCGTTTGAGCATGTTGTCGATTATGCCTTTGATGATCGGCGTGGATATTTGACAAGCTGCCCGACCAATCTCGGTACAGGGCTACGCGCTTCCGTCATGCTGCATCTGCCTGCACTGGCGATCATGAATCAGATCGGTCGCATTTTATCAGCAGTATCGCAGGTTGGTCTGGCGGTACGCGGATTATACGGTGAAGGCAGTGAAGCACTCGGGAATATTTTTCAAATCTCCAATCAGATCACATTAGGGTTGTCTGAACAGGAGATTATCGATAATCTGCGCAGCGTTGTGATGCAGATTATCGAATATGAACAGCATGCGCGCAGTCGGCTGCTAGGCGAATCTCGTCTGCGTATTACCGACCGGATTATGCGCTCGTATGGGATTTTGTCCTATGCGACCATGATGGATGCGAAGGAAGCATTTCAGCGTATATCGGACGTAAGGCTTGGTGTGGATCTCGGTTTAATCGACCGAGCATCAGCAGGTAAAATGAATGAATTGCTGATTATGACACAACCGGGTTTCCTTCAGAAAACGTTCGGTGTTAAAATGGGATCAGGAGAACGCGATATGTACAGGGCGCAGATGATCCGCGATACACTAAGTAATGTACACGTAGAAGACTAAACCGTGGAGGTGCTTGAATATGATGTTTGGCAGATTTACGGAGCGGGCGCAAAAAGTCCTGGCCCTGGCACAGGAAGAAGCGGTTCGTCTCGGTCATAATAACATCGGTACAGAGCATATTTTGCTTGGATTAATTCGTGAGGGCGAAGGCATTGCTGCCAAAGCGCTGATTGGTCTTGGTCTTGGACTTGAAAAAATTCAGGACGAGGTAGAATCGCTGATTGGCCGTGGTCAAGAGCAGCCTACCAACATTGCTTATACTCCGCGTGCGAAAAAGGTCATCGAGCTTTCGATGGACGAAGCGCGTAAGCTTGGTCATACGTATGTGGGCACAGAGCATATCCTGCTCGGTCTGATCCGTGAAGGTGAAGGCGTAGCAGCCCGTGTACTGAACAATCTGGGCATCAGCTTGAACAAGGCGCGTCAGCAAGTATTGCAGCTTCTGGGCAGCAATGAGGCCGTATCGAGTCATCATGGTACGCCTGCTAATGTGAGCACGCCAACGCTGGATAGTCTGGCACGCGACCTGACCGCGATTGCAAAGGACAGCAATCTGGACCCGGTTATCGGACGTAGCAAGGAAATCGAGCGCGTTATTCAGGTGCTGAGCCGTCGTACAAAAAATAACCCGGTACTGATCGGTGAGCCGGGCGTTGGTAAAACAGCCATCGCCGAAGGTCTTGCACAAAAGATCATCAACAACGAAATTCCAGAAACGCTGCGTGACAAACGCGTCATGACGCTGGATATGGGTTCGGTTGTTGCCGGTACGAAATACCGCGGTGAGTTTGAAGACCGCCTCAAAAAAATCATGGACGAGATTCGCCAGGCTGGCAATATCGTACTGTTCATTGATGAGCTGCACACATTGATCGGCGCAGGTGGAGCGGAAGGTGCGATTGATGCATCCAACATTCTAAAGCCTGCACTGGCGCGTGGTGAGCTGCAATGTATCGGTGCAACCACACTGGATGAATATCGCAAATATATCGAAAAAGATGCGGCACTGGAACGTCGTTTCCAACCGATCACGGTCGATCAGCCATCGCCGGAAGAAGCGATTCAGATTCTGATGGGACTGCGCGATCGTTACGAAGCCCATCACCGTGTGAAAATTACCGTTGAAGCGATCGAGCAGGCAGTCAAGCTGTCAGATCGTTACATTACCGATCGCTTCCTGCCGGATAAAGCGATTGACCTGATTGACGAAGCGGGTTCCAAAGTAAGACTGAACTCGTACACTGTACCGCCAAACCTCAAACAACTGGAAAGCCGTCTCGAAGATATCCGCAAGGAAAAAGACGCGGCTGTACAAAGCCAGGAGTTTGAAAAAGCGGCAGCTCTGCGTGATACCGAGCAAAAAATCCGTGAAGAGCTGGATACAACTCGCAATCAATGGAAAGAAAAACAGGGTCGCACTGATTCCGAAGTAACGCCTGAGGATATCGCGGATATCGTAGCCAACTGGACCGGTATTCCGGTAACGAAGCTGAAGGAAGAGGAAACCGATCGTTTGCTCAACATGGAAAGCTTGCTGCATGAGCGTGTCATCGGACAGGAAGAAGCTGTTGTCGCTGTCAGCCGTGCGATCCGTCGTGCGCGTGCAGGTCTGAAAGATCCGAAGCGTCCAATGGGCTCGTTCATTTTCCTCGGCCCTACCGGTGTCGGTAAAACCGAGCTGGCTCGTGCGCTTGCCGAATCGATGTTCGGTGATGAGAATGCAATCATCCGTATCGATATGTCCGAGTACATGGAGAAGCACTCGACTTCCCGTCTCGTAGGAGCGCCTCCGGGCTATGTAGGCTATGAAGAAGGTGGACAACTGACGGAGAAAGTACGTCGTAAGCCATATTCTGTAGTGCTGCTGGATGAGATTGAGAAAGCTCACCCGGAAGTATTCAACATCCTGCTGCAGGTGCTGGAAGACGGTCGTCTGACTGATTCCAAAGGCCGCGTGGTAGACTTCCGTAATACGCTGATCATTCTGACATCTAACGTTGGTGCAGAAGCGATCCGCCGGAATACAACACTGGGCTTCACCGCTACAATTGATTCCGGTGCAGAGTATAACAACATGAAGGGTAAAGTAACGGATGAGCTGAAACGCCACTTCCGTCCGGAGTTCCTGAACCGGATCGACGATGTGATCGTATTCCACTCGCTGGAAGAGAAGCATATCGCCGAGATCGTTACACTCATGTCCGAAGAGCTGCGCAAGCGTCTGCGTGAGTATTCGGTTGACTTTACACTGACAGATACCGCGAAAGCATTCCTCGCGAAGGAAGGCTTCGACCCTGCTTATGGTGCGCGTCCACTGCGTCGTGCGATCCAGAAGCATATCGAGGACCGTCTATCCGAAGAGCTGCTGACCGGAAATGTTACCAAAGGCGATCATCTGATCATTAATGAAAAAGATGGCGCACTGACTGTAGAGAAGGCGGAGCCTTCCGAGCAGACAGATGAAGTATCGGCTAACCAGACGAAGTCCTGATCCATGTATGAGAAGCGCTCGTCTTTAACGAAAGCATCGTAAAAATAAAGGTTGGTTCCAAAGGCAAATCTGCCCACGGAACCAACCTTTTTAATGTTATAATAGAATAGACTGCAAAATATTGTCTGCTATTGCCGGATTGTTTTCGGAATTAGCACTAAAATAAATGAAATGTTAACATCAAGTTAACGTATAAATAGAAAGGGACGTCCATGGCAAAAGTAAAAACGAAATTTTTCTGTACCGATTGTGGCTATGAATCACCGAAGTGGTATGGCAAATGTCCGGGCTGTCAGGCTTGGAATACGATGGTGGAGGAGAAAGAAACGACTGCGGTCAAGACGCAGGGGATGAACTCCAGTCTATTCCAGACGCAAACGACGCAAAAAGCACAGGCGATTACCGATGTAGAAGCAGGTCAGGAGCCGCGCATTCAAACCGGTATTCAGGAACTGAACCGTGTGCTTGGCGGCGGCGTTGTGCCGGGCTCGCTCGTGCTTGTCGGCGGTGATCCGGGAATCGGGAAATCGACACTGTTGCTGCAAACCTCGCATGCGCTCACACAGGCAGGTTTGCGTGTGCTGTATATTTCAGGTGAGGAATCAGTGCGTCAGACGAAGCTTCGTGCGGAGCGTCTGGGTGCATTGTCCAACGAGCTATTTGTATTGTGTGAAAGTAATATGGATCTGATCGAGGAAGCGATTGATAGCATCAATCCGGGCTTTCTCGTAATCGACTCGATCCAGACGGTATATCAGCCAGAGGTGACAAGTGCGCCGGGTAGCGTATCGCAGGTACGTGAATGTACATCACGCTTTATGCGTGTTGCCAAGATTCGCGGGATTGCGACGGTACTTGTTGGTCATGTGACCAAGGAAGGTGCAATTGCTGGACCGCGTATGCTCGAGCATATGGTGGACTGCGTGCTGTACTTTGAAGGGGAGCGTCACCATACGTATCGATTGCTACGTGCGGTCAAGAACCGCTTTGGCTCAACGAATGAGATGGGTATTTTTGAAATGCATGAGGAAGGCTTGACCGAGGTGTCGAATCCATCTGAGCTGTTCCTGTCGGAGCGTGCAATGGGAGCGGCAGGCTCGACGGTTATTGCCAGCATGGAGGGAACACGTCCGATGCTGGTAGAATTGCAGGCACTTGTTGCGGCAACGCATTTTCCATCGCCGCGGCGTATGGGAACCGGCATCGATAACAATCGTCTTGCCCTCATTATCGCTGTGCTAGAGAAACGGATGGGCATGTTCCTGCAAAATCAGGATGCTTACCTGAACGTAGCCGGTGGTGTGCGGCTGGATGAGCCAGCGGTCGATCTGGCGATTGCGGTCAGTCTTGCTTCCAGCTTCCGCGATGCACCAACCAAGCCGGATGATGTGGTATTTGGTGAAATTGGTTTGACCGGTGAGGTGCGTGCGGTCTCAAGAGCAGAGCAACGCGTGAAGGAAGCTGCCAAGCTAGGCTTCAAACGGGTCATCATGCCGGAGAAAAGCATGAAGGGCTGGAAGCATCCAAAGGATATTCAATTAATAGGTGTAAATACGATAGCGGAAGCATTAAAGGCTGCGTTGGACTAGGGGGAACAGGGAATGAAGGAGCTCAGCCAGGCTGAGAAAATCAATCGTTTATTGAAAATGGTAGCGCCAGGCACTGCTTTTCGCGATGGACTGGAGAACGTGCTGCGTGCCAAAACGGGCGGACTGATCGTCGTCGGCTCCACCCCTCAGGTGATGGAGGTCGTGGATGGCGGCTTTTCGATTGACTGTGAGTTTTCGCCAAACTATTTGTATGAGCTAGCGAAGATGGATGGTGCGATTATTTTGAGCGATGATCTAAAACGGATTCTGTATGCGAATACACAGCTCATTCCAGACTCATCGATCTCATCCATCGAGACGGGGATTCGTCACCGTACAGCGGAGCGCGTGGCAAAGCAGACGGGAGAACTGGTTATCTCCATCTCACAGCGTCGTAACATCATTACATTGTATAAAGGCAATCTGCGGTATGCGCTTAAGGAAATCGGCGTTATTTTGACCAAGGCGAATCAAGCGATTCAGACGTTAGAGCGTTATCAGGTTGTACTTGGACAGGCGCTCACAAACCTGACGGCTTCGGAATTTGAGCAAATGGTGACGATTGCCGAGGTGGCAGGTGTCATTCAACGCGTCGAGATGGTGCTGCGTATCCAGACGGAGATTGATCGTTATGTGACCGAGCTTGGCGCAGAAGGTCGCCTGATCTCCATGCAGATGGAGGAACTGATCGGTACGATTGAAGAAGAATTCCGTCTGCTGCTCAAAGATTACGGACGCGATATTAGCGAGGAGCGCCTGAACGAGATCATTAACGGATTGAAGCGGATTACCGATAATGAACTTATGGATGCGAACCAAATTGTGAAAATGCTCGGTTATCCAATGGCAGCAGCGCAATCCGAGGAGATCGTGCCTACACGCGGTTATCGGGTGCTAAATAAGATTCCAAGACTGCCAAATGTGATCATTCACAATCTGGTAGAGCGCTTCGGTGCATTGCATCATGTGATTAACGCGACCATTGATGAATTGGACGAGGTAGACGGTATTGGCGAGGTTCGTGCACGCACGATTCGCTCCGGTCTGGAGCGGATTCAAGAGCAAGTATTTATTGACAGACAAATCTAAAAGCGTTAGAATCGTAAAGTTAATTGGTTAATATATCCATCTTTGAGGTGACAAAATGATAACAAAATCAATTCCAAACCTGTGTACGCTTTTTAACCTGGGACTTGGAATGTTGGCTATTTTACTGGCGCTGAATGATAATTATAGTCTGGCGGCTATTATGGTCATTGTAGCGATGTTAATGGATGGTCTGGACGGACGTATGGCGCGTGCGCTCAATGCGCAAAGCGAGTTTGGGAAAGAGCTGGATTCCCTGTCTGACCTTGTTTCATTTGGTGTAGCGCCAATCGTAATCATGTACGATATGGTATTCAGAGACATTAACCCTGTTCTTGCGATTACTGCGTCATTGATTTTTCCGATGTGCGGAGCGATGCGTTTGGCCAGATTTAATGTCAAAGCCGGAGTACCTGGCTATTTTACCGGATTGCCAATCCCGGCAGCCGGAGGCGTACTGGCAACGTTGTCGCTTTTCCATAATGAAGTATCTACACCCTATATGGTCATCAGTACATTTATCGTATCGTATCTGATGGTCAGTCAGGTAAAATATCCGAATTTCAAAAAAGTTGGCATTCCGAAAAAAGCATTGTGGCTCGCCCCGGTCGTGATTTTAGCTGCGGTTGTGATCGCAATTATGTTCCCTGATCAGGTATCCAAGCTTATTTTCGTACCGCTTGCCGCTTATGCCCTGTACGGCTTCAAACAGAATATTCGCAAATTGATGCGCCGCCAACGGCAGACTCGTCAGGATGAGGATAACCCATCCAAGGAGTCCCTTCGCTAAACGAAGGTGAACGTATCGGCTCACACGATAAAAAGCATTTATTTCTCGACTTCACTTGGGGAATGAATGCTTTTTTTATTGGCAAAATGACCACAAAGGAGATAGACAGATGCTTGATCAACTACTGCAATGGCATACGATACTGGGACAAGAGGAGGAGAGTCCACTGCGTATATTTGTTGACATTGCGCTCGTTTTATTCGCTGCGCTGCTGTTGTCACTGCTTATCCGGCGCTTGCTGGTTGTACTGGAAAAGCGCCGTTTACAGGTGCTTGCGATGCCGATCCATAAGGTGATTGCTGCCTCCTGCGGATTACTGCTAGGTCTGGTGCTTGGCTGGCTGAGTGCTTCGATTATTGACTGGTGGACTGCTGTGTATGAAGTGGTGCGTACGTTTCTTATGCTCACGCTGGGCTATCTCGGTATGCGCACAGGCTATGAGCGTGCAGGAGAGTTGCAGATTCGCAAGTACGTAGTAGCAGAGGAACAGCCTATCGACGCGGAAGCGGAGGTGTCGCACACATCGTCCAGAGTGACGGAAGCAGCAGCCACTGCCACGCTGCCTATGATCAGTGTGCTTGATGCAAATATTGCGATTGATGGGCGCATCGAAGGGGTAGTCGAGTGTGGATTTATGAGTGGAATCGTAATTGTGCCGGATTTTATCGTACAGGAGCTGCAATTGATCGCAGACTCTTCCGACACCCTGCGTCGCCAGCGAGGGAAGAAAGGGCTAGACACCTTAACTCGTCTACATACATTACCAGGGATTGAGCTGGAGGTAGCAGCGACTCACTATTCCGATACGCTCCGTGCTGACGAACGACTCGTACAGCTCGCAGCCGCACGGAAGGCGGTACTAGTTACCCATGATCGAAATCTGGAGCAGATTGCTGGATTGCACGGTATTGATGTGCTATCGATTAATCGTCTCGCTGCACTGCTCAAGCCGCAGCTACTTGCTGGAGAGCTGTTACAGGTACAGGTTACAAGGGCAGGCAAAGAAGCGGGGCAGGGGATTGCCCATCTGGAGGATGGAACGATGATCGTCGTCGAGCAGGGACGTGAGTATATGGGGCGTGATGTAGAGGTTGTGATTACCAGTGTACTACAGACCGCAAATGGGAAAATGATCTTCGCTCGTCCGCATGACCTGCAGAACGAGCAGTAAGGACTAGCGAAACAGCGACCGGGTGCTAAAACATCGGCCAAATCCATAGCTGTGCGGCGATGGGCGCGGTGTCTACTCCTATTCGCTGTTGTGCTGTAGGTGCAGACGGGTATATTATTAAGGAATGGAATTCACACGCTGTATCGCTAAGGATGGGGATTATGGCACAAAAAGCCGGAATCATCGTGGTCGCAGCCGGTAAAGGCTCGCGCATGGGCACGGTGGAAAGCAAGCAATATCTTAGGCTCCAAAACAAGCCGATCATTATACATACACTGGAAGTGTTTGAACGTTCAGAGCTTGTGGACGAGATCGTTGTCGTCACGGGAGCGGATGATCTGGAACGCTGTAAGGACTGGATCAAGGAGTATGGATTGCACAAGGTAAAAGGTGTGGTCGCTGGCGGTTATGATCGTCAGGAGTCCGTATATCTTGGGCTTCAGCAATTGGAAGCAGAGTGGGTTATGGTACATGATGGTGTACGTCCATTCGTCACCGAGCAGCAGCTTCATCACTGTCTGGAGGCAGCACAGCAAGTGGGCGCTTCCGTGCTGGCTGTACCGGTTAAGGATACGATCAAGCAGGTGGATAGCCATCTTCACATTGCCGGTACACCTGATCGCAGTACACTGTGGGCGATTCAGACACCGCAGACATTCCGTTATACCGATCTGCTTACTGCGCATCAGCAGGCGGAAGCGACCGGTTTTCGCGGTACGGATGACGCGATGCTGGTGGAACGATTGGGTACACCGATTACGGTCGTCGAGGGCAGCTACACGAACATTAAGCTGACCACACCGGACGATCTGGATTATGCTGCATATTTACTTGCTCGCAAGGGAGAGAATAGATGATGATTCGTGTAGGACAGGGATTTGATGTGCATCAACTGGTCGAGGGCCGCCCATGCATTATTGGCGGAGTGACCCTTCCATATGAAAAAGGACTGCTTGGTCATTCCGATGCCGATGTGCTGCTGCATACGATTGCAGATGCTGCACTTGGCGCACTGGGGCTTGGTGATATCGGCAAGCATTTCCCGGATACAGACCCGGCATTTAAGGATGCGGACAGCGTGAAGCTGCTTCAGCATGTCTGGGGTCTGATTCGTGAGCGTGGCTATCGTCTCGGTAATGTAGACGCAACGATTATTGCGCAAAAGCCGAAAATGGCACCTTATATTCCACAAATGGTCGAAGTGATCGCATCCGTACTGGAAGCGCAGGCAGACCAGGTTAATGTGAAAGCAACGACGACGGAATGGCTTGGCTTTACCGGACGTGGTGAAGGTATTGCAGCACAGGCAGTCATTTGTCTGGTGAAAGAAGTTTAAAATCAAGTCTATGCCTCTCACGGTGTAGAAACGGGTAAAACGCTGCTCAATGGTATAGCCTATAGCGTAAACGTAAACAGATCCATTTATTTGATTGCATTAAGATCCAATTAAACGAATATGGTCAAATAATTGGATTTAAATCTTCTGTTTACTGGAGAGCAATGAAGGAATAATTTTGTTGAATCGGGAGGAAATGAATATGTCTACTGAAATTCGTGTACGCTATGCACCAAGTCCAACAGGACATCTGCATATCGGCAATGCGCGTACTGCATTGTTTAACTATCTGTTTGCCCGCAGTCAGGGCGGTAAGTTTATCATTCGTATCGAGGATACGGACGTCAAACGTAATGTGGAAGGCGGCGAGGAAAACCAGCTTTCCTATCTGAAATGGCTCGGTATTGATTGGGATGAAAGCATTGACGTAGGCGGCGACTATGGCCCATACCGTCAAACGGAGCGTCTGGACATCTACCGTCAGTACTGGCAGGATCTGCTGGATCGCGGACTGGCTTACAAATGCTACTGCACCGAAGCAGAGCTGGAGCAAGAGCGTGAAGAGCAGATTGCTCGCGGTGAAACGCCGCGTTACTCCGGCAAGCACCGTGATCTGACCGCAGAGCAATGTGCAGCGTATGAAGCAGAAGGTCGCGTACCAAGCGTACGTTTCCGTGTGCCGGAGAACAAAACCTACACCTTCAACGATATCGTCAAAGGCGAGATTTCGTTTACAACAGAAGATACAGGTGACTTCGTTATCGTGAAAAAGGACGGCATTCCAACGTACAACTTTGCGGTTGCACTGGATGACCATCTGATGAAAATCTCCCATGTACTGCGCGGTGAGGATCATGTGTCCAATACACCACGTCAGTTGATGATCTATGAAGCACTTGGCTGGGAGCCGCCGCAATTCGGTCATATGACGCTGATCGTCAATGAAAACCATAAAAAGCTGAGCAAGCGCGACGAATCGATCATTCAGTTTATCGAGCAGTATGATCAGCTTGGCTACCTGCCAGAAGCGCTGTTCAACTTTATCGTGCTGCTGGGCTGGTCGCCAGAAGGCGAAGAAGAAATCTTCTCCCGTGAAGAACTGATCAACATTTTCGATGCAAAACGTCTGTCCCGTAGTCCGGCTGTATTTGATACGAACAAGCTGGCTCACCTGAACAACACGTACATCAAAAAAGCCGATACCGATCGCATCGCCGCAATGGCGATTCCGCATCTGCAAAAAGCAGGTCGTCTGCCAGCGGAGCTGAGTGAAGAGCAGCAGGCATGGGCGCATGATCTCGTGGCGCTGTACCAGGAGCAAATGGTATCCGCATCCGATATCGTGGAGCTGTCCGCGATGTTCTTCCGTTCGCACCTGCAGCTTGATGCAGAAGCTCAGCAATTGCTCAGTGAAGAGCATGTGAACACCGTTCTGCAAGCATTGCTGGATAAAATCAAAGCTTCAGACGAGTTCAGCCCAACTGTAGCGGCAACGCTGATCAAGGAAGTACAAAAGGAAACAGGCTACAAAGGCAAGCAATTGTTTATGCCAATCCGTGTTGCACTGACTGGTGAAATGCACGGACGTGACTTGAACCATACGATCTACTTGCTCGGTCGCGATCGCGTTATTGCGCGTTTGGAATCGCAGATCAAAGGGGCTTAACGAAAAGGATATTGTTTATTGGCGTATAGTCCGTTATAATGATCACCTGAACAGTGATTTAATTTTTCTATACGTTGAACCCTTACAATAAACAGTCATAACCTGCATATAGAATGGCAATGATCAGGAAAAGTACATCTGTGTATGAAGTCTCAGAGAGGATGACTCCGCTGTATGACAGCGGATAGCTGCGAATCATCTACTTCATCCAGATGGAAAATGCACCTGTGAGCTGCGGAGCCGAACGTTCCCGTTTGCTTTCACCCATTTTGAGTGAAAGCACGGCGAACTGGTAGGCTCTGCCGTCTGGTCCTTCGTTACGGACTATACAAGTTGGGCAAAGACTTCATCTGCGGATGCACAGTCAGGCGATTCGATATCGCTCATTTGTCCAAGCAGAGTGGAACCGCGTAAACCAACGCCTCTGCAGCCAAAACTGGCTGCGGGGGCGTTTTTTAATGAGCGCAAGCAAAGAGAGGTAATCCAATGCTGACCAATTTGAAATCCGATGTCCGCGCCGTGTTCGATAATGATCCGGCCGCGCGGGGCTGGTTTGAAGTCATCTTTACCTATTCAGGATTGCATGCAATCTGGGCGCACCGGCTTGCGCACTGGTTTTACAACAAACAATGCTTTACGATCGCGCGTGTTATTTCGCAAATGAGCCGTTTTATGACCGGTATCGAGATTCATCCTGGCGCTACAATTGGTAAACGTCTGTTTATCGATCATGGCATGGGTGTGGTCATCGGGGAGACATGTGAGATCGGTGACGATGTGGTCATCTACCAGGGGGTTACACTGGGCGGTACCGGTAAAGAGAAGGGCAAGCGGCATCCGACGATTGGTAATAACGTCGTTGTAGGTTCCGGCGCTAAGATTCTAGGCTCGTTCTCTGTCGGTTCTAACTCTAACATCGGCTCCAATTCGGTCGTGCTGCGCGAAGTGCCTGCCAACAGTACGGTAGTCGGTATTCCCGGTAAAATCGTAATTCAGGATGGCAAGCGTGCGGACCGACTCAGTCACCAGATGCCCGATCCGGTGGCATCACGATTGGCTGAGCTGCAAGCGGAGATCGATCGTCTGAAGCAGGAGCTGGAGCAGCAACAGCGTCAGCTCGATCATCGGATGATGAGTGGACGCGAGCATAACCGTCATTCCTGCTAAGGATGAGCTGTCTCACTTGATGAATAGGCGAGATGATCGTCCAATTTGTAGCAGGCATAGCACCAATAACAGCAGCATAATTCAGCCGAATCCAACCGATTCGACCTTGAACAGAGAGAGGGATAAACGTATGGCATTGCAAATTTATAATACAATGAGTCGCAAAAAAGAAGATTTCGTCAGCCAGGTGCCAGGCGAAGTGAAGATGTACGTTTGCGGACCAACTGTCTATGATTACATTCATATCGGTAATGCGCGTCCGATGATCTTCTTTGATGTAGTACGCAGTTATCTGGAAAACCAGCAATACAAAGTAGATTATGCGGTAAACTTTACCGATGTCGATGATAAGCTGATCCGCAAGGCAGAGGAACTGAATACAACCGTAATCGAAGTGGCAGAACGTTTTATCGATGCTTACTTTGCTGATCTGGAAGGACTCGGTATTCGCCGCGCAACGATGCATCCGCGTGTAACGGAAAATATGGACGTTATTCTCGATTTTATTAGCGCCTTGATCGATAAGGGAGTCGCTTATGCGAAGGAAGGCGATGTGTACTTCCGTACCCGTAAATTCGCTGATTATGGCAAGCTGTCCCATCAGAAGCTGGACGAGCTGCAATTCGGTATCCGGATTGAGGTCGACAAGCGTAAGGAGAATCCGGAAGATTTCGTGCTATGGAAAGCGGCAAAGCCGGGTGAGATTTTCTGGGAAAGTCCCTGGGGTGACGGTCGTCCGGGCTGGCATATCGAATGCTCGGCAATGGTACGTCACTATCTTGGCGATACGCTGGATATTCACGGCGGTGGTCAGGATCTACAGTTCCCGCACCATGAATGCGAATGCGCACAATCCGAATCGGTAACGGGCAAGCCGCTGTCCAACTACTGGATGCATAACGGCTTTATCCGTATTGATGATGAGAAGATGTCCAAGTCACTCGGCAACGGTATTCTTGTCAAAGACCTGCGTGCCGTACACAAACCTGCTGCGATTCGTTATCTGATGCTGTCGACGCATTATCGCAATCCACTGAACTATACGAATGATACGATGACACAGGCGGAAAATAGCATCGAGCGTATTGCCAATGCAGTCGGTAATGTGAAGCATCGTCTGTCCGCTTCCGATGCATCTTCACCTGTGGATGTAGAACTGGCAACTCGTCTGCAAGCGATTCGTGCTCTGTTCCATGAGAAGATGCAGGATGACTTCAACACACCGGATGCGATTACAGCGGTGTTTGAATGGGTGAACGAAGCGAACCAGCTACTGCAACGTGAAGTGGTGCAAAAAGCATCGCTTGAAGCGCTGCTGTCTCTGTTCGATGAGATGAACGAAGTACTGCGTCTGTACTGGGAAGATGAGCAACTGCTGGACGAGGATGTGGAGAAGCTGATTGCGGAGCGCATCGAAGCACGCAGCAACAAAAACTGGGCACGTTCGGATGAAATTCGTGATCAACTGTCCGCACAGGGCATTTTGCTTGAAGATACACCGCAGGGTATGAGATGGCGCCGCAAATGAACGGAGGGAGCAGCTTATGACATCTTCCGATCAGGAACAGCCTTTGATGTGGTTTCCCTTTCAGCTATCTCGCCCACTGGATCAGATGCCACCGCTGGCACTTGCCTATATCGGTGACGCGATCCATGAGGTAGCCGTTCGTCAGTACCTGATATCCGGCAAAAATTTGCGTCCCAATCATCTGCATCGACTGTCGACCAGCTTTGTATCGGCAGGCGCGCAGGCGAAAATGCTCCAGCATCTGGAGCCGCAGTTGACAGAGGAAGAAGCGAGCATCGTAAGACAGGGACGCAATGCCAAATCCGGCACCGTTCCCAAAAATGCCAGCGTACTCGATTATCGCTATGCAACAGCATGGGAGTGTCTGCTTGGTTACTTGTACTATAAGGGCAATCAGTCGCGCATTTTGGAGCTGATTACCGCAGGAATACAGCATCTGGAGCAGCCGTCCAAGCCTTGAGCAGGTGCGGCTGCTTCCGTTTTGAATAGGAGTTCCCCTCCCCTATGGGATGGACTGCACGATGAACAGTTGTGTACTCGCCACGAAAGCGGGTAATGAATGAGCAACAGGAATGCGATTTACAATACAGGAGGAACACATATGGAAGAAGAATATATCGCGGGTAAGCATTCCGTTACGGAAGCGCTGCGTGCCGGCAGAAGCATCAACAAAATTTGGATCGCCGATGGTGCACAAAAAAATCTCGTGCAGCCAGTCGTCACCGAAGCAAGAGAAAAAGGTATCGTAATCCAGTATGTGGACAAGCGCAAGCTGGACAGCTTTGTACCAGGCGTACAGCATCAGGGCATTATCGCGCAAGCGGCACCATATGAATATGCCGAGGTAGAGGATATTCTCGCGGCAGCGGAAGCAAAGGGAGAAGCGCCGTTTGTTTTGCTGCTGGATGAGATCGAAGACCCGCATAATCTCGGTTCGATTTTGCGGACAGCGGATTGCACCGGTGTACATGGCGTTGTTATTCCGAAGCGTCGCTCGGCATCGATCACTGCAACGGTGTCCAAAACGTCCGCTGGCGCAGTGGAATATGTACCTGTCGCACGCGTGACCAATCTCGGTCAAACGATCGATCGTCTAAAAGAGCAAGGCGTATGGGTTGTCGGCACAGATGTGAATACAGATAGTAATCTGTATCAGGCGGACGTATTTACCGGACCGGTAGCGATCGTGATCGGGAATGAAGGTAAAGGCATGGGCAGACTGATTCGTGAAAAATGCGATGTGCTCGTTAAGCTTCCGATGCAAGGTCAGATCAATTCTCTTAATGCCTCTGTAGCGGCAGGCGTCATCATGTACGAAGTGCTGCGCCGCCGACAGTCGCTAGGTTAGAGACAATGGCTGATCCTCGTGACGTGCTGCTGGTAGATGGCTACAATATGATCGGAGCCTGGCCTGAGCTCGCCAAGCTATCGGAGATTAATCTGCAGGAGGCGCGTGACCGCCTGCTGGAGCGATTGGCGAATTATCAGGCGTTTTCCGGACGCCGGGTCATTGCCGTATTCGATGCATACCGGGTACCTGGACTGGGTAAGGTGTATGAGCAGGGCAAGGTCGAGCTGTATTTTACGAAGGAAAAAGAGACGGCAGATGAAGCGATTGAGCGCTTTGTTGGACAATTGCGACAGCGACGAAGAGAGATTTATGTAGCGACCAGTGATATGACCGAGCAGCACGTCATTTTCGGTCAGGGCGCACTGCGTGTATCCGCGCGCGAGCTGCTTGTTGAAGTGCAGATTAGCGAAAAGGAAATCAAGGAGCGTCTGCGCGAGCAACAACAGGATAGCAGCCGAAATACGCTGGATGGAAAGCTAAATGCGCAGCAACGAATCATGTTTGAAAAATGGCGCAGGGGAGAATAGGCTGTCAGTGCTATGACAGCTTATCTACGAACCCCTGTTCTTGTTTATAGCGATACGAACACATATGTGTGCAATCCCGTGTTAAATGGCGTAAATTCGGTTGACGATGTGAGGTTACATAATATATACTGATGCTATATTTTATAGGGTAACGGAGACCTTGCGTTGCAACCGGAGGGATTGTTTGTGAGTGTCGACCTCAAAGATATCATGGTATCACCATATGATTACCAGAGTGATGAAGATCTTGTAGAAGCCGTCCGCCATGGCGATTCCGAAGCGCTGGAATACTTGATTACCAAGTATAAAAACTTCGTGCGCGCAAAAGCCCGGTCTTATTTCCTTATCGGTGCCGATCGCGAGGATATCGTGCAAGAAGGCATGATTGGTCTATACAAATCGATTCGCGATTTTAAAAACGATAAGTTGTCTTCGTTTAAAGTCTTTGCCGAGCTGTGCATCACTCGCCAGATCATTACGGCGATCAAAACAGCTACCCGGCAAAAACACATTCCACTCAATTCGTATGTGTCACTGGACAAGCCGATCTATGATGAAGACTCCGACCGTACCTTGCTCGATGTGATCTGTGGCTCACCGATGTCTGACCCTGAGGAACTGGTGATCAACAAGGAAGAGTTTACCGGCCTTGAGGATAAAATGTCCGAAATTCTCAGCGACCTGGAACGTAAAGTTCTGATGCTGTATCTGGATGGACGCTCTTACCAGGAAATCGCGGTGGATCTGTGTCGCCATGTGAAGTCGATCGATAATGCGCTACAGCGTGTCAAACGCAAGCTGGAGCGGTATTTGGAAGTACGGGACGACAATTGAACTCCGCAAGCAACCAAGTGAAGACTCTATCATGGAGTCTTTTTTATTTTGCCGATGCCACTATAAGATACGGCCGTTTGCGCCGGAAATGACCATGTTGCAAAACGGAAAATTTTTGTAAAACAAACGCTAATATTCGTTGACAGTGCAAGGGTGCTATGCTAAAGTGTTTTAGGTAGGCCAAAAATCGCCTGTTTTTAAGTGTGCCAATCTTTAAAAGCTTTGAAGAATGGCGTGCCTGAGAACTTGCGTAACCACCCTGACCACATGGGGATGAAGAGCAAAGCAGACTCTTGGGTCTGGATGCGGTCTTCGTTTAACCAGATCGTCTTTTGGAGGTGTAATCGTGGCACGAAGCTTCAAGTCTGTGTTTTCCTTTTTCTCCGAAAGCTGGGCTGAACTTAAAAAGGTTCGCTGGCCTAATCGTAAAGAGCTGACCAACTACACGCTTATCGTTATTGGTACGATTCTGTTTGTCGGCATTTATTTTTGGGTTTTGGACATCGGCATTTCCGCTGTGATCGAAGCGATAATTTAAGAAGGGTTCCAGGTGGCTTGATATGGAAAAAAGATGGTACGTCGTTCATACCTATTCAGGGTATGAAAACAAGGTCAAGGCCAATTTGGAAAAACGCGTTGAGTCGATGGGCATGGAAGACAAGATTTTCCGCGTTCTTGTTCCTATGGAAGAAGAGCTGGTAAACAAAGACGGTAAGAAAAAGACCGTTATGCGTAAAGTTTACCCGGGATATGTTCTTGTTGAAATGATCCAGACTGACGACTCCTGGTATGTAGTACGCAATACGCCTGGCGTAACCGGCTTTGTCGGTTCGACGGGTTCAGGCTCCAAGCCGACTGCGCTGCTGCCGGAAGAAGTGGAACAAATTCTCAAACATATGGGTATGGTTGAACCGAAGGAGAACATCGACTTCGAGGTCAAAGAATCCGTACGCATCAAAGTTGGACCGTTTGCGAACTTTGTTGGCTCCGTGGAAGAAATTTTGGTAGACAAGAGCAAGCTCAGAGTGCATGTTAACATGTTCGGACGGGAAACCCCGCTTGAGCTGGATTACACTCAAGTGGAAAAGATATAAGCAGGTTTCTAGGATGACACAGGGGATTGATACAGAGCAATCTGTAGCGATTCTGACCGGTGCTTCCGGTTTAACCGCAGGTTGTGTGGCATATGCCCATGACGGCGGCGTTTTACGTGGGAGGGCAGCGATGTCCGTCTACCACTATTCGCAAGGAGGTGTTTTACATGGCTAAAAAGGTAATCAAAATGGTAAAACTGCAAATCCCGGCTGGTAAAGCGAATCCGGCTCCTCCAGTAGGTCCGGCTTTGGGTCAAGCAGGTGTCAACATCATGGCATTCTGTAAAGAGTTCAACGCTCGTACAGCAGATCAAGCAGGTTTGATCATTCCGGTTGAGATCACTGTGTTTGAAGATCGTTCTTTCACT
The DNA here is from genome assembly GCA_039595515.1 of Paenibacillus sp. Classification (GTDB taxonomy): domain Bacteria; phylum Bacillota; class Bacilli; order Paenibacillales; family Paenibacillaceae; genus Saccharibacillus. The sequence goes on along the minus strand of JBCNLJ010000021.1, from coordinate 40,313 downwards.
TTCATCACAAAAACTCCACCGGCTGCAGTTCTTCTGAAAGTTGCTGCTAAGATCGAAAAAGGATCTGGCGAACCGAACAAGAAGAAAGTTGCAGTTGTTAAACGTTCCGCAGTTCGTGAAATTGCTGAACAAAAAATGCCTGACCTGAATGCAGCGTCCGTTGAGACTGCAATGCTGATGGTTGAAGGTACAGCACGTAGCATGGGTATCACAATCGAAGACTAAGATTAGTCTTTACTGCTTTCGCAAGAATGCAGTCTGTGCGGAATCATCCGGTTCCGCATATGTGGGAGGAATATCCGCTAATACCACAAAGGAGGAATAATAAATGGCTAAACATGGTAAAAAGTATCTGGAAGCTGTTAAGCTGATTGACAGCGAAGCTAGTTACGAGCCAGCCGAGGCAGTTGCCCTGGTTAAAAAGGCAGCTACTGCAAAATTCGACGAAACTGTTGAAGCAGCAGTACGTCTGGGTGTTGACCCTCGTAAACAAGATCAGGCTGTTCGTGGCGTAGTTGTACTGCCACACGGTACTGGTAAAACTCAACGTGTTCTCGTATTCGCGAAAGGCGAAAAAGCAAAAGAAGCGGAAGCTGCTGGTGCTGACTTCGTTGGCGATCAGGACATGATCAACAAAATCCAACAAGGATGGTTCGACTTCGATGTCTGCGTAGCTACGCCGGACATGATGAGTGAAGTTGGTAAACTGGGTCGTCTGCTTGGTGGTAAAGGTCTGATGCCTAACCCTAAAGCAGGTACAGTTACATTCGATGTTTCCAAAGCTGTTCAAGAAATCAAAGCTGGTAAAATCGAATACCGTCTGGACAAAGCAGGACAAATTCACGCGCCAATCGGTAAAGTATCTTTCACTGAAGAGCAACTGAACGAGAACCTTAAGGCTCTTATCGAAGCTCTGAACCGCGCTAAACCGGCTGCGGCAAAAGGTGTTTATCTGAAAAACATTGCGGTATCTTCCACAATGGGACCAAGCGCTCGCGTAAACGCTACGAACTACAGATAATTTAGTGTTGACATCCGTTAACACATTTGATAATCTGTAAAAGTTGTGATGAAGCATGAACTTGTTCTTGCAATTACACTTGAATATGTTTAACCGTAGACAGTAGGTGCCGCCCGCGGCTTAATTTCCTACCGAGGTGTTCTGATAGAATAAAGGATACTGGGAATACTGCTTCGGCAGTATCCCTCGTATTCCAACTTATCAAGCCTTCGTGATTCTACGGGGGCTTTTTTCATGCCCGTAGAACTTTTTGGTTGCTCATTCATGAATGACCAAAAGGCCAAAAAACAATCAGGAGGTGTCCAAACTTGGCAAACGCAAAAGTTATCCAGACAAAACAGGAAGCGGTAGAAGTCGTTGCAGCTAAACTGCGCGAAAGCGTATCGACAGTTGTTGCTGACTATCGTGGCCTGAACGTTGCTGAAGTTACAGAATTGCGCAAACAACTGCGCGAAGCTGGCGTTGAGTTCCAGGTATTGAAAAATACACTGGTTCGCCGCGCAACTGAGTCTGCTGAATTGACTGAACTGAACGAAGTGCTGGTAGGTCCTACCGCAATCGCGTTCAGCAAAGACGATGCAGTAATCGCAGCTAAAATTCTGAACGATTTTTCAAAAACTCACAATGCTCTTGAACTGAAGGGCGGCGTAGTAGAAGGTCGCGTAGTAAGCGCGGACGAAATCAAAGCACTGGCATCCTTGCCATCCCGCGAAGGTCTCTTGTCCATGCTGCTTAGCGTACTTCAAGCTCCAGTACGTAACTTCGCACTGGCAGTTAAAGCAGTATCCGAGAAAGAAGAGCAAAGCGCGTAAGCACATTGTTCATCGGCCTCACGCCCCTGCGGCGTAAAATCGGCTATCTATAGCCAAACAAAAAATACAACCAATATGGAGGGTTTATAAATGAGTCAGGAACAAATCCTTGAAGCAATCAAAGGCATGACTGTACTGGAACTTAATGATCTGGTAAAAGCAATCGAAGAAGAATTCGGCGTAACTGCAGCAGCTCCAGTAGCAGCAGCAGCAACAGGTGGCGCAGCAGAAGCTGAGCAAACTGAATTCGACGTAGTACTGGCTTCCGCTGGTGCTTCCAAAATCAACGTAATCAAAGCGGTTCGTGAAGTAACTGGTCTGGGTCTGAAAGAAGCAAAAGAACTGGTTGACAACGCTCCGAAACCAATCAAAGAAGGCGTTGGCAAAGAAGAAGCTGAATCCGTTAAAGCAAAATTGGAAGAAGCTGGCGCATCCGTAGAAGTGAAATAAGAGACTCTCTTGTTTCCTACAAGCCCCTTGAATTCGTTCAAGGGGTTTGTCTTTTATAGAGAGGTTTCGTAAGAAAGGGTGAGGGAATGATATGGGAGATCATTATTATTCCAGTCAGCCAGGAGCTGCACATGAACGCCGCAAACTGGAAACAGAGTTGCGTGGACGTCCGTTCACATTTATAAGCGATGCCGGTGTCTTTTCCAAGACAGGTATTGATTATGGTAGCCGGGTGTTGATCGAAGCGTTGGATATTCCAGCAGATGCGCGTGTACTGGATGTGGGCTGTGGCTACGGTCCGATGGGATTGTCTGCTGCTATGCTTGCACCACAGGGACGTGTAACGATGGTCGATGTGAATGAGCGTGCAGTCGAGCTGGCGCGTGAAAATGCCAGATTAAATGGTATTCAAAACGTCGATATCCGCGTGAGTGATCTGTTCCAGGCTGTACAGGGTGAAACGTTCACTGTGGTAATTACTAACCCTCCGATTCGAGCGGGCAAAGAAACGGTGCATACAATTTTCGAAGAAGCTGCAGCGCATTTGGAGCCAGGCGGATCGTTATGGATCGTAATTCAAAAGAAACAGGGAGCGCCTTCAGCCAAAGCAAAGCTGGAGCAACTGTTCCACACAGTCGAGGAAGTAACCAAAGATAAAGGGTACCGCATTTTCAAAGCGACCAAATAAAAAAAAGCCGCCTACCGGCCAGGGTAAGCAGCTTTCTGTCGAAATAGCAGAGAATTTGACAACTTAGAATAAGCGATAGAGGTTGACTCTGATTGCTTAATATGATATTATTACAAAATGTCAGTATTAAGATGCCCTTTTTGGCTTTAGTTTTCTGAAAGTTACGAAAATTATTCATGCTAAAGGGTGTTTAATATTGCCCATAAACGTATAATAATCGGTATTTCGGTTATTTTCAACCGTAATCCGGGTTTCAGATACTGGATCACATCCGTTGATAGCTGATGGTGCTCTTTTTTCGAAACAATTCGATAAGAGCTTTTCTCTATTTGTGGGTGTGAACTTCTGTGTTATGGACTTATTATACGTGATCCAAACAGCAGTTCGCAATGAAATTTTTATGTGAGTAGACATTAAGGGGTGAGTATAAGTTGGCAGGACATCTTGTTCAATATGGTCGACGCACTCGGCGAAGTTATGCACGAATTAACGAAGTTCTTGAAGTACCAAACCTGATCGAAATCCAACAAAAATCTTATCAGTGGTTTTTGGATGAAGGATTGCGTGAAATGTTCCAGGATATCTCGCCAATTCAGGATTTCACTGGCAATCTGGTGCTTGAGTTCATCGACTACAGCCTGGGTGAGCCTAAGTATACAGTAGACGACGCGAAAGAGCGCGACGTTACGTATTCCGCTCCACTGCGGGTTAAAGTCCGTCTCATCAATAAAGAAACGGGTGAAGTCAAAGAGCAGGAAGTATTCATGGGTGATTTCCCGCTGATGACGGAAACCGGCACGTTTATTATCAACGGTGCAGAACGGGTTATTGTCAGCCAGTTGGTTCGCTCTCCCAGCGTCTATTTCAGCACTAAAGTCGATAAAAATGGTAAAACATCATATACAGCTACCGTCATTCCTAACCGTGGAGCATGGCTGGAACTGGAAATGGATGCGAAGGACATTATCTATGTTCGTATTGACCGCACCCGTAAAATTCCAGTAACCGTTCTGCTACGGGCACTTGGATTCGGCAGCGATGCTGAAATTCTGGACCTGCTCGGTAATGACGAATACATTCGTAATACCCTGGATAAAGACAATACCGACTCGACTGAAAAAGCGCTGATCGAGATCTATGAGCGCCTTCGTCCGGGCGAGCCGCCAACTTTGGATAACGCAAAAAGCCTGCTCGTAGCACGCTTCTTTGATCCAAAGCGCTACGACCTGGCGAATGTTGGTCGCTACAAAATCAACAAAAAGCTGCACATTAAAAACCGTCTGTTCAACCAGCGTCTGGCTGAAACACTGATCGATTCCACTACAGGAGAGATCGTGGCTGAAGCAGGTGAAATGGTCGATCGTCGTCTGCTTGACGAGATCATGCCATACCTCGAAGGCGAACTGAACTTCAAAACGTATCATGTGGCTGGTGGCGTACTGGATGCAAATGACATCCCGCTGCAAACCATCAACGTATTTTCTCCGCTTGAAGATGGTAAAGTCGTTTCCGTTATCGCGAACGGCAACATCGAAAAAGTGACGAAACATATCACTCCTGCAGATATCATCGCTTCCATCAGCTATTTCTTGAACCTGCTGCATGGTATCGGCGATACAGACGATATTGACCATCTGGGTAACCGTCGTCTGCGTTCCGTAGGTGAACTGCTGCAAAACCAATTCCGTATCGGTTTATCCCGTATGGAACGTGTTGTTCGCGAAAGAATGTCCATCCAGGACGCTAACGTGATCACACCACAGGCACTCATCAACATTCGTCCTGTTATTGCATCGATCAAGGAGTTCTTTGGTAGCTCCCAGTTGTCGCAGTTTATGGATCAAACGAACCCGCTGGGCGAACTGACGCACAAACGTCGTCTGTCTGCACTCGGACCGGGTGGTTTGACTCGTGAGCGCGCAGGCTTTGAAGTTCGAGACGTCCATCCGAGTCACTATGGCCGTATGTGTCCGATCGAGACTCCAGAGGGACCGAACATCGGTTTGATCAACTCCCTGTCTACCTTTGCTCGTATTAACGAATACGGCTTTATCGAAGCTCCATATCGTCGCGTTGATCCGAAAACACACCGTGTAACGGAACATATCGACTATATGACAGCCGATGAGGAAGACAACTATGTTATCGCTCAGGCGAATGCACAACTGACGGAAGATGGCTCGTTTGCGGACGAGATGGTTATCGTTCGTTACAACAAGCAGGCTGACAACATCCTGCCTATGCCAAGTGAACGTGTTGACTACATGGACGTATCGCCTAAACAGGTTGTGTCCGTAGCGACAGCGCTCATTCCGTTCCTGGAAAACGATGACTCCAACCGTGCGCTCATGGGTTCCAACATGCAGCGTCAGGCGGTGCCATTGCTTATTCCTAAGGCGCCACTGGTCGGTACAGGTATGGAGCACAAAGCTGCAAAAGATTCCGGCGTATGTATCGTAAGTAAGTTTGATGGTGTGATTGAGCGCTCCACTGCGAGTGAGATTACACTGCGCCGTATCGAAAACGTAGATGGCAAGGAAGTCAAAGGCGACCTTGTTAGATATAAATTACACAAATTTATGCGTTCGAACCAAGGGACATCAATTAACCAGCGTCCGATCGTTAAAACTGGCGATATCATCAAAAAAGGCGATATCCTGGCAGACGGTCCTTCCACTGAGATGGGCGAAATCGCACTGGGACGTAACGTTGTCGTAGCCTTTATGACCTGGGAAGGTTATAACTACGAGGATGCGATCCTGCTGAGCGAGAAGCTGGTGAAGGAAGATGTATACACTTCGATCCACATCGAGGAATACGAATCCGAAGCCCGCGATACCAAGCTTGGACCGGAAGAAATTACGCGTGATATCCCGAACGTTGGGGAAGACGCACTGAAAAACCTCGACGAGCGCGGTATCATCCGTATCGGTGCTGAGATTGCTGCTGGCGACATTCTCGTTGGTAAAGTTACGCCTAAGGGTGTAACCGAGCTGACAGCAGAAGAACGCCTCCTGCATGCTATCTTCGGTGAGAAAGCTCGCGAAGTCCGCGATACGAGCCTGAGAGTACCTCACGGTACAGACGGTATCGTCGTAGACGTTAAAGTGTTCACCAGAGAGAACGGCGATGAGTTGCCACCAGGCGTTAACCATCTGGTACGTGTATACATCGCGCAAAAACGTAAAATCTCCGAAGGTGACAAAATGGCCGGACGTCATGGTAACAAAGGGGTCGTGGCCCGTATTCTGCCGGAAGAAGATATGCCATTTATGCCGGACGGTACACCTGTACAGGTCGTACTGAACCCACTGGGCGTACCTTCCCGTATGAACATCGGTCAGATTCTTGAAGTTCACCTTGGTATGGCTGCTATGAAACTCGGTATCCACGTATCCACACCGGTATTTGACGGTGCGAACGAGTACGATGTATTCGATACGATGGAAGAAGCCGGTATGCAACGTAACGGTAAAACCATCCTGTACGATGGTAGAACCGGTGACGAGTTCGAGCGTGAAGTTACGGTCGGCGTTATGCATATGATCAAACTGGCGCACATGGTTGACGATAAAATCCACGCCCGTTCCACTGGTCCTTACTCGCTCGTTACGCAACAGCCGCTGGGTGGTAAAGCTCAGTTCGGTGGTCAGCGTTTCGGGGAGATGGAGGTTTGGGCACTGGAAGCTTACGGCGCCGCCTACACCCTGCAAGAGATCCTTACCGTCAAATCCGATGATGTCGTTGGTCGTGTGAAAACGTACGAGTCCATCGTTAAAGGCGAGAACGTTCCAGAACCAGGCGTTCCTGAATCGTTCAAAGTTTTGATCAAAGAGCTTCAAAGTTTGGGTATGGATGTGAAGATCCTGAACGAAGAAGAAAACGAGATCGAAATGAAAGAGCTGGATGATGAAGACGAAGGTACTACCAATGATAAACTCAGCCTCAACCTTGAAGGCTCCGAAGTTGGCGTAGATTAATAACACTTGTCATATTCCCAAGCATTGTCCTATGAAGGTAGACCGGAGTTTTTCCGGTCTATCCTCTTCATGGGACAGAGCATTGGGTTTTGTGCGGAATACAGAGCTTTACAATAAATAGGATTTGGCCTTAGGAGGGGTGTCTCTTGATAGACGTTAACAATTTCGAATTTATGAAAATTGGGCTTGCTTCCCCAGACAAAATTCGTTCTTGGTCCCGCGGAGAAGTTAAAAAACCGGAGACAATCAACTACCGTACGCTCAAACCAGAGAAGGATGGTCTGTTCTGCGAACGCATTTTCGGACCAACTAAAGACTGGGAGTGCCATTGCGGTAAATACAAGCGCGTACGTTACAAAGGGGTCGTTTGTGACCGTTGTGGCGTTGAAGTAACTCGTGCCAAAGTACGCCGTGAGCGTATGGGACACATCGAACTGGCAGCACCTGTATCGCATATCTGGTACTTCAAAGGTATCCCGAGCCGTATGGGTCTGGCACTGGACATGTCCCCACGTTCCCTTGAGGAAGTTATCTACTTTGCATCTTACGTTGTTACCGATCCAGGCGAGACACCACTGGAAAAGAAACAACTGCTGTCCGAAAAAGAATACCGCAGCTACCGTGAAAAATACGGCTACGGCTTCCAGGCAGGTATGGGTGCAGAAGCAATCAAAAAATTGCTGCAAGATCTCGATCTGGACAAAGAACTGGAATTCCTGCGTGAAGAGCTGCGTACCGCTCAAGGTCAACGTCGTAACCGTGCGATCAAGCGCCTTGAAGTTATCGAAGCATTCCGTAACTCCGGCAACTCTCCGGATTGGATGATCATGGACGTACTGCCGGTTATTCCACCGGAAATTCGTCCAATGGTACAACTGGATGGCGGACGTTTTGCAACATCTGACCTGAATGATCTGTATCGTCGTGTTATTAACCGTAATAACCGTCTGAAACGCCTGCTTGATCTGGGCGCGCCTGACATTATCGTACAAAACGAGAAACGTATGCTGCAAGAAGCGGTAGATGCTCTGATCGATAACGGTCGTCGTGGACGTCCGGTAACCGGTCCGGGTAACCGCCCACTGAAATCCCTCAGCCACATGCTGAAAGGTAAACAGGGTCGTTTCCGTCAGAACTTGCTCGGTAAACGTGTCGACTATTCTGGTCGTTCGGTTATCGTCGTAGGTCCTTACCTGAAAATGTACCAGTGCGGTCTGCCAAAAGAAATGGCACTGGAACTGTTCAAGCCTTTCGTTATGAAAGAGCTCGTGAACAAAGGTCTGGCACACAACATCAAGAGTGCGAAGCGCAAAGTTGAACGCGTAAGCCCTGAAGTGTGGGATGTGCTGGAAGAAGTAATTAAGGAGCACCCGGTTCTGTTGAACCGTGCACCGACGCTGCACAGACTCGGTATCCAGGCATTCGAACCTATTCTGGTTGAAGGCCGCGCGATCCGTCTGCATCCGCTCGTATGTACAGCGTACAACGCTGACTTTGACGGTGACCAGATGGCGGTTCACGTACCATTGTCTGCTGAAGCACAAGCTGAAGCACGCCTGCTGATGCTGGCATCCGGTAACATCCTTAACCCTAAGGACGGTAAACCGGTTGTTACTCCATCCCAGGATATGGTGCTTGGTTCATACTACCTGACCATGGATAACATGGAAGCGAAGGGTTCAGGTATGATTCTGCGTACGGTAAACGAAGCGGTATCCGCTTATCAACGTGGAACAGCCTCCCTGCATGCTCGTGTTGCGATTCCTGCCAAAGCTCTGGGTAAAACAAGCTTTACCGAGAAGCAACAAACAGGTCTGCTCGTAACGACGGTAGGACGGATTATCTTTAACGAGATTTTCCCTGAATCATTCCCTTATATCAACGAACCAACTCGTGCCAACCTGTATCAAGGTATTCCGGATCACTACTTCATTTACGAAAAAGGTACAGATGTACTGGAGTTCATGAAGGCTGTTCCACAAACCGGCGCTGTCGGCAAAGAATATCTCGGTACGATCATTGCGCGTTGCTTCGAGATTTACCATACAACATTGACTTCGGTCATTCTGGATAAAATCAAGCAGCTTGGTTTCACATACTCCACGCGTGCCGGTATTACGGTTGCGGTGTCGGACGTTGTGGTTCCACCGGAAAAAACCGAACTGCTGGCTGAATCCGATAAAAAGGTTGCGGTTATTACAAACCAATACCGTCGTGGTCTGATCACAAACGAAGAGCGTTATGACCGTGTTATCGAAATCTGGTCCCGTACCAAGGACGAGCTGACGGATATCCTTATGAAATCGATGGATCGTTACAACTCCATCATGCTCATGGTTGATTCCAAAGCCCGTGGTAACAAATCGCAGATCACCCAGCTCGGTGGTATGCGTGGTCTGATGGCCAACCCATCCGGTCGGATCATCGAGCTCCCAATCAAATCGAACTTCCGTGAAGGTCTGACGGTCCTTGAGTACTTCCTGTCCACTCACGGTGCGCGTAAAGGTCTGGCGGATACAGCGCTTCGTACGGCTGACTCCGGTTACCTCACTCGTCGTCTCGTAGACGTTGCCCAGGACGTAATCGTGCGCGAAGACGATTGCGGAACGGACAAAGGCTTCATTGTTGGTCGTATCCAGGATGGTAAAGAAGTTATCGAGGATCTGTATGACCGTCTGGAAGGACGCTACTGCTTCGAAACTGTTCGTCATCCGGAAACTGGCGAAATCATCGTTGGCCGTAACGAACTGATCGACTCCGACAAAGCGGAAGCGATCGTTGCTGCTGGCATTAACAAAGTACAGATTCGTTCCGTACTGAGCTGCCGTACGCGTCATGGCGTATGTAAAAAATGCTATGGTCGTAACCTGGCAACTGGTAAACACGTTGAGATCGGTGAAGCGGTTGGTATTATCGCTGCCCAATCCATCGGTGAGCCAGGAACACAGTTGACAATGCGTACGTTCCACACCGGTGGTGTAGCCGGAGACGATATCACACAAGGTTTGCCGCGTATCCAGGAGCTGTTTGAAGCCCGTAACCCTAAAGGTCAGGCTACAATCAGTGAGATCGACGGTACCGTTAAGGAAATTCGCGAAGCGAAAGACCGTCGTGAGATCGAGATCGAAGGCGAAGCAGAAACAAAAGTGTATTCTGTACCTTACGGTTCCCGTCTGCGTGTACGCGAAGGCGCGGAGATCGAAGCTGGGGACGAGCTGACTGAAGGTTCGATCGACCCGAAAGAAATGCTGCGTATCAAAGGTATTCGTGGCGTGCAGAACTACATTCTGCAAGAAGTACAGCGCGTATACCGTAACCAGGGCGTAGAAATCAACGATAAACACGTTGAGGTTATGATCCGTCAAATGCTGCGCAAAATCCGTATCGTTGACAATGGCGAAACAACGCTGCTGCCAGGTTCCTTTGTGGACATCTACGAGTATGAAGATGCCAACAAAGTTGCAATCATTGCAGATCGTGAGCCGGCTGTTGCGAAACCGGTATTGCTCGGTATTACGAAGGCTTCCCTGGAAACTGACTCCTTCCTGTCCGCTGCATCCTTCCAGGAGACAACTCGTGTCCTGACTGACGCTGCGATCAAGGGTAAAGTCGACAAGCTGCTCGGCCTCAAAGAGAACGTTATTATCGGTAAGCTGATTCCTGCCGGAACGGGTATGAACCGCTACCGTAGCGTTAAGTTTGAAGAACCTGAGCAAATCGAAGGCAATGAAGAAAACCTGGAAACCGTAACGGTCGAGTAGTCGATAACGTAACGATTCAAGGGTTTGAATAAATATACCGTGCTCTGTATATCGAGCGCGGTGGCTGCAAAACTCAGCCGGCCGGGAGGGGGATTTCCTTTTTCCGGACCGGTTTCCGTTTTGTGGTTAGTATAGATTAGTAACGTATATTGTTATGATCTTTTAAAATCAAATGCATTTATGTATTGACACCTGACCTATGGTAATGCTACTATAGCAAAGGTGCGTGAATAGAACGTTATCCCTGATCTTTTGGAGGGAATCGTAAGATGACTAATGATAAAGGATTACAGGATGCCCGGATCAAGATCGGCACGAAGCAGACGATGCGTATTGTCGAGCAAGGCCAGGCTGAAGAAGTCTATATTGCGCAGGATGCAGAACAGCATCTGATTACCAAGATCGTACAGCTATGTGAGAAGCATTCCGTCAAAGTCACCTATGTGGAGACGATGAAGGAGCTCGGCAAAGCGTGCGGGATTGAAGTTGGAAGTGCGATGGCTGTCGTCCTTAAATAAAGGAAGTCAGGAACGTTTTTGCAGGTCGAGGGACAGGCAAAAACTTTTCATTTGTCCTTTTATGAACCGCCTGGGTCTGTGGGCTTAACAGACGGTTTACAAAAGGCTCAAACATATTGGAAGGAGGTGGCAATACAATGCCAACTATTAATCAATTGGTCCGTAAAGGACGCCAAGCGAAAATCGAGAAATCGAAGTCTCCTGCACTGCAAAAAGGGTTTAACGCTCTGAAACGTCAAGAGACAAACCTGAGTGCTCCACAAAAACGTGGTGTTTGTACTCGTGTAGGTACGATGACTCCGAAAAAACCTAACTCCGCGCTTCGTAAGTATGCCCGTGTACGTTTGACTAACCGTATCGAGGTTACTGCTTACATTCCAGGTATCGGTCACAACTTGCAAGAGCACAGCGTAGTACTCGTACGCGGTGGTCGTGTAAAAGACTTACCAGGGGTTCGTTACCATATCGTTCGTGGTGCTCTGGATACTGCGGGTGTTAACAACCGCATGCAGGCTCGCTCCAAATATGGTACAAAACGTCCGAAAGAAAAGAAATAATTTGATGATCGTGCAGACAATAGCACTGCATATTTAAGAAAGGGGGATAAACATGCCAAGAAAAGGCCCAGTTACCAAAAGAGACGTGCTGCCGGATCCGGTGTATAATAGCAAGCTTGTTACTCGCCTGATTAACCGCATCATGATCGACGGAAAACGTGGAGTTGCTCAAAGCATTCTTTATAATGCGTTCAACCTGATCCAAGAACGTACAGGAAATGATCCTATGGAAGTATTCGAGGCGGCAATCAAAAACATCATGCCAGTTCTCGAAGTTAAAGCTCGCCGTGTCGGTGGTGCTAACTATCAAGTACCTATCGAAGTTAAGCCGGAGAGACGTACTTCCCTTGGTCTGCGTTGGCTCGTAAACTACTCCCGCAACCGCGGCGAGAAAACGATGGAAGAGCGTTTGGCTGCTGAAATCATCGATGCTTCCAACAACACTGGCGCATCCGTGAAGAAACGCGAAGACACGCACAAAATGGCTGAAGCGAACAAAGCATTCGCACACTACCGCTGGTAGGATTCAAGCCTGTTTTCAAAAATTCATATTTTTGAAGGGAGTACCTATTCATGGCAAGAGAGTTCTCCTTGAAAAATACACGTAATATCGGTATCATGGCACACATTGACGCTGGTAAAACAACCACTACAGAACGTATCCTGTTCTACACAGGCCGTACGCACAAAATCGGTGAAGTTCACGAAGGTGCTGCGACTATGGACTGGATGGAGCAAGAGCAAGAGCGTGGTATCACTATCACGTCCGCTGCTACAACTGCTCAGTGGAAGGGCCACCGCGTTAATATCATTGATACTCCAGGTCACGTTGACTTCACCGTTGAAGTAGAACGTTCCCTGCGTGTATTGGACGGGGCCGTAGGCGTATTTAGTGCGAAAGAGGGCGTTGAGCCACAATCCGAGACTGTTTGGAGACAAGCAGACCGTTATGGTGTACCTCGTATCGCTTATGTTAACAAGATGGATATCATTGGTGCAGACTACCTGAATGTTGTTAAAGACATGCGTGAGCGTCTGCAAGCTAATGCAGTTGCAATTCAGCTGCCAATCGGTGCTGAAAACGACTTCGTTGGTATCATCGATATCGTTGAAATGAAAGCTATCCAGTATAAAGACGATCTGGGTAAAGATCCGGTAGATATCGAGATCCCAGCCGATCTGAAAGATACTGTTGAAGAGCTTCGTATGGAACTGGTAGAGAAAGTTGCAGAACTGGACGAAGACCTGATGATGAAATACCTCGAAGGTGAAGAGCTGACAATCGATGAGATCAAAGCTGCTCTCCGTAAAGGTGTTTGTGACGTTAAGATCTTCCCAGTAATCTGTGGTTCCTCTTACCGCAACAAAGGTGTTCAGCCTATGTTGGATGCTGTAATCGACTACCTGCCGTCTCCTCTGGATGTACCGGCGATCAAAGGTGAGCTCGAAGATGGTACAGAAGAAGTTCGTCATTCTTCGGATGAAGAGCCGTTCTCTGCACTGGCATTCAAAATCATGACTGACCCTTATGTTGGTAAACTGACATTCTTCCGTGTATACTCTGGTGTACTGCAATCCGGTTCTTACGTTGTGAATGCTACTAAAGGCAAACGCGAACGTATCGGTCGTATCCTGCAGATGCACGCCAACAGCCGTGAAGAAATCAGCGTAGTATACGCTGGTGACATCGCTGCCGCTGTAGGTTTGAAAGATACAGGAACAGGTGATACACTGTGTGATGAGAAACACCCGATCATTCTGGAGTCCATGAACTTCCCTGATCCGGTTATCGAAATCGCTGTAGAACCTAAAACCAAAGCAGACCAGGACAAAATGGCTACTGCTCTGGGCAAACTGACAGAAGAAGATCCTACTCTGCGCGCTTCGACTAACGAAGAAACAGGTCAAACGATCCTGGCAGGTATGGGTGAGCTTCACCTTGATATCATCATCGACCGTATGCGTCGTGAGTTCAAGGTTGAAACTAACGTAGGTCAACCTCAGGTTGCTTATCGTGAAACATTCCGTCAGCCAGCTCGCGTCGAAGGTAAATTCGTACGTCAATCCGGTGGTCGTGGTCAATACGGTCACGTATGGGTTGAATTCGAACCTCTCGAAGCAGGTACTGGTAACCAATTCGAAAGCAAAATCGTCGGTGGTTCCGTACCAAGAGAATACGTTGGTCCTGCACTCGCAGGTATCGAGGAGCAAATGAAGAACGGTGTTCTTGCAGGCTTCCCGGTTGTAGACGTTAAAGCTACAATTGTAGACGGATCTTATCATGATGTCGATTCCAACGAGATGGCATTTAAAATTGCCGGTTCGATGGCATTGAAATCCGCAAAAGACAAGTGTAAACCTGTCCTGCTGGAGCCAATCATGAAAGTTGAAGTTACAGTACCAGAAGAGTATATGGGTGACGTAATGGGTATGCTGAACTCCCGTCGCGGCCGTATCGAAGGTATGGATTCCCGCAGCGGTACTCAAATTATCCGTGCTAAAGTACCTCTGTCCGAAATGTTTGGTTATTCCACAACACTTCGTTCCGGTACACAGGGACGCGGCGTGTTCTCCATGGAACTTTCTCATTACGAAGAAGTGCCTAAGAGCATTGCTGAAGCAGTTAGCGCAAAAGCTAACGGCTAATACTCCCAATCTTCGTTTTCACCTATGGGGTGTGCAGAGAGCGGCTTGACCGCTTTCTGAAACGCATTCCGTACTTATTCAATACAACTACAACACTACCTTTAAGGAGGAAATGTTTAAAATGGCAAAGGCTAAATTTGAACGTAATAAACCGCACGTTAACATCGGTACTATCGGTCACGTCGACCATGGTAAAACAACTCTGACAGCTGCAATCACAACTGTACTGTCCAAAACTTATGGCGGTGCTGCTGTAGCATTCGACCAAATCGATAAAGCTCCAGAAGAGCGCGAGCGCGGTATCACTATCTCTACTGCACACGTAGAATACGAAACTCCTAACCGTCACTATGCACACGTTGACTGCCCAGGTCACGCCGACTATGTTAAAAACATGATCACTGGTGCTGCACAAATGGACGGAGCGATCCTGGTTGTATCCGCAGCTGACGGCCCAATGCCACAGACTCGTGAACACATCCTGCTGTCCCGCCAAGTAGGTGTTCCTTACATCGTAGTATTCCTGAACAAATGTGATATGGTTGAAGACGAAGAGCTGCTGGAACTGGTTGAAATGGAAGTTCGCGACCTGCTGAGCGAGTACGAATTCCCAGGCGACGACACTCCAATCACTCGTGGTTCTGCTCGTGAAGCTCTGCAAAACCCTGATGGTGAGTGGGCTCAAAAAATCGTTGAGATGTTCGAAACAATCGATACTTACATCCCAACTCCAGAGCGCGAAACTGACAAGCCTTTCCTGATGCCTGTCGAGGACGTATTCTCCATCACTGGTCGTGGTACAGTTGCTACTGGCCGTGTAGAGCGTGGTGTGGTTAAAGTCGGCGATGAAATCGAAATCGTTGGTATCCACGAAGAAACTAAAAAATCCGTTGTTACGGGCGTAGAAATGTTCCGTAAATTGCTGGATTCCGCTCAAGCGGGTGACAACATCGGCGCACTGCTGCGTGGTGTTGATCGTACTCAAATCGAGCGTGGACAAGTACTGTCCAAACCGGGTTCCGTTAACCCACACACTGAGTTCTCCGCTCAGGTTTACGTTCTGACAAAAGAAGAAGGTGGCCGTCACAAGCCTTTCTTCAGTGGTTACCGTCCACAGTTCTACTTCCGTACAACTGACGTAACAGGTATCATCACTCTGCCAGAAGGTACTGAAATGGTTATGCCTGGTGATAACATCACTGTTAGCGTATCCCTGATCAACCCAATCGCTATCGAAGAAGGTACTCGCTTCGCGATTCGCGAAGGCGGACGTACTGTAGGCGCTGGCGCGGTTGCTAGCATCTCCAAATAATAAATCTTTCCTCGCAGTCTCGTAAGAGATCAGGAAGATTACTATAAGCAACATTGTATTGTAACGAAGCAACATTGTACCCTAATCGAACGTTCAGATAAGGCCTGCTTCCTTCATTGTGAAGCAGGTCTTATTTTTTTATGGAAAAGTTTCAAAAAAGGCTTGCGTCAATGCTAACTCATCATATATAATAGTTAATGTTGTGCTGAGACGTTGCGATGATGTGAGAGGTTACTGACACACCCGGCTCCTTTGCCATGAGCGGTGCGGTCGGAAAATTTTCACGGAGTATGTCCGATAATAAATTGGGCGATAGAAGGAGGGACTAAAATGGCAAAGCAAAAAATTCGTATTCGCTTGAAAGCTTACGATCACAGAATTCTTGATCAATCCGCAGAGAAAATCGTTGAAACGGCTAAACGTTCCGGCGCAGGAGTATCCGGACCGATCCCGCTGCCAACTGAGAAACAGGTAATCACTATTCTCCGTGCAGTGCATAAATACAAAGATTCTCGTGAACAATTCGAACAACGTACACATAAACGTTTGATCGATATTGTAAACCCAACTCCACAAACTGTGGATGCTCTGATGCGTCTGGACTTACCGTCTGGCGTAGATATCGAAATTAAATTGTAATCCACATAGATTGTGGTACTACGGAAAGTAGAAAGAGGTGTCAACATGAAAGGTATCTTAGGAAGAAAACTGGGTATGACTCAAGTCTTTACCGCGGAAGGTAACGTTATTCCTGTAACGGTTATCGAAGCTGGACCATGTGTGGTTCTGCAGAAGAAAGACCTGGAAAATGACGGATACGAAGCGGTACAAATCGGTTTTGCTGACAAGAAAACAAGTCGCGCAAACAAACCGGAAGCAGGACATGCTACTAAAGCAAACACTGTGCCTAAGCGCTACGTTCGCGAAATTCGCGGTGTTGACCTCGCTAGTGTCGAGGTTGGCCAGGAACTGAAAGCAGATTTGTTTGCTGAAGGTGAATTCGTTGATATAACGGGTATTTCCAAAGGTAAAGGTTTTGCCGGCGTAATTAAACGTTGGGGCCAAAGCCGCGGACCAATGTCTCACGGTTCCCGTTACCATCGTAGACCAGGTTCCATGGGTTCCATCCAGGCTAACCGTGTACCAAAAGGTAAACGTCTGCCAGGACACATGGGTCATGACACAGTAACGATCCAACGTCTTGAAGTTATTCGCGTCGATGCTGAGCGTAACGTAATCCTCGTTAAAGGCTCCATCCCAGGCCCGAAAAACAGCTTCGTTAAAGTAAAAGAAACGGTGAAGAAATAAGTAAAAAAGAAAGGAGGAACATGAAATGCCAAAAGTAGCACTTTACAGCATTGATGGCAAACAAGTAGGCGAGATCGAATTGAGCGATTCCGTATTCGGTATCGAGCCTAATGCCAGCGTGCTCCACGATGCAGTAGTTATGCAACGCGCTTCCCTTCGTCTAGGTACTCACAAAGTTAAAGGACGTTCTGAAGTACGCGGTGGTGGACGCAAACCTTGGAAACAAAAAGGAACTGGACGTGCCCGTCAGGGTTCTATCCGCTCCCCACAATGGAAAGGCGGCGGCGTAGTATTCGGACCAACTCCGCGTAGCTATGCTTTCAAACTGCCTAAAAAAGTTCGTCGTCTGGCGATCAAATCGGCTCTGTCTTCTAAAGTAATTGCTAACGAAATCATCGTTCTGGATGCTCTGACTCTGAACACTCCAAAAACGAAAGAATTCGTAGCGATTCTGAACAACCTGAACGTAGACCGTAAAGCACTGGTAGTTGCTTCGGAATACGACAACAACGTTGCTCTGTCCGCTCGTAACATCCCGGGTGTTAAATTCGTTGCAGCTGATGGTGTGAATGTTCTCGACGTGCTCGTGCACGACAAACTGATTCTGACTAAGGATGCAGTTCAGAAGGTACAGGAGGTGTTCGCGTAATGAAGGATCCTCGTGATATCATTAAGCGTCCGGTAATTACTGAGCGCACTGCTGAGTATATGAGCGAATTGAAGTATGCTTTCGAAGTAGACATTCGTTCTAACAAAACCGAAATCAAAAAGGCAATTGAAGAAATCTTCAAAGTGAAAGTGTCGAAAGTTAACACTCTTCGCATGCCTGCTAAACCAAAACGCTATGGTCGCTACAATGGCTATACTTCCGAATGGAAAAAAGCTATCGTAACATTGACTTCTGATAGCAAACCGCTAGAGTTTTTTGAATCTGTAGAGTAAGGAGGGACAACCTGTGCCTATTAAAAAGTACAAACCAACTTCGCCGGCTCGTCGTAATATGAGTGTTTCTACATTCGAAGAGATTACAACGAATCAACCGGAGAAAACGTTGCTGGCTCCACTTTTCAAAAAAGCTGGACGCAACAACCAAGGTAAAATCACTGTTCGTCACCACGGCGGCGGACACAAACGTAAATATCGTATCATCGACTTCAAACGCAACAAGGATGGAATACCAGGTCGCGTTGCTACAATCGAGTACGATCCAAACCGTACTTCCAACATCGCACTGCTGCACTATGCAGATGGTGAGAAGCGCTACATCATCGCTCCAAAAGGACTGAAAGTTGGAGATCAAGTATTCTCCGGTCCGGACGCTGATATCAAAATCGGTAACTCCCTTCCACTGGAAAACATTCCGGTTGGTACAGTTATCCACAACATCGAATTGAAACCAGGTAAAGGTGGTCAGCTCGTTCGCGCAGCTGGTACGGAAGCCCAATTGCTTGGTAAAGAAGAAAAATACGTATCTATCCGCCTGTCTTCCGGTGAAGTACGTCGCGTACTGAAAGTATGCCGCGCTACAATCGGTTCCGTAGGTAACGAAGATCACGAATTGGTTAAAATCGGTAAAGCTGGTCGTAACCGCTGGTTGGGCAAACGTCCACAAGTTCGAGGCGTAGTTATGAACCCTAACGATCACCCACACGGTGGTGGTGAAGGTAAAGCTCCGATCGGCCGTAAATCTCCAATGTCGCCTTGGGGTAAACCAACTCTGGGTTACAAAACTCGTAAAAAAGGTAAAGCTTCCGATCAATACATCATTCGTCGCCGCACGAAGTAATCTTTGTGCGTGACTGATGTACCGGATATAGAAGCATGAACAGTGAAGGGAGGATTTCAACGATGAGCCGTAGTCTTAAAAAAGGTCCTTTCGTGGATGGATACTTGCTGAAAAAAGTAGAAGTGCTGGATGCTGATAGCAAAAAAGCAGTGATCAAAACTTGGTCCCGTCGCTCTACAATTTTCCCACAATTCATCGGACACACATTTGCAGTCTATGATGGACGCAAACACGTGCCTGTATACGTAACTGAGGATATGGTAGGTCACAAACTCGGTGAGTTTGCTCCAACTCGTACGTACAAAGGTCACACTGATGACGACAGAAAAACAAGACGTTAATATAGAGTGGTAACAGTAAGAGAGGAGGTCACGCAATGCAAGCGAAAGCACATGCAAAGTTTGTACGCATCGCTCCGCGTAAAGTTCAACTCGTTGTTGATCTGATCCGCGGTAAGCAAGTTGGTGACGCGATCGCAATTCTGCGTCATACACCAAAATCTGCGTCTCCGGTAGTTGAGAAATTGCTCAATTCCGCAATCGCAAACGCTGAGTTCATCAGCTCCGAGAAAAACGAATCTGTGGACGTGAACAGCCTGTTCATCTCCGAGGTTTACGTAAACCAAGGTCCTACTTTGAAACGTTTCCGCCCTCGTGCAATGGGACGCGCAAGTAAGATCAACAAACGTACTAGCCACATTTCTTTGGTGGTAACTGAAAAATAAAAGGAGGGAAAACGTGTGGGCCAAAAGGTAAATCCCATCGGATTGCGTGTAGGTATTATCCGTGACTGGGAATCTAAATGGTATGCTGGTAAAGATTTTGGCGATCTTCTTCTGGAAGACGTTAAGATTCGTGAATACCTGAAGAAGAAGCTGAAGGAGTCCGCTGTCTCCCGTATCGAAATCGAGAGAGCGGCTAATCGTGTGAACGTAACAATCCACACCGCAAAACCAGGTATGGTTATCGGACGCGGTGGTTCCGAAGTTGAAGTTCTTCGTAACGAAGTAACTAAAATTGCGGGCGGTAAAAAAGTTCACATCAACATTTCCGAAATTAAGAACCAAGATCTGGATGCAACTCTCGTTGCTGAAAGCATTGCACAACAACTGGAACGTCGCGTTTCTTTCCGTCGTGCTCTGAAACAATCGATTCAAAGAACTATGCGCTCTGGCGCTAAAGGAATTAAAACAGCCGTTAGCGGACGTCTTGGCGGTGCTGAAATCGCCCGTTCCGAAGGTTATAGCGAAGGAACTGTTCCACTGCATACACTTCGTGCTGATATCGACTATGGTACAGCGGAAGCTCATACTACTTACGGTCGTATCGGCGTAAAAGTATGGATCTATCGTGGCGAGGTTCTTCCTACGGCTAAGAGACAAGCTGCTCAGGAAGGAGGCAACTAATCATGTTGGTACCTAAACGTGTAAAACACCGTAAACAGCATCGTCCAGGTATGAAAGGACGCGCTAAAGGCGGTACTGAATTGAACTTTGGTGAATTTGGTCTGCAGTCCCTGGAGCCTGCTTGGGTAACAAACCGTCAGATCGAAGCTGCCCGTATTGCTATGACTCGTTATATCAAACGTGGTGGTAAAGTATGGATCAAAATTTTCCCGGATAAGCCAATCACTCAAAAACCTCTTGAGGTTCGTATGGGTAGCGGTAAAGGTAACGTAGAGAAATGGGTTGCCATCGTAAAACCAGGAAAAATTATGTTTGAACTTGCCGGCGTATCTGAGGAAATCGCGCGTGAAGCAATGCGTCTGGCTTCCCATAAGCTGCCTGTTAAAACTAAGTTTGTGAAACGTGAAGAATTGGGTGGTGAAGCAAATGAAGGCTAATGAATTGCGCAACCTTACCACTGCTGAAATCGAGCAAAAGATTGCTGGTTTTAAAGAGGAACTCTTTAACCTGCGCTTTCAACTTGCTACCGGTCAATTGGATAATCCTACTCGCATTAGCGCTGTCCGCAAGCAAATTGCACGTGCTAAAACAGTAGTTCGTGAAAGAGAACTCGGAATTACTTCATAATATCCAATATTTGACGGACTGTGAGCCCGTCAGCAAGGGAGGAGGCCCACTATGAGCGAACGTAATGCCCGTAAAGTGCAGGTAGGTAAAGTTGTCAGCGACAAAATGGACAAAACAATCGTTGTAGCTGTAGAAACTTACAAAAAGCATGACCTGTACCACAAACGCATTAAGTACACTAAAAAATTCAAAGCTCATGATGAAAACAACACTGCGAAAATCGGTGACACTGTTAAAATCATGGAAACTCGTCCACTGTCGAAAGACAAAAACTGGAGACTCGTGGAGATCGTAGAAGAAGCAGTCATCATTTGATGATTAAACGATAAGCTGCCCGGAAGGAGGAACTAGAAATGATTCAACCATTTACACGTTTGGCTGTAGCCGATAACTCCGGCGCAAAAGAACTGATGTGTATCCGCGTATTGGGTGGTACTGGACGTCGTACAGCTGCAATCGGTGACACTATCGTATGTTCTGTAAAACAAGCAACACCAGGCGGCGTTGTCAAAAAAGGTGATGTTGTTAAAGCAGTAGTTGTTCGTACGAAGAGCTCTGTACGTCGTAAAGACGGTTCTTACATCGCATTTGACGAAAACGCAGCAGTGGTAATCAAAGACGATAAAGGCCCTCGTGGTACTCGTATCTTTGGACCAGTTGCTCGTGAACTGCGCGATCGCGATTACATGAAAATCGTTTCCCTGGCTCCAGAAGTCATCTAAACGATTCCGATATAGGGCCCTGTGCCTGAGTGAGTTATAGGAGGTGTACAGAAATGGCTAAAGTGAAAAAAGTTTTGGAATCCCACAACAACAAGCTGCACGTTAAAAAGGACGACACGGTTATCGTAATCAGCGGTAAAGACAAAGGTAAAAAAGGTCGCATCATCGCTGCTTATCCTCGTGAAAACCGCGTGCTGGTTGAAGGTGTGAACATGATTACGAAGCACCAAAAACCGTCTCAGCTGAACCCGCAAGGTGGACGCATTGAGCAAGAAGCACCTATCCACGTGTCTAACGTAATGCACGTTGATCCAAAGGACGGAAAGAAAGTAACCCGCGTTGGTTACAAAACACTGGACAACGGCAAGAAAGTTCGTGTGGCTAAGCGCTCCGGCGATACAATCGATTAATAACTACTGTTAAAGAAAGGAGGACCTTCCCCAATGGCTTCAAGAATGAAAGATATGTACCTGAACGAAATCGTTCCTGCTCTGACTACGAAGTTTCAATACAAAACGGTAATGCAAGTACCTAAAGTTGAGAAAATCGTTATCAACATGGGTGTGGGCGAAGCGGTATCGAACTCCAAGGTTTTGGATTCTGCTGTAAACGATCTTCAACTGATCGCTGGTCAAAAGCCAGTTATCACACGCGCTAAAAAATCCATCGCTGGATTTAAGCTGCGTGAAGGTATGCCAATCGGTGTTAAAGTAACACTGCGCGGTGACCGCATGTACTACTTCCTGGACAAACTGGTTAACGTTACACTGCCTCGCGTACGTGACTTCCGCGGTGTTTCTTCCAAAGCGTTCGACGGTCGTGGTAACTACACACTGGGTCTGAAAGAACAACTGATCTTCCCAGAGATCGAGTACGATAAAGTCGATAAAGTACGTGGTATGGATATCGTTATCGTAACAACTGCGAAAACAGACGAAGAGTCCCGTGAGCTTCTGACTCAATTGGGAATGCCTTTCGTAAAATAAGATGGACTAAGTACGGGGTTCTAATATAAGCCCCTTTTTCTCCGAAAATATTTAGGAGGTGTCAGGCGAAGTGGCTAAAACTTCAATGAAAGTAAAACAACAGCGTACTCCGAAGTTCAAAGTGCGTGCTTACACTCGTTGCGAACGTTGTGGTCGTCCACATTCCGTTTTGCAAAAGTTTAAAATCTGCCGTATTTGCTTCCGCGAATTGGCGTACAAAGGCCAGATTCCTGGCGTGAAAAAAGCAAGCTGGTAAATCATTGATTAACAGGAAGGAGGTTCACACACATGTCTATGTCAGATCCAATTGCTGATATGCTTACACGTATTCGTAACGCCAACACAGTGCGTCACGAAACAGTAGAAGTTCCAGCTTCCAAAATGAAAAAGCAAATCGCTGATATTCTGAAGCGCGAAGGCTTCATCCGTGATGCTGAATTCGTTGAGGACAACAAACAAGGAATTATCCGTATCTTCCTGAAGTACGGTCAAAATAACGAGCGCGTAATCACTGGTCTGAAACGTATCAGTAAACCAGGACTTCGTGTTTACACAAAGAGCAACGAGGTTCCTCGCGTTCTTGGTGGACTCGGAATCGCGATCATCTCTACTTCTGGTGGAGTAGTAACTGATAAAGAGGCTCGTCAAGCAAAAAGCGGCGGCGAAGTTATTTGCTACGTTTGGTAATTGACGTCATAAAATAAGGAGGTGCAATGCAATGTCCCGTATTGGTCGTAAACCAATTGAAGTACCAAGTGGTGTAGAGGTGACTCTGAACAACACTACTCTGACGGTAAAAGGTCCGAAAGGAACCCTGTCCCGCCAACTTCACCAAGATATGAAAGTAGTCGTTGAAGGTAACGTGATCACGATTGAGCGTCCTTCTGACAATAAACTGCATCGTTCCCTGCACGGAACTACACGCAGCGTAGTAAGCAACATGGTTAGCGGAGTAACTACTGGTTTCTCCAAAGCCCTGGAACTGGTTGGTGTCGGATACCGCGCAAGCAAATCTGGCGATAAAATCGTTCTGAACGTTGGTTACTCTCACCCGGTAGAAATCACTCCAGAAGCTGGCATCGAATTCGATGTTCCTTCGAACACACGTATCGTCGTTAACGGTATCGACAAAGAGCGCGTAGGTGCTTATGCTGCGAAAATCCGTTCCGTTCGTGAACCAGAGCCGTATAAAGGTAAAGGTATCAAGTACGAAGGCGAACGCATTCTGCGTAAAGAAGGTAAAGCTGGTAAGAAGAAGTAAGCTAGGGGATAATTTTGGATTACCCCAAGCTGCTTAGCTTGAAGCTAGCTCATGTATAATGAAAGGAGTGAAAGATAAGTCATGATTACTAAAGCGGATAAAAACAAAGCTCGTCTGAAAAGACACCTGCGTGTTCGTAAGAACATCACTGGTACAGCTGCACGTCCACGTCTGAACGTGTTCCGTTCTTCCAAACACATTTATGCTCAATTGATCGATGACGTGGCTGGCGTAACTCTCGTTTCTGCTTCCACTCTGGATAAAGAGATCGGCGAAATCAAAAACGGCGGTAGCGTTGAAGCAGCTACTCAAGTTGGCGAACTGATCGCAAAACGTGCGAAAGACAAAGGACACGAGGTTGTAGTATTCGATCGCGGTGGCTATTTGTATCACGGACGGATTAAAGCCCTGGCAGATGCAGCTCGTGAAGCGGGTCTTCAATTCTAATCTATTGCAAAAAGGAGGTAAACGACTTGCGTATTGATCCAAATACTTTGGAACTGACTGAAAGAGTAGTTCACATCAACCGTGTTGCTAAAGTAGTAAAGGGCGGACGTCGCTTTAGCTTTAGCGCGCTGGTAGTAGTAGGCGATGGTAAAGGCTGGGTTGGCGCTGGTTTGGGTAAAGCTGGCGAAGTACCTGACGCGATCCGTAAAGGTATCGAAGATGCTAAGAAAAACCTGATCCACGTTCCACTCGTAGGAACAACAATTCCTCACCTGGTAAACGGTAAATTCGGCGCAGGCCGCGTTATGCTGAAACCAGCATCGGAAGGTACTGGCGTTATCGCTGGTGGTCCAGTTCGTGCTGTTCTGGAACTCGCTGGCGTAGGCGACATCTTGACAAAATCCCTGGGTTCTTCGAATTCCATGAACATGGTTAATGCTACACTGGAAGGCTTGTCTCGCCTGAAACGTGCTGAAGACGTAGCTAAACTGCGTGGAAAAACAATCGAAGAGCTGCTCGGTTAAGGAGGGAATCACATGGCTAAATTGGAAATTACCCTCGTCCGTAGCGTGATCGGCCGTCCAGAAACACAACGTGTTACTGTGAAAACTTTGGGTCTGCGTAAGCTGAACCATTCGGTCATTCAAGAAGACAATGCTGCAATCCGTGGCATGGTTAACCAAGTTAAACACTTGGTATCTGTAAAAGAAATTCAAGGCTAATTGATCGAAAGATTAGCCTATTATCAATAAGGAGGTGCAACGAACGATGAAATTGCATGAGCTTTCTCCAGCTCCTGGTTCCCGCAAAGAACGCAAACGCGTAGGTCGTGGTACTAGTAGCGGTACAGGTAAAACATCGGGTCGTGGTCACAAAGGACAAAACTCCCGCTCTGGCGGTGGCGTTCGTCCAGGATTTGAAGGCGGTCAAAACCCATTGTATCGTCGTTTGCCAAAACGTGGATTTGTTAACCCTACCCGTAAAGAGTATGCTCTGGTAAATGTAGCTGAACTGAACAGTCTGGCTGCTGATACAGAAGTAACTCCGGAGTTCCTGATGGAACAAGGTATGGTCAAAAACGCGAAGAGCGGCATCAAGATCCTCGGTAACGGTGATCTGACTGTAAAACTGACTGTAAAAGCGAATAAGTTCTCTCAATCTGCGGTAGAGAAGATCGAGGCTGCCGGCGGTAAAACCGAGGTGATCTAATGTTCAAGACCCTGAAGAATATATGGCGGGTGGAAGACCTTAGAAATCGGATACTTTTTACTTTGCTGGTGCTGATTGTCTACCGTATCGGTTCGTTTGTACCAGTACCTGGAGTAAACACGGAAGTTTTCACTGCTGTAAATAACCAGGGGCAAGAATTGTTCGGTCTTCTAAACACTTTCTCCGGTGGTGCATTGTCGCGTTTCTCGATCTTTGCCCTCGGAATCATGCCGTATATCACCGCGTCCATCATTGTACAGTTACTGTCGATGGACGTTATTCCGAAATTTGCGGAATGGGCTAAACAAGGAGAACACGGTAAAAAGAAACTGGCGCAGGTCACCCGTTATGGTACGATCATTTTGGGTCTGATCCAGGCTTTTGGTACGTCTATCGGTTTTAACCGTTTGTACAATACAGAGATGATTCCAGGCGCTACGTTCTGGAGTTATGCTCTGATTGCGATTGTACTGACTGCCGGTACATCTTTCCTGATGTGGCTGGGTGAACAAATTACCGAAAAAGGGATTGGTAACGGGATTTCGATTATTATCTTCGCAGGTATCGTTGCGGCTATTCCGCAGCATATCCGTGATATGGTTCAATCGGACTTTCTCGCTCAGGGCCAGACGTTCATGAACGTGATCAAGCTGGTTGTTGTTGTTCTCGTCGTGATTTTGATTGTAGTCGGAGTTATCTTTATCCAACAGGGTATTCGTAAAATCCCGGTACAATATGCAAAACGCGTTGTAGGCAACAAAATGTATGGTGGTCAGAATACACATATCCCGCTGAAGATCAATTCGGCTGGTGTTATCCCTGTAATCTTCGCTGTATCCCTGTTGCAATTCCCAATCATTATCGCAAGCTTCTGGTCCACACACGGCTGGGCAAAATGGATTACCGCAAATCTGTGGTATGACAAACCGCTGGGTATGGTTCTGTATGTGGTAATGATTATTGGATTTACTTTCTTCTATACATTTGTACAAATGAACCCTACACAAATGGCAGATAATATGAAGAAGAACGGTGGTTACATTCCGGGCGTGCGTCCAGGCAAACCTACGGCAACGTATCTGACGAAAGTTATGACACGTTTGACGATGACAGGTTCCTTGTTCTTGGCAATCATCTCGGTACTGCCGGTATTCCTCGGGGCTATCTCCGGTTTGCCAAAATCGGTTCAAATCGGTGGTACATCGCTTCTTATCGTTATCGGTGTTGCACTGGATACGATGAAAACGATCGAAAGCCAGCTTATCAAACGTCATTATAAAGGTTTTATCAATAAATAGACGGCAGGTTCCGGTGAATGGTTAATTCCGTTCCAACCGGCACCTTTCCGTGCTGTTCTTGCAATAGTCGTTTTGGGGGGAGTGAAGTAGCGTGAACATCATATTCATGGGACCTCCGGGAGCAGGTAAAGGAACACAAGCTGCTGTTATCGTAAAGGAGCTTGGTATTCCTCATATCTCGACAGGCGATGCATTTCGTCTGGCGATCAAGCAGGAAACACCAATTGGTGTAAAGGCGAAGTCTTACATCGATCAGGGTCTGCTTGTACCGGATGACGTAACCAACGGAATTGTGGAAGAGCGACTCGCTCAACCTGACTGTGAGAAAGGTTTTTTGCTTGACGGTTATCCAAGAACGCTGGCTCAGGCTGAAGCGCTCGACAACATGCTGGCAGCAATGGACCGTAAGCTGGACCACGTAATCAATCTGAAGGTAGACCGCGACAAGCTGCTCGTTCGCATTACCGGACGACGCATCTGCAGAACATGCGGCGCTACGTATCACATTGTTTTCAATCCACCAAAACAAGAGGGCATTTGCGATCTTGATGGCGGTGAACTCTACCAGAGACCGGATGACAACGAAGAAAGCGTAGCGACTCGTCTTGACGAGTATGGCAACAAAACAGCCCCGCTGCTGACTTACTACGGTGATCAGAATTTGGTTAGAGACATTGATGGCGAACAGGGCATTGACAAAGTATCCTCTGATATTGTGTCACTGCTTCGGGGTTAAGCAGAATGATCATTTGCAAATCCGAAACAGAACTTGGCTTTATGAGAGAAGCAGGGCGAATTGTTGCTGAAACTCATGCTCTGATCAAGCAGTACATCGAGCCAGGGATTACAACGGAAGAGCTTGATGTCATTGCGGATCGTTACATTCGCAGCCAGAATGCCTTGCCGTCATTCAAAGGATACAATGGTTTTCCTGCCAGTATTTGTGCTTCGGTGAACGAGGAACTCGTTCATGGATTCCCAAGCAAACGCAAACTGCAAGAGGGCGACATCGTGACTTTCGATATTGGAGCCCAATATCAGGGATATCACGGTGATTCGGCGTGGACATATCCGGTCGGCAACATTTCCGACGAAGCAAAGCGCCTTCTGGATGTTACGGAGGGAGCTTTATTTGCGGGTTTGGAGCTAGTGAAGCCGGATGTGCGTCTGTTTACTATATCGCATGCAATACAGCGTTTTATCGAAGATGCCGGCATGTCTGTCGTACGCGAGTACGTAGGTCACGGTATCGGAACTAAATTGCACGAAGATCCAAAGATTCCGAATTACGGAATTGCAGATCGGGGACCACGCCTCAAGCCAGGTATGGTGCTTGCAATTGAACCGATGGTGAACGCTGGCGGACGGCATGTTAAAACGTTGGAAGACAAATGGACAGTAGTTACGGTAGACGGCTCACTGTGTGCCCATTTTGAACATACGGTTGCGGTCACACCGGACGGTATGGAGATTTTCACAAAACTGAATGCGTAGGTGATTTTGTTGAAGACAGGAACATCCCCGCAGGTTGGTCAAATTGTGAAGGTTTCAAAAGGCAAGGGAGCTGGCCAGCCTGCTGTAATCATTGCAATACCGGATGAGAAATTTGTTTATATCGCCGATGGCAACAAACGCAAGTTTGATCAGCCGAAGAAGAAGAATGTTCTTCATCTGGAGCTGACAGCGGTGATCAGCAGCGAAGTTGTAAACAGTTTGCAAGAAAGCGGACGGGTCACAAATGGAAAGCTGCGTCATGCAGTAGCCAAGTTTGTCGAATCTGCCGAAAACAATACGGTCTAAGGAGGAACTCATTGTGGCTAAAGAAGATGTTATTGAGGTAGAAGGCGTGGTTCTTGAACCATTGCCGAATGCAACGTTCAAGGTTGAGCTGGAGAATGGTCATCAAATTCTCGCTCATGTTTCCGGTAAGCTGCGGATGCACTTTATCCGTATTCTGACTGGGGATAAGGTGGTTGTTCAACTTTCACCTTATGATTTGACAAAAGGTCGTATAACTTATCGTAAATAAAACACAAATGCAAAAAAGTATGCTATAATAGATACTTATGTGGACTAATTTGTGCTGCAGATAAAATGCTGACGAAATAAGTTTTACAACCGTAAAGCTTAAGGAGGTAATTAACATGAAGGTAAGACCTTCTGTAAAGCCCATCTGCGAAAAATGCAAAGTCATTCGCCGCAAAGGGAATGTAATGGTTATTTGTGAAAACCCGAAACACAAACAAAAGCAAGGTTAATTAATCGAGGAGGTGTAGCGTAATGGCACGTATATCTGGTGTGGATTTACCACGTGATAAGCGCGTTGAGATCGCCTTGACATATATTTTCGGAATCGGTAAAACGACTTCTCAGAAAATTCTGAGTGAAACAGGTATTGACCTGAACACTCGTGTCCGCGATCTTACTGAAGATGAAGTAGGGAAACTGCGTGAAGCAATTGAAAGTACAAAAGTAGAAGGTGATCTTCGTCGTGAGATCTCTTTGAACATTAAACGTCTGATCGAAATCGGATGCTACCGTGGTGTTCGTCACCGTCGTGGTTTGCCAGTTCGTGGACAACGTACTAAAACAAATGCTCGTACACGTAAAGGTCCTCGTCGCACAGTAGCGAACAAGAAGAAGTAAGGGAGGTTAATGATCAATGGCTAAAGCGAAAAAAGTCGTACGTACTAAACGTCGCGACCGTAAAAATATCGAATCTGGCGTGGCACATATTCGTTCCACGTTTAACAATACAATCGTTACGATTACGGATCCTCACGGCAACGCTATTTCCTGGGCAAGCTCCGGCGGTCTTGGATTCAGAGGTTCCCGTAAATCCACTCCATTCGCAGCACAGCTTGCAGCGGAAACTGCAGCAAAAGCAGCTATGGAACACGGCATGAAAGCCGTTGAAGTTATGGTTAAAGGTCCTGGTGCAGGCCGTGAAGCAGCGATTCGTTCCCTGCAAGCAGCCGGTCTGGAAGTTAACCTGATTAAGGATGTAACTCCGATCCCGCATAACGGATGCCGTCCACCAAAACGTCGTCGCGTATAATCGAGGCATGTCTCTACAAATGTAGTCAAACTCCGGTGCAGGCGTACCGCTTGCCTGGGATTGCTGCATGTCTATTGTATAAAGTTTTAGCGACAGTTTCATCGAAGCGACGTTTTGAAGGAGGGATATTGCAGTGATAGAAATCGAAAAGCCGAAAATTGAGACCGTAGATGTAAATGATGAAGGAACCTATGGCAAGTTCATCGTAGAACCTCTCGAACGTGGTTACGGCACAACACTTGGCAATTCACTTCGCCGGATTTTGTTGTCGTCCCTTCCGGGTGCGGCAGTAACTTCTGTACAAATCGATGGTGTATTGCACGAGTTCTCAACGGTTCAAGGCGTAATGGAAGACGTTACCGAGATCATTTTGAACCTCAAGGCCCTCTCGCTGAAAATCCACTCCGATGAAGAAAAAGTATTGGAGATTGACGCGGAAGGAGAAGGTGTGGTCACTGCTGGCGATATCCGCGCAGATAGTGATGTGGAAATCCTTAACCCGGATCTTCATATTGCCACCCTTGCTCCAGGTTCCAGACTCCACATGCGTATTTTTGCAAACCGTGGTCGCGGTTATGTATCGGCAGATAAGAACAAACGTGCGGATCAGCCAATTGGCGTGATTCCAATCGATTCGATCTACACTCCGATTTCCCGCGTTAACTATGGCATCGAGAATACTCGTGTTGGTCAAGTTACGAACTATGACAAGCTGACGATCGAAATCTGGACAGATGGCAGCATCCGTCCTGAAGAAGCCGTTAGCCTGGGCGCCAAAATTTTGACTGAGCACCTGATGCTGTTCGTTGGTCTGACTGACGAAGCAAAAGATGCAGAAATTATGGTCGAAAAAGAGGAAGACAAGAAAGAGAAAGTGCTTGAGATGACGATCGAAGAACTCGATCTCTCCGTGCGTTCTTACAACTGCTTGAAACGTGCCGGCATCAACACGGTGCAGGAACTGACTACAAAATCCGAAGACGATATGATGAAGGTCCGCAACCTGGGACGCAAATCTCTTGAAGAAGTTCAAGAGAAGCTGCAGGAACTCGGTCTTGGTCTGCGTCAGGAAGAATAGTCACTTAATCATTGATGAAGGAGGGAATACAAAATGGCATACCAAAAATTGGGTCGTAACTCCAGTGCTCGTAAAGCTCTGTTCCGCGATCTGGTAACTGACCTGTTCTTATATGAGCGTATTCAAACGACTGAAGCAAAAGCGAAAGAACTTCGTTCTATCGCTGAAAAGCTGATCACTCTGTCCAAACGTGGAGATCTGCATGCTCGTCGTCAGGTAGCTTCTTTCGTTCGCCGCGAGACTCTCGATGGCAACCAGGATGCAATCCAAAAGCTGTTCTCTGAACTGGCACCTCGTTATGCAGAGCGTCCAGGTGGATACACTCGTATCCTGAAACTGGGACCTCGTCGTGGTGACGCAGCTCCTATGGTTTATCTGGAACTGGTAGACCGCGCGTAACATGCAGATAAAGAAGGGTGGACAGGGTCTCGCGATTCTGGCAAAGCCCTTTTTTTCTCTGTCCGGGTAAGGTTGTGTTTAACAACATGAAGGAGGGGGCTCCATCTGGAGCTCCCTCACTTTGTATGTGGATATAAAGGTGAGATACCATGCGTAATCTATGTATGACCGTTAATTATGACGGAACCCGGTATAACGGCTTTCAGACGCAGCCTGACGGGAATACCGTGCAGGATCATCTGGAAAAAGCGATCGCCTCCATGATTGGAGAACGTCCCAAAATTCATGGCTCCGGGCGTACAGACGCAGGAGTGCATGCCGTAGGGCAAGTGTTTCACTTTTTGACGGAATCTCCGATTCCAGCAGATCGTTGGCCACTGGCGCTGAATGGTCGTTTGCCGCGTGATATTATTGTCACCGGCGCGTATGAAGTTCCATTGGAGTTTCATTCCCGTCGTTCAGCGAAACGTAAAACGTACCGGTATACGATCAATGCGAATCAGTATCCGGATGTATTTTTACGCCATATGCAATTGCATCATCCAGGCAAGCTGAACATCGAAGCGATGAATGAGGCGTTTCAGCATTTTGTAGGTACGTATGATTTTACCAGCTTTGCGTCTCGTTATTCGCAAAAGCAAAGTCATGTACGTACGGTGCTGGAAACGAGACTGGAGATCGATCTGTCGCAAACCCGGCCGAATACAAGGGACCAGGGCATTCTTCACTTTTATATTACAGGCAATGGCTTTTTACAGCATATGGTGCGGATCATTATGGGAACGCTGATTCAGGTTGGAGAGGGCAAGTATACACCGGATGACATTCCGGGGATGATTGCCGCCTGTGATCGGAGTGCAGCAGGTCCAACAGCGGTCAGCAAAGCGTTAACGATGTGGGGCGTGCATTATGACGAGTTGGAATTTTAGACGTATTAGATGGAGCATCTGCTCGATAAAAAAGTCTGAAAAAACCATAAATAATGCTTGATTAACGTTGAACCATCCTGTAAAATAAAAGTTGTGTTTTCTTGATGGCTCTCCCACAGCCCCCAATCAAGAGAACCATTTAAAAGGCTTTATCCATTGACTAACAACAACGTAACATCGTGTATAAACAACACAACCAATTAAAGAACGATCACATATACAGATGCATGTGATGCACTGTGAATATTACATTTATTGAATATCTTCTTGAGCGTCATGCACGAGAACAACAGATGTTCAAAAAGACTAAGGAGGAACTTCTCATGCGTACAACTTATATCGCGAAGCCAAGTGAAGTAGAACGCCAGTGGTATATTATTGATGCTGAAGGCAAAACGCTGGGCCGTCTGGCAAGCGAAGTTGCAGCACTGATCCGTGGTAAACACAAACCATCTTTCACCCCTCATGTGGACGGCGGCGATTTCGTAATCGTAATCAACTCCGAAAAAATCCGCTTGACTGGTAAGAAAATGCAAGACAAGAAATACTATCGTCACTCCATGCACCCAGGTGGTCTGAAAGTGACTACTGCTCAACAGATGATCGACAGTAAACCTGAGCGTGTAATCGAAGCTGCTGTTCACGGCATGCTGCCAAAAACTCGTCAAGGTAATGCAATGAAGTTGCGCCTGAAAGCTTATGCTGGCGTAGAACATCCACATGCAGCACAAAAACCAGAAGTTTACGAACTTCGCGGATAATTAAAAGGAGGACAGTTTCATGGCACAAGTACAATACTATGGGACAGGTCGTCGTAAACATTCGGTAGCACGTGTTCGCCTTGTACCGGGTGAAGGACGCATTGTCATTAACAAACGCGACATCAATGAATATTTTGGTCTGGAAACACTCAAGCTGATCGTTAAACAACCACTGAACCTGACAGAAACTCTGGGTAGCTACGATGTAATCGTACTGGCTCACGGTGGCGGTATCTCTGGTCAAGCTGGCGCAATTCGTCACGGTATCTCCCGTGCTCTGCTGAAAGCAGATCCTGAACTGCGCGGTTCCCTGAAAAAAGCAGGATTCCTGACTCGTGACCCACGTATGAAAGAGCGTAAAAAATACGGTCTTAAAGCGGCTCGTCGCGCACCTCAGTTCTCCAAACGTTAATATCCCTTGTGTACTACAAGGTTTATCGAAACCTCTGGCCTTCTTGGGTCAGAGGTTTTGTTTTTGGTAATGAGTTATTTTGACAGTGAATCATTTTTGATTGTTAGTTGTTTTGAGGCTTAGTTAGCCATGAGCTCGATAACTCCGCTACATTCTTTGTAAAAGAACACACGTCTGAATTTCACCTCATACTCATAATTATGTTTATCGCTTCTTTATTACTTCGAGTTAGATTCCTATTGATTTCAACACATACTCCAGCGCTACAGCTCAAGCACAAGCAGTATTAAAGCAAGCAGCAAAAAGCATGAAGTATTAAAATTAAAAGTGCTACCCGCAATAAGAGAAGATCCAGCATCTTCTTACGCCGCGTGTGAACCTCTATGCTACATTACGTATAGCTAGCTGATGATACATAAATCGATTATCTTATTTTGGTATGAGTATATATATTATCTTTAAGCACCAGTGTGAGTACATCTATTATCTCTAAGCACCGATGTGATTTGTGAGCCAGTCACCTTTATTATCGTAGCCCTATTCCGTATCTATTGGTGTGGAGTAACTGTGGATTTCATACCATAACAAAGCCGAAGCGAAATAACTTATCCCCAATCTTCAACTAACAAACGTTTTTTAAGCCTGTCATCCACAGCCTCTAACCATTTCATTCGCCCCAAACTCCTAGTATTTAATAACAACCTGGGTATAAAGGGGATAACTTTGTGAGTATGTGAATGAATTCTGAAAAAAGCATGCTCATTTCAGAAGTTATCAACAGTTATCTGCAAACTCCTCATTTTTTTGAAATATTCATCCTTAAGCGGCTATAAAGCAGCTTGATCGTGCTATTTAATAATTCGTTCTTAAAATATTGAATTTTCTCTTGAATTGCGGGAGAGAGACTTTTATAATATACATATAATTCTTAGTAGTTTAGTTGGTTTTAATGTTTTGATAGAAGATACAGTAGCAGAATTTCTGAGTACCACGAAAATGATATGCTTATGATGGTCGCAAACCAAGTCACTGATAGCTAAGTACAGTCCTGTTTTATAAAGTAAATAGTATATTCGGTCACCTGGTAAGCGGAAGAAAGCAGCTTTGCTGAACCGTCAACAGGCTGCAAACAAACAGGTCCAATATTGTGTTTGATTGCAGATCAGACCTTATTCTTTTTATTTACCGACTTAAAACCAGTTTGGAAAAAAGAATCAAAACTTTGTGATGGGGGAAATCATATGAATCTGTTGGAAAAAGAAGAGTTGGCTAGAGTAAAGGCAGAAGAACTGGAGCATGCTTCAGCAGAGCAAGTCATTCGCTGGGCAGTAGATAATTTTGATAGTCTGACTTTTGCTTGCAGCTTTGGTGCTGAGGATGTTGTTATTGTAGATATGCTGCAAACGATCAGTCCATCGACCGATATTTTTTACCTGGATACCGATTTTCATTTCAAAGAAACCTATGAGACACGCGACCGGATGGTTGAGCGCTACGGAATGAATTTTGTACGCGTAGCTCCTAAGCTTACACCAGAAGAACAGGCTGCTGCTCACGGAGAGTCGCTTTGGACAGTTGATCCGAATGCATGCTGCAATATTCGTAAAGTTGAACCACTTACTCGTATCCTGTCTCAATATGATGCATGGATTACAGGAATTCGTCGTGACCAGGCACCTACACGGGCCAATGCGAAGAAGGTTGAATATGATACCAAATTCGGTCTGATGAAGTTTAATCCGATTGCAGATTGGACATCAGAAGACGTATGGAAATATATTCGTGATAACGATATTATCTACAACCCGCTGCATGATCGCAATTACCCAAGTATCGGCTGCGAATATTGCACTCGTCAGGTTATGCCAGGTGAAGATCCACGCGCAGGACGCTGGGCTGGTAATGACAAGACAGAATGCGGATTGCATAAATAAGTTCGTTTATAAGAGCGTGTTTATGCCAGGGCTATGCTAAATCATCGTATACACAGCATATAAGCGAGCTTGCAATTGAGCCGTTAACGATGCAATAGTGATGAAGCTTTATATTAATGAGCATAGCCATTGGCAAACATGCCCTCCTATAGATCAATACTTGAGTATATCAACAGTATATCAACGACCAAACGTTAACTATATCCAAATAAGGGAGATACCTCAATGACGTCCATAGTACCGCACGGAGGCAAGCTGGTTCAGCGTATTGTAGAAGGAGAAGCACGCACTCAGTTACTGGAGCAGGCTAAGCAATGGAAGCAGATTCCGATCAATAGCTGGACCGTGTCCGATCTTGACTTGATTGGCGTAGGTGCATTCTCTCCACTGGAAGGATTTTTAGAGGAAGCTGATTATCATTCAGTAGTAGAGCGTATGCGTTTAGCTAATGGTGTAGTCTGGAGTATTCCGATCACGCTCGCGCTGGAAGAGCAAGTAGCTGCAACGCTGGAAACTGGCGAACAGGTGGCGCTTGTTGGCGAAGACGATGGCGTTATTTACGGCGTGCTGGAAGTACGGAGTGTATATAAAGTAGATCAGCAGCTCGAAGCCGTTAATGTGTTCAAAACGAATGATCCTGAGCATCCAGGTGTGCAGAAGCTGCTTGCTCGCCCAACCACTTATGTCGGTGGCCCGATCCAGGTACTGAATCGTCCGCTTCCTGCCAAGTTTGGCGAGTTCTATTTTGATCCGGCTCAAACACGGCGTTTATTTGCTGAGAAGGGCTGGAAAACGGTAGTTGGCTTCCAGACACGTAATCCAGTTCACCGTGCACATGAATATATTCAGAAAAGCGCGATGGAAATCGTAGACGCGCTATTCTTGAATCCGTTAGTCGGTGAAACAAAATCAGATGATGTGCCGGCTGATGTACGTATGCGCAGTTATCTGGTATTGCTGGAAAACTATTATCCAAAAGATCGTACATTCCTCGGTGTGTTCCCGGCGGCGATGCGTTATGCGGGTCCGAGAGAAGCGATCTTCCATGCGATGGTTCGTAAAAACTACGGCTGCACCCATTTTATTGTAGGAAGAGATCATGCGGGTGTAGGGGATTATTACGGTACTTATGAAGCACAGGAGATTTTCTCCAACTTTACGCCGGAAGAGCTTGATATTACACCGCTCTTTTTCGAGCATAGCTTCTTCTGTACCAAGTGCGGTAATATGGCATCCAGCAAAACTTGCCCGCACTCCAAAGAACATCATCTTACCCTATCTGGCACCAAAGTACGTGCATTACTGCGTGATGGTCAATGCCCGCCACCGGAATTTACTCGTCCAGAGGTAGCGGAGGTATTGATCGAAGGTATGGGTGAGCATGTGACCAGCCATGCATAATCACATCGTTACACAAAGCATGACCACATCTTATGTATTAACTGCTCTATTAACTTTGTTGTAGCACATCCATATGAGGCCCCTGTCGTATAGCCTGCTTATCATTTGAAAGTTGCCGCAAGGCAGCTTCAAGTCATAAGTCGAGTTATATAGCAGGGGCTTTTTGAGTCAGGCAAAGATGTGGTTATATAGTAGATATCGAGCATGATCATCATCGATTGCTAGTTCATTGCCTACGGAACCGTATACAATGCTATAATGGCAATATTATGGGTTGACGATGAAAGAGGATCCATGAAATTCATCATAATAAGGAGTGCGCATCATGTTATCAAGAGATTATGTATTGGAGCTACTAAGCAAGGTAAAAGATCCACAATATGAATTCCCACTCCTGGAAATGCAATTTATTCGTGATGTTATGGTCAAAGATACGCGTATTTCTTTGACGGTGGTATGTATAGAGCTGGGACAGGAGTATAAAGAAGCGGTAGAGCAGTCTGTACGCGCAGCGTTTAAAATCGTTGAGCCAATCGACCTTCATATCCGCTTCAGAGAGCCATCCGAGCGTGAGATGGCCACGGTAAGACAATTACTATCTCCAGACGAGCAAAGAGAGCCTACAGCCGAGGAGATTGAGCAAAAAGGTCACGCTGCCGGGCTGGAGAACCTGTCTATTATTCACCCGGAATCAGGTGTACGCTTTGTAGCGATCGCAAGCGGTAAAGGTGGAGTGGGTAAATCTACGGTTACGGTGAATCTGGCGACTTCGCTAGCTCGTCTTGGTAAACGGGTCGGTATTATCGATGCGGACATTTATGGCTTTAGTGTGCCGGATATGATGGGGATTGAAGAATACCCGCAGGTAGAGGAAGGACGCATTCAGCCAATCGAACGCTTTGGCGTCAAAGTCATGTCGATGGGCTTCTTCATTCGCGAAAACAATCCGGTTATCTGGCGTGGTCCTATGCTCGGACGTATGCTCCGTCAATTTTTTGCAGACGTAGAGTGGGGAGAACTGGACTATATGCTGCTGGATCTGCCTCCAGGTACTGGCGACGTGGCACTGGATGTGCACCAGATGTTGCCGCAAAGCAAAGAAATTCTGGTCACAACTCCACATGCAACAGCTTCATTCGTTGCAGCTCGTGCAGGCGCAATGGCGATCCAAACCAACCATGATATTCTGGGCGTAGTGGAAAACATGGCGTATTATCAGGCGCGCGATGGACAAAGGGATTATGTATTCGGTCGCGGCGGCGGCGGTATGCTGGCAGAGAATCTACATACCGAGCTATTAGCGCAAATTCCACTTGGAGCTCCAGATAATCTGCCTACCGACCCTGATTTCTCTCCTTCTGTGTATGCGGAAGATACAGAGATTGGACAAATATATCTGGAGCTTGCACAGCAAGTACTGAACAAATACAATTAATCGGCATGAAGCAGTATTGGAACAGGGATGAGGCCGCAGGGCAGCACCCTGTTTTTCTTTTCTTACTATAGTATGTATGAGCACAGTTCGTAATTCGTGATCCATCTCTTTGCTATGTTACACTGTAAGTGTCATCTTCCAGGGATACAAAAGACAGCTTGACAGTGATCAAGCTATAACTTCATTCTCCTGTAAGTAACGAAGGCAATATAGGGGAGTAACCATGGATCCTTCCGTATTATGCATATATGCGTATCATCCATATAGGGTAGATCAATTTATAAAGGAGTGAACACATGCTATCTTTTCGCACATTTTGGTACGATCTCAGACAAAATCGCTCGATGCTAGTCGTAGCCACCGTGCTCTTTGTATTTGGCATTATAGCTGGAGTCGTATGGGCAGAGCCGCTGGGGAACTATTTGACCAGTCAGCTAGAGCAGCTACGTAACGTCAGTAATCAATTAAAGCAGAGCGGAAATGTACAGCTCAACTATTTCCTGTTCATTTTCTTCAATAACGCCATTAAAAGTATTATCGTGCTTTTACTCGGCTTCTTTGTAGGGATTGTTCCAGCGTTCTTCCTTGTCATGAACGGAATGATTATCGGATATCTGCTGCAGGCGTCTAGCTTACAAGGTGCAAATGTGACAGAGCTGATCGTCAAAGGTTTACTGCCGCATGGAATCATCGAAATACCTGCTATTATTATTGCATCTGCGTATGGATTGAAATTTGGCAAGCTCATGCTGGATACTATCACAACATGGAGCGAGCCCGGGCGTAAAAGACTTCAAAGTGAGCGGCAGTTGTTCCTACGCTCTATCATTCCAGCCAGCGTTTGGATTGTAATTCTGTTGTTTGTTGCAGCGGTGATTGAGAGTACATTAACATACTGGTTAATGAGCTAAAACAGACGCTTCCTTTTTGCAGCGATGTGTTTACAAGCATATAGAATACGGTTAAATCATCACTATCCAGACTATATCCATACCAGACTAGAGAATTGCTTGTTGTGCCATATGCTTCATTAGAAAGAGCAGTGGTAAAAGTAATACTGTCTGGGATACGAGATAGATGAAGTGATGAGCTAACTTAGGGAGGACTTTATATGCTTGGAATGCTACTAAATGAGAACGAATGCAAAGAGATGGCATATGTATTGCGCAAAGAATTGGACGAGATGCTGTTCGATCTTAGTGATCAACGCCTGAACCAGGACATCCGACAGGCAATTGATAAAAGGTACAAAACGATCTTCAAAATGTATGCACGCTTTGCCCCACAAAAGGAACTGGCTAAGTATGTACGTAGTGCACGTTATCCGGAAGCCAAAAACTAATACAATATAGTTGACGGCTTCCCCTATTTTATGATAAATTGATTTTCGCACTAATTAACTTTTAGCGCCGCTAGGAAGGAGATTGAGTTCAATCGACTCACTCCTGACTATAACGGGGCTAAAAAGTTTGAAAAAAGTGTTGACACTATGGAACTCACATGATATATTATAAAAGTTGTCACGAACGAGTGACAATGAAAGAAAAGGTATCATGAGCTTCCTCCGTGAAGCGCTTTGAAGTGAAAAACACTTCGAAAAAAAAGTGCTTGACGAAAGAAACACAACATGATATGATATAAAAGTTGCTGCGAGAGACACTGAGCAGCAACGAAAGAGTTTGATCTTTGAAAACTGAACAACGAGTGAGTGAAGAACTTCGGTTCTTCAAAATATAGAGAACAGCAATGTTCTCGCCAGCAACAAATGAGCAAGTCAAACACTTTTATGGAGAGTTTGATCCTGGCTCAGGACGAACGCTGGCGGCGTGCCTAATACATGCAAGTCGAGCGGAGTTGATGAGAAGCTTGCTTCTTTGAGACTTAGCGGCGGACGGGTGAGTAACACGTAGGCAACCTGCCCTTTAGCCTGGGATAACTACCGGAAACGGTAGCTAATACCGGATACTTTCTTTTTCCGCATGGATGAAGAACGAAAGACGGAGCAATCTGTCACTGAAGGATGGGCCTGCGGCGCATTAGCTAGTTGGTGGGGTAACGGCTCACCAAGGCGACGATGCGTAGCCGACCTGAGAGGGTGATCGGCCACACTGG
>JBCNLJ010000020.1:0-74181 GCA_039595515.1 Paenibacillus sp. | reverse complement strand
GCTACGACGGAGAAGCCGCGTCCCAGTTCGCCCGCTCTTGCGGCTTCAATCGATGCATTCAAGCCGAGCATATTCGTCTGATTCGCAATTTCGCGGATAAAGTTAGAGATGTTCTGCGTTTCATCCGCACTAACTTTAGCGCGATTCGCCGCTTCTGTAGAATGCTCCTGTGCGCCTGCAAGCTCCTGCGCCTGCCCGGTTACCGACTGGATGGCCGTTGCCATTTCCGAGATCGATTGGGACAATTGCTCCATCCGACTGGTCATCGCACTCACAACGGTATCTTTGTTTTTCTCAAACGTAATATCGCGGATCGTCCCTGCTACACGCAGTGGCAATCCCTGTGCATCGCGATTTGTTGTTCCACCCGCGTGGTACCAGCGATATTCACCGCTTTTGAGCTGCAAACGATAATCGATAGAAAATGGCGTACGTCCGGTATGGTCGTTCAGATGCGCTGCAAAAGCGTCCAATGCCATTTGTTTATCTTCTGGATGCAGACGGTCGCTCCAGCTACTTAATATATTGGGAAAATCATGCTCATCTTGAAAGCCCAGTGTTTGACGGAACTGTGTAGACCACCAGAATTCATTATTAGGATTGATCGGGTCTCCCGCTTCTACAATCATATCCCACGGTGCTTCAACGAGTGCTTTGTTAATCAGATCATAACGTGTAGCCAGTGCAGTCAATTCATGTTCACGTTTACGCTGCTCGTGCACATCCAGCAAAGCGCCAGCAATACGAAGCGGAATGCCTTTATGATCACGTATCGTTGTGCCTGTTGCACGGAACCAGCGGTATTCGCCTGTTTTCAGTTGTAGACGGTATTGAATGTCATACGGCGTTTTACCGCTATGATCAAGTAGATGATCACCCAGCGCCTGCATAACCCAGCCTTTATCGTCCGGGTGCAGACGGGATGCCCAGCTATCCAGCACGTTCGGGAAGTCCTGTTCATTGCGATAGCCCAGCATATTGCGGAACTCATCTGTCCATGTAAAGGCATTGTTCGGATTGACTGGATCACCAGCTTCGACTTCCATATCCCACAGGCCTACATGAATTGCCTTCGTTACCAGGTTCATCCGTAAAGCAAGATAATCTTTCTCTTCACGAATCTGATCTATCGCTTGATTCAGGTATTCAACAATACTTTTCACCGTTGGATCGTCGCTCTGTACTTGCAGCTTGCCGGAAGATTGCTGAGGACGTTCTGCCAGTTGTGTTGCAGCCTGAAGTAAGGTTTGAAGCTCTGTTGAGTTGCGTTTCGCAGCAAAAATGGACATGGTTGTAATATTCTCCTTTAGGCGGTCAAGCTAACCGGGATGCATTTCATAGCTTGCGCTTGGTAAAATAATAGCAGCCGACCTGACCGAGCCAATCGTTCCGTCATGCCAACGTTTGATTTCATTATTAA
Organism: Paenibacillus sp.; assembly: GCA_039595515.1. Classification (GTDB taxonomy): domain Bacteria; phylum Bacillota; class Bacilli; order Paenibacillales; family Paenibacillaceae; genus Saccharibacillus. Next base: position 72,761 of record JBCNLJ010000020.1, on the reverse strand, counting down.
ATAACATAGTGATTTAGTCGTTACTATAATTTATATTCGTACTTTATTCTTAAATTATTATGAGTCTTTATACCTAATATTCGACGAATTGAAACATTTTATGATATTTTTTCTTCGAATTTTACATATTTTTATAGAAAAGTAAGGGAATCAATAAATATATAGAGCAAACTGCTTTAGTTCATTAAACTGTGCTGTTAGAAGAACCTATTTATTACATTCATTTTATTCAGGAGGTGAGCTCGTGCAGCCATTTACGAAACGTGTCGTGATGATCATTCGTTCCATTCCAGCCGGCAAGGTGATGACGTATGGACAGATTGCCGCCTGTGCAGGCAGTTCGCGTGCAGCAAGACAGGTCGTGCGTATTTTGCATGCGATGAGCGCCACACAGCAGTTGCCCTGGCATCGTGTTGTAAATAAGCAGGGGGAGATCGCGTTAGGAGATCCAGATTCCGCTGAAGAGCAGCGCTTACGGCTGGAAGAGGAAGGGATTGAGTTTACGCTTGATCAGCGGATTCCATTGGAGCGGTATCACTTTGAGCCCCATCCGCCAGCAGATGTATAAATGCCATTGCCGATTACGATACGATTGCATAACAAAAAGCCTGCTCGGTCGATCGAGCAGGCTTTCATTTGGATAATCCTATGCACTTCCATGTTGTTATCGTGCAGGTGTGTAGGAATCGAGCAGAATTCCTGGGGCAAGCGCTTTGATGGAGTGAGCTACACTTGCGGGGATGACAAGTGCTTTACCTGCGCTGAGTTCATGGACATGACCGTCGATCTCGATCTCGAAGCGTCCCTTCATGCAATAGCTCATCTGCTCATAAGGATGCGAATGCTCACTGCTTTTGGAGCCTGCTTCAAAGTGTACTTCCATCATCATTATGGCCTGACCTGGCTCGAACACTTTCCGTCGTACACCCGGTTCTACCATTTCCCAGATTCCAATGTTACTCAAGCTTGCATTCATCATCCTTGCCAGCTCCTTCTCGTCCGAATTTTATCAACTTATATGTTAGGTTCAGGTCATAATAAGTAACCTATTCGTCGGAAATATATACTTATTTATAGACCGTTCTGCTAACTTGTTGGTTTTTAATCAGAATTAATGACTGATATCCATATTAACATGTTTGAAAACAAAGATATAGTGTATTAAATCACAAAAAATAAACAACGATATAGTTACTTTATACTAGAATACACATAAAAAGTCGATTCTTAGCGTTTCGCTTCCGATAAATAGTCACATTATCAAGCTTTCCGGCATTTTATATCACACATTGTCATACACCTGACACAATATCGTCACATTATTTCCTGTATATTTGAGCCAGGTTTAACTGCATAGAGTCAGACCGATAGGGTACATGCTGATCAGTGAATCGCTGCCATACATCCTTTATGCGTAAATATACAAAAAAATGCATCTCCGACGGTCCTGATGAACGATTCGGAAATGCATAGTAAGCTTCAACTTACATTCCATTAAAAGGAATAAAAATCCATATTATGTTACCTGTATCATGGAATTCAGAACAATGAAGTCAAGCGCCACACCTTATTTATACATTTTAGTAACTTAAAGATATATAACAGCGAAATTTTGTTACTCATAAAGCAAAGTTTGCATTATAAGTCTATCGCATTTCAAAAATACATCCTATAATCATTATAGATCAAGCCATAGTTGACGATATATATAGTATCTATTATTCAATATTCGCTACATGCTTCTTCATTATGAGAAAAAGCATACTAACTCCCAATGCATCGTCCTCATCCATATATATCATCATGCCAGCTAGTTTACTGCTTCTGTATAGAACATCAATGCTGACCTGTGATAATTCCCGAACAGATGGAAGTGACCATATTGAGGCTATTACCGATTACTTCGCTCCAACCTGGAATGCGATTAGCCAAAAAAATCTTTAATGACGAAGGTGTCGTTCTGCTTCGAGAAGGCGCAGAGCTGTCCGCTGGGATCATCCGAAAACTATATAATCATGGGCTGGATTATGTCTATATTCAGGATAAGGATACTGAAGATGTCATGGTTAACGATATTGTCTCAGCCGAGATCAAGCGTAAGGCGCTGAAGGAAATACGTACGCATTTTTCCAGTATTGCCGATCCGCGTGTACAGAAATCTTCGTATCCGATTATTGGCAAATCATTTACCGGAATCGTAGACTCTATCCTGATGGAGCTGAGTGATAATCCGGAAGTGATGGTCATGCTGATGAGCATGCATACGAAGGATCATTATTTATACCATCACTCTCTGAATGTATGCATCTACACACTGCTGCTCGGCAAAGTTCACGGCTACTCTGTGGATGAGCTGCGTGTCCTCGGCATCGGTTCCCTGCTTCATGATGTGGGTAAGGCGCATATTCCAAACGATATTTTATTCAAGCCCGATCGCTTGACGGATGAAGAATACAATACGATCAAGCTGCATACCGAATACGGCTTTAAAATTTTAAAGGACGAGCCGGGCATTCCACTGCTGGCTGCTCACTGCGCATATCAGCATCATGAGCGTCTGAACGGAAGCGGGTATCCGCGCGGTCTGACCGAACCAGACATTCATGACTATGCGAAATGGATTGGCATCGCTGATTCATACGATGCGCTCACGACAAGCCGTGTATACCGTGCTGCCATGCTGCCGCATCAGGCGCTGGATGTACTGTACTCCGGCTCTGGCACACTGTACGACCGTTCGATGCTGGAGGTATTCAAAAGCCGCATCGCCATTTATCCTATCGGTGTAACCGTTACGCTTAGTAATGGCTACAAAGGTGTCGTTGTACACATTCATACCGCTATTCCGCAGCGACCGATTGTGCGCATTTTGTTCAATGAAGCCGGCGAACGTCTGCAAGCACCGTTTGATCTCGATCTACTCGCCCATCATTCCGTGATGATCACAGCGGTAGAAGGCATGAATGCACATATGCCTTCGCCTACCGCCTAAACAGATACTTTTACAACAGCAACAGCTCACGGATATCCTGCTCAGTCAGTGACGATAATTGCGCCTGACCGGGCTGGATAATCTCGCTGACCAGCTCGCGCTTGCTATGCTGAAGCTCCAATACCTTCTCTTCTACCGTTCCGCGTGTAATTAATCGAATCACCTGTACTTTCCGTTGCTGCCCCATACGATAGGCACGGTCTGCCGCCTGCTCCTCCACCGCCGGGTTCCACCACAGATCATACAGAATCACCGTATCGGCGCCCGTCAGATTTAATCCGGTTCCCCCTGCTTTGAGTGAAATTAAGAATACATCCTTTTCGCCTGCATTGAATCGATTGCATAGCTCCAACCGTTCTGCTGAGGCTGTACTTCCATCCAGATAAAAGTATGGAATATGACGCTCATTCAGCTTATTTCCAATCCGTTTGAGCATGCCTGTAAACTGGGAGAAGACGAGCATTCGACGTCCAGAATCGCGATAATCCTGTACCAGCTCGAGTAGCTGATCCAGCTTACCTGAACCGCCAGCATAATCCTCAACGAACAAGCCAGGATCGCAGCACAATTGACGTAGACGGGTCAGTCCGGCAAAGATACGAATCTGCTGATCGGACTGATCCGGGTCATACAGATGCTTGAGTGCGTCCTGCTGTAGCTGAGCAAGATAGGCGGCATACAGTACCTTTTGCTCCGGCAATAGCTCGGATACGAGTGTGATCTCCTGCTTATCTGGCAGCTCGTGCAATACGTCTGCCTTCATGCGGCGCAAAACGAACGGACGTATACGGCGCGCAATCGTCTCTGGCAGCAAATCGTTAAATTCGCGCCGTGTGCCCAGCAGTCCCGGCATCACAATGCTCATAATCGACCATAGCTCCTGCAGTGAATTTTCAATCGGCGTGCCGGTCAGGGCAAAGCGGTGCTTCGCTTGCAGCTCCTTCACAGCTCTGGCTGCATGGGTCAGCGCGTTTTTGACATTTTGTGCTTCATCCAGAATTAGCGTGTGGTACGCATGGCTTGTCGCCAGCTCCCGATCCTGACGCAGCAGCGGGTACGAGGTGATCACCACATCGATCGGCTGCACAGCAGATGCGTTTACGAATGACTTCGCCTGCTCGGCTGCCATCGCCTCCATATCCGGCTCCTGTGCAAGCACCTGCTGCCAGCGTGCAGTACGCTCTGCCTTGTTACCATCCACCAGCAGTACGTTAAGCTCGGGTGCGAAGCGATTCAGCTCATACTGCCAGTTGTACATTAGTGAGGCCGGAGTGATCACCAGCACCGGGCGTCCACTGCGCCGAAGCTCATCCTGCATGGAAGCGATAAAAGCAATGCTTTGCAGCGTCTTGCCCAGCCCCATATCATCGGCAAGAATACCACCAAAGCCATAACGAGCCAGCGTGCGCATCCATTGATAGCCTTCATGCTGATAATCGCGCAGCACCGATTCCAGTGCAGCGGGCACGGGTTCATGCTGCCGTCCCGGCTGCTCCATACTTTCCAATAAGCGGCGTAAGGAGCGATCAAAGCGGATCGCTTCATTTTCGTCGCGCATATCCAGCCGTTCCAGGCCATACAGCACTGGCAAACGGAACAGTACCCCTTCCTCCGCTTCCGTGACACCTGTGCCTGGCGCCGCCATACCTGTACGCCGAATAAAGTCAGCAATTTGCTGAAATGACCGATCCTCCAGTGGTAAAAAGGCTCCACCTGGCAGTCGATGATATCTGCGCTGCTCCTGTAGCGATTCCAGTACATGCAAAATTTCCGATTCTGGAATACCATCGATCGCAAAGCGAATCTCCAACCAGTCATGGCGCTGATCGGTCTGCACTGTTAGCTTCGGCGGAGACAGCGGATTTTGCAGCATCGCCTTCACAATTGAGGTCGCATACACATGCAGCAGCTTTTCCAACCGGGGCACAATATGATACAAAAACGTATATTCCGCCTCTTCATCGGTCAAAAAGTAACCACCCTCGGTCACTGTAAAATCAGCCTCATCCATCAACTGCAAAATCTGTGCTTCCCGCTCCCCATCACGCAGAACGATCCGATCCTCATCGTGTCCCTCCTGCTCCGGTTCGAGTGGATTGATGATCAGACTGCCATATTGAAACTCTAGCCCGGCAAGCAAACGATCACGTACGCGATCCAGATACAGTCTGGCTTGTAACGGTGTCTGCATAATACGATCCGACACACCACGCGTCAGATGAACCTGCCCCAGCTTCATTAGCTCCGGCACGACCTGACGGACAAAAGGCTCTAGCTGTGCAGCGGACAAATGTAGCTGCTGCTCCCCTGCACCCATCCCTGTCCGATCAAGTAGACGCTGCAAGCCAGCCAATCGGCGGCATAGCTCACTATCCAGCTCCACCAGCTCTGCCCCGTTCAACACAGCCTCATACGCCTCCAGTACGATCAGCGGCTGCAAGCCCTGTGCACGCAATACATAATGCTGTTCATCCGGGTTCATTTTACCTGACTTTCTGGATGGTGAATCCGGCTGATCCAATTGGAATTGAAGCGGTAACGGCCCCTGCGACCAGACGATAGATAGTTCTCTGCCATCTGGCTGTGCCATATATACTGAGCGACATTGACGAAGTGCAGCGAGCAGGGAAGTCCAGTGCGATACAGGCACAGACAACAGCCGTTCTCCGCGCCGACCTGCCTGTGTACGCGCCACGGCTGAATCGGCTGGCAGCTCATCCTCAGCAATCTGAATAAGCTGGCGCAGCACACGATCATCCCCTGCCGCAAAGCTATGCAGCTCCGGGTCATAAGCAAAGCGTGAGGTTAAAGGATAGCTCTCCCCGATCCGAATACTGTCCAGCAAGCGCCGAATATGACGCACGATGAATGTTCGCGTTGGCCCGATCCGCAGCTCAATCCCGATCCGATACTGTCCATTACCGGAAGCAAGTGGATGACAGATCACATCCAGTACCAGCGGATCGCGCGTTTCCAGATACCGGCGACGAACCGCTGCACGACGCGGTTGTTCTGTGAACAGATGCAGTAACTCGTCCGTCAGCCCTTCATCTTTTGCATAGAGGTCTTGCTCGGACAGGGGTGATGCGTTCGTAGCATTAATGGCTTTGTTGGTGTTATTAGCTTGAGTAGCGGCTATCCCATTCGCAGACTCAGCATCGATCACCCGGTCAGCTACAGAGTCAGTAGATCCGGTTAGCTCTACAGCGTTTGCGTTTCGTTTCAAGCTGTTCCCTTGTGATGCTGCTGTGGGAGCAATGAGCAATGGCGGCTCTCCGCGCTGCTCGCACTCATGGATATAAATGAGCGTCGCCGCGATATGCTGACAATGATAACGATACGAAGCGAGCGATGGACAGGAGCAGGTCGCCTCAATCTGCTGATCCTCGCTAACATGAATCTGCACATGCTCCACTTCATTACGCCTGCTCTGTACGACAGCCTCGTACTCGCCGGACTCATCGTCGTAACGGGTGAATCCAACCTTGCCTGTACGATACATCGTCATGCCTTTATTGTAAGACGTCGATCCACATAAGCGTTGAATCGACTGTGTCCGAATCGATTGACTCATCGCCGGCTCCCGCTACATACAACGATGGAGCAGAGGGATACCGGATATATAGAAACGATCATTACGTTATTATGCATACGTACACTCCTTTGGAAAACGAAATGGATGACCAGCATCGTATGTTTTATTATGCCATAGTGTCAGCGACAGCCAAAACAAAACCCTTTGCACCGATAGCAAAGGGTTGGTGGATGTTATTTTAAGATGAGGGCAGTCATAACATACTGCACACCTGCGGCCGTTCTCCTGTAAGACACTCGATCTGTATATCGTGTGCAACTGAGCGATCGCTATCGACACTCACCTGCTCAGGCAAGCTGAGCCTCGCTTTGTTGGAGCTGCTTCATCTGTACGCGAGCACGGCGTTTGTACACAATCGTTCCGCCAATCGCTAATCCGATCACCGCATAGAACAGCGGAGTGGAGATTGCCAGCATTTGCGACGTGCTTAGCATCGTAATGAGTAGAAGCTTCAAGCCCGCCTCCGCAACGAGTGCCACACCCCAGAGTATGGTCAGACGGCGCATCATCTGGCGGAAATAAGGATATGCCCAGTTGCGCTCTGGATCGGTGCCGTTGCTGAATCGACGTACCATATGGAAGATCAGCGGACGCTTGAGCAGCAACGAACCGAGAAATGCCATTCCAATCACAACTGTAACGAGCGATTCACGCATGAGAAGTAGCTTCTCACTGCCGCCCAGTAGCACCATAATCAGGCTGAGCACAAAGCCTGTCAGCATCAGTCCATTGAACATATCGATCGTACGGTGGCGTGCCAGATGAATCAGATTGTCGATAAGCGGAATCATCGTCACGATAGATAGGGCCAGCAGACTTCCGATATGAGGGGAAAGCAGTACATATCCGAGCCACGGGACAAGTCCATTAATAAGCAGGTTTAGCAGAATCGCACGGCTTTTGAATCGTTTTGACATGATCGTCAGCTCCTGTTCGAGGTTGGTACATTTATCTTAAAAGAATGGCGCTTCTCGTGAATCTACCGCTGGGTGGATTCGGTATCCACCTGTAGATGGAGATCATTATTACTCATTAATATCCCAGTTTTGAGTTATTTTATATGTAATTTACAAAATAGTAATACTTATATAATGATACGAATATATGATCAATACATCATATGATACATATAGGAGGAATTATTACTTATGAAATCATCTTCATTTAAAAAAGCGGTCGTTGCTGCAAGTGCTGCCGCTGTACTTGGTCTGCCATTATGGATAGGCTCGCTGGATGCTACCCCAGCCTGGGCTGCTGGCACTAAAGCTACACCACCGGCGAAGACGCAAACAACTGCACCTGCAAAAAATGCAGGCTCTCCTAAAAATGTCGTGCTATTCATCGGCGACGGCATGGGTGAAGCGAGCCGCAATGCGATTCGTTATGCGACCGTCGGCAAAAATGGCACGTTAGAAATGGACAATATGCCGGTTACCGGACTGGTGCGCACCAGCTCCAGCGATCATCTCGTCACCGATTCCGCTGCCGCAGCTACCGCTATTGCGACCGGCGTCAAATCCTACAACGGCGCCATCGGCGTCGATCCGAACAAAAAGCCTGTCACGACCATTATGGAGCTTGCCAAAAAAGCAGGCATGTCCACAGGTGTCGTAACGACCAGTCAGGTGACCGATGCGACCGGCGCGGCATTTGGCGCGCATGTGGAGAACCGTTCTGCACAGAGCGATATTGCCAAGCAATATATCGAAAATAGCAAAATCGACGTGCTGCTCGGTGGCGGTGAAGACTTCTGGTACCCAAAAGGAACGGCTGGCTCCCATCCTGATGCACCTGCAGAAGACCCAACCGAAGCGAGCAAGGGTACACAGGGCAACCTGGTCGAGCGCGCCAGGCAGCTTGGCTATAACTATGTAACTAACAGCAGTGAGCTGAAAGCAGCCAAAAACGGCAAGCTGCTCGGACTGTTCGCGAACGAGGAAATGTTCCAGGCACATAACGAGGTGGGCAACCAGTACAACCCGATCGTCTCTCTGCCGGATATGACGACCAAAGCGCTGGATGTGCTGTCTCAAAACAAAAAGGGCTTCTTCCTGCTCGTTGAAGAAGAAGGCACCGATGAAATGGCGCATGACAACAATGCTGAACTGACAATCAAGGCAGGACAGCAGCTTGATAAAGCTGTAAAAGTAGCGAAAGACTATGCAAAAAAACACCCGGACACACTCGTTCTGGTAACTGCTGACCACGAAACAGGCGGTATGGTTATCGAAGGCCCGGATGATGAGGATGAATCTGGAGATGGTCTGTCCAAGGAAGACGGCCCATTCACAGTAGCAGGCTCCGAGGAGCAATTCTTTATCGACTGGACAACCGAAGGACATAGCGCAGTTGATGTAGCGCTGACCGCGATGGGTCCTGGCTCTGATCAATTTGTCGGCAACTACCAGAACACCGCGATTCACGACAAGCTCGTGAAGCTGCTGAAGCTGAAATAAACGATCGGTTATACCTGGCTATACCTACAAAGGGCAAAGCAACAATCCCCCATCACAAAAAGACACGGATTCTACGCGCAGGCGAATCCGTGTCTTTTTGCATGATGATTTTATAGGAATGATGAGTTTACATGAATGATGATCCTATAGGATACGATACTGCATCACAGGCGCTTCCTCTTGACCGCCTACCATATCAATCAATGCCTGATACAGATTCGGCGGGTATTCAGCGATCCGGTGGCACAGGTACAGATACCATTCCTGACCATACGTCAGATACACGCGCACCGGATAATTCTGCTTTCGCAGCCGTACACATAGCTCTGGACGAATGCCGTATAGTAGCTCCAGCTCTACCGATGTGGCACCCTGCCATGAGCATGATAGCAAACGATCGATCAGTGCCTCATCATGGGTAGCAAGCGAGATACGGCAACCGCGCTGCACTGCCAGCTCGAATAGCTTCACATAACGATCATCCAGATCAGCAGAACGCGATAATGCCAGCGTATCCGGTTCTTGATACGCTCCTTTCACAAATCGCACCCGTGTATCCTTCGTTAGCAAGGGAGTCGCATCATCCCATGTCCGGTGCAAATGTGCCTGCAATGTAATTCCAATTAGCGGATAGCCCGCGACTGCCTGTTGATACACATGCAAAATCGATTCCGTCTTCGTCGATTCTTCCATACTGATAAACAGCTCAATCCCATATGCTTGTGATAGCTCGCCCAATTGCAGCAAATGCTGGAGTGCCAGCTCACTACTAACGAGTAGCCCGATATGCGACAGATCAAATGATACCCGTCCACCAATGCCCTGTTCACCCAGTTCGGTCAACACCCCGGCAAGCTCTGCTGTAGCCTGCTGACAGGCAGCAGCGGATACGGTATTTTCACCGATATATTCCAGCGATACCGCATAACCTTCGTTATGGAGCTGATGGGCGACTTCTAATGCCTGCGAGCGTTGCTCCCCTGTTACATAGCGGGCTGCCGCACGCTGTAGCAAGCTATAAAGCTGTGGCTCCTGCTCAATGTGCATTTTAATATCCGGACGCCTTGCAATCGCCTTTAGTGCAGCCGCCGCACCGGCAGCCAATTGCTGCTCACGTTCTGTTCCATTATTCATCATGAATCCCTCCCTGCCATTCACATTACCGGAGAGAGGAACTGAAATATTGTACAAAATTGCTATTTGGCTATTTTGCTATTCGATCATGTCAGCAACTTTACCGATCAATCAGTAGCTTTACCGATCCAATGGAAGTAATGCCCTTGCTGCATACTACTGATCGTATAAAACAGTTCGCAAAAAGTAAAAAGCACAATAAGAGGCTAATGGTTTGAGACAGAGGTTATTCAGAAACGGTATAGACGACACGTTATAAACGACAAAGTGAACATCCACCAGCAGGCAAGCGCATCAAAGAAAAAGCTCTACTGCCAACTTTATTGCTGTAGCTGTAGCTGTAGCTATATCTATACCTGTATCTATATCTGTATTTGTATCTATATCACCGATGCTCGATAACGATGCGGCGTAACGCCAACGACTCGCCTGAACATCCGTGTAAAATGGCTCTGATCATAAAAACCAGCTTCCGTTGCCACCTCCACAATCGGTCGCTGACGATGCAACTCCTGCTTCGCATAATTAATACGCAGCAAATTCTGATACGCATGCGGAGACAGATGCTGCCACTGCTTAAACAGGCGGATGAGATGAAAACGGCTAATCGACGTGACCTGCTCCAGCTCCTCCAGCAGCACCGGACGCAGGAAGTGCGCATGCAAATACTCCTGCACGATACCGACATATTTACGATCTGCCTGCATGGTAGCCCGTTGATGCTCCAGATCGCCCTGCTCTTCACCCGTCAAGAGCTGTAACAGCGAGACAAGCGCAGTTTCCGTTTCCAACGGTTCTCGCCCGTATATTAGCGCCTCCATCGTCTGCTGCATCTGTACGGTGCAGGCTGCATTTTTACGTTCGGACAGCAAATACGGAATATGAATCTGCTGTAGCTCCTGCTGCTCCATCCCCTGTAGCCAGTTCGGATCGATAAACAGCATATCATAGCTCCATTCCAGTCCCTGCTGCGGATGGCAGGCATGTAGCATCTCCGGCGGGAAGCTGATCATGCGCCCTTGCTCCACCTCCCACAGCTTGCCATCGCACCATGCATTTGTGCGTCCGCTATGAATCCAGCCCACCGAATATTCTTCGTGAAAATGTCGGTGGTACGCCAGCTCATCCGCACGGCAGCGCTTGCCTTCTACAAAAGGTAGTGCTGGATTGCGATAAAAGGATACATCCGCCATTCGTCCCCTCTCCTTTCTCCCGTTAGCTTCAGCTTTTGTCCAGTATAAAGAAAAAGGATCGAGCCAGGCAATGCTTGCCTGCTCGATCCTTCTTCGTCCTCATCCAATCTATTATCACCGATCCATATGACTGTACATGTATTATTGCTGTAACGCGTCCAAAATATGACCGTTAACAGTTGAGTTCGCGAGCAGTCCAATATGCATCACACCATAAATACGGATGTTGTTCGCACCATCCAGATTGGACAGGTAGTTGCTCACGATCTGATCATTAATCGTATAAATGGAAGTGACATCTACGCCTGCAGGCGCACTGTTCGTCGTCAGGCGATTGGCACCACCAAGTGTGATCAGCTTATCGACTTTGCTTGCACCGCCATAGTTCAAAATATAGTACAGGCTGTTCGCACCGCCCATGCTATGTGCAACGATGTTTACCTTCGTGCTGCCTGTACGTGCCAGCACATCGTCGACCAGATTACGGATCGCCGCAGCGTTCAACGTCTGCACGCCATTTTTCGTTGGCAGATCAATCGCGTACATCTCATCAGATGACCAGCCCTGACGCGCCAGGAAGCTCTCGATAAAGGTAAAGTTACTTGCCGAACCACCCAGTCCGTGTACAAAAATAATCGGTGTATGCGTAGTTGCCGCTTGAGCAGGCTTCACCGCTCCATTGGCGCCAACAAGCGTGAACAATAGTACCATACATACTGCAAGACGCAGCGAAAAGATTCGTTTCATCATTATGTATTCTCCTTTTGGTGTAGTTATGTTTGTGATGATCGTATGTACATCAGCGACAATCCAGTTACCTTGACGACATAGCATTTATTTCCCTTCGATTCTCATTTCACCTCACTCATCATTTAGGAATTAGCTTGCTCATTTACTATATAATAATTTTAGTTTAAATGTCAAATAATTACATGCTTCATCACAAAAATCCTCGCTACACACCAGTTGGTGCAGCGAGGATTCGTTAATCATTAAGCATAGATTATGACATGTTTGACATAACGAATGTTACGGTTGTATCGGTGCAATTGTAAATTCGAAGATGATGTCCGTTTCCGACGGGATCTGATACTCGTCGTGTACCGGTGCACCCCAGCTATCGTCACCACCAACACCCATTTGCTTGCCTGCTACAGTTACAACCGTATAGTATACTGGCGGCAACTCATACAGATGCGCTGCACTTTCCAGCTCCAATGCAGTGTATGGTAAAATGCTGCATTCTACCGGAGCGATTGCCGGAGAGGTAATGCGCAGTCCGCGCTGCCCATCATCTGTAATATCGACACGGCGAACGCCGATCCGGTTACCGAATTCCTGTGGCACCACATAGCCGGATACATTGTCCGCAACATCATTGCTGAATGTGCCCAGTCTTGCACCAAAGGCACGGTCGATATAGTTTTCTTCCGGCCCCATCGCATACCAGTCCAGATGATGGTATTCAGCCGGAATTTTGAACGACAACGCAACCGTTGGTACGTTGGGCAGACCTGCTACACCGCTATAGCTCGATTTCACATGCAGACGACCATCGCCATGCACGGTGTATACCGTTGTCATTTTCACATCGGCATGGATGCTGAATGCATACTCGAACGTTACCGTCACATGATCCGCTGCCTTATCCAGCTCCATCTTCGTGCAGCGACGTGCCAGACTTGCAGCCAGCCAGCTTGCCGAGGTGAAGTTCTGTCCTGCACCGCGGTCATTATCTGTCGTTGCGCGCCAGAACTGCGGCGCTGGAGGCGCAGAGATGTACTCACGACCGCTATAACGCAGCGAGGTCAGGCTACCCACTGCACGGGAGAACATGATGCTGAAATGCTCGCCATGTACACCGACGTTCACATCGCCTTCAGCAATGCGAAGCTCGCCTGTAGCTGTTGCCGCTCCGACTGCTTCACCTTCAACGATAAACACATGCTCGCCAAATGATACTTCATAGCCTGCTTCCGCCCACAGCGTTGCTTCCTTCAGTACAAGTGCTGCGTGGATCGCATACTCACCCGCTTCGGTTGCTGCCTGTGGCAGGGCGACCTCGATATGACGCTCTGTACCGGCTGGTACATCGACTGCCAGCATTTGCTCATGTACAAGCGCGCCTTCACGGTAGACGCGATATTGCAGATGGTACGCTTCTGTACCAACAAACAGATTCTCATTGCGGATTGTTACACCGTTTTGGTCTGGAGTCAGCTTGATATTTTGATACAGGAATTTGACCTCCTGCATTTTGGGAGATACTTTACGATCGGCATACACGATACCGTCTGTACAGAAACCATAGTCGGTTGCACGGTCATCATAGTCGCCGCCATAGGCAAGATACTCATCGCCATAGCGGTTTTTCTTCATGACAGCCTGGTCGATATAATCCCAGATAAAGCCGCCCTGATACAGCTCATATTTATTTTCCAGATCCGTATACTTATGCATACCGCCAACCGAGTTGCCCATCGCGTGCATGTATTCGCAGCTAATGTATGGCTTTTGCGGATCATTGTTCAGGTATTCCTCGATATCCTGCGGCTTCGCATACATGCGGCTCTCCATATCGCTGGAATCGTTAAATTCACGACGATAAAATACACCTTCATAATGCACAAGACGCGTTGGATCAGCTTCACGGAAATAGTTGGCTACGTTCAGGATCACCTGACCCGCATACGATTCATTACCACACGACCAGATCAGAATGGACGGATGGTTCTTATCGCGCTCCACCATCGAGATTGCACGATCCATAACGATATCCTGCCATTCTGGCAGATCGCCCGGAATGTTCCAGGACGGCTCCACCGCGCCCAGCTTCTGCCAGGAGCCGTGCGTTTCCAGGTTCATCTCGTCGATCAGATAAATGCCGTATTCGTCGCACAGCTCATACCAGCGTGTCTGGTTCGGATAGTGAGACGTACGTACCGCATTCATATTGTTTTGCTTGATCGTACGAATATCCCACAGCATATCTTCTTCGGTTACGGTACGTCCGGTACGGCAGTTGAACTCATGACGGTTCACACCCTTGAAGACGATACGCTTGCCGTTAATGCACATCACTTTATTGATCATTTCAAAGCGGCGGAAGCCTACTGGCTGCGGAATCACTTCTGTCAGCTCACCAGCCGCGTTATAAACGGAAATATACAGTGTATACAGATACGGGTCTTCTGCACTCCATGTCGATGCATGAGCTACAGTCGCTTCAAAGCTTGCCGTTGCGCCGCCTTTACCAGCCGCGAACGCTACTTGGCCCGAAGCTACCGTTCCACCGTCTGCTGCTTTCAATTCCAGCACCGCATGACCATCTGCTGGCTGTCCTTGCTCCAATGTCAGCTTCACATGAAGCTGCCCTGTAGTATAGCTGTCATCCAGACCCGCGTTCACATGCAGATCGCGTACATGTACCTCTGGCACCGTATACAGATACACATCACGGAAAATACCGGAGAAGCGCCAGAAATCCTGATCCTCCAGCCATGCTCCCGTGCTGCGCTGATACACCTCAACCGCCAGGCGGTTTTCCCCTTCCTGTATGTAAGGCGTGAGGTCAAAGTCAGACGGTGTAAAGCTATCTTCACTGTAGCCAACAAATTTACCGTTCAGCCACACATAAAATGCCGATTCAACACCCTGGAAGGAAATATAGACCGGCCCACCAGCCAGCTTCTCCGACACGGTGAAGGTCTTCACATAGCTTCCCACCGGGTTGTTATCTTCCGAAATAAACGGTGGACGCAGATTCTCCATGCCATCCCATGGATACATCGTATTCACATATTGCATTTGCCCATAGCCCTGTGTCTGGATATGACCCGGTACGAGAATCTCGCCCCAGCCCGCACAAGCAAAGCCATTTTCATAAAAATTCTGCGGACGGCTGGCTGGATTCACCGCATAGTTAAACTTCCACGTACCATTCAGGCTATGACGCCAGTCCAGCGCACCACGCTGCTCGGCTTGCTCTGCTGTTGCATAGTATTTGTGATCTGAATAAGCTTTCAGTCGATTCACTGCAAATACGCGTGTATCTGTCAGCCACTCCAGCGAAGGTGTCGTTACGCGATGCTGTACCAGTTCTACTTCCGTTTTGCTCATATCCATTCACTCCATTTCACTTTGAATACGATATAAATCTGCATCAAATCCGCTTCTGTAGAGCTCATTTACGTCCTCACTTCCCTCATTTAATACGAAGCGAAGCCATCCACTACCCATCCACTGATCATGACGCAAAACTCATACCATAAAGTCTCTTATTATTATATTCCGATACTGCCTATCTTTTTAACATAATAAAATAGCAAATAACTAACTTCCATATTATTATATATTTGATTTTACGTTTTAATGGCTCTATGCCAATTCATAGTATGCGGCTAGCTACGGAACGGAGGGAAAGAAATAAAGGAAAAGGGCGCCTTACCGTATCAGCGATCTCCTAACACAAGGTTCGATGAAAAGTGATTTTTGCAGGGCAACATATCTTACCTCTTCTAGTATTAGTGATTGTCTAACACGGAGTTCAATGAAAAGGGATTTTTGCAAAGCAAAATATCGTACTTCTTTTGAGCACGGGAATCTGCATTCCACTCCTACTCCATAGATTCCTGTGCGATACCGGAGCCCGCCCCCTTATTCCTTCCCGCAGTGGCTGAAGCCCACATCCTACAACCGCAAATAAAAGTGCTGCGCAAGACGCGCCGGAGCTGGCCATCTTCCGCAGCACTTCTTACTTGAATCCCTGTATAGCTATTATTTGACCGAACCGACCATACCTGCAACAAAGTGCTTCTGCATCAGGAAGAACACAAGCGCTGTTGGCAGTGTAGAGATAACGATCGCCAGCATGATCACACCATAGTCAGGTGAGTAGCTGGAGCCCAGGTTAGAGATGAGCAGCGGAATCGTCTGGTTCTCCGGTGTTTGCAAAATAACGAGCGGCCACAGGTAGTTGTTCCAGCTTGCCATGAACGTGATGATCGCCGCGGCTGCGTAGGTGGTTTTCATCGTTGGCATGTAAATACGGAAGAACAAGCCTAGCTCACTCAGTCCGTCCATCCGTCCTGCTTCCAGCAGATCCTTTGGAAACATCTTCGTACTTTGACGGAAGAAGAAGATCAGGAACGCGGTAGTCATCGTTGGAATAACGACTGCTGCCGGTGTATCGATACCGATAAAGGATACGACATTCGTAATTTTACCGAACATACGGTACAGCGGAACCATCAGCGCTGCAAATGGAATCATCATCGACAGCAGCAGGATGTTAAACACGATATCCTTCGCTTTACTGCGATAGATTTCAAAGCCATAGCCTGCGAGTGAAGCAATCAGCAGTGCCAGCAGCGTTGTGGATACAGCGATTTTGGCCGAGTTCGCCATCGCTGTCCAAATATCGACGGAGCTGGTCAGCTTCGCCAGATTGTCCATCAGATGAGCGCCTGGAAGCAGGCGTCCCTGTGTAACGTCTACAGAAAGGTTCGTCGAGCTAACGATCATCCAGAAGAAGGGGAAGATCGAGACGAATGCAGCGACAATAAGGAACAAATATGTGAATGTTGATTTCGTCTTAGCCATTACGCTCACCTGCCACTTTGAACTGGATGAAGGAAAGAATGATAACCATAATTACGATCGAATACGATACCGTTGCCGCATAACCAAAGTCTGGCGAGTATTTGAACGACAGATTGTAAATGTATTGCGAGATTGTTGTCGTTGCGTTACCCGGTCCGCCCTTCGTAATGTTCACAACCTCATCAAACAATTGCAGTGTACCGATCGTCGAAGTGATCGAGGTGAACAGAATGATTGGCTTGAGCAGTGGTACGGTAATGCTGAAAAATTGACGAATTGCAGAAGCGCCGTCGATACGTGCTGCTTCGTAGATGGAGCTATCGATATTTTGCAGACCGGACAGATAGAAGATCATGTTGTAGCCCGTCCAGCGCCATGTGATAGCGATAATGATAGTGATTTTCGCCCAGAATGGATCGGTGATCCATTGGATTGGTGTACCGATTACGTGCAGACCCATCAGCATACCGTTCACCAGACCATCCGGTGCGAACAGGTATTTGAAGACAACAGAGTAAGCAACCAGAGATGTGATACACGGCAGGAAGATCGCCGTCCGGAAAAAGCCTTTGAATTTCAAATTGCGGTCATTCAGCAGTACCGAGATAAATAGTGCCAGTACGACCATCAGCGGTACCTGGAACAGCAGGTAGATGAATGTATTTTTGACAGCCATGATAAAGGTCGCGTCAATGAATAGTCGTGCATAGTTATCAAGGCCATTAAATTTCAAGTTCATGCCTTTACCTGTCTGGAAGGACAGGATCAGTGCCTGGATCATCGGATAGAAGAAGAAAATACAAATTAACAGTGCTGCGATTCCAACGAATACCCAGCCGGTAATGCTTTCTTTCATATGGTTGCCCATGCGTGGGCGTGTTGTTTTCTGACTCTGGTTCAAAGCGGGTTCAGCGGTTTTCATATCGTCTCATCTCCCTCGTATCGCCGGTTTGCTTGTTTGTTTTTGTATGCTTAGCCTGCGACGTACACATTTCAGGTATGGTTTACAGTCCCGGTCATAATAAGGAAATAAAACCTTGAACGATCAGCCCAAGGTTTTATCTCCCCATTCATTACCATGTCCGGATTATTTCAATTGAGCTTCAGCCTGTGCTTGAACATCATTCATCATCGTGTCAACATCTTTGCTACCACTCAGGTAGTTTTGCAGTTCAACTGTCATGATGTCTTCGATCGCATAAGTGTGCAGACCGTAGTTAACTTTTGGAACTTCTGTTGTCCATTTTGCAAAGTCAGCATAGATTTTTTGACCGCTGAAGAATTCGTCAGCTTTATCGTATGCGCTACCTTCAGAAGCTGCTTTGAATGTAGACAGAACGCCAACTTTGTCAAGCATTTGTTGATACAGGTCTTTGTCAGAACCGAAAGTGGAAGCCATGAAGTCAGCAGCCGTATCTTTACCGTCTACGTTCATTACGTACCAGGAGCTACCACCGATGTTAGAAGCGTGAACCGAGTTAGGTACATCGCTCAGAACTGGAATCGGTACGGCTGCCCATTTACCGGATTGGGAAGCTTCAGCTTTGATAGACGGTGTGATCCAGTTACCTGTTGGTACGGATGCTACGTCACCGCTGTTGAAGGCTGCCAGGAATTGGCTCCAGTCGGAGTTTGCTTTTACGATATTTGCATCATACATTGCTTTGTACGTTTCCAGCGCTTTTTTCAGTGCTGCATTGTTAGCGATATTTGGTGTTGTGCCATCTTCTTTCAGGTACCAGGAACCAGCGGATTGGATCATCGCACGGATCAGACCGAGATCATTAGGATCTTGAGTCAGCATGTCTTTGCCAGTAGCGGCTTTGACCTTTTTACCGATTTCGATGTATTGATCCCATGTGATGTTTTTCAGATCATCTGCTGTGTAACCAGCTTGTTTCAGATAGTCTGTACGTACAAACAGACCTGTTACGCCAGAATCAAATGGAATACCGTATTGCTTACCTTCGTAGCTTGTAGGACCTGCTTTGTAATCTGCAAAGTCGGAAGCTTTGATCTTATCAGACATATCCACGAAAGAGTCTGGATACGCTTGCAAGAAGTTCTGTGAACGATAATCCTCGATCAGAACAATGTTAGGCAGACCTTTGGTTGTACCGGAGTTCAAGCCTGTGTTCAGCTTTTGTACGATATCAGCCTGTGCATTTTCAACAAGATTGATCTTCACATCAGGATGAGATTTCATATATTTTTCTTTGGCAAGTTCCAGTGCGGCAATATTGAAGTTTTTATCCCATGCCCAGATTGTAATTTCTTTAGCGGATGCATCGGAACCTGAGCTTGCGTTTCCACCACCGCTAGAACATGCGGACAGCAGCAGTACGCTTGCCAGTAAAAGAAACATCAGTTTTTTCATCTTGTTTCAACCCCTGCTCTTGTATAATGTTTTGCTTTTTGAAAGCGTTTGCTTATTGACAAGCTAATCTTACCATTCCGATTTCAGCGGATGTTAGGAATATATTTGTACGGATTTGTTATATTATTGGCACCATCCATTTTGGTAGCGTTATCATTTGGTACTATTTTTGTTTTCTGGTACTATATTTAGATTTAACAAGCGCATCGTCTGGTATTGTATCCGCTTTTATCTTTTTTTCAAAAGTATAATGTTGGAAACCCAATTTGATTTCAGGCTTTTACAGGCAAAAAAATAGCCGAACAGGAAAGTGTTCTTCCTGCTCGGCTATCTGGCTGTAACGCTGCTCGCACGCTGATGGTGCAAGCCTAACCTGCCTGTCGGTATGTCTCCATCCTTCCGTAGCCACCCCAATGAGTGAAACACATCTGCTGTATACGGCAGGAGCTGATTACTGGACTACTTCACCTGCTGCTCACCCGGAATATTCGGGAATGGGACTTCTGTTCGACCGGAAGACTGAATTGGATTCTCGATATACCCATAACGCACGACACCATTCGGTGTTAATGTATCGTAGAATGCCACATTGGTCAGAATACTCGGCATTGTTCCATCCTCCTGCTCAATCGCATACGGCAGGAAGAACAGATTGTTGCCCGACTGCTGATTCAGATTCAGCTTCGCAGTCCAGACCAGCTCACTGTGATTATCTTGCATTTCATAATAAGATACGACATCTCCGCGTTGCTCAAAGAACGGATACGATTGCCCCTGCGGGAAATAGTAACGGTAAATGCCGCTGTTCGAATTGTTCGACGGCGTAAATGTCTTCAGACGGTTAATACGCGGAATGCTAACAGCCGCTGCACGCGCTGTAGCCAGATCGGTACCGCTGAGCTGACGCAGCAATGTATCCGGCGTCTTCGCTACATAAACAGTACGCGATGTCGAATTCCAAAACACCTTCGCCTGTGCAGCTTCCGCGATAAAGCGCAGTGGCACCATCGCACGCCCTTCACGGATAGCTGGTGCTACCGGCAACTGCACCGTACGATCATTGATCGTAGCGGTCTTCTGTCCGATGACCAGTGTGATCACACTGCCATCCTGACTTACGGTAACCGTCTGGGTAATATTGTTCCAGATCGTAGAGTTACCGGGTATGTACTGCAGAGCTTTAATGGGGATCATCGTTGTTCCTTGCTCAACATAAGCAGTTACGCCTACATAGACAGTCGAGTTGTTCACGATCACCTGAATGTCCGGTGAAGCTGCTACTGTCTTCGTTGTAGCTGCTGTAGCTTGAGCATTTTCTCCGATAAGTCCTATAACAAATATCATCATTAAAAAAAGCTTCGAACAAGTTTTCATCATATTCTATTCCTCCATTGATCGTCATACAAGCAGATGCGGCCAATCAGGATGTTGCACAAGAACTTCGTACTCGCTTATCCCGTGCTGGATAAGTCTGGAGTCCAAAGCGGCATAACGCGCCAGCCCCTTCTATCTTACCATCTTTTATACCCCGACTACTAATCAAGCAAGCAGTCTGCCCGTATCCGTTTTCATGATTGCGACCGAATGATGATGCAGCGATGTGCACAGAATAGACTCTACCCTCGTAAAATCAGTCTGACATCGTGTGTACATTTTACATCGCGCTATGAAGTGTTGTATATTTTATGCAAATGTGATTGGTACTGTCATCCAACCGTTGGACAGGAACCATTATACTCTAACAGGCTTATTTTAAAGGAATATAGCTATTATCGCATCTGTATATGAGCTTATTTTCACATAGGAAATATACCATTTATGCCGTTATCGATATGTCATTTTGTACAAATCGAACAGGTTATGCATCGTAAGCAACGGTTCAAGCGTATTAATGGTACAATCACGATGTTTCCAACTCGCTATTCATCGGTATATATAGTAGACGATGGCTGGAGTGAAAACCTTACTGAGGAGGGTTCTTTTGCAAAACTGGATTACGAACTTTATGGAGCAATTTGGCTATGTCGGTATCGCCCTGATCATCGCACTGGAAAATGTATTCCCACCGATTCCTTCGGAAATTGTGCTGCCCTTCGGTGGTTTTATGACGACCAACTCATCATTAACGATCATCGGTGTCATTATCGCCGCTACGATTGGTTCGGTGCTAGGCGCTGTCATTCTATATGGGGTCGGCAGACTGATAGATGTGGAACGACTGGAAAAGATCATCGACCGCTGGGGACATATTTTACGTATCAAAAAAGAAGACATCTATCGCGCAGACGCGTGGTTTGATAAATACGGCTACTGGACAGTGCTATTCTGCCGCATGATCCCACTTGTACGCAGTCTGATCTCCATTCCAGCGGGCATGTCCAACATGAAGTTCGGGCTGTTCCTGCTGTTTACCACACTCGGTACGGTAATCTGGAATTCCATTCTCGTTATTATTGGAGCGATGCTGGGCGATAACTGGCATCGGATTACGGAGTTTATGAATATTTATTCTAGCGTGGCTTATGCTGTGATTGCGATTGTGGGCGTTGGGGCGATCATCTGGTATGTGAAGCGGAATCGTCGGACTGGGGCGGAATGATCATCATTTAAACCTAGAGAATGTTAGGTGTGCTAGCGGTCGGCTAGCGGTCGGTATGAGCTGAGGCATACACCACTTCGGCAAGGAATAAGGGAACGGACTCGGGTGGAGCCGCGGGAATCTTTTGGATTAGGAGTGAAGGTAGATTCCCGCCCCTCCAAAGTCGTCCTTTTCCCTTATTTCCTTGCCTCCGTTCCGTGCTTATCGCAGCATGTGATCGGTTCTACATAGTGACTTCGACTCTTTAAGCATCTATGTACGTTAGCTTTGTTCATTATTGCTTTTGCTCATTAATTCTGCTGAGCATTAGATGAGAAAAAAAAACATTTCAGTGTATACGTTAATACGCAATAATCATCGCACTTTGTATACTGCATTGTGTACTTAATTAGGATGCCAGATCAATGTCATTGAAATAAACTGCTTCGCTTCATTTCGTTCGTCTTTCATCATTAGACATACTTAAAAATAGATACTTAAAGCTGTGTCACAAAATATGCCTACTTATAACTTCCAGACTCGAAGTAAATGATTTGCATATCGTCACAAGCAGTCCTGGATGGTTATGCTAGTAAACCTTATTTAAGGCAAGCATCTACGAGGTTTATGCCTTTGAATTAAGAAATTCAAGTGACCAGAAGTGCATAGAACGCACAGAACGGAGGGAAGGAATACGGGGAAAGGGCGACTTTTGAGCGGGGGAATCTACATTGTCTCCTACTCCGTAGATTCCTGTGCGAGACGGGAGCCCGTCCCCGTATTCCTTCCCAGAGTGGTGTATCCCCTACACCCACCTCTGTTCACTTGAACAACCTATTATGTCAAACTAATTCAGCACCGAATGAAAGCAAAAATGTAGTACACCAGTACATTTGCATGCGAAAGTCAGTATGTATTTATAGACGTGATATTTTAAATGATAAAGCCGCCGAATCCTTATTGATTCGGCGGCTTTTTGAGCAGGGCGTGTTGCAGGTGGTACATAAATCAGATGGAGCTTGGATTGGTAGAC
The DNA here is from genome assembly GCA_039595515.1 of Paenibacillus sp. GTDB lineage: Bacteria > Bacillota > Bacilli > Paenibacillales > Paenibacillaceae > Saccharibacillus. Next base: position 49,802 of record JBCNLJ010000020.1, on the reverse strand, counting down.
TATTATGGCATATCGTCTGGCGTAGGCTCCAGTATTAGTGGCAAGGTTACTTTGACTTTGGTGCCTTTGCCTTTTTGGCTAGAGATGCTTACGCCGTATTGTTCGCCGTATAGCAGGGTGATACGGTTGTGGACGTTTTGGACGCCGATGCCGGTGAATAGCTGGCGTTTGCTTTTGGGATTCGGTAGGCGGCTGCCTTCAGCGGAATCGGAGAAGCCGTCCATGCCGTCTCCGTTATCCACCACTTCGCAGACAAGCATATCGTCCTGACGTGAAACCATGATGTAGATAACGCCTGCACCTTTTTCATTGAAGGCGTGGAAAAAAGCATTTTCGATAAAAGGCTGAATGATCAGCTTCGGTACGTGATAGTCCATGCAATCCGGGGAGACAAAATAGTTAACCTGTACTTTGCCGCCGTAACGCACATGGTTGATGAACACGTAGTTTTTCATATTTTCGAGTTCCTGCTCGATCGTGATCGTCTCGCTTACGTTGCTGATCGTATTTTGCAGCAGCGAGATAAGCGCATTGATCGTCTCGGCGGCGGTTTCTTTGTTGCCCTTTTGCACGAGCATTTTGATCGACGCAAGCGTGTTGTACAGAAAATGCGGATTGATCTGCCGCTGGAGGGCGGCAAGCTCAGCGTTACGCTGCTCTTTTTGCGTTTCGAGCAGGCGAGCGATATAGTCGTTTAGCTCATCCAGCATATAGTTGAACGCGCGACTAAGCTCCTGTACTTCGTAGCTGCCGGTCACATTCACATAGTTGCCAAAATCCTTTTCCGTAATGGTCGACATCTGCCGTACCAGACGAGTCAGCGACTGGGTCAGGCGACGCGAAATAAGGAACACGGTCAACAGCGCTGCCGCCACGATGGCGATACAGATGAGCGCGATATCGCGCACATTAATAATCTGCCCTACCGCATACTGGCGATCGATCAGATTGACGAGGTAGAAGTCATATTCCGGAATGTAGTTGGATAAAATGATATGGTTTTTCCCCATCACATCTGCGTTTTTGTAGCTCATCTGCTGATCCTGCATTTCGGTAACGTCTTTGAGTAGCTGCGGTGAGAAGGTGCCGATCAGGCTATCCTGATTGGACGATACGATGCGTCCGTTGGAATCGAGAATCAGCACATCATTACCTGTACTCGTAAAATTGCTATAAAAGCGCTTGAACTGATCTTCCCGAATCGCGATATAGATCGTGCCGTACAAAAAGTCACTCGTGCGCTCCATCAATGCTTTGGTTGCGATGATATAGTTTTCCTTGCCATCCTTCGCCGTCTCTTCATCATATTGATACATCAGGCGACGCGGCTGATCGACGGTGTGCTTCGTGATGGGGCTATCCATAAGATGGCTCGTGTTGACCGGCCAGTATGACCAGTCGGATGTATAGCTACGTCCGTTCACACCAACCACGGTTACCCCAACATCATACGCATCCACATTCGACTTGATCTGCTTCATCTGCTGACCCATGCTAAAATAAGTCGCTCCTGAGCTGATCGAGTCGCCATTGCCGCCTGCCAGATAATTTTTCACGGTGCCGTTCTGTGACGCATGGCTGACCGCATTAACGATCGAATCATTGAGCGATTCCATGCTCGTCTTAATCTGATTGAGCACTTTGGAATTCGTAATGCTGAACGTCTCGGTAAACAATCGCTCTGACATGCGAATCGTTACCAGCGACGTTAACAGGCAGACCGCGATAATGCTAACGACCATGACGATAAACAGCTTGAAAAATAGCCCCTGCTGCTCAAAACGATGCATATATGGTTTGATCTTCATGCTGGCTCACACTCATTTTTTGGTGATTTGGCGGCTTTACCGTGCATGCTGACGCCGATACTGACTCGGTGATAGCCCGGTCCATTTTTTAAACACCTTTGTAAAATAGCTATGATCGGAATAGCCGACACGATCGCTAATTTCTGAGATCGAATAACGATCATCCTTCAGCATCTCGGCTGCCTTTTGCACCCTGATTTTGTTCAGGTGCTCACTGAAACCTTCTTTATTATGCGTTGTAAAATAGCTCGACAAATACGACGGATTAAAGTGAAAATGCTGTCCAAGCCCGGTCAGGCTGAGCGGCTCGGCATAATGTTCTTCAATATATTCAAGCAGCATCTTCATATTGGTCGTACCCTGGCTCTGTCCCGAACGCTCGGCAATACGTGCATCGACCTTTTGCAAAAAGCTGTTCAATAGTGCAGTCGTCTGCCGCACATCCAGCGCATCATTAATTTCACGGAAATAATCATACTTCTCCTCATCCAGTTGACGAACATCATAGTCCTGATTGCCGAGCAGTGTAATAATATTGAAAATAATATTGCCGAGAAACGACTTCAGCTCAAACGGGGTTGCCCGATAGTTTGCCGCTAGAATCTGCACATATTCGCGCAGTGCCGCAAAGGCAGTATTGAAGTTATCTCGCCGTAGCTCCTCCGTGAACTCTTTCAAATTAAACGCGCCGCGCACCTCAGCCGGAACCGGCAGCTCCGATCCAATAATGAGCGCTCGCTCTGGGAAATAAAACTGATAATCAAGCAGCTTCAGTAGCTGCTGATACACCTCACCGATCTGCTCCATATCGTCAAAGCGTTCGCTGAGTGCCCATGCGAGCTGAGCTTTATTCGTCTCCCGCAGCATATGCTGTGCTAGCTTACGCAGCAGCTCGACCGTTTGCTCATAATGAATTGTGCTTAGATTAAGCACGAAAACAACGATCTGCGGATCAGCCGCAACCGGACGGAAGGCAAGTGGCAACTCCGCCTGTTCCAGCATTTCCGCCAGTCTGGCACTTGTCGTAGTAATATGACTGCTTTTCTGCTGCACTAGCTGCTCACCACCGCCCTGACTGGACAGACGTGGCTGCACACCGATCAGATAAAAGGATGGATACGGAAAATGCTCCTTCCATAGCGAAGGCTCAGCATCCGCTTCAAAGCCAGCAATCCACTTTTCCAGCACATGATCGATCGTAATCTGCTCATTGCCTGTTTCTTCATCATACTGAATTGCCGGAATGCGGCGTGCTGTATTTTGTAATACCTGCAGCAGCTCCTGCGTTTCCAGCTTCGGTTTTAAAATATAGTCAGCGACTCCATTCTGGAAGGTAGAGCGCACATAGTTAAACTCTCCATAGCTGCTCAAGACGATAATCTCGATCTCAGGATAGCTCTGCTTCAAGATTCGGGTAAATTCTTCTCCATCCATCACAGGCATCACAATATCGGTGATCACAATATGCGGACGCAGGTCAGCGATCAATTCCAGCGCCTCACGTCCGTTGGAAGCCTCGCCCACAATCTGAAAGCCATACTGCTCCCAGACCAGATAATGCTTGATACCCTGACGTACGAGCACTTCATCATCTACGATTAATATTTTGCACAATTCTTTCATCAGGACACTCCCTATAGGACTGGATGTTACGCTTGAAGTTATTAAAACAACAGCATGCTTGCATAATATAGGACGAATCATGAATATGGCGTTTTAAGAAGGGATTACTGATAACGTTTTCATAAAAAATTAGATCACTTGTCTAATTTTGTCTTATTATGTTATCACAAAAATGGTACCAGCGGCACAAAATGTTTCACTATAACAACGGCATACCAACGGAGTATACCCGTATCTAAACGGATAGGGAAGCGTCCATATCGCCCTATAAGCATAACAGCGGATACCGTTCGTCCGCATCTGCGTGGAATGGTATCCGCTGCAAAGAAGTATGATCGTATTCTTATCCTCTCAAGGTCGATATGCAGGCACAATAGTTGAGCTATGGTTCAAGGAGTCGCACCCTCCTCATCAAGCTGATACATTCCAACGCAACTCCTTATTTACTACGATCCAGTGCCATCCGCGCAGCCAGCCCGGTCAATACCCCGGCCATTAACCAGCGCTGCCATTTGAGCCAGAGCGGACGTGTCGCAAACCAGGCTGCGATCGTGCTCGCTGTGAGTACGATCAGCAGATTGATCATAAAGCTAATGCTGATCTGGATGAAGCCCAGCTCCATACTTTGCAGCAACACAGAGCCGCGTGCCGGATCAATAAACTGTGGTAATAATGATATGTACAATACAGCAGCCTTCGGATTAAGCAGATTCGTCATAAAGCCCATGACAAACAGCTTGCGTGGTGAATCGATCGATAACCGCTGGGGCTCCAGTGGCGAAGCTTGCCCCGGGCGAATCGATTTCCACGCTAACCATACGAGATAGCCTGCTCCCAGCCAGCGAATCAGCTCGTATAATAAGGGTACGGCATGAAACAATGCCGATAGCCCAAACATCGTCGCCATAATGTAGACGGCAAAAGCGAGCATAACACCCAGCAAAGAGGTTACTCCCGCCACCCGTCCCTGTGTGATCGAGCGGGATAACAGATAAATCATATTCGGTCCCGGCGCACACACCATACCGAGCGCGACCAGAGCAAAGCCGATCATCGTTGTCATATCCAGCATATTCTCGCCTCCTGTGTATGATATTCATCCTATTATACACAAAATCGACCTGCACACTTGATTCGTCAACAATCTGTTCTATTTTCAATACACAAAAATGAATTTTTATGCATAAATAGTAATAATAATCTATACAAAAACAGCTTCTATCCGCCTGAATAAAGCACGTTAGAAGCTGATTAATTATGCATATTTATATGCTAAACCTGTCAATTCCATTATCGTTCATTCAAATACAGATCCTCGTAAAAGGCAAACTGTGCTTTTCCGGCACGCTTAGCTTCATACAATGCTTTATCTGCATGACGAATCAAATCCGTAGCGCCCACCGAATCATTCGGATATATAGCAATCCCGATCGATGAACTGGTCACGACAGAGCGACCTCCTAGCTTCCAGGGTTGCTGCAATGCGTCGCATATCGTCTGCGCCATCCACGCGATCTGTCCACGATCCGTCACAATCGGCAGCACGACAATAAATTCATCGCCACCGATCCGGGCGATCATATCTACAGGTCCAAGCTCAGCGGCAATGCGCTCCACCATCTGAATAAGCAGTTGATCTCCCTGCTCATGTCCCCATGTATCATTTACCTGCTTAAAATGATCGACATCCAGATATAATACACCAACAAGTGTATTATGCTGACGAGCGATCTGAATATCCTGTTCCAGTTGCTTCATCAGATAACGACGATTAGGCACTCCTGTGAGTGCATCCATGTAAGCAAGCGAGTTCAACTGCTGCTCATGTATTTTACGCTCGCTAATATCTCTTCCCACCACGAGCACATATTCTTCTCCATCATCATGACTCACACGCGACATACTCATTTCAAACCAGACATAATGCCCTTGAATATGACGATATCTACACTCCACCTTACATTGCGCTAACTCACCGGAAAACATCGCTTCAAACGCATCTGCAAAACACGCCACATCATCCGGATGCAATATCGAAAAGCGCTGCTGCTTCATTGCAATCTCAATATCATAACCAAGCACGGTTGCCATCGAGGGAGATAAATAATCAATCTGTCGATCCATCGTAAAAATGGTCACGATATCGGTTATATTTTCAGCAATAAACCGGAATCGCTCCTGGCTCTCATGCAGCTTCTTTTCCATTAATCTGCGCTGCATAATATTGCGGCTTACCGACATTAAGCGCTCTCTCTTTCCTTGCTTATCAAAAATCGGCGTCTTAATAATCTCCCACAAATCCTTAGAGCGACCATATTCCTCAAATGATCTTTCTATAATTAGCGTAGCTGCGTTGTTCCACGCTTGCTCATCTGTCACATAATTATATTCCATAATCTCGCGCAATGCCGGATACCGCTCAGCTATCTCTCGATCCGTTCTATATTTATAATCTGATTCGTTCAATTGAAGAAGCGATCGAACGGATTGATTGCACATCAACCAGCGTCCTTCTCCATCCTTGAGTACAATCAGCTCAGGAATCATATCAATCAAAAAGCGAAGCTCTGCTTCACTGTTGTGCATCGTCAAAAAATCACTGGAGAATTCCATTCCAATTCTCCTTTCCAAAAAAATAAGTACAGCTTTATTGCATACATAAACGAAGTATCCCATGCTCTAAACCACATCGACGATACGACAACAACCTGTGTATTCTATTATCGGCAAATTGTAGTCTGCTTTAGAGCCTTATACGGTAAATAAGCCTATATTCCTAGTGAGAAGTTTGTAATAACAAGCTTCATTCGGTCTGCAAATGATATAATAAAGAGATATCAAAGTTGAACTGATGCAGGAGATGGATAGGTATGAATTCAAACTCTTCCCAATCGGCGGAGCTGACAGTAGCTGTCTGGCAGCAGCAGATTCGCGAAGCACTGATTGCAATTGAAACGAGCATCCGTAATGTAACCTATACCGAGCAGGCACTGGAGCTTGCTGTACAGCTACGACCTGCGGAGCTGTCCGCTGTCTCGCGCCAGTTTTATCAATTGCTGGCGGAGCTGACGATCTATAGCAAGGTGATGCTGCCTATGCACAAGACGACGGGCACCTCCCCGCTATCGCTCGGTTATCATACACGGCTGGCAGCAGGTGAAGTACAGAGCCGAATCGATCAGCTACTCAGCGAGCCGCTACAGCCGATGACGACCGATATAGAGCGGCAGCAATGGACCGAGCTGCTAGCTGTGCTGCGTGGAGATATGCTTGCCGAGGTACGGGATACGTATACATTATTAAATAGCTATTATTTGTTCTGGCGCTACTGGGCGCGTCCTTTACCGGATGGCGTGCAGGCGCTGGAGCGTGAGCAACGCATACTGGACGAGATTGCAGCCGAAGCGGCAGAGCGGGATAAGCAGCCGCTTCCCGGCTCTCCGCACACGCGCTTTGCGCATCATTCGCTGTTGCTGGCACAGAGCTATATTCATTTTTCGCTGGCACAGGATGAACAGGCGCTTCGCTACATTAACGAAGCTGCGGCACGTCATGATTTTTATCCGGAACGTTTGCCGGATGTAACAGGCGAGCTGGCGGCGAATGAGCAATGGGAGCGACTGGTATGGTGGCTACAGGCGCTGGCGCCTATTTTGCGCAGACAATATTCGGAGCTACAATCGTATGCCGAGCAATGGGATGCAGCCGTTCGTCATCTGCCAGAGGCAGAGCCCCATATGTGGAGTGCGCTGGAAAGCTTGCTACCACTCGGTGGACGCATGTATGAAGATAAGCTGCTCTCCTATGGCAAATATGAGCGCTGGATGGATTACCAGTTATCCTCTGGACGCGATCCGGCTAACTATAAAGTGACGGAGCTAAAGCCTGTAGAAACGGGCGCTCCACAGCTATTACTCCCCTTTTACCATCAGGCGGTTGAACGTCATATGTCTCACAAAAACCGCGATGGCTATAAGGCGGCAGTCAAGCTGCTCAAACGGCTGTCCAAGCTGTACGGACGGCTCAAGCAGGAAGAGCGATGGCAGCATTATATCGAGCAATTTGCCACACGACACAGTCGACTGCGCGCATTGCAGGAAGAATTACGGAAAGGAAAGCTGATTCCATGAGTCATCATTTACAACATATAAGTGTACGAGTCGGCTTGAGTGAATACGGAGATGCTCTAATCTATGGCACCAAGGAAGCCTATGGACTTGTGCCCGCGATGTATTTGAAGCAGCTACTGTTCGCCTGGCATGAGCCGTCCTTTTACGGCACCGAGCTGCAGATGGAGCAGACGCCTGAGGTGGAGCTGATCGTACTGCCTTCTGAGCAGGTCATTCCTTTTTTTGCAGAGGCAGAGCTGCTTCATCATGTGCGCTGGAGCTGGGAGGAAGAAGCGGCAACGCTACGCCAGCTTGCCCCTGCTCTGCTCGCCTGTCTGAACGACAAAAAGTATCTGCCTTCACTGGCGGCATATCGGCGCGGGCGGTTGCAATGGAAATGGGATGCAGATCAACTGTTACGCGCGGTGCCGCGTGCACAGCGTCAGGCATTACAACACGCACTCAAAAACGACGTCTCACCGGAGCTACTGGCTGGATTGCAAGCTGCCTTCTCAGCCTCCGTATCGGAGCGATACTACAACTCGGAAGCGGAAAATGCCGATCTGCGGCGCGAATTTCCAGCTTTATTTGACCGTAACAACAGTACCGCCGGGCTGGATGAATCGACATGGCTGATCACGATTGGCTGGAAAAGCGATACTGCGCCCTTCCGTCCTGCCCTCCAGCTACTGGAGCCGGAGGATACAAATAGTGGTTGGCGGCTGCGGCTGGTGCTACAGGATAAGCAGGATGAGACACATCTGGTGCCCGTACAATTACGACTGGATGGAGCAGCGCGTGGCGATTGGCCAACCGGCTGGGAAGCGCCTGTTCAGGATCGCTCCGCGAACTGGCGTGAGCAGCTACGTGCAGTGCTGCCGATTCAGCAATTCGGCACCGATGATGATATGATCGGACGCAGTCTGAACAATGAGCAGGCATGGCGCTTCCTATCGCAATACAGCAACCGGCTGTTGCAGGCGGGCTGGCTCGTGCTATTACCGGCATGGTGGGAAACGGCACGGCGCAAACGGCCGAAGCTCAAGGCGAAGATAAGCGAGGAAGAGGATAAACGTACGGGCAAATCGTTCTTCGGACTGGATGCGCTGATCGACTTCGATTGGCGTGTAGCGATCGGTGAGACCGAGCTGAGCGAGGACGAATTTCTGGAGCTTGCCGAAAAGCAGGAGCGGCTTGCGCTGTTCCGCGGGCAATGGATTGTGCTTGATCCAGAGCTATTAGAGCAGATTCGGCGCGCGATGAGTGGTATTGATCGGCGACGTGGTCTTTCTTTTCAGGATGTATTGCAGCTTCATCTGATGCGTCAGGGCAAGGCTACCGGAACCGAGGAAGCAGAGGAAGACGAAGAGCTATTGGAGATGCAGCGCATCGAGATTGAAGTGGAGCTGAATGCACAGCTAGAGGAGCTGATTCGTCAGATCAGTCAGCAAAACGAGTTGCCGCTTATTCCTATTCCTGATGGATTGCAGGCACAGCTACGCCCTTATCAGCAGGAGGGCTTCTCCTGGCTGAGCTTCCTGCGGCGCTTCGGTCTGGGCGCATGTCTTGCCGATGATATGGGTCTGGGCAAAACGATTCAGCTCATCACCTATCTGCTGCATATTCGTGAGGATGCGGCGCGTGCTGTACAGATGGAGAGGTCTGATGACACTACATTAGATCATGCTCATACGAACAGCTCCATGCTGCAAGATGCGGATACGCCCACCTCGCTCGTCGTCTGCCCTACCTCGGTACTGGGCAACTGGCAAAAGGAGATCGCTCGCTTCGCTCCTTCGCTGCGTGTGGCGCTTCACTATGGCAGCAAGCGCACCAGCGGTGACGACTTCCAGCAGCTCGTGGCGCAGCATGACGTCATTCTGACCTCCTATGCGACCGCATCGCTCGATCAGGAGCTACTCCAAACGGTAACCTGGGCAACCGTCTGTCTGGATGAAGCGCAAAATATTAAAAACGCACAGACTCGCCAATCCCAGACGGTACGCAGTCTACATGCGCTCCACCGGGTTGCGCTGACCGGTACACCGATTGAAAATCGGCTGGCGGAGCTGTGGTCGATCTATGATTTTATTACACCCGGTTATCTTGGCGGTATGAAGGGATTTCAGGATCGCTTTGCCACGCCGATTGAGAAGGAGCAGGACGAGGAACGGACGCTCGAATTGCAACGAATGGTCAAGCCATTTATGCTGCGCCGTACGAAAAAGGACCCGAATATCCAGCTCAATCTACCGGAGAAAAATGAAATGAAGACGTATCTGAACCTGACGCCGGAACAGGGCGCTATGTATGATCAGGCAGTCAATCAGCTCATGCAGCAGGTGAATCAGTTGCAGGGCATGAAGCGTAAAGGTGCGATCCTATCCGCATTAACCCAGCTCAAGCTCATCTGTGATCATCCCGATCTGGTGCATATGCCGCAAACGCTGGAGGAAGGTCAGGAGCCAGAAGAGCTAAGTATGGAAAATGATGCGCTGATCAATCGCTCTGCCAAGCTGGAGCGGCTATTGGAAATGGTGCGCGAACTGCGTGAGGAAGGCGAGAAATGTCTGATTTTCACCCAGTATATCGGCATGGGGCAAATGATTCAGCGTATACTGAGCGAGGAATTGAACGAACCCGTACTGTATCTGAACGGCAGCACATCCAAAACCGCGCGTGACCGTATGATCGAGCAATTCCAGGCACCGGGCGAGCCGAATATATTCATCCTGTCACTCAAGGCAGGTGGCGTTGGCTTGAACCTGACCGCCGCAAGCCACGTCTTCCACGTGGATCGCTGGTGGAATCCGGCGGTTGAGAATCAGGCAACCGACCGTGCTTATCGGATGGGTCAACAGCGTAATGTGCAGGTGCATAAGTTTATCTCGCTGGGCACACTGGAGGAACGCATCGATGAAATGCTGGAAAGTAAGCAACAGCTCAGCAATAACATCATCGCGACCTCGGAAGGCTGGATTACCGAGCTGTCCAATGACGAGCTGCAAAGTCTGTTCAGTCTGCGGCGTGAATTTAGCGAAGTGTGATACGTTTAGAGACGAATAAAAATAGGCTGCGGTAGAGAATTATGCAAGTGGAGGTAACTTCACAATACAAATAACATGATGCCCGTTCGGCTGACTGGATAAGCGATACTTCCAGTCGGTTGCGCGGGTTATTTCATTTCGAACTATGAACTCTATATAGATGTACCTGAAAAGACGGCAAAAAGCCGCTGTCAGCGAACAGCGGTTGATTGACGAACAATAAGCTCTGGATGAATACATACACCGGGTACAGGCTGATCCGGGTCAGTAATTTTACGCAGCATCTGCTGTACTGCCGCACGAGCAATCTCATCTGCGGGCTGGCGAATCGTCGTCAGTAGCGGATGTAGCTGGGCTGCAATCACCTGATCATCATAGCCGATCACAGAGATATCACGCGGCACCGACAAGCCTGCCTCCAGCACTGCGTTAATGAAGCCGAGCGCAATATAATCATCTCCAGCAAAAACCGCCTCCGGTAGCTGATCTGCTGCCATCCAGCGCTGAGCCGTCGCATAGCCAAATCCAATGCTATATTCGCCTTGCTCCAGCATGGTTGGCTCGATTCCAGCCTCCTGCAATGCCTGCAAAAAGCCTCGTCTGCGCTCCCCGGTACTGCGATACACCTCTTCTCCGCACAGATGTGCAATACGCCGATGCCCTTGCTCCACCAGATGCCGTCCTGCCGCATAGCCGCCTTTATAGTTATCAATCTGTATGGCTTCAGCATTATGGGCAGGCTGATGGTTGTCGATCAGCACATAAGGAAGATGGCGTGCCTTCAGCTCACGGATAAAGCCTTCTTCCTCCAGCGGTGATAGCAGAATTAGCCCATCCAGACGATCCTCCTGAATCATATAATGCTGCCCGCCCTCATCCAGTCCACGCGAGACGGAGATCGCCAGATAATAACCCTCCGCTGCAAGCAGATCATTGATCTCCTTGGCGACAGAATCAAAAAAGGAATCCTGTAGCGTGGTTACGATCAGGCCAATCGTTCCCGTTCGTCCTCTTGCCAGTGAGCGCGCCGCAGCGCTTGGACGATAATCCAGCTCACGAATCGCTTCCAGCACCTTCAGCCGATTTTTCTCGCGTACGGTCTGTGCTCCATTCAGTACACGGGATACGGTCACGACTGATAAGCCGGATCGCTTGGCGACATCGAAAATGCTAGTTTTCATGCACGACGCTCCTGTCTGCCATCGTGTCCAGCAACTGTTCATATCGCTGCTGCATCAATGGTTCCAGCGGTTTGGGCCAATGCGATAGCTCCGCCTGGATATGCGACGCGGTTGTCTGCCCGCGACTCCACCCGTTCAGCCGTGCAGCAAGTGTCGTATCCAGCGCCTTCATATCCCAGACGGATACGGTATCCTCGTACAGCTCCACAAGCTGCTCCAGCACATCAAGCTGGCGCTGCAAATAATATTTCTGATGCCGCTCTTCTACCGGATAAAAGGTACGGTCCAGACGAATTACCGTATCCTTGCGTGCCTCATCTGCCTTTTGCATTGCAAGCGCTAGCTCCAATTGCCGCTCATTGGCACATAAAATAAGCGAACGATACCGCGGCTCCTCCCGGTAGCCATTGATCGCCGCTGGACGATGACGCTGCCAGAATTGTTCCAGTAGCTGCTCCAGTGGTAATACCGTTTCATCATACACAACCTGAACCGTTTCCGAATGATCTCCTGGCTGGCGATAGCTTGGCTCTTCACTCTGTCCGCCTGCTAATCCGGCAGTCGTTCCGACCACGCCTTCCATGGCACCGATCCATGCCTCCGGTCCCCAGAAGCAGCCCATCCCGAGTATGATCGTTTCATTGCCCATCATGGATACCTCCTGTTCTGTTTTATCATCCATATATTACCATTAAAAATACAGCTCTACCATTACGCCAAAATGATCCGATACGACCGCACCATTACTGCCGTTCAGCGCTACGCGTGACCGTTCGACCTGTAGCTCCCGATTGCTATAAATATAATCGATCCGCAGCGGACGCTCATTGCCTTCCCAGCCTGCAATCGATTTGATCACCGTATGCCCGGCATCCTTATCGACAGCCAGCGTGTACGTATCGTGCCAGATGTGCTTCATCATATAGTCATACCCTTCATCACGCAGCTCAGCTACATTGTTGAAGTCACCGAGAAACAGAATCGGCTCCTGCTGATAGGGTGCAAGCAGCTCCTCCGCCCGATCCCATTGCGGTCGAAATGGCTCCACTTCATCGTTCCACCAGCCAAAATGTCCGTTTGCCAGCCATACCGCTTGCCCTTCATGCTCTGTACGTACCGCCAGCACCTTGCGCGTTTTGTAATGCTCATAAATACGCTGAGTCGATACATGCCTGGCTACCGCATCGTTTAACGGTGTACGCGACAAAATCGCCAGCCCTTCATCAAACCGACCATGTGCCGCCGAATGCACCGGAATCCATGTCCAATAATACGCCTCATGCAGACGTGACAGTAGCACATACGCGTAATTATCCGCTCGAATGACCGCCTCCGGGTCGGCTGCAACATACTGTCCGAGACTGAATGGCTCCACCGGCGGCTCGGCTGCACTCTGGTTCACCTCCTGCATGGCGATCACATCAAATTGCTCTCCATTAATAAAATCCGCCAACTGTCCAATCTTCTCCAACTGATTCTCTTCATGCCAACCATGTACATTTAACGTCAACAATTTCATCGCTCTACTCCATCCGTTGTATAATCCAGCATGCCTTCATTACCAATACGTATGGACATACCATGACCTTTATTCTCATTCCATTGGTGCAAACGTTACGTCCCATCCATTGCGGTTACCAACGGCTTCATCAGCTCACTTGATCCGTACCGTATGAACAGCAACGCTCGATGTGGCGAATAATGCTGCCAACATGTTTCTAGCTTTATCAATATCCGCAAATACCTGCGTCTGCTCCTTATCCAATGATGCTACCACTATGTTTCTAGCTCTATCCTTACTTTTATTAACCGTAAAACGTATCAATACGGCATCTCTATCACCCGGCTTCACTGCCGAAGCGCCTTATTTCCACTATACCATAGCTGCCAGGCGACGAAATGACACAGCAAAAAATCCTGCCAGGATATTCAGCTCCCAGCAGGATTGTAGTTCATTTGTGATTAAAACGAAGAAAAAGCTAGCGTCATCGTATCGCATGATGGATCAACGTCGTGCTAAGCATACATTTAACACCGGATCACCTATTCTTAGCCTGATGATCACAGCATATGACGGATAAATGAATCAAACGGCTAGCAACGCTTACAGCTCGATCTTCAACACTTGCTGCTGTCCTGCTGTCACATCACCATGCTGCTCGGTGACAGCCTTCACCGCATCCTGACCATCAGGCACAATAAACGGCGTAATTACCGGATAGCCTGCCGCTTGAATGTGAGCGATATCGAATTCGAGCAGCAATTGTCCTTGCTTCACTTTATCCCCGGTCGCTACATGTGCGGTAAAGCCTTCACCCTTCAGCGATACGGTATCTACACCAACATGGATGAGTACCTGAACACCGGAGCTGTGCTCGATCAGCAGTGCATGCTTGGTTTTGAATAGCTGTGCGATTTTGCCATCGAATGGTGCATGTACCTTGCCTTCTTGCGGTTCAATAGCGATACCCTGGCCCATCAGCTTTTCTGCAAATGCCGGGTCCGGTACGTTCGACAGATCGACCGCCTTGCCTGTAATTGGAGCTAATGCCTCGATTGGACCTGTTTTATCCCTTTTGAAAAATGACAGCATCTTCTCATCTCCTCCTGTATCATGAATGACCTGCCGCTAACTTACGATCCTGATTTCAGGTCATCCATACGCAGGGACGAAAGCGCCGACATTTCACAGTCTATTCATGTATCTACTCCGGTAGGTGACCGGATTTTGGGTTCTATGATACGTGGGTATGCAACCGCTTGTCAAATTTACCCGTTGTCTATGTTTATGGTGCTCATGCTTGCTTCAGCGGAGGCTTGAGGAACTTCATTTTGAAAATGTACTTTTTATCAAAAAAGTAAAAAGATGCAGTGATGAGTAGCTGTTGGAGCGTTGATCAGCTTTGTATAGGTCTTCAAAAGCTCTTTTCTAAGCTTTTATAAACGATTTTACAATTCTTTTATCCATAGTTAATTTCATTTTGGTAAAAAGATGGTATACTATACGTATACAGAAGGGACGGATATGCATGTTATTTTCAACAACACGAACCGGATCTTCCTCATCAAGGCCGCCTGCAAGCGGGTTAGCGATGTGGATCGATCTGTTCTGGGTATTTTTCAAAATTGGACCGGCTACCTTTGGTGGTGGTTATGCCATGATTCCGATGATTGAGCGAGAAGTGGTGCAGCGGCGCGGCTGGATTGAGCAGGATGAGATGAACGATCTGCTGTCCGTAGCTGGCTCCGCTCCGGGCGGAGTAGGCGTGAATGCCTCGGCTTTTGTCGGCTACCGGATGGGTGGCATAGCAGGTGCCATTGCGGCGACACTCGGTATTACGCTGCCGACATTTCTGATTGTGTTCGCATTGAGCCTGTTTTACTCGCTGTTCCATGATCAGCCTAAAGTGCAGGCTGCCTTTCAGGGGATTAAAGGTGCGGTGATCGGGCTGATCGCTGTTGCCGCCTATCGTATGGGTAAAAGCTCACTGTTTGACCGCACGACGATCCTTGTGGCAGCGGCAGCGCTGACGATTCTGCTGCTAACCGGGCTGAACCCGATCTTCCTTATTTTATCCGGTCTGGTAATTGGGCTAGTCATTGTACGCGTGAAAAAAGCGCTCGGCTTGCGTATTCGCACAGAAAAAGAACGCGGCTCCGGTAAGAACAGTACGACCTACATCGAATATTATATTTAAATGATCTCATCATGAAGAAGGTGCATTATGCTGTTATGGCAGCTTTTTATTTCATTTTTGAAAATCGGCTTTGTCTCGTTTGGCGGCGGCTATGCGGTTATTCCGCTTATTCAGCATGACTCCGAGCAATATGGCTGGATGGCGGCTGAGCCGTTTCGTCAGACCGTTTCGCTGGCTGGGATGGCGCCCGGCTCCATCGCGACGAATAGCGCGACACTGATCGGCTATCAGGTGGCAGGTATCCCTGGTGCCGCGATTGCAACGCTCGGCATTGTACTGCCATCGCTTGTGCTGGTCATTACGCTGGCTGGTTTATTTTATAGGCTCAATAGCAGTCAGGTGATCAAATCATCGTTCTACGGCCTGCGTCCGATTGTGACTGGTCTGATCGCTTATGCGGCGATTCACTTTGGACTGGGTAGCGGCTGGTCGGCGCTCAGTGAGCTGAAAACATGGCTTACCCTACTGATCGGTGCAGCCGTATTTCTGGCGATTGTACGCTACAAAGCCCATCCGCTGCTCGTTATTCTCGGTTCGGCAGTGATGGGCATTGTGTTATTTTGATCGCTTTCGCCTTTACGGCTTCTCCTGCATGAGCAGCACAGCCTCCAGCAATACATTTACCCCCTGTGCACATTGCTCATACGGGGTGAATTCTTCCTCACAGTGACTTTTGCCGCGCACGCTTGGTACGAATACCATCGCTGACGGCAGGAAGTCGGCGACAAACTGAGCATCGTGTCCGGCGCCGCTTGCCATCGTTCGATGTGAATAACCGAGCGTGTCCACCGCCTGCTTCAGCACATCACATACATGTGTATCAAACCAGACGGTATCGCGATTCCACAGGCGCGTCGCCTTCACTTCACAGCCGCCCTGCTGCTTCGGTAAGGCATGAATAATCTCCTCCACCTTACGTACGATCTCTTCATCCTTATGCCGTGCCTCCAGTGTGAACACGACTCGATTCGGAATGACTGTATGGATATTCGGATATACATTCATACGCCCCATCGTGTACACCAATTCCTCATCGAGTGGTGCTAGCTGCTCTCGCAGCATCAGCATCAGATCATTGGCAGCGAACAACGCATCCTGTCGCATCGACATCGGTGTCGTGCCTGCATGATTGGAATCTCCATTCACTTCAAGCTCATAGCAGACCATACCGACCACACAATCGACCAGTCCGATCGCTAGCTGCTCGCTTTCCAGTACAGGTCCCTGCTCAATATGTAGCTCCAGATAAGCCGTCGCTTCGCGGATACGATGATGCTCCTCCCCCGCATAGCCACTCGCCTGCAATGCATCGCCAAAAGTGAACCCGTCCGGGTCGGTTTTCGCCAGCATCGTCCCCTTATCAAAACGTCCGGCAAGCACCCCCGATGCCATCATCGACGGCTCAAAGCGTGCGCCCTCTTCATTCGTAAAATTCATCACGACGATCGGAATGCGCGGCTGAATACCGTAGTCTTTGAGCGTGCGCACCAGCTCCAGCCCGGCAAGCACGCCGAGAATACCGTCAAAGCGACCGCCCTTTTTGACCGTATCCATATGGGAACCGATCACAATCGGGGGTACATCCTCTGTCCCTGCATAGGTGGCATACATACAGCCCAGATCATCGACCGTAACGGTCATCCCTAGCTCTTCACAGCACTGCCGAAAATAGCCGCGCACCGCGATATCCGGCTCACTCAGCGCCAGCCGTGTCACACCGTTCTGCTCGGTGCGCCCATAATCGGCAAATGCCTCAATCGTCTGCTCCAGTCGCTCTACATTTACGAATAGCTGTTGCTGCTTCATCGTCACCACTCCATTCGCCAGATTGTGAATAGGGAAACCCTGTGCCTGCCAGTTCATTCGCGCTAATAGGCTGTATCGTATGGCTGCAAATCCTCAGCGTCAACGCCCATCATCTTACGACTTCTGCTCCATTTTACAGACTCCATTCAGCCCCATAGCTTCTATACTAAAGCAATCCAGCTAAATGTCATTTGACAAAATGTAATATTTCCTGTGTAAACCTTTTGAAATCAGGTGAAAAAAAGGCGGAGCTGTGCTATTCTAAAATATTAGTAGTGTGTAAATTTTGTCCCGTATAAATCATGATTATTTTTCACCGGATTTACAATGTCAGATGCTGAATGTAAATTGGTTTTGTCGTGCAAAAATTACTTCATTTACCGGCACGGTGGCCCGGCAGGAAAAAGCTTGCTCCAGAGCAACGATTCCCTGTCGCCGCGCTTCCATACGCCCAACCATAATATTACGATTGATTTCAGGGAGGTTTATGTTAACGCCATGCTCATTATTGGTATTGCCGGTGGCACCGGTTCAGGCAAGACAACTGTCGCACGCTCCGTTATCGAACGTCTAAGTGCAGGCAAGGAAGTTACGTTTATTTCGCAGGATAACTATTACAAGGATCATACTCATCTTACGCTGGACGAGCGCGCGCTCATTAACTATGATCACCCGTTCGCGTTTGATAACGAGCTATTGATCGAGCACCTCGGCGAGCTGAAGCAGGGTCAGACAGCGTATGCGCCCGTGTATGATTTTACGATGCATGCTCGTTTTACCGATCAGCGACTGGAGCTGATGCCGAATAATATCGTCATCATTGAAGGTCTGCACGTATTGTCCGATGAGAAGCTGCGCGAGCAGCTCGATATCAAAGTATTCGTCGATACCGACCCGGACGTGCGTATCCTGCGTCGTGTGTTGCGTGATATTGAAGAACGCGGCCGTAGCATCCAATCGATTCACCAGCAGTACCTGACTACGGTGAAGCCGATGCATGAAGCATTTATCGAGCCTTCCAAAAAGTATGCTGACCTGATCATTCCAGAGGGTGGACATAATGAAGTTGGTATTCAGCTACTGTCGATCCTGACGGAAAAATACCTGTCCGGTGAAGAATGGACAGGCGCGAAAAAGACAGACTGAGCAGATATTTCCCTTTCGCACCCATCATCGCAGCATAAGATCTAGCTATAGATAGTATTGACGTTATCAAACAAGCACCTGCCGGGCAAATCGGCGGTGCTTGTTTTTATTTTAGCTGAGTTGAGAAGGAAGATGAGGTTGAATTAGGATATCGAATTAGGATGTTGCGTTAGGATGTTAAGTTAGAATATCAATTTCGACTGTTCACCTGGGATTCTGAATTAGAATGTGAATGTAGAATATTGAGTTAGTCGGATCATGGCGCTGCTGTCTCTGCTATCTCTGCTGTCTCTAATATCTCTAATTCCTCTAATTTCTCTAACTACTATGGACATACTTTTATATACATACTTCTGCTACTGAATCGATGGATTGTACGTCACTGGCTAATCAATTTTCCAGTTCATGTTGCGACAATTAGTAATAAAAACTAAGATGAGAAGGATTAGTTTATGTAAATAGATGTATGATTATCGCAGCTTATTCGATACAACTTGAGGAGGACTTCGATTTGGATAGAAAAATTGTCGCCATCGATATGGATGATACGTTATGTCATCTATTGCCACGGGCGATTCATTATCATAACCTGCTGTATCCCGATTTGCCGCTTACGATGGAGCAAATTGTGAATTTTGATCTGCGCCAAATCTGGCATCATGAGTGCTCGGAGGATGTATTTTTCGGACGTCCAGGGTTGTATGAGGAACTGGAAGTTTTTGACCAGTATACGCTCGCCGAGGTCGAAAAGATTCATGCGCAGCATGATCTGATCATCGTCACCGCCTCCCGCCCTGATTCGGTACCGGAAAAGTGGCGCTGGCTGCAACGCCATCTGCCATTTATCTCGTATGAGAACTTCTTTGTCGCCAAACGCAAATATTTGCTGGAGTTTGATGTGCTGATCGACGATGGCCCACACAATCTACTCGCCGCTCGCGCCGCTGGCAAAAAGACAATCGGGATTCCGCGTCCATGGAACTTGCCGATTCAGTCGGAGTTCGTGATGAAGGATTCGTGGCAGGGAATGAGTGATCTGGTGAATGAGATTTTAGAAAAATAGTTTGCTATGCTTGTGCTGTATTAGATACCTATGCAGACAGCACTATATTACGGAGCACGAGGAATTACTGCTGTTCTATGTCTGTAGCTGCGTCATATTTAAATTGTGGAGCAGTATATAAAAGGGAACAGATCAACTTCGATCTGTTCCCTTTCTTTTATGCCATGTCTATGTATGGAGCGATAGGCAGGCTGCTATACTTATCCGCATCTCGTCGATTCTGCTTAAGCGTTGGCTGTAAAATAATGATACAGCACCTGTGTCCCTTTATTGTCATACCCTTCTTGCACAAGCTGCTGATATACCGACTCTGCCAGTGCCAGTCCCGGTGTGTTCAGTCCCATCGCCTTAGCAGATTCCAGGGCGATGCCCATATCCTTAATAAAATGCTTCACATAAAAGCCTGGTTCAAAATCGCCCTTGATCATACGTGGACCGAGGTTGCTGAGTGACCAGCTTCCCGCAGCGCCGGTAGCGATGCTTTGCAGTACAACCTCTGCATCCAGTCCGGCGAATTTGGCATAGGCTAGCGCTTCGCATACACCAAGCATGCCGGAGGCAATCGCGATCTGGTTGCACATTTTGGTATGCTGACCTGCACCCGGGCCACCTTGCAGGATGATGTTAGTGCCCATCTTTTCAAGCAGTGGTTTTATCGCTTCAAAATCCGCCTGCTCGCCGCCTACCATAATCGACAGACGCGCTTCGCGTGCGCCCACATCGCCACCGGATACAGGGGCATCAAGTGCATGCAGACCTTTGCTTGCCGCTTCTTCGGCAACTCGCTGTGCCAGTTGCGGGCTGGAGGTGGTCATATCGATCAGGTACGCACCCTGCGGAGCATTAGCGATAATGCCGTCTGTACCGAGGTACACATCCTCCACATCCTTCGGATAGCCGACCATCGTAATGATCACTTTGCAGGCTGCTGCCAGCGCGCCCGGTGTCTCGTGCCATGTTGCGCCTTCATCCACCAGCTCCTGCGCCGATGCCGCTGTACGTGTGTATACATGTAGCGGATAGCCTGCCTGCTTGAGATGACGCGCCATGCTTTTACCCATAACGCCAATTCCGATAAAGCCTACTGCTGTTGTCGCTGCTTCCATTGCCATGATTGTTGCCTCCTTATATCTTAGCGATGCATTCTCATCAAAGTATAGCACGACTGATACGGATTCGCCGTTCGGTGTCGAGCAAGGCAGTTGAATAATGTGGAGTGTACGCCAATACTCCACACTACAAGCTTATCTGCCGAACACCGTCATGACGAGTATTCAACAGAGCTAACTTCATATATTGCCGTTTTCACTCTGTGCTCCTGTGGTAAAATAAACAGGCAAACGGACTGCAACCTCACAGCGATGAATACATACCGATCGTGGTCGATACAGATGATACAAAGTGCTGTTCACAGCCACTATAGCTCACTATGGACTGCGTGTTTGTATCGAAAAGGAGCCTGACTGTATCTGCCACATCTTACGTTCACATGCAGCACCGTTGCACTTAGCATCAACCTGGCATGATCATTTGATCCGTATGGATCGTATCGAAAGGACGGAATTATTATGCTTACGATTTTAGCTTCCATTATGATCGCCATCGTCGCGCTGGAGCATCTATACATCCTCGTGATGGAGATGTTTTTGTGGACGACTCCGCGTGTGATGAAGACGTTTGGCACTAACCCGGAGCATGCCCAGCTCACGCGCTCGATGGCAGCCAATCAGGGTCTGTACAACGGCTTTCTCGCAGCAGGACTGATCTGGTCGCTTCTGCATCCAGATGCTCATATCGCATACCAGCTCGCCATCTTCTTCCTTGCGTGCGTGATTGTAGCTGCGCTGTATGGCGGTTTGAGCGTGAAACGCTCGATTTTACTAATGCAGGGTCTGCCTGCGGTAATCGCGTTTATTCTTGTGCTGCTCAGCCACTAATGCTGTTCGTACATGCTGCGTCGTCTAACGGCAAGGCGGTGAAGCGCGGTGTTATTCATAAGCACCACGGTTTACCGCTTTGCCGGATACGCGCGGCTGACCCGCTATATCGAGCGTGCCGATCCATTTGGTAGCGACCAGACCGCTATCGATGGCCGGTGATCCTGTGCGAAGCTGAAAATTCCCTGCCTTCGCATTCACAAACATCGGACTGGCGAAGCGGGCATGCTGCTCCTGCTTACTCGCTTTTTGAAAAGCCGCCAGACTCTCGTACACCTTCCCGTTCCATGTCCACCAGACTTCATCCGCTCCACCTGGCGTATCATACAGATTATAATCGAGTCGATTCCCGCTGCTTGCATATTCGTTATAGATCAGTACACCCGTTGCACTGGCTGATAAAATATTATTTTGGATCACATTGCGTGAGGTTCCATATTGGATCAATAGTTGCCCCGCTCCATTTCCCGGCTCATTGGATAAGGTGTCATTGCCAACCAGCGTATTATTCATAATGATGCAATCTGTCGCCAGTCCGCGCTGCGTATCATAGCCGCCAATGCCAATTCCCGTATAACGATTGCTGGCTATGACGTTACTGCGTGCGATAATGCCGGTCGTCGACTTGCCTTTATGCTCCGAGGCAATCTCTATCCCGAAGTCATTGTTATAGCTACGATTGCGCTCAATGACGATATTGCGCCCACCATCCACATAAATGCCAGCAGCTCCATTGCTATTATTTGGAAGAAGACGTCCATACGAAGGATTGCGGTTCGAGGTAATATTAAACACCGTATTTCCAGTAATACGCCCATTACGCACCGCATCATAGGCTGGATCAGGTGCTGTACCTTCGAAGCCAATCGCATCGATACCGATATTATCGTTGTCATGCACCCGATTATTGGACACGTCAAAGTCCGTCACGTTGCCGTTCAGAGCGATGCTCTCGCTGCTTCCCAGCACCAGATGATCCAGCTCATTGCCGCTGATCGTCAGATGATGCAGTGCCGAAGGTGCCTTATTTCCATAAACTGCAATGCCATGCGCATCACGTCCGGATAGCTCCTCTCCTTGAGGGTTCACAGTATTGGCAATATGATGAATATGGTTGTTCAGCAGACGTATATAGCCACCCGCTCCCATCACGCTAATACCAGCAGGCACATCGCCCGAGCGGGCTGTCGCATAATTACGAATCTCCAGTCCATCTATCGTAATATAGCTGGCATTATCGATCCCTACCATTCCCTGCAAACCATCTACACTCAGACCCGTCCCATCCAAAATCGGCTGCTCCTGCTTATAGCGCGCAAACGTAATGGCGCCTAGCTGTGCATTACCCGAGCGGGTAATATGGAGCTGCTGCCGATACACACCACCACGTATATAGATGGTGCTACCAGGCTGCGCCTGATCTGCCGCATGCTGTAGCGTTTTCCACGGCGCATTTAGCGTACCCCCTGCACGATCATCGCCATTAGTTGCTACGTAATACGTCGTAGTCGCTGCTTCCGACGATGGCATCGTTAGCGGCTGCACCATTACAAGAGGCATGGTCAACGGTTCATACTCGCTTCCTCCTATCCAGCCAGTCACCCATCCGAGCATCATCGTACATATCGCTATTCGTTTGAACATTCGTCCGCATCCTCTCGATCTATAATCATCCTGATTCAACATGGTTTCCTTTAGAGTATTCGATTCAGAAGGTTTAGAATAGAGCGTCAAATTTTATTCCTATGGAACACAGAACCCTTACTGCTACATATCGGATTGAATTTGAAATTCAGTACAGCGATGCAAATTTATATTTCAGCTTTTCGGCTGATTCGCGTTCTTTTCTTTCATCATACAAAAAGCAGGTCCCCTGCGCGAATCCAATATTGTGATCTGCCGCTATGATCGCTCTGACAGCTATTATGAATTTTTCATAGATAACCTTACACATATAGAAAACTTTTATACGTTTATAGCCTTCTATCTATAAAATTAATTCATCCACAGGGATCAAAATCCGGAATTATGTTAATTTAACTGTCGATAGATGACATAAGTTGTGCTAGAATTTAAAAACAACAAAATACCTACTTTATTCAATTGTTATGCTCGAATGTCGTTGCAGCTCTGTCGGACGTTGAAGTTGTTGCCGGACGGTATGATTCCGTGACCTCAAACTTTTCGTAAAAGACATGTATAGGGAGGCGGTCAGCATGACATTCCTGGAAAAACTTATGGCCTACCGGGATCAGGAAAATGATCTCCACTGGGAAGGAACATTCCTTGATTATCTCCGGCTGGTTCGAGAACATCCGCATATTGCAGGTACCGCGCATGAGCGTGTGTATCGCATGATTGAAAATGCAGGCATTGTAGAGCTTGGTGACGGACGGCGTGAATATCAATTTTTCAGCAGTACGCTGTTCGGGCTAGAGGATGCCATTCAGCTACTGGTGGAAGAATACTTCCGCCCGGCAGCACAGCGTCTGGATGTACGCAAACGACTGCTGCTGCTTATGGGTCCAGTCAGTGGCGGTAAATCGACACTTGTCACCCTGCTCAAGAACGGTCTCGAAAGCTTCACCCGCACACCCGAAGGTGCCGTATACGCGATCAAAGGCTGCCCGATGCAGGAAGAGCCGCTTCACCTGATTCCACGCGATCTACGTCAGGAATTTGGCAAGGAGTATGGCGTTCACATCGAAGGTGACCTGTGCCCGGTATGCCGGATGCGGCTGGAGCAGGAATATGGTGGACATATCGAAGCGATGCCGATTGAGCGTGTACTCTTTTCCGAGAGCGGACGCCGGGGTATCGGCACATTTGCCCCTTCTGATCCCAAGTCGCAGGATATTGCTGATCTGACTGGCAGTATCGACTTTTCTACCATTACGCAATATGGTTCCGAATCCGATCCACGCGCCTATCGCTTCGATGGCGAGCTGAACAAGGCGAATCGCGGTCTGATGGAATTTCAAGAAATTTTAAAATGCGATGAGAAATTCCTCTGGAATCTATTATCGCTAACGCAGGAAGGTAATTTCAAAGCGGGACGTTTCGCCCTCATATCCGCCGACGAATTAATCATCGCCCACACGAACGAAACCGAATATCGCACCTTTATCTCCAACAAAAAGAACGAAGCCCTCCACTCCCGCATGATCGTCATGCGTGTTCCCTACAATCTTAAGGTTACGCAGGAAGAACGTATTTATCAGAAGCTGGTCGATGCCTCCGGTCTGAACAATCAGGTGCATCTGGCACCGGGCGCACTCGGTACAGCGTCGATTTTTACCGTATTGTCCCGTCTTCAGGAATCGAAAAAGCCCGGTATCGACCCTATCAAAAAGATGGTGCTGTACGATGGCGCTCAGGTCGATGGCGTGAAGTCCGGCGAGGTCGACGAGCTGCGCCGTGAATACAGCGATGAAGGCATGTCCGGCGTCGATCCGCGTTATGTGATCAACCGGATATCCAGTGCACTTATCAAAGGCAACAAGCCATGCATCAATGCGCTCGATGTGCTTCGCTCGCTGAAGGAAGGACTGGATCAGCATCCATCCATCTCGCGTGAGGAGCGTGAGCGTCTGCTCAATCTGATCACGATGGCGCGCAAGGAATATGACCATCGTGCCAAGACGGAAGTACAGCGCGCATTTGTATATTCCTTTGAAGAATCAGCGCATACGATGCTGAACAATTATCTGGACAATGTTGAAGCCTATTGCAGCGGTCATAAGATGGCTGATCCGATCACAAGCGAGGAGCGCGACCCGGATGAGAAGTTGATGCGCTCGATCGAAGAACAGATTGGGATTACCGAGAATCAGAAGCGCGCGTTCCGCGAGGAAATTTTGATCAAAATTTCGTCGTTTGCTCGGCGGGGACGCAAGTTTGAATATACGTCGCATGAGCCGCTGAAGGATGCGATTGAGAAAAAGCTATTTGCCGATCTGAAAGATGTGATCAAAATTACGACTTCATCGCTCAACCCGGATGAAACACAGGTGAAGCGTATGAACGAAGTATCCCGTCGTCTGATTGAGCATCACGGTTACTGCGCTGCCTGCGCTAACGATCTGATGAAATATGTCGGCAGCCTGCTCAACCGTTGAGGCAGGAAGGAGTGAAGCGACATGGATAATCGATCATTTATTATTGCGAGGGACGACTGGTCCCTCCACCGCAAAGGCGAGATCGATCAGGAACGGCATAAACGTAAAGTAAAAGAAGCGATTCGTGAAAATCTTGCTGATCTGGTGAGCGAGGAATCGATCATCATGCCGCAGGGTGACAAGATCATTAAAGTGCCGATTCGCAGTCTGGATGAACCGCGCTTTCGTTACAATACTAGCGATGAGCCGCAGGTTGGGCAGGGACAGGGCGGCACACAGGTTGGCGATATGGTTGGACAGGCAGATAGCAATGGGCAAGGCGTACCAGGCAGCGGTCCTGGCAAAGGTGGACGCGAAGCTGGGGAGCAGCCAGGCATCGATTACTATGAAGCCGAACTGACCGTAGACGAGCTCGCTGAGCTTGTATTTGAAGATTTGAAGCTACCTCATCTCAAGCCCAAGACGGCGCAGGAGATGATGGTAGACGATATTCGTTTTAACGATGTGCGCAAGCAGGGCATGGCGTCCAACATCGATAAGCGGCGTACTCTATTCGAGGCGATCAAGCGTCAGGCGCTCGGCGGTGGCTTGAATAACGGTGCGTATCCGGCAGCGATGCAGCATGGCGGTGGAATTCCGGTCGGCAGTCCCGGCCCGGATACCGCCCCGGCTCCGGTGCTGGGCCCGATCATCGGTGACGATGTGCGGTACAAAACCTGGGAGGATATTCACAAACCGCAATCCTCCGCAGTCGTGCTGGCGATGATGGACACGTCCGGCTCAATGGGTACGTTTGAAAAGTATGTCGCTCGTAGCTTCTTCTTCTGGATGGTACGCTTCCTGCGCACACGGTATGAGCATGTGAATATTCGCTTTCTGGCGCATACGACCGATGCGAAAGAAGTGGACGAAGAATCCTTTTTCCACAAAGGCGAAAGCGGTGGTACGCGTTGTTCTTCCGTATACGAGCTGGCATTGCAAATTATTAATCAAGAATACCCGCCCAGCTCCTTTAACACCTATGCATTTCATTTCTCGGATGGCGACAATCTGAGCAGTGACAATCCAGAGACGATACGTCTGGCACGGGCGCTGCTGGAGCAGGTGAATATGCTCGGCTATGGCGAGATTCGCCAGCGCACGTATGGCTATAGCGGTAAGCAGCTATGGGATTCGCTCAAGCGCCTGGAATCGCCTGCGTTTGTACAGGCTTTATTGGAGCAGAAGGAAGATGTGTTCAAGACGCTAAAAGCATTTTTTGGCGATGAGATCGCTAGCTGATCATTTGACCTTGCCCCACTCTGCTTGAACAGACAGATACGTCGAATCGATGGAAAGGAGCGCTGGTTATGCTATTCGAAAACGATACGCTACAGTTGGAGCAATCGGTAGAGCAATTAACGGATGCAGCACTACAGCATGGATTGGACTTTTTCCCGATGCGGTACCAGTTCTGCCCGTCGGAAGTGCTATATTCGATCGGCGCCTATGGGATGCCGACCCGGTTTGCGCATTGGAGCTTTGGTAAGGCGTATCATCGGATGAAGTCGGAATACGATCACGGGCTAAGCAAAATTTATGAGCTGGTGATTAACTCCGACCCCTGCTACGCCTTCCTGCTCGACAGCAATACACTGCTGCAAAATAAGTTAATCGTCGCGCATGTGCTTGGACATAGCGACTTTTTCAAAAATAATGCGATGTTTGGCGGTACAGATCGCAATATGGTCGATCGGATGGCGGTGTTTGCCGACCGGATTGAAGCGTTCAGTCAGGAGCACGGCATGGATGAGGTGGAAGCCTTTCTTGATGCTGGCATTGCTATTCAGGAGCATGTTGATCCGTATGTGCGCTTCGGTCATAGAGATGGATTCCGTGAAACCGATGGCTCGATCAAGGATGTGATCGGCTATATCGCTGCCCATAGTCGCTATCTGGAGGAATGGCAGCGTGAAATTCTGCATATGCTGCGTGCGGAGATGCTCTACTTCTGGCCACAGATGGAAACGAAGATTATGAACGAAGGCTGGGCAAGCTACTGGCATCTGAAGCTCGTACGTGAGCTGGAGCTGAGCGATTCGGAGATCGTGGAATTTGCCAAAATGAATGCAGGCGTCATCCAGCCAACACCCGGACGGATTAACCCGTATTATCTTGGCTTGATGATGCTACGCCATATCGAGCGTAAGGAAGGAATCGATGCACTGTTCGAGATTCGCGAGGTGGAATCGGATGTGTCGTTTATCCGCAATTACCTCACCCGCGAGCTGGCAGAGGATATGGATCTGTTTGTGTATCAGAAGCAACAGCAGGTGTATCGCGTCACGGCAAATGATGTCAACGAAGTCAAGGAGCAGCTAATCCGTTCACGTACGAATGGCGGCTTCCCGTACATTACGGTGCGCGATGACGATCTGCACGGACGCGGCGAGCTGCTGCTGCATAATCGCTTTGACGGTATGGAGCTGGATCGCAAATATGTGGAGCGTACATTGCCGCTTGTGTTTAAGCTATGGGGACGCAGTGTGCATCTGGAGACAATGGCCGGTGGGAAGGCGGTTACGTATATGTATGATGGGAAGCAACTGGTGAGTTAAGCAGTTACGGTAGATATTATCGTTTAATATAGGATCAACCAGACCAGGATGTGCTTTGCCGCTTCTCTACACATCTTAAGATACTTCGGTATGCGCATGAGTATGATCCGAATATCCCCTAATCTGTATAAGGTACGGTGCAATCTGAACCCTACCCTGTCAAGGTAGTGCCCTCCTTCCTGATCATCAGCAAAAAGCCATCGGCAGCTATACTGTGCTGCCGATGGCTTTTCTTTATGGCGACTTTTCGATTTCATTTTATTACACTTATCAGAATAGCTTCTGCACCTATCCCATTCACTAAATCAACCGATGCTGCAACCACTTCGTCCCATAGAACCGCTTCAGGAAAATGATCCCGCGTACGCCCCACTCCAGGTCCATCGCGATCCACACCCCAAGCACGCCCCAGCCAAAGACGACACCAAGCACATACCCCATTACGACGCGGAACAGCCACATCGTCAGCATAGAGACGACCGATGTATATTTTGCATCACCGGCAGCCCGTAGCGCCGAGGGCGTAATAAACGAGATTGCCCACAGCGGAATCTGAACCAGCGTATTCACCAGCAAAATAAGGAAGATATCATCCACAATCTCCGCTGGCGGATCAAAGAGCGCGATCAATGGATTGAATAGCGGTAAAATAATTAACCCCATCACCACAAAGGACATCGAGGACAGCACCAGAAACGACTTCGTAAACTTTCGCGCCTCATCGATATTCCCACTACCGATACAAATCCCGACCACCGTAATAATCGTCAGCGACAATGCATTGGCTGGAATCTGCATCGCCCCGGCAAGCGCCGAACAGATCGCATTGACTGCAATCGCATACGTACCCATCCAGACGATAAAGATCTGTGTCAGAATTTTCCCGCCGTTAAAGAACATCTGCTCTGTCGCAAACGGGAAACCGATAAACAGAATTTTGCGGAACATCTCCCATTTGACCCGGAACAGCTCCTTCATGCGTACCTTGAGATTCACATCGATTTTGAACAAATAATACAGTGCACAGACCGCACCGCCATAGCGGGCAATATTGAGCGCAATCGTCATGCCGAGCACACCCATATGCAAGCCGTGAATGAACAGGAAATTAAGCAGTACATACAATACGTTCATAATGAGCGACAGCACAAGCGAAGCGCGCGTACTGCCCACACCGCGCAGCGCGCCACAGATCGCTTCTACAATCGCGATGCCGGCAAACGAAATACAGCTTCCGATCAGATAAATGCGCGCATAGCTCATCACGTCTGCCTGTGCGGAGCCAAACAGCACATTGAGTAGCGGCACATGCAGCGCAATGCCGAGCAGACCGACCACCAGTCCGATTAGCGTAACGACCGACACCGCACCTGCGCTGGCTTCGGACACCTTTTTCACATTGCCACTACCCTTATACTGGGCAACGACGACCGTCCCCCCTGTCGCTACAGCAATAAAAATACTGAACAGGAAAATATTCAGCGAGTCGATCATATTCACTGCACTGATCGCTGCCACTCCAGCCGAACTAATCATCGCTGTATTGATCAGGTTCAGACCCATAATAAACGCCTGGTCAATCAAAATCGGAATAAACAGCGAGATCATCTGCCTGTAATTCATCGTGGCTCCGGTGAAGTATCGATCGAGAATCCGGTGCCCCCATTTCCAACGTATCGCGTAATCCATTATGCATTCACTTCTTTTTGTATGAGATTGGGTGCTGCTGCCGTGCTGACTGTCCGACGAGAATCTGTTTCTGCTTCCGTCACCGTATGTAGAAATAAAAATGCGTTGAAGATAGCTATCCTTTTGTAAAATGGAACACGATTAGCCGTACGGTGTTGTTATTGTTTTCTATATTAAGCGGATTGCTTTCATTTATGAAGGGGTAATTTGCAATTTCTCAAATTACTTGTCGGATCGACTCGATCATTGAGCGTGTAACAAGCGTGACCGCTTTCGCCAATAGGGCGTTTGATCACATGTCATGTGGAACGCTGCAAATGATATATTGACTTTCATTGTAATCAAATGCAAATAAAAACGACTGTTCCTCATGACAAGGAACAGTCGCTTCATATCGGTCAATCATTACGTTTGAAAGGAAATGCGGTCGAGAGGACTCGAACCTCCACGGGGGTAAGCCCACACGGACCTGAACCGTGCGCGTCTGCCAATTCCGCCACGACCGCAAATGTTAGTGGTGATTGATTTCGCAACCACAAGAAAGATCATAACATGGGTGGGATGGTTTGGCAAGAGTTTTTATTTGGTGGTGATGGTGGGGTTGTTCATTGAATACTTTTGACGCTGAGAATATGAAGAATAACTAGAATATATCAAAAGTTCCATGGTAAGATTCATTCGCATATTTGGGTGCTGGAGCATCATCCACTTCCGGTAAGGAATAAGGGAACGTCCTCAGGTGGAGCCCAGGAATCTACCGGATTAGGACAGAGTGTAGATTCCCGGGCTCCAAAATCGTCCTTTTCCCTTATTTCCTTCCCTCCGTTCCGTCGTTTTCGCAAAAATAGAATAGTGGTGGTGTAAGAGTTGCTTTATATGCTTTATATGCTTTATATGCTTTATATGCTTTATATGCTTTATATGCTTTATATACTTCTTATACTTCAATACCCTATATGTTCTTCATACTTTTGGTACCCGATAAGCTTCCTTAGCTTCACATATTTTATTCATATATAAAATATATCTTCTTCGCAAGCCCCCAACTTATCTGAATTTAAATAAATCTACGCTCCAATCAAGCAGCTTATGTTCGGCTAATTTGAACCTATTATTTCCTCCGCACTAGCAGTAATATTCTTTATTCGTAGTTCCTGTATATATGATGCCTGTATATGTACCTTATCGAACTATAAAGAAATGCTTTCTTCTATGCGTGTATACGTCTATGCATATATCCATGTTTTAATTTTATATATTCTTCTTATTCGTAATATGCAAATCTCACCTAAAATTGCGTTAGCCAATTAAATCAGATTCAAGTTATGTTCTTGATAGACAGGTGCATATCAGGTTAAATGATCAGTAGTAAGCGACGTAATGTACCGCATCATACTGCATATATCCAATCGTTTGAATAGAGTTTAATTCTGTTTTCATTTCCGCTTCGCTCACCGTGATATTTCAGGCTATATACCAAAGCAAAAAGTCTGCATCCTCAGAATGCAGACTTTGCTTATTTCATTTACGAAAAGAGCTTGCAGGATTATCGAATACAGGTGGTTATGGCGTAACTACATGTATATATACATAAGATCCGGCACATTATGCAGGTCAGACCTGTTATTATACGCGCTTCAGTTCAATCCACTCGATCGACATGCCTGGTTTGATGAAATCTAATGTTAGTTCGTATTGACCCTGTTCCAGTTGTACTTTGTTTTGTTTTTGGCGGAGCCAGCGGTCACCGGTGCCGTTGCTTTGCGCGGTTGTGACGACCTGTCCGTTAAGGAGCAGGTTGGTTGCGCTTTGTGCCCATTCGTCGCCCTCGGACGTTACGTTTAGGAATAAACGGTATTGCCCAGAGTCGGTGACCTGGAAACGGGTAATGCCGTCTGCTACGACGGGAATACGTACATCGTCTTTAGCTATAACTGGCTGCTCGGCAGCCGAATCCGTTGATGAAGCCAGTGCGCTTACCGATGGGATCGGGTCTTTCATCAGTTCTTTGCGCTCGAATACAGGCGACTGCATAATGAATTCGCAAATGTTGATGGCGCAGCGTTGCAGCTCGGCGCGTGTCAGTCTGCCTGTCTCCAGCGCTTCTATTGTGTGATCGCCCCATACATTCGTTTCGGCTCCGTAGTTAGCAACGACCATATACAGATCGTTTTGTGCACGAACCATCGCGTCGGTATGCTTACGGTCGGATGGTCCGCCCTCCGCACAGTCATTCATGACTGCCCACCAGTCGGTCATGACGATACCGCGGAAGCCCCATTCTCCGCGCAGAACAGTGGTGTTCAGATCGTAGTTGGATGCTGCCCAGTGACCGTTGATCGGGTTGTAGGAGGTCATGACGGAACGTGCATCGCCTTCACGTACAGCGATCTCGAAGCCTTTTAAATAGATTTGTCGCAGTGCGCGCTCGGATACGACAGCATTCACTTTCGTCCGATACTGCTCCTGGTTGTTGCAGGCAAAGTGCTTGAGTGTAGCATACACGCCACTTTGCGCAATCCCGCGTGTGCAGGCAACGGCGAATACGCCGGAAACGTAAGGGTCTTCGGAGAAATATTCAAAGTTGCGTCCGTTCAGCGGACTGCGGCGGATGTTCAGACCCGGCCCCAGCAATGTGTCGATCTCGTTGCGACGCATCTCCTGTCCTTCCAGCACATACAGCTCCTCGACCAGTGCCACATCCCATGTTGCCGCCAGCAGCGTGCCAATCGGCACCTGCGTCGCCTTATCTCCGCTATCCATCCGAATACCGGACGGCCCATCTGTCGTACATGCTACTGGAATGCCAAAGCCGAGCAGACGGTCAGTCACACCGCCAAATGCAGATGCCGTACCTGGCGTCACGAGCGGACTACTCATCCCCTCCGCACGCACAAGTGCAGCCAGATCCTCATCATTCAACTGAGCTACAAATTGCTCCAGCGTGACTCGACCTGCACCTACATCCTGCAGCGTATAGCCATGATCGCCTGTTTCTGGCAACGGCGCTGGCAAACGATCCTGAATCCGCTGTGCCAGTGAAATCTGACGTGTTGGCACCGGCTCGGCGGTCAGCTCATACGAGCCGTCTGGCTTGCGCGCGCCCGGCTTCATGCGATGGAATTCCTCAACTGGAGCCAGCGCCTCCTCCCACTGCTCGACTACACGCAGCTCGGACAGCTCCAGCGCGGTGCCATCTGCCGACACTTGCGCGACAGAAGTCATACCTGCATCTGCTGCTGCAAACGACACCTGCTCTGTTGCACGCACGCTGTTACCTACATGGAAATGATACAATCCCGCTTCCAGTACATACGCATACCGATGCCCGGTTACACCTGCATCGTCATACGATGCCAGACGATCCAGTGGCACAGCTAAGGTGACCGTCTCGGACTCGCCCGGTTGTAGCAGTCCTGTTTTGGCAAAAGCAGCTAACGAACGAGAAGGCTGTCCCAGTTTGCCCTGTGGCGCTTCCGCATATAGCTGCACCACCTCTTTGCCCGCGTATTCCGTTCCTGTATTGGTTACCTTTACCGCTAACTGTATACTTGTCTGTTCACCGTCTTGCACAAACTGTGCAGGCTCCACATCCAATTGAAATGTCGTATAAGACAGCCCATATCCAAACGCATACTGTACCTTATCCGGGCAAAACGTTTCGAAATAACGGTAGCCCACATAAATATCTTCTTCATACACGCTTTTCAGCTCATTGCCATAGTTACGTGTAGACGGATAATCGTTGATCGAATAGGCAATCGTATCGGTCAGCTTGCCGCTCGGTGTCACATCTCCAGCAAGTACATCTGCCAGCGCACGTCCGCCCTCCATCCCGCCATGCCAGGAATAGAGCACGGCACCGATTGGATGCTTATGCTCGGATGACTCTACCCAGCTCATATCGATGATGTTAGAGGTGTTAAGTACGACTACAGTCTGCTGGAACTGTGCGGTGACCCGTTTTAGCATATCCAGCTCATCCTCGGTCAGACGATAGCTTCCCGGCTCATCCGCATTGTCCTTATCTTCGCCTGCTGTGCGCCCGATCACAACAATCGCTTTTTCGGATTGCTGTTTTGCTGCCGCTACCAGCTCATCTGTGAGCGGCATCTCCTGCTGATGCCACGGTTCCGCAGCCCAGCCCCCGCCGCCGTTATCGAATGGATGCTCAGCGATCCAGCTCTCATACACTTTTGCCAGCTCTTCATTCACGCGCACATCTGGCTTCGCGCGCAGTCCTTCCAGCAGGTTCGTCGTATAGGCCACATTCACACTGCCGCCTGAACCTGTTCCGCTTCGATAATAATCGACCTGCACACGGCCAAAAATCGAAACGCTTTCATTTTTTCGAATCGGAAGAATGTGTTCATCATTTTTCAGCAAAACCGCACCTTCGGCAGCTACTTTTCGGCTAAATTCAGCAAATCCTTCAAGCGGTACTCCAATTAACGATTGCGTCATCATAATCCTCCTCATAATCCCGCAGCACGGGTAGTCATTATTATATTATGCCAATCAGCAGCACGAAAAAGCAAAAGAATAAGAACATTTCGCAAACTCTACCGTTCCAAGTCCCAACCAGCCATTCCAGCCGTATACGCTATGTACCCTTTTATCATAACGAAGAAATGAATGATTTACAAAACAGGCAGCTATCACCAGTCAATCGTTATCCATTGTATACGGTAATCGCCATCACACCCTATCCTCCCAATCCACGACTATACAATAAAACCAGGATACCCTGAACGAATGCGTAAACTCCACATCCCTCCAGAATCGTCCTGGCTCTCCATTCTGCGCGACTTTATTTCTTTATCTCTCTACTCCATTTACATAGCCGTCAGCGATTACATTACTGTCATGCTACTATCCACTATCGCTTTGTTCCCTGCTTCGATCCCTACTTTGATCTCTGCTTTAACCTCTACTTTAATCCATCTACAGTAGCCATTAACGCTCCCGATGCACAATGTAATCCAGCAAATGCTTCAAAAACGGAATCCCCACGAGCAGCTTACGCAGTGCCTCCAGCGCATAGCAATAATGATTCCACATCTCCCGCCTTGCTCCGGCTTCACCCAGCACGGATACGAAGGTTGAGCTGTCATTACTCGCGTCCTGACCGACCGGCTTGCCTAACTGCACGACATCCCCTTTTAGATCCAGCAGATCGTCCTTAATCTGGAACGCAATGCCTGCATGGTAAGCGAATGTTTGGAGTATGGCAATCTCCGTTTGCTTCGCACCTGCCAGCAAGGCAGGCATCACTAGCGATGCCTCAAATGCCGCACCCGTTTTGTAAAAGCAAATATCGTTCAACTGCTCCAGCGTCAGCCGCTGCCCGCGTGCACGCAAATCCATCGCCTGTCCGGTACATAGCTCCTCTGCCTTTTGCGCAGAATAATCCATCAACTGTAGCACAATATGCGGCGCGAAGCCGCTCAAGGACGCCTGCTCACGAATACTTTTCTGAATCAGGAACAGTCCACTTAGCTCTGCCGTCGCACTATCGTGTAGCTCATGCAGCGTGGTACGTCCGCGCCGGGCAGGAGCATTGTCCTGTGAAGGCAGATCGTCAAAGATGAGGGAAGCGGTATGCATATATTCAAGCGAGCGCAGCATCGGCATGACCGCCTCCTGCTGCAATCCATAATGCCGTACGGCCATCACCCAGGCGAGAATCGGACGCAGCCGTTTGCCTGAGCCTTCGAGGCTATAATTGACCGCATCGATGAGCAGCTCGTTCATCGGCAACAGACCGTCACGCTTCTCTACTGGTAGCGTTTCGTTAATCTGTATACGCACCGTATCGACGGTCTCGCGAAATTCAGCTTGCTGCTCCCGGTCCTGGCGCAAATGCACCAGCATCTGGTCACGCAACAGCTTGTCCAGAAAATCCACATCCTCCGCATAACGTACCATCTGCTGAATGATCCGATTCAGGCCGGGCATGCCGCTCGTGAGCAGCTCCATCGTTTCCGCATAACGGGATGCGCCAAGCCGCTCATATGCTCGCTTCAAACCATTAATCGCCCGATCCAAAATCACCTCGCGTGTCTGCTCATCCGAGCGGTACACCTCATGCAGCAAATAATGGATTACCGCCCAGTACATCTGGAATGGATTCAGTAAATCCGCACGCTGCTGATGATATTTTAAATAGTACGTATACGGTGTTACTGCACCATTCGCCAGATCATCGAACATATCGGCAAAGTCATCCGCAAGCTGGTTGTAAATACCGTAGCAAAATGTACGCAGATCGAATCCTTCGTCTTCTTCCACACTCAGAATCGAACGCGCAACCAGTCGCGAGCAAGCCGATTTCAAAATGACCGGCACATACAGCTCCTCATTCGTATACGTAGCATTCTCCAGCGTGCGCGTCCGATCCACATCCTGCGCCTGAAAAAACACATACGCCTGCTCGAAAAAGAGCTGCTGCCCACCGCCCGGCTGCTGGTGCGTTTTAATATATTCAAATGCCTCACGCAGTTCACTATGAATATATCGAATCAACTCCGGCTGACTTCCTGACCAGTCCCCCAGCTTCGGCACCGAGCCCGTTAACAGCGCACTGCGAATCAGGCGCGAATACTGTTCCTTTTCCTGCGCAGATAACAGCGTCGAATCTAGAATGTCGTCGATAAACGGATACGTTAAGCCATACGAGTACCCGAGCCGAATCGCTTCATCCAGTCGGCGCGAGCGCTCGCTCTGCGGCACCGACTCATCCATTTCCTCAGTGGCATGCAGCACAACGCCAACGATGATTTTAATCAGCTTGCGCTGCGCCTGCTCCGCATTCAGCTCGGCTGGAATATGCGTGGCCACCTGCTGTAGCTTGTCCAGTACCCAGATGACCGCATCCTCCACCCCTTCACGCTGCGCCCAGCGATATACACCGTCCATACTCATAAATTCCGGTAGCTGCGCATTGCTGGCTGTCTCCGAATTCAGCAGCTTGCGCTTCAAGCTGTCTACAACCTCCTGCACCCTCTGCTGCGTCTGCGGTGCATCCAGCGCCCGCCCCAGATCGCGCATGTAGATGTATGCCACACTACGGTGCAAATAATGGTCCAGCTTCCCTGCTGTATGAAGCCAGTGGATATAACGCTGATAATCTCTGGCACTCGGCTGCTGCTTCAGTGGCAACCAGCGTGACAGACGTGAAGTGAGCGACATATGCTTACCCTTCCACTGCCGAAAATCCTCGATCAAGCCCGACTCATACGTACGTTCAGTGACATGACGATGAAGCTGATGAAAATAATGAACCGCCTTCTGCTCCGCCTCAGCATAACTCTTTTCCACACCGCTATATTCATGATCCGACCGATTCATAAATGATCTATTCATAAGGTCTTCCCTCAAATTCTGTTCGTTTTTTGTCGTTAGTATCATGTAATACGTCATATGGCTGAGACGGTTACGGAATAATACAATATCGCCACATATCGCGCCTTTCATGATTCCATTTTATAAACGAATTCATCCGAAAGCTTGTGTACACTCTGAAGTGAAGAGGACAGATTATTTATGTCTCTGTAGCTATTCGCATGGAGGCTGGACTATAGCTATGTACAGACAAGTATATAAAAATGCACCCCCAGATGCTCATTAGTTGACCCGAGGGATTTTCTAATGTCATTTTAAGGAGTGCACTTTAGTTCTAATGTTCATTCAAGGGTGAGTTAAAGGTAACTCAACATGCGTTACATGTGTTTAAAAATCATTTTGCGTTTCGTACTGAGTAGCCATTTTCCTTTGATTGGTAAGATAGATATAGCTAGTTAAGTCTATTTAGCAATATTTCATCGCAATCAAGCCAGCTTATACCCACAATTCGGACAGAAATTAGCCCCTTCATTCTTCGCCCCGCAATTCGGGCAGAAATTCGGCTTTGTTCCGCCAGAGCCTGTCGGTGCGGAACCGTTATCCGAACTTCCCTGTCCTGTACCTGCAGGTTGCGAATTGGCATTCTGCCCATTATTGGCTGGACTGCCACCATTGTTGCCGTTCGCATTTTGCCCGTTGCTGTTATTTTGTCCTGCCTGCTGGTTATTCTGTCCGTTCATATTTTTCAGCATTTCATTGGCCATATTCATGCCCATCATCATGCCTGCCATATCGGACGCCATGCCGCCGCCCTGCACTTTACCGGAAGCGATGCCGTCGGTCATGCTCACCTGCTGGTATCGCTGCATATCGCCGATCATCCCGTGAGAGGCGGTCTTGTTGATCATCGCCTGAATTTCTGGCGGATAACTGAAGCTCATCACCTGGAAGCCGGTAATACCGATCCCGATCTCCATCATCTGCATATCCAGGTCTTCACGAATGCCGTTTGCGATATCCGAAGCATTCGCTTGCAGATTGAACATGTCTTTCCCTTCGCGCGTAATCCATTTCATCAGTAGCTGATCCAGCACGGATGTAATACGGATCTTTACATCCTCGACCAGATAGCTTTGCTTGATGCCTGCCACCTTATCGATCAATGCTACATAATCACTCACTTTAAAGTTAAATGTACCGTTCGCACGAATCGGCATACCACCCGGAAGCTGCGGTGCTGGGATTAGAATCGGGCTCTGCGTGCCCCAGCGTACGGTGAATTCCTTTGTATTCACAAATAGCACCTCAACGCGCATACCGCTATTGAAGCCGAATTTGAAGCCTTTTAGCGTGGACAGAAATGGAATAAT
The DNA here is from genome assembly GCA_039595515.1 of Paenibacillus sp. Classification (GTDB taxonomy): domain Bacteria; phylum Bacillota; class Bacilli; order Paenibacillales; family Paenibacillaceae; genus Saccharibacillus. The sequence goes on along the minus strand of JBCNLJ010000020.1, from coordinate 11,266 downwards.
ATCCGATTCCACGTTAAAGGAGCCTTCGTCCTCGAAAATCCCTTCGACCTTACCGTTGTTCAGGAAAATCGCATCCTGTCCGGAGCGAATGATGAGCTTGCTGCCCTTCTTGATCTCGCGGTTGCTCCATTTCCAGAAGATCATATCATCGCGAAACTCTTCCCATTCGACTACGTTAGCAAACTGGTTTTTGAAAAATCCCATGGTGGTTCCTCCTCAAATGTTTGGATGGGGTGGAAATGTATTATGTTGCGCTGGTGAGTGGGGTTTGTTGGTGGGGCTTCAACCACTCCGGGAAGGAATAAGGGGACGGACTCGGGTGGAGCCGCGGGAATCTTTTGGATTAGGAAGGAATGAAGATTCCCGCCCCTCCAAAATCGTCCTTTCCCCTTATTTCCTTCCCTCCGTTCTGTGCGCTTGGCATCATCAAATCTTGATACTGTGCGTGGAGTAATACTTTTCTGCATTGGTGGGGATGAGCCGTTAATGCAGAACAAATGAATTTTTTAGAATTATTGAGTTATTGATTTATTGGTTAGTATTTGTTGCGTTGTGACTGACAAATTGCTGGAGTGCGTTTTTGACTGACTGTTCGCTCTCTCTTCTTCATTTTTACCGGATGTGTTCTGCATCGTTAGTAGAATACTTTTGGATTGGGAACGAGGATTTATTGGAATCTGCGTGCCCGGGAATTTTTGACACTCCGTCTCCGTCGTTTCTTTCTTTTTTCTTTTAAGCTTGTAGTTTGTGTGCAATAAACCCTATTTTGATGGGTGGCATTGTATAACTGCAAAAGCGTTAGTAGTATCTTAAGCCTTTTCAGCTTACGGTGCATGCCGTTTCGACTGCTATCGTTATACCTCGTATGCTATATACCACCCGCTCAACGGAGCAGACGAGCTTTCTCTTTTAAAAAGAGCCTCTGCTGCCGCTATGTGAGTTGCCGCCGCTGCTAGTTCCGCCGCCTCCTCCGCTGCTACTGTTATTTCTTTCAATTTTTCGTTTGGATACGGATGTGCGGATGAAGCGGTCGTAGTGATCGAGTAAGCCGGAGGCGTTGGCGTCTTCGTAGGTGGCTCGGCTTACGGTGATGCGTCCGCCGGAGCGGGCGGCCATGATCCAGACGATGATGATGCCGAGCAGGACAGCGGCTGCAAGCTGAAACCAGATATTCAGCAGGAAGCTGTCTGGATCGATGCCAGGTTTGTAGTTCATGTATCTGGCGGATAGCTGGATATATTGCTCGAAAGCGGTCTGGTAATCGCCATTGCTCAAGTATGGTGTGATGCGGTCGCGAATCTGATCCAGGCGCTGGTCATCCAGCAATGTTTTCGCTTTCCCGAAGCCTGCAAGGTAGACCTCACGGTTACGCATATCCATTGTCAGCAGTACGGCATTACCAAAGCGCTTGTCATATCCAAAGCCTTTGCTGTCATACAGATCCTCGGTTAAAATCTGCACATCCCTGTAATCCGGATTATCGGTCGTATAAATGACAAAATCGGTCTGCTGCACAGGACCGTATTCGTTTGCCATTCGATTCACTGCTTGCCGCTCCTGATCGGTCAGCAGTCCGGCATTGTCATACACCAGCTTTTTGTCGCCTACTGTATCTGTGCCTGAAGCATGCATCGTCTGCTCGGCTGGTATCATCGTAATGAGGACTAGCAAGATCGGCAGGAGCAGTAACAGGAGCCGCGCCCTTCTTCGTTGCTTCACAGAAGGTCACCTCCCAGCGCCCAGGTGATCAGACGCAGACTCACAAACGCTACGATCGCAATGCCTGCAAACCAGCTAAACAACTTCCCTTTGCTGAGTGGCGGTTTACCGACGACTTTCCCTGTCTGTCCATTCATCGCAAATACATATTGCTTACTATTAAAATCGTAATCGACCATCCATACCGGTAACAAGGAATAGTCTGCACGCTGGACATGGGTGTCTACATCGCGATCCGTGTACGTGACACTGGTGTAGCCGGTCACGGTAGAGGAGACTGCGGCATCGATATAGCTCATTGTCTTCTCCTTCGCGCGAGGCAGGAGCTGCTGGTCGTCGTAGCTGTATTTTTCTGCGATATATCCAGCAAGATACGGCGTTTTAAACGATTTGAGTGCGTTATACGGGAAAGGCTCCAGCTTATCCATCAATTCATCGTTTAGCTTCTCGGAAGCATCGATTGGTAGATTCACATAGTGCAGACGCATTTTGCGGTAAATATCGTAATAGCTCGTCTCCGTATACTCGTAGTCTCCCTGTGTATACGTGCGCACGCGTGTTGCCTGTCCGCGCGCTTCCACCATGTTATGTAACTCATATAACCAGAATGGCACATACGTACCGGTAATATTTCTGATTCGGTCCGCATTCATAAAGCCTGCCGGTGTGAGCAGACCTCCACGACACCATTTGCGAAACGCTTCCTGAGCCTGCTGCTTGTTAATCGTAAACGGCAATACACTTCGTGGTGCAAACGCACCGCTCAGACGCTCGCTCAATACGACCGGCGACCCGCAAAAGCTGCATACCGTCGCACTCGTCTCTGGCTCGGTCGTAAGCTCCGCACCACAGCTTATACAATGGTACTCCTGAACCTGATCACCCGGCACAAAAGGCACCAGATTGATCGGATCAGGCATCTGCTCAATATCATCCTTCCTGCCACAGCTTGGACAGGCGAGCATACCGGTAGCACTGTCGAACATCATGCTGCTACCGCAGTTCGGACATTTATAATCAATGACAGGCATGACTTCATTCACCTCAATCTTCTGCTACATATATGCGTATAATTACAATTTCGGTTATACGTATATTGGAACATCTCTGTATTGTAGAAGGCAATAACGCTGTATCAGGAAAAGCTTCTTATCGTAGAAACAACGCATTACGTCCCTGTTATGAATATAACCGCAAACCAGTAGTCTTATATCTATACTCAAACCACAGCTTACCCCCGTAGCGTCCATGCCCTCCGTTGTACGCTGACACGACTGCGATTCATGAGTTACCGCAATTCGCTACTACTTATTTGGCCTGCTGCTTGAGCTTTTCCAGCTCTTGCTGTGGTGTCGGGATGGCTGTATGGTCAGGCTGCGCATTCATGCCTGCTTCAAGACGTGCAATCAGCACATCCAGATCCTCCTCCTGCTGCCCGCCTCCACGCACCTCAGCCCATGCTTCCGCTTCATTCAGCGCCTGATTCGCCTGCTGCTCCATGGCCTGTAGCGCATCCGTCGCTGAGCCATTAGCAGTGGTCTGTGCCTTCGCCGCATCTATTCTGCCCTGCAGCTCGGTATAACGCGTTTGCAGTCGATCCAGATCAGCAACGAGCTTGTTTTGCATTTCCCGCATCGCTGTCGCTCTGGCTGCCGCACGTTCATGAGCGGTCTGTAGCTCGATATGTCTGGTAGCGAGACCTGCCTTTTTATCCAGAAAACGAAGCGCTGCCGACTCGTCTCCCTGCTGGACTGACTTTTCAGCATAACGCTGTAATTTATTCATCTCCGCACTGCTCTCATCCAGCGCACGCTTCGTGCGGGCTTCATCTGCCAGCACCGCTGCTGTCTCTGCCTTCACCTGTCCCAGCTCACGCGTAAACTGCTCTATTGCCTGCCTTGCCGTACGCTCGGGATCATCCGAATGCTGGAGCAAGCTATTCACATTCGCCTTCATCACATCGCGTAACCTCGTCCACATACTCATATCCGTCCACTCCTTCGTTAAAGGGTATATGTAGTATTGTACACGTTTTCCATAGCTCAGGTTTCATTTTTCTGGATATGGACGGAGAATATGGATGCCAATTGCACACGATATATCGATCTGCTGTATATGTAAAATGAACAAAACAAATAGCCGTTCCTACCCCGATAGGGGAAAACGGCTAAAACATAAGACTTATATAATTCCATCTACACTTGCATAGAAAGAATGCCTGCTTAGTTCTTTTTCTGATTAGGGCTTGTATTCGTTAATACAGGCAATAGTCTTTCACTTTTTTCCATTAAAGAGTCACATTGGCCGCATCTTGGCTGAACCGACAACACAAAGTTATCCCTCATCCACCCATTGCACTTTTCATTCGTACATGACCATATCGGCGTCATTTCCTCTGGAACATCATCCATCGGGCTTTTCCGTGAATAGTACAAGCAGCATCCTTCTTTCTTCATTGGAGTTTATAAGTGAAAAAAAAGTCCCAATATGATGGTTGGGACTTTCCTACAGCTTACAGAAGTATTACAGTTTTACAACGTTCTCAGCTTGTTGACCGCGTTGGCCTTGAACAACGTTGAATTCTACACGTTGACCTTCGTCCAGGGATTTGAAGCCTTCGCCTTGGATCGCGCTGAAGTGTACGAATACGTCTTCTCCGCCTTCAACCTCGATAAAACCAAAACCTTTTTCTGCGTTAAACCATTTCACTGTTCCTTGTTGCATGTTTGTTGCCTCCTAAAAAAATAAGTTTACATGATCTTCAAACTTTAAAAAAAATCACATATTGGACAAGGCTACACGATTAAAATTGCAACCCTCTACAATATGTGACTCAGGTTCAAATTCCAATATATTTATTATAGCACATCTACAGTAAAGGAACAAGTTGTATATCGTTTATACGCAAATTAAAAATACATTTTCAGGATGAACACACACGATTAGGGTATGGATGGCTATACAGCTTCAGGCGTTTGTCTTCATCAAAAAGAAGGTTCGGGTCTGTCTATACTCATGCATAATCAAGCTATATGAAGATTCCCATACCGACCATTTGATTAAGACAAACCGCTGCACATCATAGCTTTTTGGCAAACTCATTTAATTGCTCGGACATTTTGTGAATATCCTCGATATACGCCAAGATTTGCTGATTCGCTTCGGCCTGGTGATCCAATGTGCTGGCAATCGACTCAATCGCCTGCCGCATCGATGCGGTGACATGGGCAAACATATTCACTGTCGTCTGAATCGATTGCGCCGACTCCGACGTTTCATAAGACAGCTTACGCATCTCACGAGCGACAATATCAAAGGTGCGCCCGAACTCCTTCGCATGAGCGGCTTCAATCGCAGCATTAATACCAAGCAACTGCGTCTGATCCGCCACGCTACGCACAGTAGCCGTCACTTCGTTAATCCCTTGCACCTGCTCGGTCGTTTGTAGTACGAGCGTCAGCAACTGTCTCGCTGTATCGACCAGTTGAAGCGCACTGCCAGACATATCATTTACCTGCGCACTCGTTTTGGACAGAGACAGCTCAATATTATCCGCAATCGTAATCAATTCGCTTGGCTTGCGTAGCTGAATCGCCAGCCCGCCAATGACGTACCCATCTTTATTATGAAGCGGCAAAGCTGTACCGATAAATTCAAATCCGTAAAAATGAGCTGGTACTTCCGCTTTTAATGATATATTCTCATTAATCGCCTGGTACAGTGGTTCTTTAGGGTCCAACTTTTGCCCAATCGCAATCGACAGATTGATATTTTCCCCCGGCCAATATCCAATAAATTGTTGCGTATCACATAATGCAATCGACAAATCCGCCGGAATAGCTTCCTTCAAAATCGGAATCACATTCATCATATCATTCAGTAAAGTCGCTCTGCTCATCGTACTTCACCTCAGCTTGGCTCATATTCTGATACATGTGATGCAATGTTCAGTATATTCAATACAATGACTAGTTGAGACATGTCTGTTGGGAAATCATGCTTGAATGGTGAGATTGTAGTAGTACGTGGTAGTCTAAGCCATCTTGCTCGGGATAAAAGCGTGAGTAAAATGGATCATTACACACTTTCTTTTAGGGAATGGACGAGGACGTTCAAAATCGAAGCAAATTCACTTTTCAGATTAGTTTCGTGAATACGCAAACTTAAACAAAGCAAGAGGACGTTTAAAAATAGGAAGCCGTTCATCCCTAATAAGTTGACCTAACAGAGATATCATACATAAACATATCACCCTCATTTGAAAAACGTTAGCATACACTCACTACATCCTACCCTTTTCAAACAGGTCGCTTCATGTAATGTTTAAACGATGAAGCTGTAGCAGATTACTCTGCTTACTGTTTCGGTGAAAGGGACGAAGTTAGTCCTATTTTAATAGAATTGCGGCCTCGTGTATATAGTTGTCGGCACAAATATACAAGAAGAATCTACACGTATTTGCCTGCATATTCGTTGGAATAATAGCAATTTTGTGGCTTGCAATTGTTATTAGTACAGATTGCTCCACGTGAGATGAATTAGGTAATAAACAAAGGATCAGGTGCAATTAAAAAGTGGAAATCGATTTTTAAACAACCTGGCCCGAGTATATACTCCATTTAGTTATCTCGTTAGTATGTACGACTTTTTACCCTTATTCAGTACCAGAAATAAACTATACAACCGCTCTTACAGCTACTGTTCTCCTGCCACGATCCTTATAAAAGAAGTCAGAAAAGCGCACCTTTCTTATACATGCTACGCTCCTTCCATTCTTCAGATGTCTGAACGATACAATAAAGCTGCTTACTCCCGGTATGGAGATAAGCAGCTTTGTTGTATCGTTCTATTATTTACTGTGCATCTCATTCCATGCTATCTCCGCTCCACCCTAACGAACCAACTCCCGCTCCTTCAACTGCACAATATCATGCCCGGTCGGATTCTGGAACGCCCGTAACCCAAACGTCGGCGCCACCGCAAAAATATGATCAAAAATATCTGCTTGAATCCCTTCATATACCGCCCACGCAATATCGTTACTAAACGCATAAATCTCCAGCGGCAGCCCGTTATCTCCCGGCTCTAGCTGCCGTACGATCAGCGTCATATCCTTATGAATCTGTGGATGCTGCTTCAAATACTGGTGAATATACTCTCGGAACACGCCAATATTCGTTAGCTGTCTGCCATTCACATTGCTCTCCCGATTAATCTGACGCTCTGCATTGTACACTTCAATCTCGTCCAGTCGAGAAGATACATAATCGGCAATATAATGAATTTTACGGAATTCTTCAATCATCTCCGGTGTGCAAAAGCGAATACTGCTCGTATCGATCCGAATGCTACGCTTAATGCGTCTGCCGCCGGCTGCCTGCATGCCGCGCCAGTTTTTAAACGAATCCGAGATCAGCGCATAGCTCGGAATCATCGTAATCGTCTTATCAAAATTCATCACCTTGACCGTATTGAGCGTAATATCGATCACGTCGCCATTCGCATCATACTTAGGCATCTCAATCCAATCACCGACGCGCACCATATCATTGGAAGATAGCTGAATCCCAGCCACCAGACCGAGAATCGAGTCCTTGAAGATCAGCATCAACACCGCCGACAACGCCCCAAGTCCACTCAAAATAATGAGCGGATTCTGTCCGATCAGATTGGAAATGATAATAATGCCACCAATAATAAACAGTACAATCTTCGCCACCTGAATATACCCGCGAATCGGACGAATTTTGGCCACCTCAAATGACCGATAGATCGCATCAAACGCATTCAGCAGCGCATCCAGCACAAGAATCGCTACAATAATCGTATACGTCATCGCCGCCTTTTCAATCAGCCCCTGATAGGCTGGAAACACAGACGCGGAAAAGTAAATAATGATCGCCGGTACAAGCTGAGATAGCTTGTGGAACACACGCTTCTCCACGATGATGTTGTCCCATGTGTACCGGTTGTTGTTGACGATGTGTATAATCGTTCTAAGCACGATTTTCTGCGTAATCCAGTTGGCTAGAATACAAATGATCGCGATGAACAGAATCATGATGATGTTCGCCGCATAGCCGATGATCGCTTCGTTCATACCCCATTGCTGGAGTACGTTTTTGATAACATCCATTGTTGTGTGAGTTCCTCCTTGCTGTAGACGTACGGGTTTATTATAAAGGAGTAGCAGAGTGGATACAAAGTCGGAGGAACGTAAACCCATGGATGAAAGATGACTTTCAGTGCAATATGACACTCTTATTTTCTTATAATGCGGTACTTTACTCTATATACAAAATAAACAGTAAAAAGACCGCTCTACAAAGCGGTCTCCTGTTATACAAACAAGTAATATATAGATACAGCTATAATCTAAACGAGTAAAACTAACATTGTACCAACCTGTAATTCAACCAACATCTATACGGGTAGCTTATTCAAAAACAATCCTTGCTTGGATACCCTGTTGCTCTAACAGGTACAGCAAGCCTCCGCCATCGATTAACTCAATCGGCTTATCTTTCGCAAATTCGTAAGCATCAGGTCCATAGCTTTTGGTTGTTACCAAAATCCCTTTGTTAGCTCCCTCATTCATCATCGTTCCATACAAATCTCGAACAGACGAAACGCCAACCGTATTTTTATAACGCTTTGCTTGGATGACTACTTTACCACCTACAATGGGTCTAGTATCAAAGGCAACGCAATCGACGCCACCGTCTTTAGAAGATCGCGTCTGTTTGGCGTCTAACCCCATCATTCCAAATAAATCTGTGACCAGTCTCTCAAACTCAAACGGATTCAAGTCCATCAAGTTAGGCAGGTTTTGCAAAGAATCGAGCATACTCTCATGATCGACAAACCGCTTATCTACCATATTGAATTCCACAACCGGTTTTACCGCTTGCAGTTCAGAAGGTCTAGGGGATACTTGTGCTCCCAAGTTCCGTAAGCACACTGACTTTTCAACACGTCTCAAATCAAGCTCATTGAACTTCGATTTGATGACGCGAACTGAAATAAGATAAGGCGTAATATCTTTCCCTGTAGCCGGGTCTACAGCCTGTACATAAGCACTAAATACAATCACATCAATAATATTGCCTTGATCGGCTTCAAATACTTCATAAAGCGTTCGCAAAGCTACACTCGCTACGACATCAGAATATATATTTTTGATCTCTACATCTTTTCTAAGCTTTTCAGTGATCTCGTCTCTAGTCTTGACATACTTATATTCTGATACCATTGGAATAATATCTTTAGTTGGAATTTCATAATCAACAACTAACTCCCTAGAGTCAGGAAGATAAGCGAGTCGAAATTGCTGAGGAAAGTCAATTGGGTAATGGGAGCGTTCTAACACCAAATTATTATAAGCAATCACTGCTTCACTATCACCATTGCGATAACGCTCTTCAAATTGGTCAACTTCTAGATTCTCACTTGCTACTTTGGCATCAAAGTTGGATTTCTGCTTCTCATAATCCGTTTTAATCACCTCTAGCTTAGATAGACGATCTTCTTCTAAGCTCTCATACTGAATAAGATCATAATCGAACTTTTGTTGTGCCCTATCTAATGCCTGCTGATACTTATTCTCCAACATTGGTATCAATTTGCGTAGCAATACTGATGATTTAATCTGGCTTCTATAATCTTCAAAATTCGGTTTAAGCAAGGGGATTGTAAGCTCAGCTGGAGGAACAAAGCCCTTAAATTCTTCTTTATTTTTCAAAGAAGAAAACACAATTCGGCTAGCCCTAGTTAATCCCTGTTCTAATAAGGCGTTCAATTGCTGAATTTGTTCATTCACTTCATTATTCAAGTCATCCGTTTCTTCGATTCTACTCTCGATGTAACGTTGTTTTTCTTCCTTAGCAAATTGAATCTGTTGTCTTTCTCGCTCTTTCGCCAACCTAATACGCTCTCGTTCCTGACGCTTTCTAGCTGCTTCATTAAGTCTGGCTTGCCTTTCAATATCTCTTGCCATTGCCGCTATTACACTACGTTTCCTCGCCAAAGCAATAACCCCTTCCAAGCTAATCATATGTGTTTGATTGGTCAACTATTTCAGCTCAAAGTTCTTTTAATAATTATACATCCATTTACAGGAAAATAAATAATTTTTGTGCTCCAAATGAACTAAATGGATGTGTAGATTTAGGTATAAAAGACCGTATAAGCATTTTCGCTCTACTCTGTCTGTAGGTGCATTCATTCTCTATCGTAACGATGCGAGTATAATCTGCTTCATCACAAAGAAGGACACTCGTTGTAGTGTCCCTCTTTGCTCATATATATAACATATGCTGAATAATAAAATTCCGATTTGAAAGATCCACTATCCATTCTTCAAGAACTTATGACTTCTATCATTCTCCATTCTATATACACGAAAAAGACCACCTGTACAGGTGGTCTTCCACTCACAATTACTTCGCCCAATACTGCTCCGCAATCCGTTGCCCTTGATTAATCTTCGCCCACTGCTGCTCTTCCGTCAGCTCATTACCACCATCGCAGGAAGCAAAGCCGCACTGATGTGAGAGCAGCAAACGATCTTTTTCGATGATATTAGATGCCTCATCCAGCAAACGCAGTACACGCTCTTCATCATCTAATGTACTTGTTTTGGAAGACAGCAAGCCCAGCACCACTTCTGTATTCGGCTTGTCTTTGAACACAGCCAGCGCTTCCAGTGAGCCCGCACGATCATCATCCCACTCCAGGAAGAAACGGTCGTATTTGAGCTGCTTCAGGAACAGGTTCGCGATCTTCACATACGAGCCACCACCCATATTGCGTGAATCGTAGTTACCGCGGCAGTTATGCGTCCACATTTTCAGACCGAGACTGTGACCGTAGTCGATAACGATATTGCTAATATCGATAAACTCCGTCGCCAGCGCCTGTACTTCCTCCTGATTAATGTGCTCACCTGTATACGGAGAATTCGGATTATCATCCGCAAACAGCTCCCACAAGCAATCATCGAATTGCAGAATTTTACCACCCGCAGCCGCAAAATCATCTACAAATTCTTTATAGGCTTTCACCAGTCCAGCCTTCAGTTCTTTTGTATCCTTGTATACGGAATCTGTACCGCCGATATTATCCGACCAGGACAGCTCGCCAAAGATATGAGATGGCGAAGGCACACATAGCTTGGTTTCACGATCGCCTGCACGCTCCTGTAGCTTTTTGTATACCTCGATAAAGTGATGATTTTTGCCGCTAAGCTCGCCTGTGATACGTAGACCGATATCTTTGCGTGTCTCGTACTTCGAGCTACCATCCGTATCACGGAAAAAGTAGCCATGATCCGCAATATAACGCTCCACACCGTCAAAACCCCAGACGAAATCCAGATGCCACATCGATTTGGAATATTCACCGTCGGTGATGATGGAGAGATCGTTTTGGATTTCTTTTTCGATTACGGATTGGATGGCGCGGTCTTCGCACTGCTGGTAGCCATCGAATTCCTGGTAGAACGGGTATTGGATGTCGTCGCGGTGCTCGATTTGGGTTTTGTATTCTA
>JBCNLJ010000019.1:0-74716 GCA_039595515.1 Paenibacillus sp. | reverse complement strand
AATCTTATGAGTGTAAGCAGCACAGAACGAAGGGAAGGAAATAAAGGATAAGGACGACTTTTGAGCACGGGAATCTACATTCTCTTCTAATCTGTAGATTCCTGTGCGAGACGGGAGGCCGTCCCTTTATTCCTTGCCGGAGTGGTTGATGCTCTTACCCATCATGTCGCTAGAACACAATAAACTAAACAATATTCTCTTACTCCGTACAACATATATATAAATAAAGTTACACTTTAAGAGCCAGAGCCAGAGCCAGAGCCAGAGCCAGAGCCAGAGCTAAAACTAGAAAGCTAATACCAACGCGCAAGCAAACCCTGCCCCTCTACAACGCATCTGCATAGCAGACTGCACCCAGAGCAGCAGGGTTCTTCTATGATAAAAGAACATATGTTCGATCAAACATCAAAAAAATATAGCATTTCCTGTGGAATGCCAGTACGCATAGCAAATGCCTCCAGCGTCTCATCATCGCGCTGCTCGCGGCCGGTCGTTAACAGTGTAATCGCAAACGAGTTCGCCTGCCGCTCCAGCTTGCCAGGCCAGAAATAAGAGTGCTCCTCTAAGAAGAAGCGGCTAAGCCCCTTGTGCAGGCGGTCGTGTCCTAATTCGTGAGCACATACGAAGCGCTGCCATTGCTCGGATAGCCCCTGATTAATGACGATAAAGCGTCGTCTCAGCTTGGCGTAGTACAGCCCTTTAGTGGATTTGCCGAGGTCCATGTAGCGAATATGTATGCCGAGTGCGGTAGCAATCTCGAAAGGGCAATTGGTCTTATATTGATGTACGAGCCTGGCTGCAGTATCATCCATCGGTATCATTCACCTCGATTAAGCATTAGGATTGAAGCATCCGGTAGGAAGCTGTGGGACAGTCTGACGATTGAAGCAGGTCATCTGTCTGGTTTAGGAGCCACGCCTTTCCTTAGGAGCAGGCGTTACCGGTTTACGCTTGTTCATATGCTTGGCTTCCCAGAATAGGCCGGTCAGCACATCCTTGATCCGCTGTCTGTCTTCCTCATCGAGCGGAACGCCATCGAACATCAATTCTCCGTCTTCTTCCAGCATTTTTTTGAAGTCTCGTTTATCGCGTGAGCTTGCCCATTCGGGAATTGGAGTATGCTCTTCATGACGAAGATACCCGGCATGGTCCATCATTTCAGCATAGGAAATGCCCAGCGCGCTCGCAATCTTTTCAATCGTTTGTGGTTTGGGAACACCGCGTTTACCATTTTCAATGCGCGAGATTTGGGAGGTGCTAATACCGGCTGCATCTGCCAACTGGTTAATGCTCCATTTTTTCTGTTCACGCATATGCTTCAAATATAGTCCAAATGAAGATTGCTCCACTGACAAAACACCCTTTCTCCCGGCCTCTTGCGCCGTAGACTGCAATATCGAAGCTGAACCAGATCGGAATTCTCAATATCCGTTCGGATTCAGTATATATTCCTTCTTTAACTATACCCCATTATTGCCATTAGGTAAACATTGGAAATACACTCTTTGCCAAAAGGCATAAGCGAGTGAGGAAAAGAGAGTAAATGAAGGATTGAATGGGAAAATCTGCTGAATTTGGCGGTTTACGAAACCGGTATAACATGATATCTTAAATATACGAAATGCGAACAAGATACGAACATAACCAAAAAATTGGAATTGAGATGAGGGTAAGGAACGGTTTAAAGACCCATCATCCAACAAGTTATTGTGTTTTTGTTGCCAAAAGGCAAAATTAGATATCGATAGTATCTGCTGTGGTTGACTGTTTTCTCATTCACATTCGATCTCAAAGCCCCACTTATTACACCAAAGGAGTGTTGTACATGAACCCGATGATTTCTCTGCCCGAACTGGACCGCCGTCAGACCCGTACTGCTGTGGAGGCTGTATTTGAAAAATACCGTATTTATAAAACGATCACGTTCGAAATTCGCGAAACGTCAGTGACTGCTTCCTATGAAGCTAGAATGCATGGCCCAACGAATATGACCAGTGACCCGACCGCTGGTGCAGCTATTTATAATGTAGATACACCTGCTGCACGACGTGCCTATTGTGAACGCGTGGAAGCGATCGTCGCTCGTCTGAGTGAACGCGAACAGCTACTCATCCGCGAGCGATATTTGAAGCAGGATGATGTGTTCGATTACAAGGTGTACAGCCATCTGTTTGATCCGCCGATCAGCAAGGACACCTACGTCAAAATTCGCAGCAAAGCCTTTTATAAGCTGGCACTGGCTTTTGCCGATAGCAGTATGATTCGTCTGGATGAACTGGCACCCGGTAAGAAACGCACCCGCCGTACGGATATGAATTGCAGTTCATTGTAATAGAATACTCTGTTTGCAGAAGTATAGAGACTGTCCTGATAAAGGGCAGTCTTTTCGTTTATGTGATTCGCAGCAGCCCTGCTCCGGTTATGTACACATAGAGAGAATCATACTGTACGGGTAAAAAGTCACCATAATTGCAGAATCGATAGCATATTTCGTTAATTTATGTTATTTTATGGTAAAAATACATTGTACGCTATACATAATTATTTTATTAATAGATAGGAGTTATTGTTCCGTGAAAAGTGAATTGCCTGCCACTACCCCATCTGGATCAGGACGCGTCTGGTCCAAATATGTTCGTCGTGCCTGGCTATTTGATAGTACGGTTGTATCGCTACTGGTCGGTCTGTTCGGATCGATCTATCTTAATTTTGCAGTACAGCAGACGACCGTATTAGGGCCGGTTAGTCTACGCGAGCAGATGATGCTGTTTTTAATTTTCTTTATTCCAATTGCAAGCTATGGCTTGATTGTACTCGCGCCACTTAACGGTTGGATTCGCTCTACTATCCGGCGTGTGCTGCTGCAGTTTCTTCTATTTAATATAGCCGCCTTGCTGCTGACACGCATCGTAGTGAGTGCATTGCCTTTGCCGGATACGTTAGAGTCTCCGATGGTGATGTGGTGTATTCCGATCTTTAGTATGATTTCTTATTTGTATTCAAGCTTGTTTTTGAGTCAGGCACCTGCGGCGGTGTAGATGGAGGATTGAAATTGTAGCTATCTCGTTTGCTTGATCTGTTTTGATAGCAGTCGGTTGGATAGCGATCAGATATCGATACCATGTGCTCAAGCGAGCTTGCGGCTGTGGATGTATAGAGTAGGGAAGGGATAAAGGATTGAGATGAAGTCATGTCAAAATGCCTTCATTATACTGGATGCTTGCACTATACAATAAATGAAAAATATAATACATGAAAAATGAGTTTCAAGAGCCTTCGGTGTATATGCCGGAGGCTTTTTTGGCGTTTGGTCTACAGGTGAGCAGATGATGCCATGTATCGACTTCTTTTTAGCGACCTCTATACTCTTTTATACCGAATAGATTCGCCGATAATCGTCCTTTTTCCGTCCGAACCACCGTCTCTGTTAGGGGAAAAACAAGATAAGATTGTAATATCGGAAAACGAGCAACACCGTATTCCTCATGATAAAGGCACATCGTTTTATTCATAGGTATGGAGGTTGGTGTCTGCATGGATTGGAATAGGACAGGCTACCAGCACTCGCTTTTCGACATATCTGGTTGAAGGAGGTGAGGTGCCATCCTTCCCCATAAAGGAGGAATCTGCTATGACAGCACAGCAGCTAATTACGCTTGTGCAAACGTCGCTGGCGACACGATTTCCCAATGTTCCATTTTATCGTGCGGAGCAAAAGGAATCGGAGCAGCCACGACTGGAATACCGATTGGTATCGGTTGATTTTACAAGAGAGCGAAGCGATCGATTTGTGCGTATGTATACGCTGGAGATTCGTTATGTACCACTGAATACCGGATATGCGGATGAACAGATCGAAGGCTTGTTTGAAGCGCTTGAGACGATTGGTAGCGGTGAAACGCTTTGCCGTGCAAGTGAGCTACGCTGGGATACGGATGATGGTGTGCCGCGTATGCGCATCTCGTATCCGGTACGAACGGTACAGCCCCCGGCGCCAGGCGTGCTGATGGGTACGATGGATCAGCATCTGCATGCTTCATCTGTACGCTAAGCTTATCGGCGTATCGCAAGACTATGCAAGCAAAGGAGCTTATCAATGATGAGTGAACAGGGACAGGCGGTAACGTACCGCAAGGAACAATTTCTGACGGCAGATCGATTCACACGTCTGGAAAAAGATGTGCTGGCTGGACTGCTTGAGCAGGACAATATGTATACGATGGAACAGGCACAGCATTTGCTGGATCAATTTATGAATAAGGAGGCCAACTAAATGGCTGGAGGAACATATACAACACAAAATAAAATTCGCCCGGGTGTCTATATCAATTTTGTATCAGAGGGACAATTGCCGGGAACGCTCGGTGAACGTGGAACGGCAAGTCTGGCACTGAATCTGGATTGGGGTGCACCGAAGAAGCCGATCACGATTGTCGCTGGCGATAATACGCTGCAAACGCTTGGATTTGATTATACTGCACCGCAAATGCTGCTTATTCGCGAAGCACTCAAGCGTGCGCACAAGCTGATCGTATATCGTCTGAACGATGGTACGCCAGCAGCGGTTACAGTTGCACCACTTACTGCTACCGCTCGTTACAGCGGTGTACGAGGCAACCAGCTTTCTATCGTCGTACAGCAGAATATCAATGATGAAACGCTGTTTGATGTGATCACACTGCTGGATGGTGCCAGCGTAGATACACAAACAGTCAGCGATGCTGAACAACTGACCAGTAATGCGTATGTTGTCTTCACAGGTAAAGGCAAGCCGGTTGCTACAGCAGGTGCACCACTTACTGGCGGTACAAGCACTACAGCAACCAATGCGGATCACACTGCCTATCTGGAGCAGCTAGAAGCGCTGGAATTCCAGACGGTCGGTCTGGTTTCCGATGATGCTGCGTTAAAATCAGTGTACGCTGCCTATATCAAACGTCTGCGCAATACCGAAGGTAAAAAGGTACAGGCAGTACTCGCGAATTATCCGAATGCGGATCAAGAAGGCGTCATCAGCGTTAAAAATGGTGTTGTACTGAGCGATGGTACGGCGCTGGATGCGAAGCAAGCCGTAGCATGGGTAACAGGGGCGACAGCAGGCGCAGCGGTAAATGCATCGCTGACATATACAGCCTACGATGATGCGATTGATGTTAATGGCAAGCTGACGCATTCCGAGACCGAAGCGGCGCTGCAAAAAGGTGAGTTCCTGTTTACCGCTGGCAATGATCGTGCGGTAGTGGAGCAGGATATCAATACATTCGTATCGTACACACCGGAAAAAGCACGTCATTTTGCTAAAAACCGTGTCGTGCGTGTGCTGGACAGCATCGGTAACGATATGAAGCGTATTTTCGAATCTTATTTTATCGGTAAAGTGAACAACAACACGGACGGACGCAGCCTGTTCCGTTCCCAATGTGTAGCTTACCTGAACGATCTGCAAAATATCGGTGCGGTGCAGAACTTTGATGCACAATCGGATATTACCGTAACAGCGGGTAACGAAAGTGACAGCATCGTTGTTGAACTGAACGTACAGCCTGTCGATTCCGTAGAAAAAGTATACATGAAAGTGAAGGTGGTTTAAGATGACATTTCTGAAGGCAAAAGACACCATTTCCGGTCAGGAAGGCCGCGCATTTGCAACGATTAACAATCAGGTAGAGGAAATGTTTTATATCAAAACATTGGAAGCTACTGTTGAAAAACAAAAAGCTGAAGTGAAAACACTTGGTCGCCGCGGTGTTCAGCATAAAGCGACTGGCTGGTCTGGTTCGGGCACGATGACTATTTTCTATATGACTTCTCGCTTCCGTCAGATGATGCTGGATTATATGAAAACCGGTGTGGATACGTACTTTGACATCGAAGTAACGAACGAAGACCCAACCTCCAGCATTGGCTACCAGACGATCATCCTGCGCGATGTCAATCTGGATAGTGTGATCATGGCTTCGCTGGATACCGAGTCGGACGCACTGGAAGAAGAAGTGGCATTTACGTTTGATGGTGTGGATATTAACCAGGCGTTTAACGCTCCAGCGCAGTAATTCCGGCGAAACAAGCCGTGAGGAGAGGAGAACAAGCCGAATAGAGTGGAGTAGATGCGAGGATTGGTTCTGCTCTTGCTATACGGGATACAGGCTTGTAAAGGCGAACGAGCTTACAGTTACGACTGTTATTCGATTGAGCGTTTGGATTAGGAGTTTAGAAATGTAAATTGTTCAATCTGCATCCACATAGACTTATCATAGATGAATTTGGTTCTCGTAACAACGTATTAACAGCAAATTAAATATGGCGTATTTCTTCCGAGTAAGATGAAATATATAGACGTATCTGCTAGTTGTTAGCACAGCATGTCGCTAGCTCCGTACCTTGAGCCATGTGTACGGAGCAGCACAGGCTGTTATATCGAGCAGGTCATCACAAAACATGGACACGTAATCACAAAACATATATCAGGAGGCCATTTCCCATGAGTGAATTGAGTTTGTTTTTTGCACAGAATGTAGCTTCAGACGTAACCGAAGATTTTATCGTATCGACACGCTTCAAAAATGCAGACGGTGAGCCGGTTGCATGGAAGCTGCGTAGTATGACCGAGGACGAAAACCAGGAATGCCGTAAGGCAGCAACTCGCAAGGTGAAGGGTAAAAACGGCGTGTATACCCCGGAGATTGAGCCAAACGATTATATGGCGAAGCTAATGAGCGCAAGTGTCGTCTACCCTGATCTGAAAAATGCTGAGCTGCAAAAATCCTACGGCGTGATGGGCGCAGAATCACTACTTCGTAAAATGCTGCTCCCCGGTGAATTCGCTGCTCTCGGCGAGCGTGTACAGGAGCTGAACGGCTTTAACCGCGATATGAACGAGCTGGTAACTGAAGTAAAAAACTAATCAACGGGGGCGACAGTGAGGCCAATCTCGCTTACTACGCCCTCCACGAGCTGCATATCCTTCCGCATGACCTGATGAAAATGTCCCCCCATGAACGAGCCGCGATTTATGCGATGATTGGGATCCGGGTAGAGGCGGAGAAGCAGGCGCAGCGGAAGGCAAAAGGAAAGAGGTGAGATTATTGCCAGCATTTTTAGCTACTTTAGAAGCTGCAATGAAAATGATTGGTGTTTCTAGTACCTTGATGGAAAATATAACGAAATTCACGGAAAAGTTTAATACATTAATGCGAAATATAGGTGAATCTTTTCAGAATGCGATCGGAATTGTTCAAAAGCTTATAGCCCTTGCAGCTAATCAGCAAAAAATGCGCGATTTATTAATTACACATGTAGGTGATCGCAATATCGGTAATAAGCTATTTGCTGACATTGAGAAGCAAGCAATCCGAACAGGACAGAATGTAAATGAAGCTATCCAAGGTGCTATATCTTTTTATTCTATAACAGCCGATGAGGGGCAAGTACAAAGAGCATACGAACTTTCTTCAATGATAAGTGCTTTTTCACCTAAAAATTTAACAGTACCAGATGCTGCAAATGCAATTGTTAGTAGTGTTAGAGGCGAACCTAAAACTGCAGTTCCTGCTCTTGCGAGTAACTTTAATCTACCGCGAGGAGAAGTAGACGGACTGGTAGATGTTGCAGAAACCGGTAATCTAGATGCTTTTATCGATAAGTTTAACGAGATTCTGGCTAAAGAAGGCATGACTCGGGATGCTCTAAACTATATGATGGATTCACCTGTAAATAAGTGGAATGCATTAGTCGAAACTTTTCAAAGTAAATTAGTCGGTATAGGCGATAAGGTAATGGGGGCTCTTAAACCAGCATTAGACAGGTTATATGAAGCTTTAGCCAGTGGAAGATTTGATTCCGTTTTCGATGGTATTGCTACTGGATTGGGATTTGTAGCTGGTGTCATTTCTTATATGGTGAACGGATTTATTACTGCTGCAGAATTTATTAAACAACATTGGTCTAGTATACAACCGGTACTTTCTGCTATAGGTATTATTTTATTAACCGTTGTAGCGGCTGCATTATTTACTGTGCTCAATATTTTAGTCATGTTAGCTCTTGCAGCAGCTTTAATATTTCTTCCGATAGAATTAGGAATTGCTATGTTTGCATTGTTATTTCAACAATTAGGCATTAATTTCAGTGATGTTTTGGTCTTCATTATGGGAAGATTGTTTGTATTAGTAGACGTAATTAAAAATCTTGTTATTGCTCCGATCTGGAATGCTGTTGCTTCACTAGCTGAAGGGGTAGTAAATATGTTTGTGAATATGGGATATGCAGTAAGAAAGATTTGGTTCGACATAGTTGAAGCTGTACGAGTTATGTTTCTAAATATTCTAATATCAATTAATTCTTCAATACAATCGGTTACCGGAGCAGTAAATAAGCTTATAAGTCTCTCAAATGAGAAATTTGGTACCAGTTTTGGAACTCTTACTAATCACGGACTGGATGTTGAAATTGCTAGTGCTCAATTGGGATTAGCTGAACACCGTAAAAATGCTCCTCAAACCACAGATGATGTACTGTCTTTACCAAGGATGGATGGTGTAATTGATCCTAATGGTGCGCAAAAAAATGGGGAAGCCTTTGCACGAGGTCTTATAAATGGGACACAGAAGATATTTGATAATTTTAAATTGCCTGGGGCATCTGATGATCGCAAATATCGCTCGAAATATGATACTACCAGTCAGACGGGGTATCCACCAGGTATAACATTTCCTAGTATGCCTACCAATATTGACAACGTAGGTAATGTAGACAATCTCGCTAATGTCGGTGGAACCGTCGACATCTCCAGCGAGGACCTCAAAATGATGCGTGACCTCGCCGAAATGCAGGCCATCCAGCACTTCGTTACTCTCACGCCAACAGTACAAATGACGACCGGTGACATTAACAGCGGTGCCGATCTGGATACGATTGTTGGGCATATTGGGCGTAAGCTGGAAGAGGAATTCGTTTCAACGGCACAGGGGGTGTACACCTAAGATGGAAGAATACGGTTTTTTTCTAGCCTATAACAACCAGGCGGAAGTGCTTCGTTTACCGGTCAATCCGGAAAAGCTGGAAATCAACAGCAGCGGAGATGGGAAAAGCTATACGATCATCGATCTTGGAGAGATCAATTCGATTCAGCCGAACAAGCTGCGTGAAATTACGCTGGAGAGCTTTTTCCCGGGACAGCGTTATCCGTTTGTCGTTGGTGAGACGCTGCATACGCCCTATTATTATATCGAGATGATCCGTAAATGGATGGAGACGAAGCGTCCCATCCGTTTTGTTTTTTCTGCACTGCAATTGCCGGAGCGAGCGTTATCCAGCAGTATCGCTCAAAGCTCACAAATGGAGCTGGAGCGCTTTACCTCGGATGAGACATTTATGGCAATCAATATGGCAGTGAGTATTGAGAAGTTCGATTGGAGTATAGCGGCAGGCGATTCCGGGGATATTCAATTTAAATTATCGCTCAAGGAGTATGTGTTTTACCGGGCGCTCAAGGTCAAGGTAAAAACGGACAGCAAAACGACAACGGTAACCAAAAAGCGCACCGATACCAAGCAAACGCCCAAAACGTACAAGCTTGTCGCTGGTGATTCACTCTGGAAGATCGCCAAAAAGCATCTTGGCGACGGAAGTCGGTACAAGGAAATTCAGAAGCTGAATGGCATTAAGGACAGCGAGCTGCGTAAGTTACCGATCGGTCTGGTCATCAAGCTGCCGCAGAAAGAGGCATCGTCATGATCGGACTTCATATCGATAATAAGCAGGGCAAGCTATGGGATCTGTCGGGTATCGTATCGGATATTACGTGGAAGACGAGTCGGATCGGTAAACCCGCTTCACTCGAATTCACGCTTGTTGGAGATGGATTGTATCAATGGAAAGATTTTGAGGTGCAAAATGGCTATGTGGTTCGCTTCACGTACAATGGAGCGAACCTTTTTTATGGCTATGTGTTCACGATTAGCACGGGTACAGACAAGCAATTGAAAATTACAGCATATGATCAGGTACGCTACTTGCTTGGTAATGACACCTTTGTATTTACCAATGTGACAGCGGATGAGGTCGTGCGCCAGATTGCCGTAAAAAATAATCTCAAAGTAGGCAAGCTGGATAAGGGAGCGTACACGATCCCTTCGATGCTGGAGGACAATAAAAAGCTGCTCGATATCATCATGGGTGCGCTGGATCGAACGCTTGCTTACAAATCACAATTGCTCGTATTTTACGATGACTTTGGGCAATTGCGGCTCCAGAACATTTTGCAGGCAGAGCCAGCGGTCATTCTGGGTAAAGGGCATTTTTTGTACGATTATTCGATTAAGAAAAGTATTGATTCGGAGACGTACAACCAGATCAAATTTTATCGGGATAACAAGGAAACCGGGCACCGCGATGTGTTCATCCAAAAGGATAGCAACAATATCGGTGCCTGGGGATTACTGCAGAAATATGAGAAGGCGGAAGATGACTGGAACGCAGCCCAGATTGAGGAGGCGCTTGCGCGCAGACTTGCACTCTACAACCGTGAGCAGGTGACATTATCGGTCGATGCGATTGGGGATGTCAGGGTGCGTGCGGGACGGTTTGCTTATATTTTGCTGGATGAATTTGATACACAGGTGTATCTGGTTGAGGAATGCAGTCATAAATTTGCAGGGACGGATCATACGATGTCCTTGGATGTGAAGGTGGTGTAGCTATGCTTGATATTATTCGTAAAGCCAGTCTGGGTGCGGTATCCAATACTAATCCGATGGCGGTCGTGTATGGAACGGTGATCAATACAGCACCGCTGGAAATTAACATTGATCAGCGCTTTACCCTTCCAGCTTCGGTACTTGTCATTCCAGAGACGATCAGCAAGCTAAGCTCAGGTACACAAACGGGCTTGCAGCTCAATGATCGTGTGCTCATGCTGCGCGTACAGGGCGGGCAAAGCTATGTGGTACTGGATCGGCTGGTGAGCAGCTCATGATTCCAACCGGAATGCAATTGCTTCCAGATCAGGATATCGATACAACCGCATCCGTTATGCCCGGGCTAACTTACCGTTTGGATTGGGAAAAGGGAATTATCGCTGGAAAAGTGGATGGTCTGGAGGCGGTAAAGCAGGCCGTACTCAAAATTCTGAGTACGGAGCGCTATCAGCATCTCATTTATAGCAATGATTATGGTATCGAATGGAAATCCATTTTGGGCAAGGATCATCTGTATGTGCGTGCTGAGATTCGCAGGCTGATCACTGAGGCGCTGCTACAGGATGATCGGATCGAAGCGATTGTCGATTTTCGTACTCGTTGGGCAGCGGCGGATGAGATCCGGGTGAGCTTTACGGTACAGACGTTGTATGGATCATTTCAGATCGAAAAGGAGGTGAGCTAAGCGTATGTACGAAGCTCAAACGTATGAAGCATTATTGGAACGAATGCTGGCTCGTGTATCCGATCAGATGGATAAACGTGAGGGTAGCATCATTTATGATGCGCTGGCTCCAGCGGCAATCGAGCTGGCTCAGATGTATGTAGAACTGGATGTACAGACGAATCTATCGTTTGCCGATACAGCAACCGGTGAATATTTGGAGCGGCGGACAGCGGAGTATGGCATTCAGCGACAGGCAGCCTCTGCGGCGGTACGGAAGGGACTTTTTTATGCAGCCGATGGCTCTAAAACGGAGGTGCCGATAGGTAGCCGACTTGCTAATGGTGATCTGGTCTATAAAGTGACCGAACAACTGGCTGCTGGTGAGTATGCGCTGGAATGTGAGACAAAGGGTGAGATTGGCAATACGGCAGTCGGCGCTCTGCTGCCACTGGATTATATAGATGGATTGGCGGTAGCTACACTGGATGCGGTGCTGGTGCCAGGTGAGGATACAGAGAAGGATGAGACGCTTCGCAGCCGTTATTTACAGGCGATTAATGAGCAACCCTTTGGCGGGAATATTGCCGATTATAAGCAAACGATTAATGCGATGGAAGGCGTTGGCGGCGTAAAAGTCTTTCCCGCATGGCAGGGCGGCGGAACCGTCAAATGTACGATTATTTCCAGCGAGGGTCGCAAGCCATCCAGTGAATTAATCGCTCGTATCCAGACTGCTATTGATCCCGAAGTGAATAAAGGTCAGGGACTGGGGCTCGCTCCGATCGGACATCGCGTAACGATTACTGGTGTGGAGGAAGTCGTTATTACGGTTAGCGCCAAGCTCACGCTTACCCCGGATACAACGATTGGTCAGGTACAGGCGGATGTGAATGAGGTGTTGTCCTCTTATATCCAATCACTTACAGCAGACTGGCGTAATCAGGAGCAGATCATTGTCCGTGTGAGTCAACTGGATGCCCGTATTCTGGGTGTGAAGGGAATCGCCGATGTGAGCAATACGACGATCAACGGACAAGCAGGCAACGTCACGCTCGGAGCGGAACAAATTGCCGTATGGGGAGGAGTGGGCAAGCTTGAATAATCGGCTGATGCAATATGAGCCAGACTATTATCATGTGGTGCGCGAGTTTATCGCTCTACTGGATACGGAGGAGCTGGAACTGGATGCACTGGAAGCCAGTCGCCTGAAGCTGCTCGCGGATCAGTTTGTTATGACGTCCAGTGAGCAGGCGCTTCGCCGACGTGAGCAGCAGCTACAAATTCAGGCTGACCCGGAGCTGGAGACGTTAGATTTTCGCCGTCGACGCATCGTCAATCGTTATACAACCAAGCCACCATTTACGATCCGGTATTTACAGCAAAAGCTGGATCAGCTACTTGGTGAGGGAAAAGCGATTGCTTATGTGGATATCCAGCAATTTCTGTTAACGATCACAGCCAGCCTGACGGATGCTGCCATTTTCAAAGAGGTTAATTATACCGTTCAAACGATCAAGCCAGCTAACCTGAAGTATGTGCAGCAGACTTCACTACAGGATCGCATCATCTTACAGGAAACGGCATATCGCTATGCCAGTGAACGTGCAACTCGTCTATCTACAAGCTGGAAGCTGGGGAGTACGCCATTTATCAGGCTGGGAGAGGAGCAGCAGATTATATGATCCAGACTAAATATTTACAGGAGATTGCCGGCTATACCAATAATCGAATCGCCAAAGTAACGCTGAACGGGCAATACGATATTACGACGTTTACGGTTAAACGGGTTACGGATCAGCGGATCGAGCTGGAGTATCTGATTCCAGCAGCGGATATTGCTTCCGTTACCTTGCTGGAGCTGCGCTCAGCGACTAATGAAGTGCTGGGCAGTAGCGAGGTATTCATTCCCGTAGCAGCGGATACGGTCATTAAACAATATGTAGAAGTGAAAGGAGCCTAAGCATGGATTATCAGGCAAAAACGGATTGGGCGTACAATGATACAGTCACCGAGCAGGATCTGAACCGCATCGAAGCCGGGCTCGGTGATCTGCACCAGCGCCTGGACACATCAGCGACGAGCGAGCTCATATTACAGCCGGGTACACAAACGGTTCAGGTTGCACGCGATACCCCGTTTCATTTATCCGGCATTTCTGGACGAATGCTGCTCAATCTGCTTGGACGAAGCGGAAATTGCGAGAGTCTAAATGGGTGGACATTTACAGGAACCGGGGCGCTAAATACGAGTCAGTTCGTTGCGGGTACGGCTTCGATTCAGATTACTGCTGGCTCTAGCGGGGGCATAATGTCGCGAAATGTGGAGCTAAAGGCAGGCAAAACGTATGTGCTGGCAGCTTCGATTAAGCTGGGCACTGCAACAGGAGCCATGGTTAGTATAACAGGCATTACAAATGGTTCTGTTGTTACATCCTCAAGTAGCTTTGCTACATCGTATATGCGATTTACGGCGACAGCATCGACACATACGGTGGCGGTTGTGCTTCAGGCAACACAGGGGCAAACGGCTTACATGGATGCGATCCGGTTGTATGAAGTTTCAGCAGCGGAATATAGTCAGCTAAGTAGTATGACGGCTAGCAAAGTAGAGCAAACGTATCCGTATACCGAAGGATTAGCAGGTGTGAAAAATCCATACGCGATTCGCTGGACATCGGCTGCGAAGACAGATGTAGCTGCAATGCTAGCATTGGACACAGAACTGCTTGCGCCACCTGTTCCGGCAGATGATGCAGAGCGGGATCGACTGGAGCAGGGTGTGGATGGGCAGTATTATAAAACATCTAATCACTATCGCTATAGCTTGACTGGGGATCGTATAAGTGTTATTACCAGTGATAATTATTCTGGCTACAAATGGATTCGTCTACGATTGCCTGTAGCCCCTGTAAAAGATACAGGGTATATGATCAAATTTGATGGTTCGGTCATATCACGTATTAATCAAGGAGCGGCTCCTTCTAAGCTGGATCAGCATGTGGTGTTGGATAGTAGCGATAGCACACCTAATAGTTTACTTGTAACGATTGCAAATTCGGATAGCGGTTGGGGAGAAGATTACGTACCATCAGCCGACGAGATCAAAGCTTATTTTTATGGTTGGGTTATGGGAACCCAGGCGTCTAATGGAACATTTACGGTGGGGTATAACAAAACAGGAACTAAGGCTTGGCGTGGGTTAATTAATGATACGGGTTCGGGTACTGTCGATCTGCCAAAAGCCTATTTCCGAGATCAATATTCTCAGCCTGATTGGAAGCCATATGAACTTGTATACAAGCGTGCATCTGTAATTACTGAGCCAGTACCATCGGAAGGTGCATTAAGCTTCGTAAAGGGTGACAACGTACTTGAAATTGGAACAGGCATAATTCTGAGAGAGTCTGCTAAGCCTCTTTTATATCCTACCACTACGAATCGCTACATGATTAATTATAATGCGAAAGGTGGATATGCTAATCCACTAAAGTATATGCCTTCTAAGATTATTGAAGTGTATGGAAATAATCGTAAATTGAAAGTAAATGTAGGGACAACTGAGGATAGAGCAAACTGGTATGGAGGCATATATATTGATGATATCCCAAGTTATCGATCAGAAGAAGGCTATGCAGTAACTTATTTGACTCAGTCCAAGCAGGCCAGTCCTGCTTTTATAGGTCGTATTACAAATAATGAATATACCACTTTTGATAATCTTATTCGTGATGTACAACAGATCACACGGCGGGTATCCGTAGTTGAGCTTAAAAAGATTGACAAGGATTCGGGGATTGACTGGATATACCCAACGTTAATAAATGGTTGGCGTGGCGGAATTGACAACACAAGAACCTTAGTAAGATATGCTAAAATGGGCAATTTCGTTTTAGTACAGGGCGAACTTCGCGGAGGTACTTTAGGCTCACCTGCATTTAAACTTATGGATGGTTTCCGCCCGAATAAATTGCTCATAACAATCCAGCGCGGGTATACAGGCAGTGCAGTAACTTATTGCAGCGTTACTATTGGTCAAGATGGTTTTGTGTCCGTAATCGATGGGACCAATAACGAAATAGATATTCCTGGAATCGTATTTATACCTGAATGATAAGGAGGTTAAGGACTTATGAAGGCTGTACCAAAAGTAGATTTGCAGGGGTATTTTATCGAGGATGTACTTGTTGATGCTTCTTTTACGGGTACTTCTATATGGGAAGATAAGGGTACAATTATTTCACAGTCTGTACCCTCCGGGTTATATAAGCCACGCTGGGATTTTGAACAGTCTATCTGGACAGAAGGCATGTCCGCCGAAGATATTGCTGCACTCCAGCCTGTAGCTACCGAAACGTCTGAACAGAAAATTACACGTCTGGAGCAGTCCGATCTGGACAACAAAGAGTTGATTGCATCGCTATACGAGATGGTGATCGCGCAAGGAGGTCAGTAATTTGGATAGTACAAAAGTAAAATTTGCTGAAGTGTACTGGACGCTTGTACAGGCAGGACGCCGAACTGAGGAATCCGTTCCAGCAGAGCTGCGAACAGCGTACGAAGAGATTAAAGCTGCTGCCCAGCAACCGACGACACATGCAGATGAGACGGCAGTCATTTGATTCGACGATATGGGTATTGATCAGCATACAAAATGTATCGCAACATCCATTGTAAATCACACATTGCAAATCACATGGTGAACATATCATCAATATATTCAGGATAGCCTGCTGTTTAGGTTAGCCTGTTTCGTGCATCTTAAGAGCTTCTAGCATACACGCTAGAAGCTCTTTTTTTGTGTCCAAAACAGGCTATAACGCAGCTCACGTAAGCAGTCTACTTTTTTGCCCCGCTCCTTCTCTATTATGTCGCATAGTTCCATCGATAATCGTCTTTTTTCCGTCCGAACTACCGTCTCCATTAGGAGCGAACCGGTGTATTATTGTATTATCGGAAATGAAGCAAAGGAGCACATCACCGAAAGCACATACGCTAATGTAAAAGGACCAGCCAAAGAAGCTGGTCCTTTTTGATGCGGTGGATCGTCACGGTGCTTCATTTCTGTTTTGTTATAGGAGTTTGAGTTTGTCAGGAAGGAGGTGAGCAGGATTCCAAAGATCAGGGCAACTTTGAAAGCTAAGCTGGCTGAGCTTATTCCGGAATGGCAAGGCAAAGTACTGGATATTCCGCTGGCAACAACGTCACTGAGCGGATCATGTGCGGTGATTACATTTGCCGAAGAAGTGCAAAAGTCATCCTGGGCAGGCTACCGACGCATTGTGAAGGTATGGCCCTACGCTGCACCAACGGCTGGTGGAATGGAGCAGGTTGAAGCATGGTGCGATGTGTTGATCCATAAGCTACATCAGACGAGACTGGTCGATGATACCGGGGCTGCTTTTACATGCGTGTATCTCGGAGCAGCGGATAGCGATCATCTGGATCTGGCGGGTGCGCTGCTGACACGACCGATCCGTTTTGGTGTCTATGTGCCCGAGCCGGCTGATGAAGAAGCGACGCCAGTAACGACTTCAACGGTGACCACCACAACCGCATCAACATCGCTGGTCGAGTCGACCGATCCGTGGCTGGATGCACTTAATCGCTGGACACGCCAGCAACTGGGAGAAGGATGGACATTGTATAACGATGCCTGGCCTTCCGGTTATGTAGCGCCATCGATCTTGTGGCGATTGACCGGTGTGAGCAGTGCAGCAGCAGGTACATCTGCCTTCGAGCTGCGCAAGCAATGGATCGGTCATGTGTACGGCACGAGCGAACAGCAGAACAAGCGTATCGCTGCTGAACTGGTAGAACGATTAAATGCTGTAATTAAGCTACCGCTTCATACAGAGGAACGCCGTTATGTGACGGTAGGAGAAGCATCGGCCGATGTACAGGCAGATGCTTTTTTAAATGGGCAAATTCGCTTGACGCTGTTCCGGCGTACATCGCGTGACATGCCAGATGCACCACTTATTCGTGAGGTGCATCAGAATCCGGTGCTGGATGAGTAGGCAGAAGATTTTCCAGCTTTTATCCGAGCAGATATACGGATTCATCCGTAGTCGGATGAGGCAGGGTGAACGCATGTCTACTCAGCACGCAGAACATTTTTTTGAGATTACGAATAGAAATGAGGTTGATTCCATGACGGTAACGACCGAGACATCGGCAGAACAGCAGGCACGCTATTCGCTGCAGGATCTGCTGCCGTATGCGCAAACGACATTTGGCGTCAAACCGGAAGTTATGCATGGTGTATTCCATGATGCGACAGATCGCACATTTACGATTGAAGAAGTACACACACACATCCAACAATTTATGAAAGCGAAGGTGGAGTAATATGGCAGGCGGAACTTGGGAAAGCACGAATCGACCGGTATTACCGGGTTTGTATATGAATTTTCAGGCGGCAGCAGCATCGGCAATTCAAGGTGGCGACCGCGGTACAGTTGTAGTTCTTGTCAAAGGCAACTGGGGCCCAGAAAAGCAGTTTGTTGAAATTGGTAGTGAAACAGCGATCACGACGATGTTCTCAGGCGATAGCGATAACGGCGCAACCGCATATAGCTCGCTCTATCTGGCACTGCTGGGTGGCCCGAAAAAGCTGCTTGCCTACCGTCTGGCAGATGATACGGCAAAAGCAGCAAGCATTAGCCTGAATGCAGATACAACAGCGGTATTGAAGCTGGAAGCAAAATATACCGGTACACGCGGTAATGGCTTTAGCATCACTGTGCAGCCGAGCATTGCGGATAGCAAGAAGCTGGAGCTGCGCCTGTATGAGGGCACACGTCTGCTTCGCTCGTATGTATCGGATACAGGTACAGCGGCTGATTTTGCGGCACAGATCAATGGTGATACCGATAACGCGTATGTGATTGCATCCGTACTTGGTGCAGGTGGCGTACTGTCGAATGTGGCTACTGCTGCATTTGCAGGTGGTGTGAGTGGTAACGCAGGTCTGATCAATGCTGACTATATCGAGGCACAGGCAGCGCTGGAAGCGGAAAGCTTTGACGTGCTTGCACTGGATTTTGCTGCGGATTCTGCGCTGCTGCAAAGCTTCTCGGCATGGGTGAAACGTGTACGTGGCGAAGGAAAAGGCATCACCATGGTTGTTGGCGGTAGTGCTGCGGATGATACCTCCTCCAAAGCCGCTACAACGGCAGCGACACGTTCCCTTGCACTGAACCATGAAGGTGTGATCAACGTCGGTACCGGCGTGCGCATTGGCACAACTGATTACAGTTCTGCACAAACAAGCGCCTACGTGGCAGGCCTGATCGCAGGTCAGCGTCTGAACGAATCCACAACGTATCATGTCGCTCCATTTGACGATGTGACTCGCCGCTGGACACGCTCCGAGCAGGAACAGGCTGTGAAAAATGGCGTATTCATTTTCTTCCACGATGGTCGTCAGGTGAAGGCACTGCGTGGGGTGAACAGTCTGGTCATTCCAGGTGCAGGCCAAAACAATGCATGGAAAAAAATTCGTTCTATCCGCGTAATGGATGCGATTAACAGTGACTTGCAGCGCGCAGCAGAAGAATCCTATATCGGTAAAGTGAACAATACCGAAGAAGGCCGACTGGCACTGATCGGCGCGATGAAGGACTATCTCGGTCTGCTGGCACAGAGCAGCGTCATCGAAGCATCTGGCTTTGACGTCATTCTCGACCCGGCTTACTATGGCGATGCACCGGCACAGAAGCCGGAAGCAGATCAAGTATTCCTGCAATGGAATGTGAAGCTGACCGATGTGATGGAGCAACTGTTTGGCACATTTTACGTGCAATAAGCAATAGACTGCGATTGAATACGAGTATGATCCAACTATAAAATTAACGATTCCTGAGGAGGAACAAACTATGCTGGACGCTTCAAGAGTAATTCTTGGTACACATGGACAACTGCACATCGATGGTGTGTGGCAAACACATATTAACAAGCTGGAAGCAAGCGTGGAGATTGAAAAGCGCGAGCTGAACCTCGTCGGTAACGACTGGAAGGTACACAAAAACGGCGTGAAAAAAGGAACAGGCACGATGACTGGTTACAAAGTAACATCCGACATGATTCAGCGCGGTTTCCAAAAGTTCGATATCATCTCCAAGCTGGATGATCCTGAATCCTACGGTCACGAGCGTGTACGCCTGATCCGCTGCATGGCTGACAAAATTCAGCTTGCGAACTGGACGGCTGGCGAGGAAGTACCGGAGGAAACGACGTTTACGTTTGAAGGCTATGAGCTACTTGATCCGATCGTAGCGAACTGATCTATACTGGCATTAGGCAGAAAAGAAGTCGCAGTTGAACAGGCAGTAATCAGTGGTACTACACAATAGCGTATGATTGCGACAGGATAGTTATAAAGAAAAGGGTATGGCACACGATAGGGCAGATCAGCTAAGTGGATTTGTCAGGTATCGCTGTGCCTTTTCTTTATCTTGCCAGTGGACAGGCTGAATGTACTGAGTATACAGCTAACAGATGCAAGCATAAGCACAGGCACAAATAACACAAAACACAGCAGGATGATTTGGATGATTCAGTATGTACGACACTGAATGAATTTACGGTGCGAATACCATATCTATTATTTTACGGGAGGCATTTACTTATGAGCTTGAATGAAAATATGTCAGAAGAACAAATTTTGGACAGTCTGTTTGAAGCAGCGGATAAACTGCCGGAGGAAACGGTTCGTATTCAGCGTTTGGATATGCTGATGACACTGCGTGGGTTGACTTCGAGCAAGGTGGATAGCATTCGGGAGCGTTGTACGGTGCGCAAGACGGTGAAAGGGCATACCGAGGAGAAGGTGGACGGTGAAACGTTCAATGCACTGCTGATTTCGGAAGCAACAGCGCAACTCGAAGTGAAAGGTCTGTCTTTGAATGGCTGGGGCGATCCACGCATTACAAGTCGTTTGAAATTGTCTGGTGGTGAGCAGGCTGTACGCCGTATGTTGCTAGCTGGAGAGCTTGATGCAGTTGGTGACAAAGTACTTGAGCTGTCTGGTTTCGGCGTGGAGCTTGAAGACTTAAAAAACTAATTCATTCCGGTGGAGTTACCACAATGATGTACCATATGTGGGTACGTCATCACCTTCTACCGGGAGAGTTCTGGCAATTATCGCGTGGGGAAAGAATGATGTTGATGGCTTTTTCGCAGGAAGAAATGAGTTCGATGAGTGATTGATTATGTCATTGATAATTGATTGATGTTTATAAGTAGGAGGTGAGGTCTTGTCTTCAATGAATAATACGGAGCTGAAAGCGACAGCCAGGTACTTTAACCAACTTAATCAGACAGGAAATAGATTTTCTCGAATTGAATATGCCAATATCAATAAACTTACTACTTCCTTACAAATTAACAAAAAGTATCTTGATCAAGTACAGGAGAAAGTTAAATTATTATCCAGTATACAATTTCCAAATATCTCAAAGCTGAATAATCAAATAATGCTTACAAAACAACAGGTTAATCGGAAAATGGTCATGGATCTTATTGTAAATGTAATTAATGGAACGCCTAGTTTTCTGAACAATTTTTCAAAAAAATTAGCCGAATATGAGCAAGTCAATCTTGCTCCAGCAGGAGGTCCAACCTCTAACAAGACAGATAAAGAAAAGTATATCCTTGATGCGAACTATTCCAAGGCAAATTATGATGTATATAATGCTCAGCTGAATGCTAAAAAAGCTCCTTTCGAAGTATTCAAAGCTCCATTAGATGCTGTAAAAGCGCCATTAGATCTTGTGAAAGCTCCATTTGATGCTATAAAAGCGCCACTTGATCTATACAACACTATAGTTAAAGCAAAAGAAAATCGGCAAGCAGCAAAGAAGAAAGATCCTGTGACTCCTCCGGCTGCTTCGACGACAGATACAGGAAATAACGCAGCAGGAGCAGGCAAAACAAAGATACCCAAAGACTTTGGTAGAGTGAAAACGATTGTAGAGAAGCCAATCGTAAAATGTTATCCGAAAGTCGTAGTGAATTGTCCTTGTGATCATGGCGGTGGAAGAGGTTCTAAGAAAAAAGGTAAATCAGGCAAAAGAAACAATGGATCTTCCCGAAACTCCAATAGTACTAAACAAGCACAAAAATCATATTCATCCAAAGTCCAGAGTAATAATACTGAAGGCAAAAAGTCGGGAACAGGAAATAAGCAACAGGCTATAAATTCTAATTCTAATAAAGCAACGGTTACAAGCCCTAAACCATCTACCCCTTCAGTAAAAAGTGGTGTGAAATTAGGTGGAGGACCTCATTTAGGTATTGCTGGAGGTGCTGGTCTGTTTAGTATGGGCGGTTCCGGCTTAGGTGGCACTCCAACGATGGGAGATATGGCATCACGTTTAACCGACAAAATTGCTGGTAGCAAAAGTGGTATGATAAAAGGTCTGGGTAAGGGATTACTCAGTGGTGGCTCAAAGTTATTTGCTCCTTTAGCTATTGCAACTAGTATTGCTAAGGTTGCACGAGCAAAGCCAGAAGAACGAAGTGGTGCGCTCGGATCTGCTATTGGTGGTACAGCTGGAGCTGCACTCGGAGGCGCCTTAGGAAGTGTGATTCCGGTAGTCGGAACGACAATAGGTGCGATGGCTGGCGGGGCAATTGGAAGTTATGTAGGTGGGAAACTTGGAGAAACGCAGATTGCTAAAGATGCATTAGGCGCTGTCTCCAAAGGCATTACCGGAACATTCGATTACCTGGCAGACAAAACAAAAAATATTAAAGAAGGCTTTATGAGCTTTTTTAACAGTCCAAGTAAACAAGCTACCCCACCACCTCCTGTAACACCAGCTGTAAATGCAGTAAGAGCACTACCAGCAGCATCATTAGCTGGTGTAGGCCGCGCTCATGCTGCTCTATCTCCTGCTCAAGCTGCAGCCCGAAAAGCAAATGCATCTGCCGGAACTCTGCAACAGGTTCAAATTGATCCAACTCAAATGAAGACGATCTCCGGTTATTTAACTGATCTCAAAGCTCAGGTGACCAACTCGATTGCTGTGAATGTTCCAGCAGGTGCTGTACAGTTGACTGTTCAAGAAAATGAAATTGATTACGATGCTCTGGTAATCCAGATTGGACAGCGTGTCGTTAACGAGCTGCGCAAATCTATGCAAAATCGCAAGCCAACTGCGCCAGCAACAACATCGGCTAAGCCAATCATGGCGTAATACAATCCTTGCATTTATCGACGAAAGGAGGAACACCATGGACATCTACCTGATCGACGGAACGCGGAATTTTTTTCACTTCCCCGTCAATCCGGAGGAAATTACGATCTCTCGCTCTAAAGGCTACGAGACGGTCAATATGCTGGAATACGGCGAATTTGATTTTACCCAGGGCGACAAAATCAAGGAAATCAGCTTCTCTTCCTTCTTCCCTAAAGATTACGATCCTTCTTATTGCCGATACAGCAATTTACCCACTCCACAGGCAGCGACAAATCAGCTCAACCAGTTTCTCGTCTCCAAAAAGCCTGCACAGCTCGTGATTACCGGTACCGGTGTCAACGTACCTGTATACTTGATCTCCTATAACACAACTTTCCGTGGCGGCGAGCCAGACGATATTTCGTTTGAACTAACCTTTCGTACATGGAGAGATGCCAAGATACAGACTAAAAAGGCTACTTCTCAAGGCAAGAAAAAAGGACAATCCGGCTCTCGTACCGATCTCAAGCAAACAGGCAAAACCTACACCGTTAAAGCTGGAGATTCCCTATCCAAAATCGCCAAGCTTGAGCTGGGAGATAGCTCCAAATGGAACGCTATTTACAAGCTGAATACGAAAGTAATCGGTGGCAATCCCAATGCGATTAAGCCCGGACAGAAGCTGGTGATGCCATCATGAGTTACAAAGTGATCGTTAAGGATAAATATGATGTAACTTCGCTGGTCGAGACGATTAGCTTGCGCGATTCACTGGATCAGATTGCATATCAAGCAAGCGTTCGGATGGCTGTACGTAGTAGCTCCGGATTACCTGCATTGTCGCCGGGAATGGAAATTCGTATTAGCGGTATTCCATTTGGTAGCAAGACGCTCCACCCGATCCTGCATCCCGGCGTAATCTGGGAAATAGAGAGTGCGAATAGCGGCAGCAAACGGCTCAATATGACGGTCTATGACCGGATGATCTATCTGGAGAAGTCGGAGGATGAATATTTGCTGCCCAAAGACCAGACGGCAAGCCAGCGACTCAAGACGTATGCGAAGGATTGGAAAATTACACTTGGTGCGATCCCGGATACGAAAACAAAGCTGGGTAAAGCAGTCTACCGGGCACAAACGATCTTTTCAATGATGTTCACCGACCTCAAAGAAACCGCCAAATCTGGCGGCCCGATGTTCCATCCACGGATGACTAGCCGGGGGTTGGAACTATTTGAGCTGGGCAGTAATAGTGAAGTGCTCGAGCTGGATCGTCTGATTGATCTAACTCAGATGCGCACATTGGAAGGTGCAATTACGAAGGTGAAGGTGCTGGCTGCCAATGAAGCGACGAATGGCAAAGAAGTGCCTTCTAAAGTGCTGGCGGTAGAATCCAAAGACACCGCCACACTCGGTACGCTGCAAAAGCTCGTCAACGACGACCAGATCAAAACCGCAGACGCCGCGAAAAAATACGCCAAAAATATGCTTACCGGCGTACAGCAAACATTTACCGTAACCGCGCCGGACATCAATACTATTCGTGCTGGAGAGGCGGTCATACTCAGCGGTATGAATTTGATTGTCATGACTGTCAGTCACGATCTGGGTAATCCGGGTACGATGACGCTGGAGCTGGCGACCCGGGATTATGTCAGAAGGAGGTATTATCTTGAGTAAAAAAGACCCATACGGACATTTTGCTGACGTGATGCGTTCCACGATGTCCAAGCATACCCAGCAGGCGGTAAGTGGTCTTGGTGCTGTGCTTGGTACGATGACCGCATCGGGTGTAAAGCTGGACGACTTCAAGCATGAGATTCAGGATTACATGATCGCCGAATTGCCGGGGCTGTTGGAAATGCCGCAGCGTATCTACACAGGCAGTGTGCATCCACAAGGACAGGGTACATTTCACGGAGGCGCTACGCTGAGTGATTATGCATTTGATGAATCCGAGGTTGAAGATGCCGTATTACATGTGCAACAGGGCTTGAAGCCAGGTGACCGCGTGCTGGCGCTACGCGTGAATAGTGGCAATGATGTGGTCATCGTATGCAAGGTGGTGAGTGCAGGTGGCTAATTTGTTTCCAAGCACAGACGATTTTATATGGGGCGATGAAGAAGCGGTCGCCGCAGATGATCGCAATGACGTCGTATTCGGACGAAGCTGGCGGTATGACTATGATGCTGGCGATTTTGTGATGACGCCAAGTGGACGTGTTGCCGTTGCAGAAGGCAAAGAAGCGTGGGTGCAGTGGTGTCATAAGGCGCTGCTTACGCCGCGTTATCGGCATGTGATCTATTCGCGTGATTACGGTAGTGAGCTGGATACGTTGATCGGTACAGGACAGGGACGTGCAGTATTGGAAAGTGAACTGACGCGTATGGTAACTGAAGCATTGCTGGTCGATGCGCGTACAGCGGCAGTGGATCAATTTACGTTCACGTGGGCTGACGATCATTGCCAGATGACATGCCGTATTACCAGTGTGCAGGATGATGTTGAAATTTTGGAAAGCGAGGTGATCTGAATTGGCAGATTTCCCATATTATCTGGATGAACAGACAGAAGAACAGATTATGCAGCGAATGCTGGACAGGGTGCCTTCGGATATCGACAAATCCGAGGGTTCTTTTATTTGGGACGCCGGAGCGCCGGTCGCTTTTATGCTGTCCGAGGCAGCGATCTGGGCGCAGGAACTGCTGCGCCGTGGTTTTGCCAGTACAGCAGCGAGCAGCGACGATAGCTATCGGTCAGAAGAATTGGATTTGCGTGCCGCCGAGCATGGTGTAACTCGTCGCGCGGCTGTGGCGGCTTCTGGAATGATCCGCTTTACAGGTGAACCAGGCAAAACGATACCAGCAGGTACCGTGATCTCTACACCGGCTGATGATGTATCTGATGAAGCTTCGCAGGAATATGAGACGACTGCTGCTGTTGTGCTTGGTGCATCCGGTGCAGGCGATGCGCCGATTCGTGCGCTTAATGCAGGCAAAAGCGGAAATGTCGCTGCAGGAACGATCATCATTTTATCGACTGCGGTAAGTGGAGTGACTGGAGTTACCAATCCGGCTGCAATCACGGGCGGTGCAGATACGGAGACCGATACATCTCTGCTGGAGCGCTTTTATGCCAAGGTGCGTAACCAGGGCACGAGTGGCAATAAAGCACAATATATGCAATGGGCAAGTGAAATTGCCGGTGTAGGTGCGAGTCGGGTCATTCCGCTATGGAAAGGGCCAGGTACGGTAGGCGTTTATGTACTCGATACTGACAAGCGTGCAGCTAATACTGAGATCGTTACAAGGGTACAGAAGTATATCGACCCGACACAGGATGGACAGGGCGAAGGCACAGCACCAGCCGGTCCGATCGTCACCGTGATGCCAGCCGAGGAAGTGGCAATTACGATTAACGTCCAGCTTACGCTTGCAAGTGATGCCACGCTGGAAGAGGTCAAAGCGTTGATCCAAAAAGGCGTAACGAGCTATCTTAAGCAACTGGCGTTTACCGATTCATTGGTACGGTATACACGAATTGCAGCTATTTTGCTGGATATTCCGCCTATTATCGACTACTCCAATCTGACCGTAAATGGTACGAGTGACAAAAATATTGAAATTAGCGCAAACCAGGTGGCTGTGCTCGGGACGGTGACGGTCAATGGCTGAGGTGGAATTTACTCCTCGTAACATGACGCTGAGCCAGAGTGCGGTATCGTTTTCCAGTTTAAAAGGAGCAGAGCTGTTCTCCTATCTGCCTGCTTATTATGAGCGTTCCCGTATAATGCGTGTAGATATGGAGCGCAAAGGTGCCGAGATGGATGCGCTATACGATGCGCTGGATGAGACATTTCAGCAGTTTTTTGTGCGTACAGCAACATGGGCGATCGATCGCTGGGAGCAGGAGCTTGGCATTGTACCAGATCCAACAAAGCCGCTGGAGCAGCGTCGTGCGGTAGCAGAATCGAAGCTGCGTGGCGGCGGGAAGTTTTCGGGCGCACAGGTGAAGAATGTAGCGGAAGCGTACGATGGCGGACGTGTTAAGGTAAGCTTCCAGCCAGAGCGCTGGAACTTTACGATCCAATTTGTTGATACGCATGGCATTCCACCTAATCTGAACGATCTGAAGCAGGCAATAGAAGATCTAAAACCTGCACATCTGTCGGTCGAATACAAGTTCAGCTATTTATTAATCAAAGAAATTCATCTCGTAAAAACACTGAGTGACATGGAGACAATCCCATTGTCCAAATTTGCAGGAGGTGCCGTGTAATGGCCAGTAATACGCCTAATCTCAATTTGCTTAAAAAAGATCCCGCTACGGATGGTAATGATACGTTCAACATTCAAACGATGCTGAATGATAACTGGGACAAGATCGATACAGCATTTGCAAATGTTCCTGAACAGATCAAGGAATTAACGCAAGCTGCAATCACATATAAAAAAATTCCTGCAGGCATATCATCTATTAATGAATTGACTGAAATCGGAATATACTTTACACCTGATTTATCCACGTTAACGGATACGCCTCTTAATCCAGTGGAAGGAAATTGGACAGGTGCTCATGCCATAATCAATGTGTATAACGTAATGCCGCCATATGCTGGTGCTTCTTTTTTGCGCATTGTTGAGCTGTATATAACATACGGAACAACGAAGCAATATTATTTCCGTCGCAATACCAAAATTTCGATTTCTGGAAGCAATACCACGATTACGCATGGGTCATGGGAACGCATCCTAACTAGTACAGGCGGAACAATCAATGGGGATATGGTGATTAACGGAACTACACAGACCAAGGGACCATTACAAGCTTATGGAGACGGTGGGAATGCATTGGCTTTGATTGGTCAAACGCATAACTATATTTCATTTTATCCGCAGGGTGTCAATGCAGGTCGTCAAGGATATTTCGGATTTCCGTCATCTGGCAGTAAAGAATTTAACATCAGTGCTGCAGATACGCTGCGATTTTCGGATAAATCTAACGCGATAACGCTGGCAGAGATAACAGGTATGGCTTATCAAGGAAATGTGCCTGCGCCGTCTTTAGAGTTGGGTTACAACAGAACTAATTCAGGACCATCTTTTGTAGATTTTCACTCCACACCGGGTCGAGACAATGACGGGCGTATACTAGTTGACGCTGACAGAACAATGTTTTTAGAGGCGAAGATGATTTCTTTTACAGATCAGTGGCGTACCTATACATTGAATGGTATTTATGATGATGTACAATCGGCAAAGCAATCTGGCGCTGATCGGAAGCAACAACTCGTGTCCGCGATCATCGCCAACGGTGGTTCCGCATCAACCAGCGAGGACATGAGTGGATTAATTAATAAGTTGTCTTCAATCGCTATGACTAGATATAAAGAAGGAACAGTAGTAAGAAACGCGCCGGGTGATAACTACCTTGTTATGCCCGGTGGGTTCTCTAAGAAGATTATGGCTCATTATGGCCAGGCATTTTCACCTGTTCCAAGCATTGGTATTTTTTCACTGGGTAGTAATTCGAGTGTAGTTATATACGCTGTAGACGCAGACGGAAGACAAGTTGATTTGATAACGGATACTGTTGCTGGACGCGCATACGAATTATTTGGTATTGGAGCCGAGCCAGGGTATGTCTGGATCAATTGGAAGGAAAGTTCCAGAAACCAATTGACAACTTGGAGACGAATCACAGCAAGCGGGTTTAGGATCGATGGAGGTGTCCGCTTTGGAGTTCGTACTACAGGAAGTGTCAATTATAGCAGTGCTACATCAGGTAACTTTGATTGTTGGGGTGGTTAATAGCTAAAAACGCCGTACGGCGTTTTTTTATACACACACTAGAGATAGAGAGGGTGAGTTAGGGGTGGGGGACGAAATGGCGCAGATCATCAAAGTAGCAGCAACTGCCTTCGGGATAGTTGTAAGCTATGCGTTTGGAGGGTGGGGCGTGTTAATTCATTTATTACTTATACTCGTTATTGTTGATTGGTTGACTGGGTGGGCAGCTGCTTGGATGCGAGGAGAGTTGAAGAGTCGCCAGGCATTTTATGGTGCTACTCGTAAGGTTGCTATTTTTTTGATCGTTACAGTTGCACATTTCATTGATTCTGCTCTGAAGTTGAGTGTTTTTCAGGATGCTGTGGTTTTTTTCTATATCGCTAATGAGCTACTGTCTATGATCGAAAATGTAGGAAAAATGGGTTTACCAATGCCAGACATTTTGCGAAATGCTGTGAGTATTTTTGAATCAAAGACAAAGCCGATTGAGAATCCAATATTGGTTCCAGAAGCACAGCCGGAAGCTATAAAGGAAGAAAAATCAGAGGAGATCGATAGTGATGCAGAACAAAAAACAGGATAATGTGCAAGGAATCGACGTCTCCCACTGGCAGGGAAGTATCGACTGGAGCCGTGTGAAGGCTTCCGGTAATCAATTTGTATTTATTAAAGCTACCGAGGGCAAGAGCTATCAGGATAAGCAGTTTTTGGTCAATGTGAACGGTGCGCGGGCGGCAGGGATGCTCGTGGGA
Organism: Paenibacillus sp.; assembly: GCA_039595515.1. Lineage (GTDB taxonomy): Bacteria > Bacillota > Bacilli > Paenibacillales > Paenibacillaceae > Saccharibacillus. The sequence continues at coordinate 45,628 of JBCNLJ010000019.1, read as the reverse complement.
GCGTATCATTTTGTAAATGCGGTAAATGTTGCTGATGCGAAGCTGGAGGCAGCGAATTTTGTGAGTCGTTTGCAGGAGGCAGGCGGGGCTAAGCGCTTTGAGCTGCCGCCGGTGATGGATTATGAGAGCAATCCAGGCAATTTGAGCCAGAGTGCGATCAATTCGGTGGCAATTGCTTTTTTGCAGGAGGTGGAGCGTTTAAGTGGTCGCAAGCCGATCGTGTATACCGGCAATGCGTTTGCTCAAAATTTTAGCTCTGCGCTGAGCAGCTACGATCTATGGATCGCCCGTTATAGCAATACACGAGTGCCTGACGATGCGCCTGCCTGGAAGGCATGGCATTTCTGGCAATATACCGATTCCGGTCAGGTGAGTGGCATCAGTGGTGGTGTCGATCTGAATGTGTATCGTGGCACACTGGATGATTTGAAGGCGCATTATACAACTAATACTGGTGGAGCGCAGGGAGGTGACAAGCCAATGACTACAGATGAGAAAAAAGCTTTTGATGCATTGCAAGCGACAGTAAAAGCACAGGCCGATCGTATTGCTTCGCTGACAGACAGTCGCGATCTGCTGAAAACAAGTATTTCCGGTGTGGATCAGCGTCTGCAAAAGGTGGAGCAAAACCATGCCATGCCAATTCCAGCCTGGGCAAGTGAAGCGGTGCAAAAGGCAGAAGCGGCAGGGCTAATTCAGGATAGCGATGGTGGAAGCTATGACTTTTACCGCCTGCTGACGGTGCTTGATCGTAAAGGGTTGATTTAAAAGAGGCAACCGAAACAGAGACGTGCATAGTGAGTGGGAATGTGGTACAGGCATCAGGGCATAGATGAGATGAAGCGATCTAATGTAAAACTTAGTATCCTTCAATCGTAATCAGTATGCCAATAGAGTCATTTATGTACCAATCTAGCTTATTGTACTTGCTACAAGTAACACCTATATAACTATTCAAGGAGGACAACGACATGACAAATGATCTACTGAACAGCGTACTGGCATTTGCATCTACGCTGGCTGTTGTGGTGCTTGCACTGGTGCAGCTTGTGAAGACGACGGTCAATGTGCCGAAAAACATCGTGCCTTTGATTGGACTGGTCGTAGGGTTATTGATTGGAGCGGTAGCGTATCCGTTTACCGAGCTGATGCTTGTGCCAAGATTGTGGTCCGGCGGTCTGGCAGGGCTTGCGGCAACTGGCTTATTTGAGCTAGCCTTCAATCCGAAAAATGGCACGACTCGCCAGGGCTGATACACGGAACACAAGTTGACCGATTCGACAGAGGAATATACCATCCTTGCGAAGCACGAAGCACGAAGCACGAAGCACGAAGCACGAAGCACGAAGCACGAAGCACGAAGCACGAAGCACGAAGCACGAAGCACGAAGCACGAAGCACGAAGCAGCTTCGTGCATTATAAGTAAAAGGCGATCCGCGCTCTTTCATTCGTAGCGCTCCTTTGGCATGACGTCAGCAACTATACGTTCCTCATTACAGGAACCTGCTGCTTGTCTGCCAAAAGAGCTATACAAATGAGAAAAGCTTCGGATCGCCTTTTTGTTATGTCGGTTTACATAGAATGAACCTAGCAGGAAATCGGTAAAGTAACCTGTTTGCAGATTGCTGCATTCACGATCCTAACTACATCTGCCTGCTATTCTCATTCATCTGAATTTGAAATATCCATTTAAATGTACACCCGCTTACGATGCAGTTGGAAGTTCCAGCTTCTGACCTGGATAGATCCAGTGCGGATTTTTCAGATCGTTCAGATCGCGCAGCACTTTCCAGGTTGTGCCGTGGTTTTTGGCGATGGAATACAGTGTATCCCCGCTTTTCACCACGTACACATCACCATCACCGGATAACGGTGGTGCAGGTACGGTCTTGATCGGTTCTGCTGGCGTTGTCGTCGCAGGTGGCTTAACTGGCGTTGTCGGTTTTGCAGGTGTTGCTGGTTTCGCTGGCGTTGCAGGCTTTGTTGGTGTGCTTGTAGCCGGTGTAGTGGCAGGCGTCGCTGCTTCGGTAATACGTTTACCGGAAGTGAGACTTGTGCTGCCTTTTTTCTGCATATATTCGATCAGCGCCTCATCCAGTGTACCGTACGTACCTGTTTGCTGCTTGCCAACGAACATTTTATATTCGTCACCACCTGCAACCATAAAGTCATTCGTTGCGAGATTGTATGTTTTGCTGAGATCCAGTGCTTTACCGCCAACCGTTACAGAATGTACACGGCTGCCTGCAGGCTTGGATGTATCGATTTTGTACGTAATGCCCGATACGTGAGCAAATGCACCTTTTGGTGTTGGATAGTCGGTTGCTCCATTTTCAAGTGCAGCCAGAATATCTTTACCTGTTACTTTGATCGAGATAACCAGGTTACCAAATGGAAGCACCGTAACGATCTCGCCTTTTGTTACCGGACCCGCATCGATGGAAGCGCGGATACCGCCGCCATTGGTGATCGCTGCATCGGCACCGGAGATCGAACGCATGGCATCGGTGATCAGGTCGCCCAGATTCGTTTCGCCAGCACGTACTTTTTCGCGTGCGCCTTCAAGCGCCACTGGAGATTGAGCGACAACCTCGTTCAGGATAGGCTCCTGAGATGCTTTGATCGAATCGATCAGGCTAGCTACTTCTGCATTTGGAGTAACATTAGCAGCCGCTTTTTCATCGATCGTGTAGGCTTCTTTTTTCGTAACAGCGCCTTTGTCGACCCACAGATCAACGACACCCAGATGCTCGCCGTATTCGCCTGTGCTGGCGATCAGCGTGCCATTTTCAGTCTGACCATTTGTCAGCAGTGTATGGCTGTGACCGTCAATGAACACATCGATGCCTGGTACGGCTTTGACGATATCGATGCTTGTCTCCTCAGTCGATTGGTCCATACCGATATGTCCAAGGGCTACGATCACATCCACTTTGCCTTTTAGCTCAGCTACCATTTTGCGAGCAGCTTCAGTTGGATCAGTGAACTCTACATTTTTTACATTGTTTGGATTCGTTTTGTAGGCTGTCTCCGGTGTTTCCAGACCGAAGATACCGATTTTTACGCCATCTACTTCACGGATAATATACGGCTCAAATGGAGCTTTACCCGTATCCTTTTGCACGATATTGGAGGAAATAACAGGGAAGTTGGCCATTTTAGCAAGCTCCAGCAGACGCTCATAGCCGTAATCGAATTCGTGGTTACCTGGCTCCATTGCTGCATAACCCATTTTGTTCATTACCTGAATCATGCTTTCGCCACGCACCAGTGTAGCGAAGGAAGTACCGTGCACCGCATCGCCATCATCTAGCAGCAGTGTATTCGGATTAGCTGCGCGATACAGATCAGCCAGTCCGGCAATTTTCGCCAGACCCATAGACGGGGATTCTTCAACCGCATGAGCATGGACGTCATTCGTATGTAACAGTGTGATATGTGTGCCTGTGCCAGCATCCTGCTGCATTTGCTGCTTAATTCCATCTACAGTCAATGTAGCCGGAGCGGCAGCGCCTGCCAGACTTGCAGCACTAAAAGTCATAAATGCTGACATGGCTAATGCGAAAATCGTTTTGCCTTTGAACATAAGTAAAATAAGCCTCCTTTTGAATCAATTCTTATTCATTCTATCAGCTTTATATTAGCGCTGGGAATAGATTTGTTAGCTTAGTATGTAAAAAAATTGATTTAGATCACTATATATGGAATAAAATACATAAAAGTAATGATTGAAATGTAATATGTGCTCTATATCACAGCATTTCTGACCTGAAATGGCATAGGTACAATTATTAAATATCCAAAATATTATATCTAAAATAGAAAAATATAGGTTATTTTCTTTTATATCTGACGTTTTAAGTCATATAAATATAAATAAAAAGAACTGCTGTAAAATATGTTGCCAAATAAAGATATGTAATGTACATTGTATTCACTCGCGGTCTATTCCATACATTTGGAATTCATACAATATTACATAAGGATTCATAAAAATTGTATACATATGGTGGATAGACTCAGATCTACATGCTGAAAGGGGAAAAGGAATTTGAAAAAATACGGAATCTTTGTCATCGTGTTCATGTTGTCCTTTGCTTTGATCGTTGCCGGTTGCAGTGGTGGAGGCGGCAACACATCGTCTGAACCTGCAGCATCTGGAGAAGGAGGAGAGACTGCAAGTGCAGGCGGCACGTTAATTGTTGGGCGTGGCGGTGACTCGGCAGCTCTTGATCCGGCGATTGTAACGGATGGCGAATCACTCAAGATCGCCCAGCAAGTGTTTGATCCTTTACTTGCTTACAAATCCGGCACGACAGAGGTAGAGCCTGCGCTGGCAGAAAGCTGGCAAATTTCTGATGACGGCTTGACGTATACATTCAAGCTGCGTCAGGGTGTAAAGTTCCATGACGGAACAGATTTCAACGCAGCAGCAGTTGTATTCAACTTTGATCGCTGGAGCGATCCGAAGAGTAAGTATAAGTTTGAGGGCGATTCGTTTGATTATTATGACTCGATGTTTGGTCCTGAGGATGCCCGGACGATCGCCAGCGTGAAAGCGGTTGATGATTACACGGTAGAATTCAAGCTTAACCATCCACAGGCACCATTCCTGCAAAATCTCGCTATGCCTCCATTCTCGATTGCCAGCCCGGCAGCAGTGGAAAAAGAAGGCGCTGAATTCAAATCCAATCCGGTAGGCACAGGTCCATTCGTATTCAAAGAATGGAAACGCAGCGACTCGATCACATTGGAAAAGAACCCGAACTACTGGCAACAGGGTCTGCCTAAAATGGATCAGCTTATCATTCGCTCGATTCCAGATAATACCGCTCGCTTTAATGCGCTGCAAAATGGTGAGATCGATCTGATGGAGGATCTGAGCCCGGACGATCTGGCTACGCTGGAAGGCAATTCCGAGCTGCAAAAGTTCAACCGTCCTCCATTTAACGTGGCCTATATCGGCTTCAACCTGAAGAAGAAGCCATTTGATAATGCCAAAGTACGTGTAGCCCTTAACCATGCTGTCGATAAGAAAAGCATCATCGAGGCGTTCTATGCTGGACAGGCTGAAGCTGCGGTGAATCCGATTCCGCCAACACTATGGGGCTACAATTCCACGATCAAAGACTATGACTACGATCTGGCAAAAGCAAAACAATTGCTCGCAGAAGCAGGCTTCCCGAACGGAATCGATCAGGAGCTGACCTTCTATGCGATGCCTGTATCGCGTCCATATATGCCGGATGGCAAAAAGGTCGCTGAAGTTATCCAGGCGAGCTTTGCTCAGATTGGTGTCAAAGTCAACATTCAATCGCCAGAGTGGGCAACCTATCTGGATGATTTGAGCAAAGGTGAGAAGGACGACCTGTACATGATCGGCTGGACAGGCGATAACGGCGACCCGGACAACTTCTTCTACCCGCTGCTGGATAAAGATTCGATTGGCGGTAACAACTACAGTCAGTATGCCAGCGAACCGCTGCACAAGCTGCTTGTACAAGCACAACGTGAAACGGATCAGGATGCACGCGCGAAGCTGTATGAGCAGGCTCAGGTAATCATAAAAGAGGATGCACCGTGGATTCCACTTGTTCACTCCACACCACTGCTGGCGGCAAGTGCCAAAGTGAAAGGCTATACCCCTTCACCGACTGGCTCTGAGCCTTACGCAGATGTGTACATGGAGCAGTAATTTTTGTTTGGTTAGCTAGACCAAACGTATAAAGAACACAAAGCGGGTGAGCATCCATATGGGTTCCTACATTGTAAAAAGACTGCTGGTGCTGATTCCGGTCCTATTGGGAATGACGCTGATCGTTTTCTCGATCATTCATGCGATTCCGGGCGATCCAGCAGATACCATTTTAGGTGAAAAAGCAACAGAACAGTCCAAGCAGGCGCTACGTGAGCAGCTTGGACTGGATCGTCCGTGGCTGGAGCAATATACCGCGTACCTGGGTGATTTGCTCACAGGCGATCTGGGCAGCTCGATTCGGACAAGAGCGCCAATTACAGAGGAGATCGGTCCGTATCTGGCAGCGACGATTGAATTAACATTTGCGAGTATGCTGTTTGCGATCATTATCGGTGTAAATGCGGGCATTATAAGCGCCTGGAAGCACCGTTCATGGTTTGATTACGTTTGTATGCTCATTGCGCTTGTTGGTGTATCGATGCCGATCTTCTGGCTTGGTCTGATGGAGCAGTGGATTTTTGCGAACAAGCTGCACTGGCTGCCATCGATCGGTCGAATGAATCAGCGTGATCCGCTGGAGAGCATTACCGGATTTTATGTGCTGGATGCGATGCTGTCGGGTCAATGGTCACAGCTATGGACGGTGATCAAGCATCTAATTTTGCCATCCGTTGCGCTTGGTACGATTCCAATGGCCGTTATTGCCCGGATGACACGCTCCAGTATGCTGGAAGTGATGCAGTCTGATTATATCCGTACCGCCAAAGCCAAAGGCATCTCGCAATTTCTGGTCATTTATCGGCATGGTCTGAAAAATGCATTCATTCCGGTACTCACTGTCATCGGTATCCAGACCGGCTCGCTGCTGGGCGGTGCGGTGCTTACCGAGACGATTTTTGCCTGGCCGGGTGTCGGACGCTATATTTATGAAGCGATCAGCAACCGGGACTATCCAGTCATTCAATCCGGCATTCTGATTATTGCGCTTATCTTCGTTCTTATTAATCTGCTGGTGGATCTTCTGTACGCATGGTTTGATCCGCGTATCCAGTACAAGTAGAGGTGATTCCATGACACAGGCTTCGCTGGGTACAGGATCAGACAGATCAGCCCAAACGGTTCGCTCCGGTCCGTGGCGTGACGGTATTCGTCTATTTATGCGTAACCGTACCGCTGTCGTCGGGCTGATTATCGTACTATTATTTATTGTGCTCGCCCTGCTGGCACCGTGGATTACCCGTTATGAATATACCGCACAGGTGCTGGCGGATCGGCTTCAGCCTCCTTCCGCCAAGCACTGGTTCGGTACGGACGATCTCGGACGGGATATTTTCACCCGTACGATCTATGGCGCGCGCATCTCCTTATGGGTCGGCTTTCTATCGGTAATTGGTTCGATTGTCATCGGTACTTTACTCGGACTGATAGCTGGCTTTTATGGCAAATGGGTTGATATGATCATTTCGCGTTTCTTCGATATTTTGCTCGCTTTTCCGGGGATTTTGCTGGCGATTGCGATCGTTGCCATTCTCGGGCCATCGCTGCAAAATGCGCTGTATGCGATTGCGATCGTCAACATACCAACATACGGCAGACTCGTCCGTGCGCGTGTGCTATCGCTGCGGCAGGAGGAGTTTATTACAGCGGCACGGGCGATTGGAGTACGGGATACACGTTTGCTGTTCCGGCATATTTTACCGAACAGTCTGACGCCGCTTATTGTACAGGGTACACTGGGCGTCGCAACAGCCATCATTGAAGCAGCAGGTCTTGGATTTCTCGGTCTTGGCGCACAGCCGCCGGAGCCGGAATGGGGCAAAATGCTGTCCGATTCGCGTCAATTTATCCAGACAGCACCGTGGACAGTTATTTTCCCGGGGGTATGCATCTTGCTCACCTCGCTCGGCTTCAACCTGATGGGTGATGGACTTCGCGACACCTTCGATCCCAAGCTGAAAAATCGCTAACCACTTGCTATACGTCAGGCGACCTTATCCATCTAAAAGAGGCAGGACAGGAAGCTAAAATAGGTAGCCAATACGCGTGTCTAGCACATTCTTCTGCTATTCTAGCATTCTGTTGATTAGCTTGAAGAGACAATGGTATGGTTGATTCCATTTCGCTCGAACGATATTTTTATAGCATCCGGACCCCAGGTCCGGATTTTTTTCTTCTATAATATATGTGTAAATACATGCGTAAATTGATGTGTGAAAAATACAATTCTGTACAAGTCTTAATCGCTATTATTTTCAGAGCAAATGTCCTGCATATGAGCAGATAGATAGCTGAACACTCGAATCATCTGACCGTGTTAGCGATCTTCTAATTATGGTGCTCCACTAGCAAGCCATTCCAGCAAAGCAAAAGGGATTCAGCATAATTAGATTCACCCTGTATACCAGCCCCCACTGAACCGATATGATCCTATAAGGTAAAGAGAAGGCTTACACACTGCCATCGGCAAACGGATTTGTCCGTTGATCTTTTCGCCAATGCAAAAAGCGTGTATAATCACTCCAACTATGAACAAATAGGATGCCGAACTGACAGGAGAACAATGCCATGGACAAATTTGCACAATTGAAGACGCTGCGCGAGCACCGTCAGTATGCTGAAGATAAACATGAAGCTTCACGTGAAGCCTATGAACGTGATTATTCGCGCTTAATTCATTCGCCGACCTTTCGCCGTTTGCAGGGGAAATCGCAGGTGTTTGGCGCGGGAACAGGCGATTATTATCGTACACGCCTCACTCACTCGCTGGAGGTCGCTCAGATTGCCCGTCAGGCAGCGAAGAGCCTGCTTACCCGACATCCAGAGATTCGTGAGGATCAAGCGGACAATCCGGGCTTGATTATTCATCCCGAAGTAGTGGAGTGTGCGTCGATTGCCCATGACTTTGGTCATCCACCTTTTGGTCACAAAGGAGAAGAGGTGCTAGCGAGCATTCTGGATGATTGGATTGCCAGTAAAACAGTCGAGGCACTGCGCGGCAAATCGGTGACCGAGCAGGAGTATGAGCGTATCCATACGGAGATGCGCGCAAAGTATGAGCATTTTGAAGGCAATGCGCATAATTTCCGGTTAATTATGTTTTTGGAAAAGCGTGAGAATCTGGATGGATTGAATTTATGTGATGCCGTATTGCTTGGCATTAATAAGTATCCGTATTCGGGGATGGATAATAAAAAGGGACTATACGAGCGGGAGTGGGAATATATCCGTGCTATCCGTCATCGCTGGGGCATTCCCGATGGTAAAACGACGCTGGAAGCTCAACTGATGGATCTGTGCGATGATATCGCGTATTCGGCACATGATCTGGAGGATGGCATCAAGGCAGGCAAGATTGAAGTACATGAGCACTTTATGAATGATCCACATATCCATAAGCTCATTATCGAGAAGATTATGACGCTGGAAGACTGGTTCTGGAAGGATTGGGAGTATGATGGTATCGCGGTGAAGGTGGAGCAGGTCTTAACCGCTTATCTGCGCGTATGGCGTGAGAAGCTGCCGACATGTGGCAACGATTATTCCCGCACCCGGCGTGAGGTTAAGGCATACTGGGTAAATCATTTTGTAAGCCAGCTTGGCGTTATCGATGAAGCCGATTGGAAAAAGATCACGTTTGTCAGTCAGGGACGTGAGGATGACGATATGCTGCGAACGGTTAGCGTATTGAAAAGCTTTGCCTGGGTGACGATGATTCGCGATCTGCGCGTACAACGTCTGCAAAAACGCAGCGAATGGATTATTCGCCGCCTGTGGAAGGCATTTATCGATCAGGAAACGTCGATGGCGATTATGCCGTCTGATTGGCTACAACGATTCGAACAGGATCAGGCAAGCGATCATCCGGTATGGACATGGGAACGTATGATTATTGATTATATTGCCGGTATGACCGATGCGTTTGCCGAGAAAATTTATAACGAGCTGTACGGTCTGAAGGTCGGCTCGATCTATGATGTGGATTGAAGGTGGACCGTCAGCGGAAGGAGGGAGCAGCATGAACGATCACAATACGCCCGTTCCGCTGGGCATACTAGATATGTCGCCACTGCTGGAGCAGGCGTCGCCAGAGGAGGCGCTGGAGCGTTCAGTGCAGCTAGCGATTGCGGCAGAGCAATGGGGCTATACGCGATTCTGGCTATCCGAGCATCATGATATGACGCAGCTTGCCTGCACAGCGCCGGAAGTGCTGATTGCACATATTGGTGTGCGCACGTCATCGATTCGACTCGGTTCGGGAGCTATATTGTTACCGCATTATAGCGCGATGAAGGTCGCCGAGACGTTTCGCATGCTGTCGGCATTATACCCGGATCGTATCGATCTAGGGATTGGACGAGCACCCGGTGGCTCCGCGCATGCAACGATTGGATTGAGCGGCAATTATCTTGCTCATGTCGCGGAGATGCCGGAACGTGTACGCGATCTGCGCCATTTGCTGGAGGATCGGTATACAGTAGAAGGAGCCCCTGTTACAGCACGACCGGTCGCCACATATGCGCCGCAGCTATGGCTGCTTGGTACGAATCGCAAAAGCGCTACGCTGGCAGCCGAGAATGGGGCAGGCTATGTGTTTGGTCATTTTATGAGCTCAAGTGATGGGCAAGCGTCTATTGCTCAGTATCGCGAGCAATTCCAGCCTTCTCCGTCCCGCCAGGAAGCTAGAGTTATACTGGCGACCAAAGTAATTGCCGCTTCAACTGAGCAGCAAGCGCAGGAGCTATACGCACAATGGAAGCAATCGCCAGTTGGACTTGCTGCTATCGGTGAAGAGATGCCTCAGCCGATCGTAGGCGGACCGGATACTTTACCCGAGCGGATGCATCAGCTATTGCACGAATATGATGCAGATGAGCTACTGCTGATCTGTCCGCTGGATCGCTATGATGATCGCATGCATGTGTATGAGCAGGCTGCTAGATGGTTATCGGCTACACAATCGCTGGGCTAATCGTACGCATATATCGTTATGCTTCATTCGTACGTAACAGTAGTAAGCAAAATATTGCGAATAGATGCAAGCTATGGCAGTCACAAGGAACCATTTTGGTATGGCTACAGTAGCACATTCAAGATGCTGTAGAATAAAAGTTTTGCAGCTAGCGAAAGTGATCCGGTACTTTTCGACGGATTGTACACAATAAAGTAATAATGATACTGGTTAGTCATATTTATGCAGCAGGATGAATGGCGATTCAGCTATTTCATTTAATAAGGATGTGATTCGGACTGTTGAGCATTTGTTTGTTGCTTGGTCTCGGGATGAAGCGAAGCTCAGGTTCGACTCTACTGTCATGGCGAGCAATCTAGCATAGGTTTTAGGCGTACTGGCTGGGTGATTTATCCAATTCCGTCCGATACAATGATTTGTAAAATAGCTTTCTCACTTAGCCAATCTGACAATTCGTTTAAACATAAAAGTGAATAAAAAAAGGCTCTCTTCCATATAAAGGAATTGAGCCTTTTTTATATTTTATTGTAGAATATGCAGCTTATGAACTGAAGAAGCGGCTGAATAGCTCATCACACTATTCGCTTAACGCTTAGTAACCGCTGGAATAATCCACCAGATTAACAGGTAATGCTTCACCCTGCTTATAGGCTTTCAGATTCGTCAGGAAAATCTCCATTACACGGTCGGTGTAATGCTCATTGCTGCCAGCAATATGCGGCGTAATAATCACCTGTTCCATCGACCAGAGCGGATGATCCTCCGGTAATGGCTCGGGATCGAATACATCCAGCCCTGCACCGGCAATCGTTCCTTGCTGCAAGGCAGTCACCAGATCATCGGTGTGTACGGTCGCACCGCGTCCGACGTTGATGAACAGCGCCTCCTGCTTCATCGCAGCGAATCGTCCTTCATCAAACAGACCTCGTGTCTGTTCCGTCAGCGGTAAAATATTCACGACCACATCGGCAACGCCGAGTGCTTCATCAAGCTGCTCCATCCGGTACATCGTATCAAATTCATCCAGCGACTGCCCGGAGCGACGTACGCCGACCGTCTTCATACCAAATGCCCGTGCCAGACGCGCCGTGCCGATGCCGATATTGCCAGCACCAACGACCACAATCGTCTTGCCGTGTAGCTCACTGAATCGTCCGCTCTCATCCCAGCGTGCCTTCGATTGATTACGGATCGCTTGATGTAGATTACGACTAAAGGCTAGCATATACGCAAAAATTTGCTCGGAGATCGGGATCGTATGCACACCGTTCGCACTTGTAAGCAGCACTTGCTTTTGCTCTAGCTCCGCCAGTGGCATTTTATCGACTCCTGCTGACCATGCCTGTACCCATTTGACAGCACAGTTCGGGGACAGAATAAAATCTTGAAATTTTCGTGACCAGCCTACGATAATCTCGGCATCTGCCAGATCTTGCTCGGTGGCCTCTTTTACAGGGATAGCGACAATCTCATCATGAGGAGCGGCTGTCTGAACTTGCTGCTTCTGCTCTTCACTTAAATGTTGCAGGAAAACGATCTTGGACATAGAACAATCTCCTCCTCGTGTTGGGAACCCTACCGATTCATTTGTTGAACAGTACGCACAATCGGCTACCTTTTAAATGATATCAAATTTAGCTAACCGAACCAAACAGAATGCATTACACCGATGGGGCTTCTTTTAAACTTTGCACTTAACGTCAGATTGGTGTATACTATTTGCATTCGTCAGGAACGTGTGTTCGGATAAATGATGATCAGACAGGCACAATTATTGAAATAGCTGCTTTACGTGCAGGCGCATGTGCTGCATCGTTGACGAATAAAGAAGTCTGGATAAGCTGAGGGGAGTGTCGATAGTGGCAACCGGTATGGATCAGGAGCGTGTATTTGCTGCAATTGCTGTAAAAGGGGAGGCGCAACAGCGTCTGGCAGCATGGAGTCATTCGATACAGCAGCAGTATGCATTTCGCAAATGGACAGCCACAGCCGACTTTCACATTACACTTCAGTTTTACGGGGATGTGAATCGCGCTGCATTGCCGGAGCTGTCACAGACACTTGCAGCTACAGTAGCGGCACATTCACCCTTTGACTTACAGCTCGGTAGTTCAGGATACTTTGGCTTGCCTGAACGTCCGCGTGTATGGTGGATCGACCCGGAGGGGGACCGATCAGCATTGTGTGCGTTACAGCAGGATATTGTACATGCCTGTGAAGCGCTAGGATTTAAGGCGGAGAATCGGCCCTATCATCCACATATTACGGTAGCTCGCAAATATGCCGGAGCCGAGCCGTTTGCTGCTTCTTTGGCAGAGGATATAAGGCTAGACAAAATGGTCTGGCAGGTGGAGGATGTTGTTCTGTATTGTACCCGAATGGGGCAGATTCCAATGTATGAGTTAGCAGGTTGTTTTCCGCTTACAGGAGCTGTACTACTCTAAAAATTTGTTTTTGTCAATTTGACAAAAGCAATGGAACTATAATAATATACTTCGTGCTGCAAAAGGCAGTGTTCTTTTAGGGGAAACGAGACGTATTTTTACATCACGGACATCGATGATTGTCCGGGTATCCGTCGATCGGATATCGATTATCAAGTTGGCTCTTTTTTCGGATACGGGGTGTATCCGAGAATCCATGTAATTTGCTTATGATTCAAAATTTGGATGTTGGTGTATTCAAATGGAAGGTCTAACGGTTACATAGAATTGGAGTATGCCAACGTTATTGGAGGAAAAACATGGAGTTTATTAGACGCAATCAGTGGATTACGCCTCTGCTCGGCGTGCTTTTTATATTTGTCATGTGCCTTCCGTTCTGGATGGCGAATAATCATACGACACATAGTCAAACATTCACTAAGCTGCCCGCGTGGGGTGCGCAGTCAGCAGGTGCTGTTTCGTATGCACAAAAAGACAGGAGCAGTACGACAGGTACGTTTATGGACTGGAATGACACACATACACGTAATCTGATTCAACAGGCAAAAGCGAACAAAGCGACACTCGCTAAGCAGCAACAGGCTGCACAGGCAAAAAAGGAACGCACACAGGTCGCCCAGGCGAAGGCGAATAAAGCTGCAGCAATCACGGCAGGTGCATCCATCGGCAATACCACCCCCACCAAATTATACTTTACTCGGACAAAGCTGCTTTCCCAGGATAACCATTCCCAGGCAACCTGGACCTACGCATTGTCAGATAAAGAACGGCTGATGCTGGAACGAATTGTAATGGCAGAAGCTGAAGGTGAACCGTACGAAGGCAAAGTGGCAGTTGCCAACGTTGTCTTGAACCGGCTACGGTCCGCTAATTTCCCCGACACGATTAAAGGTGTACTGTATCAAAAATATCAATTTTCACCGGTATCCAATGGTCGCTTTGAGCGCGTTAAGCCCAATGCCGATTCGATTAAAGCTGTCCGCGAAGCGCTACAAGGACATAAGGAAGTACCGGATAATACGTATTATTTTGTGTCGCTATCACTGGCGACTGATTTTGCGATTCCAAATTCTCAGACTGTTGTAAAGAAGATAGGACATCATACGTTCTACAAATAATTCAGCAATTTCATCTATATTCGATTTTGCGCAATGGCTGTATTAACGAGTGACCTGCATCGGAAAAGTTACAAATGCATGTATTTTGGTGATAAAATAGACGGTGGCTACACCATTCATTTTATTGCGGAGGTGCTTTATTGATGAAGATTACGTACTATGGACAATCCTGTCTGCTTGTGGAAGAAGGCGGTAAAAAGGTCATTATTGATCCTTTCCTGTCCGGCAATCCGCAGGTTGATGTTGATGTAAATGATATAAAGGTGGACGCTGTCATTTTGACGCATGGACATGGTGACCATTTTGGAGATACTGTCGAAATCGCGCAAAACAACAATTGTCCGGTTATCGCCGTTGTCGAGCTGGCGCAATATGCAGCAGCGAAGGGTGCAGGAGAGACCGTTGGTATGAATCTGGGCGGCTCCAAGCAGTTTGATGGCTTCAAGGTAAAATACACGCTGGCATTCCATTCCTCCTCTAACGAGCTGGACGGACAAAATGTATACCTTGGAGAACCAGCAGGTATCCTGTTAACAATGGGCGGCAAAACGCTGTATCATGCCGGTGACACCGCACTGTTTGGTGATATGAAGCTGATCGGTGAAATGAACAGCATCGACGTGGCTGCACTGCCAATCGGTGACTTTTTCACAATGGGACCTGAGGATGCGTTATACGCGGCTGAATGGGTGAAGGCAAAGCATATCATCCCGGTACACTATAATACATTCCCACCAATCGAACAGGATGGCGATGCATTTGTCGCTGAGCTGGAAGCGAAGGGAATCAAGGGAACGGCATTGAAAGTAGGCGAAAGCGTCGAGCTGTAAGCTCATGACGTTGTAGCTATAGGCTGTGAAGCCGTAAGCTGATGTGCCTATAGAGGTTACGAGGGCATGAGCTAATGAAGTCACAGGCAATCTAAGCCGGGCATGTCTCATATCTGCGTATGGGTTATATGACGACTTATATGTGACCTCGATCATCCACCACAACATTCGTTGCTTTAACGGATGGCGATATCCGTCATCAACCAATCATGTAGAGTGGCTGTGCGGATAGGAAAGATTCCGATCACCTCATAGGAAGATGAAGAGCAGGCTATTAAGCTGGCTTGAATAGCATACGATTTGCGCTCGTTTTATACATGGTACGGACAGTCCTTCAGGGGGCTGTCCGTTTTTGTTTTCTATTGCTTTTATGTATAGCGGCCATTTCCGCTCGCTCAGTTTGGATGAGCCGAAACGAGCCCTATCTATAAATCTATTGAATTATTTATTAATTTTAATGTATAATCATACACTATATGTAATGCGTTACGTTATCACACTAATGCTTTGACGCAAAATAATAATTTATCGCATATATAAAAAGTTTGAATTGCCATCATGTAAGGTCAGTGTTAAAATGTATAAAACTAACGAAGGTTACAGCAATATCACATAGCTAAATAAGTTGCTTGAATCTCATCAAAGTGGATATTTATTCTTCGCCTGCTACTTCTAACTTATATCCAAACATAGGCTGCTTCCGTCACCGTCTTGTACAATATGTACAAATATTGTAGATGATACTGTATGGAATGAGCAGCCTGTTTTGTATACCCTACCATTAGAAGCATGTATCTTCGTCCGGCCGTCCTCTGGCTCATCTCTTGACAGTCACTTCATAATAGAAAGGTTGCGTATTATGAACATTACAGGTTTACCTCCGAAGCAGGGTCTATATGATCCTCAGTTTGAAAAAGATGCCTGCGGTATGGGATTTACCGCGCATATCAAAGGAACACCTAGTCACCAGATTGTCAGTCAAGCACTGACCATGCTCGAAAACATGGAGCATCGCGGCGGCCAGGGAAGCGAACCGAATTCCGGTGACGGAGCCGGAATTATGGTGCAGATTCCGCATTCCTTCTTCGTAAAGGAAGCAAAGGCTAATGGATTTGAACTCCCTGAAAAAGGCCAGTATGGCGTAGCGATGGTGTTCCTGTCCCGTGACGAGGAATTGCGTGAACGTCATGAAGCGTTATTGAAGGACATTGTCGAGCAGGAAGGTCAGGTTTTCCTCGGTGCTCGTACCGTGCCGACCGATGACAGCACACTGGGCAAATCCGCTAAGGCGGCAAAGCCTGTCGTACGCCAGTTTTTTATCGGACGTGGCGAATCGCTGCACAATGCAGACGAGCTTGCTTTTGAACGCAAGCTGTATGTGATTCGCAGAGTGGCAGAGCGTCAGATCCGTTATGCGGAAGCAGCAGGTGGCGAAACATTCTACGTGCCAAGTCTGTCCTGTCGCAAAGTTGTATACAAAGGCATGCTGACAACGATCCAGGTAGGCGAGTTCTATCTTGATCTGCGTGACGATGCATTTGAATCGGCTATGGCCCTTGTTCACTCTCGTTTCAGCACGAACACATTCCCAAGCTGGGATCGTGCCCACCCATATCGCTTCATGATCCACAATGGTGAGATCAACACGATGCGCGGTAATGTGAACTGGATGCATGCGCGTCAATCGCTGTTCGAGAGCGACGTGTTTGGCGACGACCTGGATAAGGTACGTCCGGTTATTAACCCGGATGGCTCGGATACAGCGATGTTTGATAACACGCTTGAATTCCTGTACCTGAATGGACGTTCCCTGCCTCATGTGGCCATGATGATGGTGCCTGAGCCGTGGAGCAACCACGATACAATGGATGAGAAGAAAAAAGCATTTTACCAATACCATAGCTGTCTGATGGAGCCTTGGGATGGACCTGCCGCAATGGCATTCACCGATGGTATCCAGATCGGCGCGATTCTGGACCGTAATGGACTGCGTCCGGCACGTTATTATGTAACGAAGGATGACCGTATTATTCTGTCCTCTGAAGTCGGCGTACTCGATATTGCACCGGAAAATGTACTATACAAAGATCGTCTTCGTCCAGGCCGTATGCTGCTGATCGATACGCAGGAAGGTCGTATTATTTCCGACGAAGAGATCAAAGAACAGATTGCTTCTGAGCATCCGTATGCGGAGTGGCTGGAAGAGCATCTCGTTAATCTGGAAGATGTTCCAGACGCACCGGAAGCGATTCAACCGGATCATGACAATGTGCAGCAGCTACAGCTAGCATTTGGTTATACATTTGAAGAGCTGCGTAAGGTTATCGAGCCGATGGCATCGACAGGTGCAGAAGCACTTGCTTCGATGGGCTACGATGCACCGCTGGCGGTATTGTCCGAGCAGCCGCAGCGTCTCTACAACTACTTCAAGCAATTATTTGCTCAGGTAACGAATCCGCCAATCGATGCGATTCGTGAGGAGATCGTAACATCAACAGCCACATCGCTCGGACCGGAAGGCAATCTGCTCGATCCGCAGCCGGAGAGCTGTCGTCAGATCATTTTGAATACACCGATTTTGTCGAACGAAGAATTTGCGAAAGTACGTCATGTACGTCGTCCTGGCTTCAAAGCAATGACGATTCCGATCTTCTTCGACGCAGCCAAAGGTGCTGAAGGATTGCAAGCTGCACTGGTGAACCTGTGCGAAGCGGCAGACCGTGTTATCGCTAAAGGTCATAACTTCCTCATTCTGTCCGACCGTGGCATGGATAAGGAAAATGCAGCGATTCCAGCATTGCTGGCGGTTGCCTGTCTGCATCACCATTTGATCCGTCAGGGTACACGTACTCGTGTCAGCCTGTTGCTGGAATCCGGCGAGCCGCGCGATATTCACCATTTCGCCTTGCTGCTCGGTTACGGTATCAGTGCGGTCAACCCGTATCTCGTATTCGAAACGATGCAGGATATGATCAAACAGGGTATGCTGCGCGGCATCTCGCATGAAAAAGCTGTGAAAAACTACATCAAGGCTGTGACCAAGGGCGTCGTGAAAATCCTGTCCAAAATGGGTATCTCCACGATTCAATCGTACCGCGGTGCACAGATCTTCGAAGCGGTTGGTTTGAAGCAAGAGTTTATCGATCAATACTTTACCTGGACACCATCGCGTATCGGCGGTATCGGTCTGGAAGAAGTGGCGGCAGAGGCGCTTACTCAGCACAATCGTGCGTTTACGGACAAGGACGGCAATGACCGTGTACTTGATTCCGGCGGTGATTACCAGTGGCGTAATGACGGAGAAGAGCATATGTTCAATCCGCAAACGATCCACCTGCTCCAGCATTCCGTACGTACAGGCGATTACAAACTCTATAAAAAGTATGCTGCACTGGTGGATGGTGAGAACGAGAAGCATCTGACGCTGCGTTCCCTGCTCAAGCTGAAGCCTAATGGCGCTCCGGTGCCACTGGAAGAGGTAGAGCCGATCGAATCGATCATGAGACGCTTCAAAACAGGCGCAATGTCGTTCGGATCGATCAGTAAAGAAGCGCATGAAAGTCTGGCTATTGCGATGAACCGTATTGGCGGTAAGAGTAACAGCGGTGAGGGTGGTGAAGACCCTGCACGCTTTATTCCAGATGCGAATGGCGATTCCCGTCGCAGTGCGATCAAGCAGGTCGCTTCCGGTCGTTTTGGCGTAACGTCCAACTATCTGGTCAACGCTGATGAAATTCAAATTAAAATGGCACAGGGTGCGAAGCCTGGTGAAGGTGGACAGTTGCCTGGCCGTAAAGTATATCCGTGGGTAGCGGAAGTTCGTCACTCCACACCGGGTGTTGGTCTGATCTCGCCGCCTCCGCATCACGATATTTATTCGATTGAGGATCTGGCAGAGCTGATCTATGACCTGAAAAATGCCAACCGACGTGCTCGCATCAACGTGAAGCTCGTATCCGAGGTAGGTGTAGGTACGATCGCTGCCGGTGTGGCAAAGGGTCGTGCTGATGTAATTCTGGTCAGTGGTTATGATGGCGGTACAGGTGCATCTCCACAGGGCTCGATCCGTCATGCGGGTCTGCCGTGGGAGCTTGGACTGGCGGAAACGCAGCAAACGCTCATTATGAACAATCTGCGTGATCGTGTCGTACTGGAAACAGACGGCAAAATGCTGAGTGGTCGTGACCTTGCAGTTGCTGCATTGCTTGGCGCTGAGGAGTATGGCTTCTCGACAGCACCGCTCGTTTCGGTCGGCTGTATTATGATGCGTGTTTGTCAAATGGACACCTGCCCAGTCGGCGTAGCGACACAGAATCCAGAGCTGCGTAAAAACTTCACCGGTGATCCGGAGCATGTCGTGAACTTTATGAAGTTCGTTGCACAGGATCTGCGTGAAATTATGGCAGAGCTTGGCTTCCGTACCGTGAAGGAAATGGTAGGTCGTCTGGATTGTTTGGACGCTTCCCAGGCAGACGTACACTGGAAGAAAAAAGGTCTGGATCTGTCGGTGCTGCTGCATCAGCCAGCGCTCCCAGAAGGCAGCGAGCGCTTCAACGTACAGCAGCAGAACCATCTGCTGGAAGAAACGCTGGATCTGCGTCAATTGTTGCCACTGGCAGCACCAGCACTGGAAAATGGTACAGCCGTTCAAGCTAATCTCGACATCTGTAACGTCGATCGCGCGGTAGGCACGATTCTCGGTAGCGAAGTGACGCTCAAATACGGTGCAGCCGGTTTACCGGATGATACGATCTCGTTTACGTTCAAAGGCTCGGCTGGACAAAGTCTGGGTGCGTTCGTACCGAAGGGAATTACACTTCGCGTGGAAGGCGACTGTAATGACTATGTCGGTAAAGGTCTATCCGGTGGTAAAATTATCGTGAAGCCAGATGCGGCAGCCACATTCGCCGCTGAGGAAAATATTATTATCGGTAATACAGCACTGTACGGAGCCACAAGTGGCGAAGCTTATATTAGCGGTATCGCTGGTGAGCGCTTTGCTGTACGTAACTCCGGTGCAAAAGTCGTTGTTGAAGGCGTGGGCGACCATGGCTGTGAATATATGACCGGTGGACGTGTCGTAGTGCTTGGCTCGACTGGACGTAACTTTGCCGCAGGGATGTCTGGCGGTATCGCGTATGTACTTGATCCAAGTCACGACTTCGTAGGTCGTTGCAATCTGGAAATGGTGCTGCTGGAAGATATCGAAGATGCAGACGAGCTTGTAGAGCTGCGTACCTTGATCGAGCAGCATGTGAATTATACGGGCAGTGAAGCAGGTAAGCGTGTATTGGAAGATTGGGAACACCAATCGAAGGATTTCGTTCGTGTTATTCCGAAAGACTACAAACGGATGCTCGAGCAAATCCGCAAAGTTCACGAAACAGGTCTGACAGGCGAAGCGGCATTGCTCGCAGCGTTTGAGGCCAATATGCGTGAACTGGCACGCTCCGGTGCGTAATCTGTTGCAAGCTCTAGGAATGCTGCTGGCATTGTTCGAAGTATTTGAATAGTACCCGGCATTCTGTGTAATAAGGATTGAGTTTAGAACCCGCTCAGGTAGTGGCGATCCTCGTGATGGCTGCTGCGTGGAGGCGGGTTCTTTTTTGTATCTAAGATAGGGTATGTTACAATGAAGGCGCTACGGCAGAGTAGAGGTGCATGGGCTTGTAGGGAGTCAGGGGCTTATTTGCTTATGAGGTGCCCTTTGCTGTAATGTACTAAAAGATGGAACAGTGCCTTACGAATAGCTGTAACGCCATACAGGAAGTAAGTTAGAAGGAAGTCTTACGTTTGATGTACATACTTAATGAGCAGTGCTGTGACGAATATGCAGTACAAATCGAAAGGGGCCAGACGATGATGATACATGTGAAGCAACTGGAGTCTTTATGCCAGTTGCCAGATGGTAGACCAGAAGGCAATCCCCCCATGCAGCAAAACCATGCCAATCCAGCGCCGCAGACGACGAGCCAGCAGTCAGATCCAGGCAGTGCTGGTTATTCTGCCTCTGCTACTAGTGGTGCGAATACAAGCAGCTCCATATCAAGCAGATCCACATCAAGCAGCACGATCGATGGCCTTGCCGCGCCTGTTGTACAATTCCGCGGGGTAACGAAGAAAATAGGCTCCAAAACGATTATCGATAATCTTACGCTGGATGTACCGGCAGGCTGTGTGTTTGGCTTTCTCGGACCGAACGGTTCAGGTAAGACGACAACCATTCGAATGCTGGTCGGCTTGATGTCGCCTACATCAGGCGATATTCGAATTGAAGGTCAGAGCATTCGCACGCATTTTGAGCAAGCGATTAGTAAAGTAGGCGCAATCGTTGAAAACCCGGAAATGTACAAATACATGAGCGGCTATCAGAATCTGATGCATTATGCACGAATGTCACCCGGTGTGACAAAGGAACGAATTGCCGAAGTCGTTGATTTTGTTGGGCTTGGTGGACGTGTGCGTGATCGCGTAAGCACGTATTCGCTCGGTATGAGACAGCGCCTTGGCGTGGCTCAGGCACTGTTGCATCGTCCACGCCTGCTGGTGCTGGATGAGCCAACCAATGGTCTTGATCCACAGGGGATTCGTGAGCTGCGCGATTACTTACGCGCACTCAGTCGCGAACAGGGAACAACGGTGTTCGTATCGAGCCATCTGTTATCTGAAATGGAATTGATGTGTGATACCGTCGCTGTGATCAATGGTGGACGATTGGTGGACGTACGTCATTTGCAGGGACAGACCGCAGCTCATGCTTCAGCGACGGAAGAGCTGATTACGGTTCGTTTTGAAACGGATCAGGCGGAACAGGTACATGCTTTAATACCGGGTAGCTATGTTGAAGGAAGTAGCTGTGTAGCTCGCATTACCCGTTCTGATATCGCCCGTTTTAATGCACAGCTTGTGCAGCAAGGCATTGCCGTGTATGGCATCATTCCGATGCGTCAGACGCTGGAGGATCAATTCCTGGCGATGACACGCGAAGGCGGTGTGCGCCATGACTAACTTTATCCAGCTTATCTGGAATGAAATGCTGAAAATTGTACTGCGTATTTCCAACTGGGTAATGCTCATATTGCTGCTCGTTCTATCGCCGTCACTGCTGTTTTTATTTAAGCTAGGCGATTATACGAGTAATGCACTGATGGCATTTCAAGACTCGTTTGCAATGTTTTTTCTGGTGGTGCTGTTCTTGCTCATTGTTGCCTCAGAATCGGTGGCGAGTGAGTTTACGAGCGGTACGATCAAGCTGTTGCTTATTCGTCCCTGGCAACGGTGGAAGATTCTCTGCTCCAAGTTTCTGGCTGTGGCGATTTTCCTGCTTGTTTTAACGGTGATCTTCTCACTGATTAATCTGGCGATATCGTATATGCTGTTTTCGAGCAACGTGGCCAGTCTACCATATGGGGCAGAAACATCGCTGGAAAGTAATCTGTTCTTGTTGATCGTGTACTCGTTTATTCGAGCGCTTATTTTAGCAACATTTGCATTTATGCTGTCTGCTTTGTTCCGTTCGTCCGCGGTAGCGATCACCTTATCGATGCTGCTATATTTCTCCGGTACGATCACCAATGGATTGCTGCGAGCATTTCTCAAGCCAGAGGATTATTGGATCACGAAATATTTGTTGTTTACAAATCTTGATCTAACACAGTATTTCTCTACTTCAACCGGTAGCTTTGGTGTGACATCGCTGGGATGGTCATTGTTCATTCTGGCGGCGTATTTTGTAGTCTTTGCCTTGATTTCCTGGCTGTCTTTTTCGAAACGAGATGTGCGTGCGTAATTGGTAGACTCGTCGGGAAAGACAAGACCGTTAGCCTTCTGTCTCCTGTACAGAAGGTTTTTTTGTGCTGTGCTAAGTTATATGTAGGCTCCATATCTCGATTATTTTCTTAGAAAAAGTAGCTGAATCCGCTCTAAGCGATCATCGAAACCTATAACAACAAGCCACTCTCACATGCAATCGGAGAGTGGCTTGTTCATTTTATTATATCGAACGCGCATATAAGAGCACAAAAATGATCACTGAAATGGCTTCATTATTTTTATAGTTCACTTTTTTAAGCCTATTTTACAAAGCATCAATCGCTTATACGATTACCTGTTAAGTAAAACCTGTCGATGTTTACAGATGCATGAATACTAAATAAATGAGCCACATCATACGGTTCTTTTTTGCGAAAAAATAAGCTCGAATCACTCCCCATTAATCAGCCCCAAATCGATCTTCCATATTATCTGATCCAAAGCCTAAATCGTACTTTCATTTTTCATTGACCCGATGTATAGAATGACTCGATATATGTCGTTATGTTTATAGCGAAATCCGTGAACTGAAATGCTAATATTGCAAATGTAAGCGCTTATCTCATATTTTGGTAATTATTGCTGAGTGAAAAATGAATCATCAGTATACCTGGAGGAGGAAATGAAATGACGAAAAAATCCAAGCTGTGGAAAGTGATCGGAACGGTAGCGATGACAGGGGTGCTTTGTACTACGTTTATGTCGGAGTATAGCTATGCCAGTCTTACGAATGGCAGTAAGTTTCTGGGGAATATTATTGCAGGCAGCGTTCCGTCCAGCTATGGTACATACTGGAATCAGGTGACTCCAGAGAACTCCACCAAATGGGGAGCCGTTGAAGGCACTCGCAATTCGATGAACTGGGGTCAGGCGGATCTGGCCTATAACTATGCACAGAGCAAAGGATATCCGTTCAAATTCCATACACTGGTATGGGGAAGCCAGGAGCCAAGCTGGGTGAAAAATCTGTCTGCATCCGAGCAAAAGGCAGAAGTAACGCAGTGGATTCAGCTCGCAGGTCAAAAATACGGCAAATCCGCTTTTGTTGATGTGGTCAATGAGCCATTTCATGCTAAGCCATCCTATAGCAATGCGATCGGTGGAGACGGTGCGACAGGCTGGGATTGGATCATCTGGTCCTTCCAGCAAGCGAGACAGCAATTCCCTAACTCCAAGCTGTTAATTAACGAATACGGAGTGATTGGTGATCCTGCACTGGCAGACCGATATGTGAACATTATCAACATTTTGAAAAGCCGCGGTTTGATCGACGGGATCGGTATTCAATGTCACCACTTCAATATGAACACCGTATCGACAAGCACGATGACAACCGTACTGAACAAACTGGGCGCAACGGGGTTGCCAATTTACGTGTCCGAGCTGGATATGTCCGGTGACGATGCAACACAACTGGCACGCTACAAAGAAAAATTCCCTGTCCTCTGGAACCACCCTTCCGTTAAAGGTGTCACACTGTGGGGCTACATCCAGAACCAAACATGGGAGCCAAACACACACCTGCTGAACAGCAACGGCACCGAACGCCCAGCCCTCAAATGGCTCAAACAATTCTTCGGCCAATCCGTAATGGCTGAAGGCCAATCGATCATGCTGGAAAAAGATAGCATGCAACCTGCCGAGGAGACAGCGCAGCAATAATAAAGCGGTTGGCAATGATACCTATACATGTATAACGGCAGTATAATTATTGATCCGCTGCGAATGAATACCTGCTTGTCGTTCTATCTACTTTGTATCTCGATCCCCCTCGAAACCTACAAGTAAATAGAAAACTACATGTATAGGGTAAACGAAGAGGACGAACATTGTTCACAGCAGCGTATATGCTATGTATCCTATTCTCTATCGTATGTCCTTGCCGCTCCTGCCTAGTTCAATACATGATTTAAATGAAAAAGTACAGATGTGACTTCAAAAGTGAAGCACAATTCCAAACGCAAAAATATCACTCCAAAAGCATCAGCTTTCCCTTTGAATGGGAGCTGATGCTTTTTTTATTTAAGAAGGAATTAGCTCGAACTATCACCACCGGTAAGGACTTATATAACTTCAATAGTGTATAAAAGCTTGTACATGTTTGGAAGCCGCACGGAACGAAGAGAAGGAAATAAGGGGAAAGGACGACTTACAGTGTTAGCGATTTCCTAACACGGGGTTCTACATTTTACTCCTAATCCGTAGATTCCTGTGCGAGACGGGAGTTCGTCCCCTTATTCCTTCACGAAGTGGTTGAAGCATCCCAGCCGAAGCTTATATACACGCCCTACCATTTCATTTGACCTTCTTCTCAAATGCCACAAACAATCCCAATGTATCATTAGCTTGCCAGGTTGGTTATATGTTAATGATAAACTATCACCAAATAACCATCAGTTTGATCATCATTTCTGATATGATATTGTTTGCATAGAGATGATATCTGTTGGACAGGGAGAAGTAAGAAAGGAAGGAACACCGAGCATGGTCTGGTTGTTATTGTTATGTATTCTGTTTATTAGCCAGTGTGGCATTATATTGTTACTGGAGTTCCGTTCGCCCACTAAGGCGGTAGCGTGGTTGTTCATTTCCTACTGCGTGCCGTTTCTTGGCTTTGTGATCTACTATTTTGTTGCACGAAACTACCGGAGCCGGCGTACGATTCGCAAAAAAGGAACCATTCTGTTCCGTGAATTGCGCAGTCGATTATGGAGTCAGGCAGCGGTGATCCAGTCTGTCGATACGATGGGGAATCCTGAATTTCACACGCAAAGCAGACTGTTTTCGCTATTATCTCATTTGACAGAGAATCCAATCACGGCGTGCAGTGAGATTGAGGTGCTGACTGATGGTGAGGCAACGTATACAGCGATGCTGAATGCGCTGGAGCAGGCGCAGCATCATATTCATATCCAGTTTTACATTTTCCGCGATGATCGTATCGGTCAGCGCTTTACAGACATTCTCGTACGCAAGGCGCAAGCGGGTGTCAAAGTGCGTATGATGTGTGATGGACTGGGTAGCTACCATTTGAAGGATCGCTTTGTCCGTCAGTTGAAGGAAGCCGGGATTGAATTTTACTTCTTCCTGCCGCCGTTTACGTCGTTTATCCAGCGTGAGGTCAATTACCGGAATCACCGCAAAATACTGGTGATCGATGGCGAGATCGGCTTTATCGGCGGCTTGAATGTGGGTGACGATTATCTCGGTCATGATCCGAAGCTTGGCTACTGGCGTGATACGCATCTGCAAGTACGCGGCGATACGGTATACTTTTTGCAAATTGTATTTCTGGAAGACTGGGAATTTGCTTCCGGTCAGCGGATTACCGATTCGATCTATTTCCCAGCGCATCAATGTGCAGGTAGTGAACGTGCACTGATCGTCGCCAGCGGACCGGATCGTAACTGGAATGCGATTCAGGAAATGTGCTTTAGCGCGCTTGCTGTAGCGAAGCGCCGCATCTGTATTACAACGCCTTATTTTATACCGGATCAGAGCATTTATGCCGCCTTGAAAACAGCAGCTATTAGCGGCGTTGAAGTCGATATTATTATTCCTAAGGTATCCGACTCACAGATCGTACAGTACGCGTCCCTTTCCTATCTGGAGGAGCTAATGCGTGTCGGTGTGCGTGTACATCAATATGAAAAGGGCTTTGTGCATGCCAAAATTGTTATTATCGACGATCTACTCGCTTCGGTCGGTACAGCGAATATGGATATGCGTAGCTTTTACAGTAATTTTGAGCTGTCTGCGGTACTGTTTGAGCAGGAGACGATTGAGCGGCTGATGGACGATTTTCGTCGTGATTTGCAGGAAAGCCGTAAAATTAACTATCATGAATTCATTCGTCGTCCTCGTACGCAGAAGACGATGGAAACCTTATCGCGTATGCTGTCCCCGCTTTTGTAAAAATAGCCGGGAGGGCTGAAGTGAGCGGTGAATGTGGTATACTGGAAGTAAGAATCAATAAACACGATGCACCGATCGCTTTTGTGATCGTATTGCATGATGGAGGGTAACATGGCACAATCATTGCCTCAGCAGACGGTATCGTTTACGAGCCGCAGTCTGGAGGACACCGAGCGACTGGCTGCTTTTTTGGCAAGCCGCGCGTTTACGGGCGCTATGATCACACTGGATGGCGATCTGGGTGCAGGTAAAACGCATTTTTCCAAAGCGTTTGCGAAGCATCTGGGTGTTGCTGGTATGGTGAACAGCCCCACCTTTACGATTATTAAGGAGTATGAGGGCCGAATGCCCTTTTACCATATGGATGTGTACCGTATTAGCGAGGACGAGGCTGCTGAGCTTGGACTGGACGAATACTTTTTCGGACAGGGTGCTACGCTGGTAGAGTGGTCGAGTCGAATCGAAGACCTGCTGCCAGAGCAACGTTTGTCGCTTCATATTACGGTCAATGCAGACGATAGCCGCACGATCGTGTGCGCAGGATATGGCGAGCCGTATGCGAGCTGGTGCGCCGAGTTAAAAGAGAATGGAGTCAATGACAATTCATGAGTGAAATGAACGAACAGCCGCGTAAGCGGTTTTTAGTTTTGGATACATCGACAGCCGCTCAGGTAGTGGCTGTGATGGATGGAGAGCAGGTGCTGGCGGCAGAAAGCAGTAATGCCGATCGTAACCATTCTGTAGGCTTAATGGACAGCATCGCTCGTATGCTGGAAGCGGCATCGGTGTCACGCCGTGAACTGGATGGAATTGCTGTTGGTGTAGGTCCTGGCTCTTATACAGGTATTCGGATTGCAGTCACTACGGCGAAGACGCTGGCATGGACGCTACAACTGCCAGTAGCTGGCTTTTCCAGTCTGGCAGCGCTGGCGCTGAGCGGGTATCGTCAGGCAGGGAGCATCGAATCTGCTGAAAATGCAGTTCATTCTAGTACCGAGCAATCTTCTGCAATTGTAGATGAACAACCTATTGAAGCACAATATATCGAAACTACAGAACATTCAGCTCAACCGACGACTACGCAACCGACAGAATCAGCCGTTGCTATGAGCTGGATCGTACCGCTGATGGATGCGCGCCGGGGTCAGGTGTACACCGGATTATTCACAACCACGGGCACGGGCGTACCCGAATGTGTGGAAGCTGACCGAATTGTACTGATGGATGATTGGGTGGAGCAACTGATCGAGCGTTATACGATGCTGTCAGAGCAAGAACGACCATCACATCTGTATATTGTAGGCGATACAGCGCTACACGAGCAGCGTGCTGCGAAGCTGGTGGAGCTTGCTGGAGATTGTGTAAGTCTGCTGGCTTGCAGTCTGGAAGCGGAAGATGCAGGTACGGTAGGAGCGTCAGCCCTGCTGTCAGGTAAAAGTGAGCCTGCGCATACTTTATTGCCCAACTATACGCAGCTATCGGAGGCGGAAGCCAACCTGCTGCGCCATTCCTGATGAAAGGACGTGCCGCTGTGGCCATGTTATCGGAGCAGGGGGAAGAACATCCGGTTCTTCGCCAGATGAATATGGACGATTTACCCGCAATTATTGAGATTGAGCATGAAGCGTTTACCCTTCCATGGACAGAGGAAGCGTTTCGCAATGAACTAACGATGAATCATTTTGCCAGATATATGGTGCTGGAGCTGAACGGCTATATTGTTGGTTATGCAGGCATGTGGACGATTATGGATGAAGCCCATGTGACGAATATTGCCGTTCGCGAAGCCTATCGGGGCAGAGGGCTTGGTGAGCTGCTGCTTATACGTATGATGGAATGGGCAATAGAGCTGGGCATGATTCGGATGACGCTGGAGGTACGTGTAACCAATGAGCCTGCACAGAGCCTGTATCGTAAGCTCGGCTTTACCGGGGCAGGCGTACGCAAAGCGTACTATTCGGATAATAATGAAGATGCACTGATTATGTGGTGCGAGCTCTCTGTTGATGGGGAGTCTGGAAACGGGAAGGAAGCGTGAACGATAGATGATGCATCAGGAGCACCGGGAATCGGTGTGTAATATACTTGCAATCGAGACGAGCTGTGACGAAACATCCGTCGCGATTGTACAAAATGGGAAGCAGGTGCTGTCCAATCTGGTATCCAGCCAGATCGAGACGCACAAAGCATTTGGTGGCGTTGTACCGGAGGTCGCTTCACGTAAGCATGTGGAGACGATCACATTGATGATTGAGCAGGCAGTAGAGCAATCCGGTTTGACGCTGGACGATATTTCTGCCGTTGCAGTGACAGAAGGCCCTGGACTGGTCGGTGCACTGCTCGTCGGCATTATGGCAGCCAAGAGTGTAGCGTTTGCGCTGGACAAGCCGCTCATCGGTACCCATCATATTGCCGGACATATTTATGCGAACAATCTGACGGCAGATATTGCTTATCCTGCATTGGCACTGGTTGTGTCCGGTGGGCATACCGAGCTGGTATTGCTGGAGCGTGAAGGACAATTTCGCCTGATCGGCAGTACGCGCGATGATGCTGTAGGCGAAGCGTATGACAAGGTGGCTCGTGCACTGGGCTTCCCGTATCCGGGTGGTCCGTATGTAGATCGACTGGCGATGGAGGCAGAGTCAGCGGTGGAGCTGCCGCGCGCATGGCTGGAGCCGGATTCGTATGATTTTAGCCTGAGCGGCTTGAAGTCAGCGGTCTTGAACGTGGTCAACCAGAAGAAGATGCGCGGCGAAGAACCGATGACTGCGGAGATTGCACGCGGTTTTCAGGAGTCCGTCGTTGAAGTGCTGGTTGAAAAGGCGATTCGCGCGGTAAAAGCATATGATGTACGTCAACTGCTGCTCTGCGGTGGCGTAGCCGTCAATAAAGGGCTGCGTCGTATATTAACCGAGCGCTGTGAGCATGAAGGGATTGAGCTACTCATTCCGCCATTTGAATATTGTACCGATAATGCTGCCATGATCGGTGCTGCCGCTTATTTAAAATGGAAGACCGGCGAATTCTCCGATCTGCGTATTAAAGGAGACCCATCGTTATCGCTTGAAAAGTGGTCGACCGCATCGATCGGTTAAGTTGATGCTTCAATAGCCACATCATATCAAAGCAACACCAGAGAAATTCAAATGAAATCAGAAAAGACCGTACAGCGCAGAAGTACCACTTTTGCGCTGTACGGTCTTTTTAGTATCTCTTTTTAGTATATCTTTCTAAAAGTAGCTTTTTAGCCTACATCAGCGCATCCAATCGACGATGAGCAATGGAATTTTTACTAATAATGGGTTTTACAATGATATGCATCTGCACGGTGGTTTTGTCAAGATGTTAACAAAGTTATCCACATATCCCCTGAAAAATGTGGATAAGTTGCAAAATGCTTGCTATATCTGTGTTTTTTAAAATCATCGTTTAGGGGATAGTTAAGCACAGCTTTCACACCTCAATCTGTGGACAATGTGCATAACTTGGTGGATAAATATGGATTTTTCAGAAAAAAGCGATTATACCAATAAAAATCAGCTTATTTTCCGCAATTTTATCGCTATAAAATCGCTGCGGTTTGTGGATAAGTCTGTTCACAACATCGCTCTGATTTTTTACAAAAAAAGTACGGACTTTTACAATTATATGGACAGGTATTGACAGGCGCTTATTCGGCAGCTAGCAATTCCCATTCCTCATAGGCTTGCTCCAGCGCTTGCTGATTGGTTGCAATCTCTTCCTGGCGAGTCTGAACCGCTGCATAATCCTGATAAATGTCCGGAAGTGTCAGCTCCTGTTCCAGTTCAGCGATTCGATCTTCACGGGTCGCAATCTCCTCTTCCAACTGCTCCAGCCGACGCTTGCGGTTACGCTCTTCACGCTTCGCCTGCTTGCTCTCCTCAAAGGACATCGCTGCTACGCGAGTGGGATCGGTAGTGGCTGTATCGGGCTTCGCTGTTTTCAGCGCATTGGCAGCTTCTTCCGCTGCAATCTCCAGCAGTTCCTGCTTTTTGGCTGTGTAATCATCAAAGTTACCAAGATACGTCGTCAAACCATCCGAGCGTAGCTCCAGAATACGCTCTGCCATTTTGTTCAGGAAATAACGGTCATGGGAAATGAATAGCAGAGTGCCTTCATAATCCATCAACGCGGATTCCAGCACTTCCTTACTCACCAGATCCAGATGGTTCGTCGGCTCGTCCAAAATGAGTACATTGGCTTCCAGCAGCATCAATTTGCTGAGCGATACACGCGCCTTTTCGCCACCACTTAGAGCGGCTACCTTTTTGAGCACATCTTCACCGCTGAATAGGAAGTTACCGAGCACCGTACGGATACGTACTTCCTCCAGATGCGGGAAGCTGCTCCATACTTCTTCGAGTACGGTATTGTTCGGATTCAGATGTCCCTGCTCCTGATCATAGTAACCGATTTTGGTTTTGGCGCCCCATTCGATTTTGCCGCTATCCGGTGCATGATCGCCGATCAGTGCTTTGAGCAGTGTCGTTTTACCCGTTCCGTTCGGGCCAATGAGAGCGACCATATCGCCACGCCACAGTTCGAATGAGATCGGTTTAAACAGCGTTTGCTTATCCTCATACGATAGGGTCAGATTGTGCACACGCAGTACGTCTTTACCGGATACGACCGATGTTTCAAAGGTAAAGCTTGCCTTTTTCAGATCACCGGCAGGGCGATCCATACGATCCATCTTCTCAAGTGCACGTCGGCGGCTCTGAGCACGCTTGGTCGTAGAGGCACGAACGATATTTTTCTGGATAAATTGCTCCATGCGAGCAATCTCATCCTGTTGCTTTTCAAATTGCTTCATCGCGGATTCGTATTCTGCCGCCTTGATATCGATATAGCGGCTATAGTTACCGGTATAGCGTCTGGAGCGGTGACGCTCAATCTCCACGATGCTGGTCACCAGGCGATCAAGGAAATAACGGTCATGTGATACAACGAGCAGTGCGCCGGAATAAGCCCGCAAATAATCTTCCAGCCAGGCGAGCGTGTCCAGATCCAGATGGTTCGTCGGCTCATCCAGCATGAGCAGGTCAGGTGCCTGAAGCAAAATGCGAGCGAGTGCCAGCCTTGTTTTCTGACCGCCACTTAAGGTCGATACCGGTGTATCCTGTGAAAAGTCCGCAAAGCCCATCCCGTGCAAAATGCTACGAATCCGCGTTTCCATCTCATAGCCGCCGCGCTCACGGAACCAATCGGATTGCTGTGAATAGCGCTCTAACAACTCGGCATACGCTTTTTCATTGCCCATATGCGCCGGATCAGCGATTTGTTGCTCCATCGTGCGCAGCTCACGCTCGGTTTCGATCAGGTCAGCATATACCGAGCGCATTTCTTCACCGATCGTATTGCCGTGGTGCAGTCCGCTATTTTGCGCCAGATAGCCCAGTGTCACTTCCTTGCTGCGGAAGATTTGTCCGCCATCATGCGACATTTCGCCAGCGATAATTTTGAGCAAGGTCGATTTGCCGGCACCATTCACGCCGACAAGACCGATCCGTTCGCGCTCTTCAATTTGTAAATTGATGCCTTCCAGCACCGGAGTAATGCCATATAATTTGGTAATACCACTTGCTTGCAATAACACAGTCAATCCATCCTTTCCTATATGAAACGTTTACTAAACGGGAGAATATTGTAAATGTGTACAGCGTTGTCGTTCATCGGTATGTCGTATACTGAGGGTAGATTACAGTCTACCCCGCAATCCGTCCATCCTGTCTAGTGTACATGAAATGCCGTTATTTTGCATGATTTAATCCGGTATGATGTCTGAAAAAGAGCGTCATTTCAGCGTATACAACTTCCGCTGAACAGGGTACATAGAATAGAAAGGGAAATTGGTTTTTTGAACGGAAAGTGTTACACTGTCAATATGAATGACTCGTGCCTTTTGCTTATCATTCGCCGGGTCGATGTACGGGAGGCTTTTGATGGAACACCAGAGTGATAAACGGCTACTTCGTGAGCAGCTACAGCACCGAAGACGTCAGCTCCAGCCAGAGCTACGTGTTCAGCAATCCGCGGAGCTGTGTGCGGTTGCGACAGCGTATATTCAGCGCTTGCGGGGGCAGACACGCCAGCAGCCTTTTACGGTGTTCAGTTATTTGGCTTACCGGGATGAGCCGGATACATTGCCCTTGCTGGAGGATTGCTGGAAGCACGGTGATCGTGTGCTGGCGCCTCGTATTCAGCGGGAGCAGCAGGGCATTTTTGAATTGTACGAAATCGGTAGTATTGACGATGTAGAGCCAGGCATGTACGGCATCCCTGAACCGAAGCAACATACGCCGCATTATCCAGTCGAACGCTGGCAGGAGATTGATCTGGTTATCGTACCGGGTCTCGGCTATGACCGCCTGGGAGGACGTATCGGCTATGGCGGCGGTTATTATGACCGTTTTATGGCGCAGCTTGCCGGTTCTGATGATACCGATCCACTGCTGGCAGCACCGGCATTTGATCTGCAATTGCTGCCGCATATTCCGATGGAGCCGCATGATTTTCGCGTCCATCTGTTATTTACACCTTCCGGGGTTGTGATTACGCATTAATGACGGTGTACCGTCATCCTATAGATGAAGCAAGCGATGAAAGTTGGGATTGCATTGAGCCATGAAGAGCATAATGAATATGAGGGTTTGCCGACTGCCAGCGGACCACTGACTCATTTTAACGAACAGGGCAGAGCACGTATGGTCGATATTTCAGGAAAAGAAGACACCGTGCGCATCGCGGTAGCTACCAGTCAGGTAACGATGCAGCCTTCGACACTGCAAGCGATTCGTTCCGGTGAAGTCGGTAAGGGAGACGTGCTGGCGGTTGCTCAGGTAGCAGGTATACAGGCAGCGAAGCGTACATCCGACTGGATTCCGATGTGCCATCCGTTACCATTGACCGGTGTGAATATTACATTTGATGATAATGGTACGAATGAGCTTTATATTGAAGTAAAGGTGAAGACAGAAGGCAAGACGGGCGTCGAGATGGAAGCACTCACCGCCGCTTCTGCCGTAGCTTTGACGATCTATGACATGTGCAAAGCGTTACAAAAAGATATGGTTATCGGACCTACGCTACTCCAATCCAAGAGTGGCGGTAAAAGCGGAGACTTCACCAGAAGCTAAATACAACACCATCAGCAATCAGGATAGAGCAATATATCATATACCAGATAATTAATCGAAACAAAAAAGACATAGAGATGGGAGGGTGAGCGTATGGTTTGGAGAACAGCTATTTTAACCGCCAGTGATAAAGGTGCTCGTGGTGAACGTGAGGATACAAGTGCACAGGTCATCCGCGAGCTGGTAGAAGAGGAGCTTGGTGGCGAGATTGTAGAATATCGTGTTGTACCGGATGAGCCAGATGAGATTATCGCTGCACTGATTGAGATGACCGAATATTTTAATGCCGATCTGATCCTGACGACCGGCGGAACCGAGCTTGCCCAGCGTGATGTGACACCGGAAGCAACGCGGCGCGTCATCCAGCGTGAAGTACCGGGTATGGCAGAAGCGATGCGTGCTACCGTGATGCAGAAGAACCGTTCAGCGATGCTGTTCCGCGGAATTTGCGGTATTCGTGAACGCAGCCTGATTGTGAATTTGCCGGGAACACCGAAGGGTGTGCATGAGCATCTGGCAGCGATCATGGATCAATTGCCTGAAGCGCTACTTATGATTACAGGTCAATATCGTCCGGGCGATGAGCGCTAAGCGGAACCGCAATGGTTTCCAGTTTACACAGCACATGCTTTAAAATAAGAATCTGTATTCTGGATACAGCAGCACTTCCTTGTAGAAAGCTGCTGGCTGGTAAAAAGCACAGAGTTACAGATTCGACGTCTGTCATCCAGCACAATTTTTCCAATGGAGGAATTGTGTGTATTTGCGTGCCGATATGAAAACATTTTACGTGATCCAATAGTGAAGCCGGGTGCGTAGTTATGCTATGATAGGAGCACGATAGACGGATGCTGTCGTACAATGAAGGAGGAGTTCCAATGTTTAACGGTATGGGTATTGGCCCAACTGGCTTCATTTTGCTCATTATACTGGCGCTTATTTTGTTTGGACCGAACAAGCTGCCTGAGCTTGGACGTGCAGTAGGACGTACATTCCGCGAATTCAAGGAAGGTACACGCGATATGATGAAAGAAGAAGACAGCAAAACGAAGATGCCAGCAGAGCCGGTTCAATCCACTCAGTTGCCACAGGAATCCAAGCTAGAAGACAAACGTTAATGATACCAGGTGCTTCGTTCATAACGGAACGTCGTCACCGTTCAACTATGCCGGAGGCTGCATCGATGTAGCCTCCGAATCCCTTCCCTTCGGAAGGGATTCTTTTCGTATATGGCGCAAGGTAGTCATGCGGAATCTGTCCTATGCATCATAAGGACATGAAGAAGTGAGGAAACCCATGAACAAATTGGAAAAAGAAATGTCGCTGCTGGATCATCTGACCGAGCTTCGACGCAGGCTCATTATTATTATCGCAGTGCTATTTTTCGGTATGATTCTTGGTCTGTTCGTGGCTCAGCCTGTATATCAGTATCTCGTGTCCGCGGAGACCGCGCGTAATCTGGTATTCCATGTCTTTTCCTTCTGGGATGGCATTGGATTATATATGAAAATTGCGATGGTCGTCGCTCTTGCCTTAACACTGCCATGTGCATTGTTCCAGTTATGGGCGTTTGTTAGTCCAGGTCTGCTGCCCAAAGAGCGACGTGCTGCACTGCGTTATATCCCGTTTGTGTTTTTAATGTTTATTATTGGCGTGCTGTTTGCGTATTACGTCGTCTTTCCAATGGCGCTTGCTTTCACTTCGCAGGTGACAAGAAGCATGGGGCTGGAGGAAACATACGGTGTAGTGCAATATTTTACGTTTATGTCCAATATCGTCTTTCCGGTCGCAGCGCTGTTTGAGCTGCCACTCGTTATTATGTTTTTGACTACGCTGCGCATCGTATCGCCGGCGTTGCTACGTAAGCTACGGCGGATCGCTTATTTTGTACTGGTATTCATTGCCGTTGTGGTCACACCACCTGACTTTATTTCCGACATTCTCGTCGCCATTCCGCTGCTTGGTTTGTACGAGCTGAGTGTATTCCTATCCTCGATTGTATACCGTAAGCAACAGGAAGCAGATCGCGAAAAGCTGGAAGAATAGAAAAAATCGATCATGCAATATAGAGGAAAAATCAATAACAGTCACGAATTAGTTAAAGAGATAAGGTGCTTGATAAAAATGTCGACAAAGCCAGAAAAGTAAAGAATTTTAAATGGTATATGTCCTATATTCACAGAATAAAATTTCGGCTTTTGAACAATGATTTTCGATGATTTTTCCATTTAAATTATCTATTCAATCGATCATAGTGCTTTTCCAATGTCAATCAAAAGTGCAGGCAAATGCCTGTAATGACTGGAAAAGCACTTTTTTTACTTAATTATCTACCAAAACACTATCTTTTTTTAGCACAGCCGATTATAACTAGTAAATAAGGACTCATACTAAACGTGACCGTTTGTAGAATAAACACGACAAACACAGGTTACTGGAATTGAACGGTTGAATAGGAGGAATGCAAAGATAGAGACAGGCAAACCTGTAAACCATAGCTTTGAACATCAGCTTTGTGATCGAATAAATCTACTCGCAGTGGATAAGCACAAGGCGAACAGGCTAACATTTTCAGTATATAAACAAAAGGGGCTACGACGTTGAAAAAAATCATCTTTTTAATCATTACATCTGCATTAATCTTCCTATTGCCTACAATGGGTAGTATTGTAAAATGGGGAGGATTGCCTGAGGGATACGGTCTGTTTACAGCGCAGCAAGCTGGGAAGGATCCAGGCTTTAATTTAACCTATTTCATTTGTGCTTCTGTAGTGGCGGCGTTTATTTTAATTTTTCTCGTATTCCCACGATTATTTGGCTTTAAAAAACCGGTTCCACAACCGGTTGTGCGTCAAAGTGTAAAGTTCCCTTACTGGTTCTGGGGAGCACTACCTGTATTGATCATTTGCTGGATCATTATGTGGACGCGTGCTAAGATTCCAGTTAACCTTGAGTACATCACATCTCTCCCGATTTCCTTCTCACTGGAACGCTATACATTTGTGCCTCTGTGGTGGTCATTCATTTGTATTCTGGATGGTATTGTATACAAGCGTAATAATGCGGTATCGCTATTGTCCACGAAGCCGCGTGTCATGCAGATACTGGCTGTTGTTTCCTGTTATAGCTGGTTTGCCTTTGAATACCTCAACTTCTTTGTAATGGAGAACTGGTATTATCCTAATAATGAAGTTATGACGAACTTTGGTAACATCTTCTGGTTCTCTTTATCCTATACGACAGTATTGCCCGCTATTGTAGAATGGTATTTACTGCTCAAAACATTCCCACGTATGCGTGATCGCTATAGCAATGGCCCACGTCTGAATGTGAATAAGGGCTGGCTCATCGCCCTCTATATTGTAGGATTGGTATTATCGTTTTTGATGGGCTATTTCCCGTATGAATTGTTCTGGGTATTGTGGGTGGCACTCGTACCGTTACTATCCGCTGCGATGGGCTTAACTCGTCTATGGACGCCATTTCATCCGATACGTGAAGGTAACTGGTCACCTATTTTGCTCATTGCCATCGGCACGTTATTCAATGGGTTTTTCTGGGAAATGTGGAACTTCGGTAGTGAATGGTTTAAGACGGGCTATCCAGCCAATCCGAACTATTGGAAGTATTCTGTACCTTATCTGGATAAGTTTTATATTTTCTCGGAGATGCCGATTCTGGGCTACTTCGGCTATCTGTTCTTTGGTGTAAACTGTTGGATCTTGTGGTTGACTGCAGCGTATATTTTCAAATTTAACCCTAACTTTGAGCTAGACGGTAAGCAGGTAGACAGGATGAAATGAGGGGACGCTAATGATATGGAAAGATCACAAATACACCGTGATAGAGGAAATTGCTGATCATGGCAACAAAGCCATCTATCGCTGCATGAATAATCTTTCCGGACAGCGCGTAATTGCCAAGGTGCTTGGAGCCAAAGTATCCACCTATGAATCGATTATGCGTATCAAAAAAGAATACAAGCTGTTATCAGAGCTGAGTCCGACCATCTCAGGCATTATTCGCCCGATTCAGTTAGAGGAACGCGGCGGATATATGATTTTGACGCTGGAGGATATCTCTGGTGATTCGCTGAAAAGTATCATGAAGAAGCAGCGCCTGGATACGCAAACTGTATTGCAGCTTGCGATCAAGCTGACCGATATTATCGGCAGCATTCATGACCGACAAATTATCCACAAAGATATTAAGCCTGCTAATCTGATCTGGAACCGTGAGACCGATGAACTGCGCTTAATCGATTTTGATCTGTCGGTGCGCTGGAGCAATGAGAAGCTGGATTATGTAGCAACAGGTGTGATGGAAGGTAGTCTCGGTTACATTTCGCCAGAGCAAACGGGAAGAATTAATCGGACGATCGACTATCGGTCCGACTTTTATTCACTCGGTGTGACGCTATACGAGATGCTAACAGGCAGTCGTCCCCATCCTGTCGATACAACGATGGAGCAGATCTATGCAATTATCGCGAGAAAGCCAGTATCTCCTTATGAGCAGACCAGTGGCAAAGTACCGCGCACGTTATCCAATATCGTTATGAAGCTGCTTGAAAAGTCGCCGGAGGATCGTTACCGTAGTGCCTACGGTATTCGTGCTGATCTGAAGAAGTGTCTTGCTTCTCCTATTAACTATCAATTCAAGGTCGGTCAGGATGATCGAATGACCTTTTTCCGTATTCCACAGCGGCTATACGGGCGTGATGCAGAGCTTGCTATGCTGGAACAGGCACTGGAACGTAGTATTCACGAGCGTATACAGCTTGTACTCGTTGCAGGTGAAGCCGGAGTAGGTAAAACTGCACTTGTGAACGAGCTTCAAGCTACTGTGTCTACACGTAAAGGCTATCTTGTTCAAGGCAAGTTTGAGCAGTACAACAAAAATATTCCCTACAGTGCGTTTATCGAAGCATTACGCAATTTACTGAGTCAGTGGTTTGATAGCCCTGATGAAGAGCGTGCAGGCTTGCAGCATGCGTTGAAGCTTAATCTCGGTACCAATGCGGGTCTCATGACCCGCTGGCTACCTGAGCTGGAGCAATTGATCGGATCACAGCGTGAGCCTGAACAACTGCTACCCGTAGAGGAAAATAACCGATTTTTCCTATCTGTATTACGCTTGCTGGAGACGCTGGCAAGTCAGCAGAAGCCAATTGTGCTTTTTATGGACGATGTACAGTGGGCGGATATGTCGAGCGTACAGCTATTCACCCGATTGCTGGAAACGAAAACATTGAAGCGAGTCATGATCATCGCTTCCTATCGTGATAATGAAGTCAATGAGTTTCATCCACTTACGGCGGCAATTGAACGTGTGGACGAGCAGGAATTCATTCATCAGATGCATTTGCAGCCGCTGAGTGGGCCGGTTATTCAACAGTTCATCAACGA
Organism: Paenibacillus sp.; assembly: GCA_039595515.1. Classification (GTDB taxonomy): domain Bacteria; phylum Bacillota; class Bacilli; order Paenibacillales; family Paenibacillaceae; genus Saccharibacillus. The sequence goes on along the minus strand of JBCNLJ010000019.1, from coordinate 6,273 downwards.
TACCGTCGAATTGAATACACAGCAACTGAAATGGCTCACCCCGATCATCCATCGTCAAACGGGGGGGAACCCGTTTTTCGTACAGGAGATTTTAAAGGACTTATACAAGCAAAGTGCCATCTATTTTGATCATGCCACCGGAGAATGGACATTTGATTCGGTACAGATTCGTGCATTGACCTCGAATGAAGACTTGATCGATTATTTAATCCAAAAAATGAAAAGCCTGCCTGCAGAGACACAGTTGATTTTGAGTATTGCTGCGCTTATTGGTCGCAGCTTTCACTGGCGTGTGCTGCAGTTGATTGGATATGCGGAGAAGGATCAGTTACTGCCTGCATTATTGCTGGCGGTGGAGCAGGATATTTTACTCCCACTCCAATCCAGCTACCATTTGCTTGATGCCTCGACATTATCGGAGGACGAGCTGGAACGGCTAAATATTCAATTTGCCTTCCAGCATGATAAGCTACAGCAGGCATTGTATCAAATGATTGATCCGTACCTGCGTCAGCAATTGCATCTAAAGCTTGGCTGGTTGCTTCTTGATCAACAGCGCGAACAGAGTGTGCAGACTGATATTATGGATATTGCGGGTCATTTGAATAAGGGTATGGCGTTAATTTCGAACAATATAGATCGTGAGCGTCTCATTGATGTGAATATGCAGGCTGGACAACGTGCGAAAAAGGCGTTTGGCTATGCAGCAGCATTAAAATTTTTGCAGGCAGCGATGGAGCTATCGAATGAAAAGCACTGGTCTACCCATTATGACCGCATGTATGAATTACATTTCCTGTACAGTGAATGTGCATACCTGATCCTGAAGTGGGATCAGGGTGACAAGATAAGTATGCTGCTACTGGAACGGGCACATACGGACGTTGAATGTGCCATGATTTATGAGATGCGCTCCAGTCATTACATGTATCTGGGGATGATGGAGGAAGCGATTGCTGCTGGTGTAGCAGGGCTGCAATGTCTGGGCTTTGCTGTACCCAAACGATTAACGATGGTGACAGTAGGCAAGGAATTAATTGCCGTCAAAATCAAGCTGGGCAGACGCAAGGCACAGGAGCTACTGGAAGGTCCAGAAGTAAAGGACCCTCGAATGAAGATGATTATGAGGCTACTGCGTGGGTTTGCAGCTCCATCTTTTATTACGGGTAAAAAAGAGCTGTTTGCCTGGTCTGTGCTCAGACAAACGGCACTTTCTGTTCGTTATGGGAATTCACCGGAATCGGCAGGCGCTTATGTAGGATATGCGATGCTGTTGTCAGGGATTGGTGATTATAAAGGGGCCGAGGAATACGGGCGTCTGGCTGTAGAACTGAATCGCAATTATGAAGATTTACAGTGGCGCAGTCAGATTCATGTATTGTATAGCTTATTTTGTTATAGCTGGAGCCATGATTGGGAGACACTGGAGGAGCAGTATAGTCTTACTCTGGATTATAGTCACCAATCGGGGGATTTGCTGTATCTGGCACATGCTTGTTATTACATGAATCTATGGAATCCGGCTATGGAGATCGAAGCGTATTTGCAGGAAAGCGACTTTATGCTGGACAAGATCGAAAATACGCGCTACATGCCTGCACTCGCTACCGCACGTTTAGCTCAGCAAAAGTTCAGACTGCTGGCAGGTAAGCTGGAACGTACGGATTTACTGGATGAAGGAGCCTTTAACGAAAAGGAATACCTCGACCTGTTAGAAAATGCACGCTATTATTCCGGTATTGCGATCTATTATGTCACTCATTTGCAGATTGCTTTCTTATTCGAGCAGCGTGGTCGCTCCAGAGAGCTATTGGAGCAGGCAGAGCGCGTGATGCCAACACTAGCCGGCTCGGCTTTTATGGAAGAAGCGATCTTTTATACCTTTATGTGCCTTGCGGCTGATTATGATCTGTACAGTATTCATGAGAAACGCAAAGTACGGCGCAAAATGAAGCGTGAGCTGAATAGAATGAAGAAGCTCGCTTTGCATCACCCGCACAACTTCCTGTCTCAATACGAAATGATGCAGGCGGAATGGCTCCGTATTCAATTAAACTACCGTGAAGCAGAAAAGCATTATCATCAAGCACTGCGCCATAGTGAGCAGGGACGCTTCACACGCTATAAAGCAATTGCCAGCGAGCTGGCTGGACGCTTTTATCTGGAGCGTCAGTTGCCGGAAATTGCTGCCTATTATGTGAAGCAGGCTTCCTACTATTACTCGGTCTGGGGTGCCAAAGCGAAAGTGATGCAGCTTCAGGAAGCGTATGAGGAATTGATGGGACATATTCAATGGTTGCCGCTGCATGGTGATCAGACGATGAGCATCTCGACTGAGAATATCGATATTCATCTGCTACTCAAAGCATCGCAATCGTTCTCGCGCGAGATTGAGATTGATCAGCTTCTGCATAACATTATGAATGTGGTGCTTATTAATGCAGGTGCTGAGCGCGGCTGTATGATTATGAAATCCGGGCCAAGCCTGTGGGCAGAGGGGAAATATGATGAAGCTACGGATCAGGTAGATGTACGCATACACCGCGACCAACAGACGATGGGAACTGAATTTCCATGGTTGACGCTGGAGGAGGTAGCTGCCGGACAGGAGACGCTCATTTACAATGATGCGCGCTTAATTAATCGGTTATCCGATGTGCGTTATATGACAGAGCATCAGCCCAAGTCCGTCCTATGTATGCCACTCGTGAATCAGGAGCGTGTGATCGCGGTAATCTATCTGGAAAATAATCTGATCACCGGTGCCTTTACACGCGAACGCTTGAATATGATCAATCTGTTATCACGCGAAATGGTCTATGCGATTGAGAATGCCAGTCTGTATAGCGAGCTGGAGCATCTGGTGACACAGCGTACCGAGGAACTGGCGATCAAGAACGAGCAATTGCTCAAATACCTCGATATCGTTGATAAAAATGTCATCATTGCCAATATCGATATGTACGGTCGAATCATTCATGTGAGCGAGGAGTTTTGTTTTCTGACTCGCTACAAAAGGGAAGAGTTGATCGGCAAGCCGCATCAATTTTTCAATCCTCCTTCATCCCAGAAAGGCGATATACTCGAGCCTTTTACCATTAACGAAAATCGCACCTGGCATGGAGAGCTAGTACAATTTTGCCGTGATCAAAGTAAATTATGGCTGAATATGGTCATTGAACCGGAATTCGATAATGATAAGCTGACAGGCTATACGTGCATCGGTCATAATATCACCGACAAAAAGCAAATTGAGCATTTGTCGATTACAGATGAATTGACCGGACTGTACAATCGCCGTTATTTCAATAGCCAGATTCCGTACAAGCTGGAGCAGGCAGTTATTCAGCAGTCCAGCATTACGTTTATTTTGCTGGATATTGATCACTACAAAAAATACAATGATGCTTACGGTCATTATGAAGGCGATAATGTACTGCGAATTATCGGTGCCACCTTATTGGAGCAGGCAGGGCATAAGAGTATGGCTTTCCGTCTTGGCGGTGAGGAGTTTGCTATGCTGCATATCGGCAGTACGTACGATGAGCTGTATACGTATGCAGAGCGTATTCGTCAGAGTATTGAAGATCTACAGATTCCACATGCACAGAGTGATGCAGCACCTTATGTAACGATGTCGATCGGCGTTGGCTTTATTGAGCGCGTGACGGCTGAACTGTCAGAGGAGAAGCTGTATCGTCTGGCGGATGAAGCTTTGTATCAAGCGAAGGATAGTGGACGGAACTGTGTGATCATTCATACGCAGCAGCCAGAACCATCCACTTCAGATCAAGCAGATTATTCCGAGGCAGAACGTTGAGAGCAGCCAGCATGGCTGCGACGATAAGAGCAGAGCGTTATTTTCAGAAGTCATCGATCACCGATGGAGCTTGCTGAAAAATAGTTCTCTGCTCTTTTTCTATGTCTGCTGTACGATTTTTACATAAAGGGACTTGAAATCATCGTCCAAGTTGAGTATCATAAAGTTGGTTGTTAGCACTACACGTAGTTGAGTGCTAACACAGGAGTGCAGATGATCTGCACAATGCAATTATTCAAATTAAGGAGGCTATTTTTCATGATCAAACCTTTAGGTGAACGTGTATTGGTAGAAGCGAGCCAGCAGGAGGAAACATCTGCATTCGGTATCGTGCTTCCGGATTCCGCCAAAGAAAAACCACAGGAAGGTACTGTTATCGCTGTGGGTAGCGGACAACTGAAGGATGGAGTTCGTATTCCGCTGGAAGTAAAAGAAGGCGATCGCGTGCTGTTCTCCAAATATGCCGGTACAGAAATCAAGTTCGAAGGCAAAGAATACCTGATTATGAAAGAAAGCGATATTCACGCAATTATCGGTTAATTCCGCGACCTTGCCCATACATCGCCTGGACGATCAACGTCTAAGCAACGCTTTTCCAAACATGAATTTCCAACATACTGAGGAGGTACTTTTCAAATGGCTAAAGACATTAGATTCAGTGAAGAAGCTCGTCGTTCCATGCTGCGTGGTGTGGATGCACTGGCAAACGCAGTAAAAGTAACACTCGGACCAAAAGGCCGCAACGTGGTACTGGAGAAAAAATTCGGTAGCCCACTCATCACTAACGATGGTGTAACCATCGCAAAAGAAATCGAGCTGGAAGATGCATTTGAAAACATGGGTGCACAGCTTGTTAAAGAAGTAGCAACAAAAACAAACGATGTTGCCGGTGACGGTACAACAACAGCAACAGTTCTGGCTCAAGCGATGATTCGCGAAGGTCTGAAAAACGTAACAGCGGGCGCTAACCCGATGGTTGTGCGTAAAGGTATCGACAAAGCGGTTCGCGCTGCGGTAGAAGAGCTGCAAAAAATCTCCCGCCACGTTGAAGACAAGCAATCCATCGCTCAAGTTGCAGCGATCTCTGCTGCTGACGATGAAGTAGGTCAACTGATCGCAGAAGCAATGGAAAAAGTCGGCAACGACGGCGTTATTACCGTTGAAGAATCCCGTGGATTCGCGACTGAGCTGGAAGTTGTAGAAGGTATGCAATTCGACCGTGGTTACATCTCTCCATACATGATCACAGATACAGATAAAATGGAAGCTGTCCTGGACAACCCATTCATTCTGATCACTGACAAAAAAATCAGCAACACACAAGAAATTCTGCCGTTGCTGGAAAAAGTCGTACAACAAAGCAAGCCACTCGTACTGATCGCTGAAGATATCGAAGGCGAAGCACTGGCGATGCTGGTTGTGAACAAACTGCGCGGTACATTCAATGCAGTAGCGGTTAAAGCTCCTGGCTTCGGTGACCGTCGTAAAGCGATGCTGCAAGATATCGCTGCACTGACTGGCGGACAGGTTATCACAGAGGAACTCGGTCTGGATCTGAAATCCGCTACGATCGATCAACTGGGTACTGCACGTCAAGTACGCGTAACCAAAGAAAATACAATCGTTGTAGACGGTGCTGGCGACAAAGCCGACATCGATGCACGTATTAGCCAAATCCGTTCGCAACTGGAAGAAACAACTTCCGAGTTCGACAAAGAAAAACTGCAAGAGCGTCTGGCTAAACTGGCTGGCGGCGTAGCCGTAATCAAAGTCGGTGCAGCAACAGAAACAGAACTGAAAGAGCGCAAACTGCGCATCGAAGATGCCCTGAACGCAACTCGCGCAGCGGTTGAAGAAGGTATCGTATCCGGTGGTGGTACTGCACTCGTGAACGTATACAACGCAGTAGCAGCAGTAGATGTAGATGGCGACGAGAAAACAGGCGTTAACATCGTCCTGCGCGCTCTGGAAGAGCCAATCCGCACGATCGCAGCAAACGCTGGCGAAGAGGGCTCCGTTATCGTTGAGCGCCTGAAAAAAGAAGAAGTAGGCATCGGCTACAACGCAGCTTCCGGACAATGGGTAAACATGTTCGAAGCAGGTATCGTTGACCCTGCCAAAGTAACACGTTCCGCACTGCAAAACGCAGCTTCCGTAGCAGCAATGTTCCTGACTACTGAAGCAGTAGTAGCAGACAAACCAGAACCAGCAGCACCAGCAGCTCCAGATATGGGCGGCATGGGTGGTATGGGTGGAATGATGTAAGAATAACGAAAAATTCTAATATAATAGGGTTCCACTGAATATATTTTGGGTTGAGTATACTTTCTTCATAATCAGAGGCTACTTATAAGTTCAATGAACTTATAAAGTCGGAGGCCAAGCGGTCTTAGGAAGACAATACGGTAGCTCTGATAAGGTCGCCATGCCTCTCAGTACGTCAGCAGTTACAC
>JBCNLJ010000018.1:0-78459 GCA_039595515.1 Paenibacillus sp. | reverse complement strand
GATGAAAATGAAGTATATTTTTATTCCATTTATGATAATTTTGGCTTTTTGTTCAGCATGTGATAAGCAAGTGGACTCCAGCATTAAAAAAGAATCGGTTCCTCAAACGCAGAGTACAATCAAAGATGATTGAGTATACAGCTACCAACGTTATCAGGAATTATTCGATAACAGTTCAACGGGGCTCGTATTTCCCGATGCACATCTAGTGGATCATACAAAAGATACGAATCTAGTAGCGATTGATGCGGCTGATTCATTTAACACACGCTCTTTTTTGACGTTAAACGGTGATCAATCCAATGACACCACGCAAAAGCAATTAATCTACAAGGATACTAAGGGAGATGCTTTTACTGTCATTGATGTGATCTATTTAAAGCATTCACTCGGCAAAGATATGATTTCCTGGCCTAGTAAGGCGCTTAACACAGCTCAAAAGGAACAGGTATTAAGCCAATATGATACATGCCTCATTGCATACGACAATATACTGGTGCAAATTACGAGAATTTCGAAGACTAGCCCGCTTCAATTGGAACAAATGAAGACGAAGATTAGTGCAGTTACAAGTTATTTGCAAAAAGAGTTAGGTTAAGCGAGTTCAGCTTCGTAGGTATTGTCTGGTGGATTCATTCGTTCTGATAACCTCGCTTTCATAGGAAACTTAAAAGCCAGTCCATTATCGGTTGTAATCGTTAATGGACTGGTTTTTTTATGGAGATTGCGATCACTCTCGATTTTATGATCATAAAATTATTGTTTGCTTATTTTATAGATATATTAATAATTTGACTATTAAATTAATAGATATTAGAATAGATTTTATATTAAAACGTCGGATGTCCAATCCCAATAAAAGTCGAACGTCTACTTCCAATAAAAGGAGCAACACACGATGAGCGAAATAACCAGCAAGCAGCAATCGGATCTTTTCTGGCAGGCTTCTCTGGAGCAATTGAAGCAGGGCTATATGGAGGATGCACATGCCGGGCCATTTGGTGGTTTTGTATGTCTGATTGACGGGAAGGTATTTGAGAAAGGGCGTATCTATGAGCAGGATGGATTGTTTTACGAGGCGGAACGCTTCGTGCAGCAGCATATTCGCTTGAAGTATGTATCGATGTTCCATTATTTGCTGACGTTAAATAAGAAGTTAACGGGTTTAACGGAGCTGCAATGCAAGCTGCTTCAATCGTTTTATGAAGGGAAAAGTGATACGGATCTGGTAGCAGAGCATGGCAGCAGCAAATCGACCATTCGTAATCATCGGTTTGCCCTACGAGAAAAAGCGAAGCAGGCACGCGTATTGCTGGCGATTATGGAGCTGCTGGAGCAGCAGAGCAATGATCCGGCGCCTTTTATCGAGATTCACCGTACCGCTACGATGGTAGATGAGCGCTATAACATTACGGAGCAAGAGAGTGCATCGATCTTGAAGCAGTATTTTAAAGAGGGACTGGATGGGCGATTATCTGAATTCCCGCGTAAAGAGAAGCGGAAGATCGTTATTTTACGTCATCTGATACAGCGTTTTGAAAAGGATCGTCAATATACCGAAAAGCAGGTGAATGAGGTACTGTCTGCTGCTTTTGCTGACTATGTCACCCTGCGTCGCTATATGATCGAATATGGCTTCATGGATCGGCATGAGGATGGTAGCGCCTACTGGGTGAAGCAATAACCACAATAACAAAGCCGCAATAAAAATAATAGTCAAACCCCCTATCCATTCCGCAATTACGGAATAGATAGGGGGTTTGTTCGTTCTTATGTGTATCGGAATCCAAGTTAGTGAGCAAGATAATGTTACGCTAGAATAAGCTAATCCCTGGAGGGACGATTTCTGCTAGGAAACAGGTAACGATCGTAGCATTTTCTCCTGGTTAGAAGTAAAGCGATAGCCCGTATCCACTCTATTTTTTATGATCGGTAGCGATATGCCAGATAATGGAATCGATACCAGTATGAACAGGCGCTTGGAGCACAACCATAGTAACGGCTGTTTCCGTCGTTCGTATCGATTACGGCTTCTAACTAGAACATGAACAAGGATCTGTTACTTTGCTTGCCATAGGATCATTTGTTGTAGTCAAGCTTATCGACAGGCTGTGTATAGCTTAGCGTTCGTAGGTCGAACCGGATGAGCGTAATTCCTTTTGGATCTGGCAGACACGGCTTTGCGAGATGCCGAGTATACGAGCCAGCTCATTTTGCGTAGCGCCAGGGTTTTCCTGCATCGCCGTTTCTACCTTGGTCAGCATTTCGCCGCGTTTGCTTCTGGACTTACGCAGAGAAGATTGCAGATTGCGATTCGTCGCAGGAGCTTCGGTTACTTCCTCCATCGGAATGTGCTGAGATTCGTCACCCATCTGCTCGGCGCAAACACCGCAAATGAATTGATCTTTGTAGTACACCAGATCGTCAAAGCTACCGCAGAAGATGCATTGAATGCCCTTATGCTTGCGGAAGATGATCTCTTTCTCGGTAATAAAAAATTCCATCGGATCACTAATGCCAATCTCCATCGTATCCCGAATTTCTTTCGGAATAACGATTCTGCCGAGACTGTCCAATTGACGTACCATACCTGTTTTTTTCATAATTAAGGTCCTCCGCTTTGGTCAGTTTAGATTATCACATTATCGATTGATCAAACTCGTCTGCCTGCTGGCTCCAATCATCAGGCTGCTCTTATATAAATATACAACAATATCGGTATAAAATTCATCTTTTAGAATTGGGACTTTATAAAAAATTTGGAAAATGTCCGAATATATACGCTAATAATATATACTTTTCAATCTTTAATGTAGCGTTATTCATCTACTTGTCGCAACAATTTAAAAACTGATTAATAGAAAATGAAATTAATTTATACACAAGTAATATAATCAAAATTTAATTAAAACTAATAATTATTCACTTATACGTATAAAATTATATGTAAAGGATAAGTATCACAGGGGAGTTATTTATGCAATTGTGCATGAGATAGTTTATTTATACAGATACAAAAAAAGCTGCCCAATCAGGGCAGCATCACAAGTGCAAGAATAGGTGTAGTCGCTAAGGTGAACAATGCGGAGAGAATCATCGATATGCTGGAGATTGTTCCGGTCAATGAACTTAGCTCAAATGCTTTCGATGTACCTGTACCATGAGCCGCCGTACCGAACAAAATTCCACGGGCAATCTCACTCTCAATTCGGAACCATTTTACGATGTACGGGCCGATCATACTGCCGATCAATCCGGTAATAATAACAAATACCGCTGTGATAGTCGGTACGCCGCCGATTGCCTGTGATACATTCATCGCAATCGGTGTTGTGATCGAGCGCGGGATGATGCTGCTCATCAGGTTATGATCAAGATGCAGCAGCTTGGCAAACAATGCCGATGTGCTGACCGCGACGATTGAGCCGCATAGTACACTGGCGATAATCGCGCTGGCGTGCTTTTTAAGTGTTTGCAAATTTTTATAAAGCGGAATCGCAAACGCGATCGTTGCTGGTTGTAGCAGCAGAGATAGCAGGTGACCGCCTTGATTGTAATTTGTGTACGGTATCTTCATCATGAGCAGCACGATGACCAGCACGAGTGGAGTCGTCAGCAAGGGTGATAGATAGACACGCGGGAAGCGTTTATATAGCTTCTTCGCTCCGGCATAGATGATCAGTGTTGCCAGCAGGAAAATGATCGAGTTCATGAGGAATGACGCTCCTTTCGTTTGGACATAATGGCAGCCAGTAGGCCTGAGCTAGCCATAACAAGAATAGTGCTGAAGATAACGATAACCATAATGCGTACGCCATCCTGCTCCAGCATCGGGATGTAGTTCATCACGCCGACAGCAGAGGGGATGAAGAATAGCAGAAGCTCCGCGAGTAACCAGCTAGCTCCGATATCGACCCATTCCAGCTTGATGACGCGGGACTGAAGTAAAATAAACAAAATCGCAATGCCGATAATACTACCGGGAACAGGCAAATGCAGCCAGCTCACCAGCAGATTCAGTAGCTCGGAGAAACCCATCAGCGCAGCGACTTGGATAATGCCTTTCCCTATATTTTTCATGAGGTAAATCCTTCTCTCTTTTATTCGATGTGTAAATGATGGTTGTAATAAAATGAAGACTGTTCTAGCTGATATGAAAATTTTACACCTCTTTCTTTCATGAGTAAAATTCATATATGGCATGAAATGTATTCCGTTTGGCTATGGGTTGGGGGCGGGTTGGAAACATGGTGGGTTCTTGGTTACGCCACTTCGGGAAGGAATAAGGGGACGGACTCCCGTCTCGCACAGGAATCTATGGATTAGAAATGAATTGTAGATTCCCGCAGCTCGGAAGAAGTAAGATATTTTGCTTGCGCAAAAATCACCTTTCATTGAACCCCGTGTTAGAAAAGCACTAACACTGTAAGTCGTCCGTTCCCCTTATTTCCTTCCCTCCGTTCCGTGCGAGGAGGAACGGGTATGTTTGCCTACACGCTTTGGTGGGGTGAGCCTTTAAGAACTAGTGCACAATAGATGTAGGACAATAAGGCAGTAAGGCAATAAGTCGGTATAGCAGTAAGGCAATAAGATACTAAGGCGATAGGGCTGTAGGGCGTTAGGATAGTAATAGACAGTATAGTAAGGCGGTAAGATGGTGAGGCAGATCGTGAAACAAAAAGGGTAGCAATTGATAGATGAACGCGTAAATGCATAAACATATCAATACATCGAATAAAGGAGGGGTTTTATGGATATTCGGCATTTGCAGTATTTTATGGAGGTTGTGCGGTTGGGGAGTTTTACGCGGGCGGCGGAGGCGTTGTTTATTACGCAGCCGACGATTAGTAAGACGATTCGGGCGTTGGAGGAAGAATTGGGGGCGGCTTTGTTTAATCGGGTGGGACGGTCGATTGAATTGACGGATGCGGGGCGGGTGATTGAGCAGCAGGCGCAAAATATTGTGAAGTCTTTTGAAAGTCTATCTTCGCAACTGGATGATTTGCGTAATTTGAAAAGCGGACATTTGCGCATCGGGTTACCGCCGATGATCGGGTCGCGCTTTTTTCCGCGGATTATCGGGCAGTTTCATCAGTTGTATCCGAATGTGACGATTCAGTTGTTTGAGGATGGCGGGAAGAAGGTAGAAAATGATGTCGTTAGCGGGGCACTGGATATCGGGGTCGCGGTGTTGCCTGTATCGGATCAGGTGCTGGAATATTTCTCGTTTCGGGAGGAAAAGCTGAATCTGCTCGTACCGGTGACGCATCCGCTGGCAGGTCGGCAGCAGGCAGAGCTGATTGAGCTGGCGGAGGATTCGTTTATTATTTTTCGGGAAGATTTTACGCTGCATGGGCGGATTATTGATTCGTGCATACGAGCGGGCTTTCAGCCGAAGATCATTTATGAAAGCTCACAATGGGATTTGATCAGTGAGATGGTGAGTGCCGGGCTGGGAATTGCGTTACTGCCAGAGACAATCTGTGCGCAAATTAATCAGGAGAAGCTACATATCGTACCGGATGTACAGCCAGCGATTCCGTGGCAGCTCGGCATGATCTGGCATCGGGAGCGGTATTTATCATTCGCAGCGCGGGAGTGGCTGCGCTTTACGCGTGAGCAGATGAAGAAGTGAAAGTGAAGAGGCGTCCAATGCTTCTTTATTTCAGGTGAAAAGCAAATGTGTTACAGAGGTGAATGAATAGCAGAATGCGATAAAGGGATGGAGTCAGGTTAAGACTGATTTGTTGGAAGTAAGCTTTTACAGACTACAGTGAATACAGTCTACAGCGAATACAGATGGATAAAGCAACTATAAGTGCGTACAGTCACTACAAATGCAGATGGGTTGGCAAGTAAATACGCTCTGATCCGATGATCGGAGTATGTTTAGATATGCTGCGAACCCATCATACTGCGGTATATGGTAAGTAGAAGTAGATCGAAAAAGTAATAACGAGAAAAATAATAACGATAGAACACAATTCGTAGGGGTTCAACATAATACGAAACCTAAAACGTCTACATCCACAAAACCTGAATCCCTAAAAGTAAACCACAAAACGTAAACTAAAAAAGTAAACCCAAAATAGTAAACCCAAAATAGTAAACCTTAAAAGCCGCTATCTACTTCAATGAGAGATAGCGGCTTTTATAATGTAGAACGTGCTTTTATTTAAACCAGGCCTTTTGCAAATTGCTCGTAAAGTTTGAATCTTTAAAAGGTACGTTAGCATCGCCAAAGTCAGTCGTATTTAGCGCATCACGAGCGGCTGGCGTGAGCTGTTCCCAGTTGATTAGCGGTTGTGTGCCACCCACATCGGTTACACTAAAGAGAGAGTGATTCAGCGGCCAGATACTGCGGTAGCCGATCAATGCATGGGCGCCGCTCATATTATTGCTCGTTGGAGCAGCGTTTTGGAAGCCGCCATGCTGCGAGTAGGAGATGGACAGCACCTTTGGATTGGCAGCAGCCGGATCATCAATCCAGATGACGGCACATTCCCAATCATGACGATGACCAAGCGATGGAGAAGCCTCGTCCTTTGGAAAGTACCACGAATACATAATCGCCCATGCTCCGTTGTACCATGCCGAACGCGCATACACCTGACCGATGCTTTTACTGCTCTGTCCTTCCGGCGATCCAGTCGGCTTCAGCCCTCCACTTGTATTCCCCTGCGCATCTACAGCAGGGAACGGAACGCTACCGTTGTATACTTTCAGAAAAGGCTGAAAGGTCTTGGCAGCACGCTGCGAATCATTGGTCGGCGTCACTTCACTAAAGCCAACCACCTGATCATGATTAATCACAGCGGCATGACTGGACGGAACGGGTAAAATAGCAGAGCAGGCAGTAATCGCCAGTGCCCCGGATAATAACCATTTGGATACGGTAAGCTTCATATGTATTCCTCCTGTATCAATAGGATGCTATGTATAGCAATATTATCCAATTGAGAAGCACGGATATCCATATCAATATAGCGAGTAACCGCATGAATAAATGGGCGAAAAATAGACCTCTGGCGTTCTTGTTTATAATTTGCTGCAAAATGATATGATGCAAAACGAGGTCTTTTTTCAGAGCTTTCTCTTTTGATAAAATGCTTCATATCAGGTAGTGATGCGTAGTTTAGCTATCCAAGATATATCAAGATATATAGTTCATGTACAGGGTATAGATTATGAAATGAGTTAAAAAAGCTTGCACGATCGCATGTATGGGAGCCTTACGGAACGGAGGGAAGGAAATAAGGGGAAAGGACGACCTTTGAGCACGGGAATCTACATTCGCTCTATATTCGTAGATTCCTGTGCGATACCGGAGTCCGTCCCCTTATTCCTTCCCGGAGTGGTGTACATCCTCCCCACCTACATTGGCTCACATATCATCAACCACTAGAGTTCCTTGATAAGATAAGCACTAAATAAGATAACTACTAATAAAACCACACCAATAAAGACAGCTAGACACAGACAGATACAGAGAGAAGGCAGGTGAAGGTCATGACAACCATTATTGATATCCCCGTGCGACCACTGGTGGAATATGTATATCGGAGCGGCAGCATCGAATCGGGCTTTCGCGTAGCGCAGACGATGCAGGAAGGCACACGCATTCATAAGCAGGTGCAGGAAGGCTATGGTGAAGAAGGCGAGAAGGAGGTGCATCTGCGAATCGAAATTCCTTTGCGTGATCTGCTGTTTCGGATCGAAGGACGTTGCGATGGACTGTGGACCGACGAGTCTGGCCTGTTAACGGTGGACGAGATCAAGTCCACATCCATCACAGCAGAGGATATCGGAGACGGGCGCGAGGTGCACTGGGCACAGGCGCAAATGTACGGGCATATTTTAGCCGAGCAGCGCGAATTGGAGCGGGTGCGTATTCAGCTCACCTATGTACACAAAAGCAGTGGCAAGGAAACGAAGCTGGAACGCATTCGCACCCGCCAGGAGCTGCATCAGTTTGCGATGGATACGCTGGAGCAGTATGCACCCTATGCAGAGATGCTGGCAGAGCATCGCAGACGTCGTAATGCTAGCATTGAAGGGCTGCCGTTTCCATTTGCCGGGTATCGCTCAGGTCAGCGACAATTCGCTGGTGCGGTGTACAAGACGATTGGCGAGCAGGTGAATCTGTTTGCGGAAGCACCTACTGGAACGGGGAAGACGATCTCGACCTTGTTCCCCGCGATCAAAAGTATCGGCAATGAACGCGCCGAACGGCTCATGTACATTACCGCCAAAACGGTCACCCGTGCCAATGCCGAGGATGCACTCCAGCGTATGCAGCAAAATGGTCTGCATCTTCACGGTGTGACCATTACCGCTAAGGATAAGGTTTGCTTCTGCACTGCCGAGGGCGGTAGCGGACGGGAAAGCTGCGCGTATACCGATGGCTATTACGACCGGATCAATGAAGCGATTCTCGATATGCTGACGAACGAAACGTTCATGAACCGCGATGTGATCGAGCGTTATGCGCAAAAGCATACCGTTTGTCCATTTGAACTATCATTAGATGCCTCTTACGCTTCGGATGCGGTGATCTGCGACTACAACTATGTGTTTGATCCGCGTGTATCGCTCAAGCGTATGACAGACGATCAGCGTAAAAATACGGTGCTGCTCGTCGATGAGGCACATAATCTGGTCGACCGCGGTCGGGGAATGTTTTCTGCACAGCTTAACAAAGCAGCCTTTCTCGATCTGAAACGGGATTACCAGCACAGCTCCGAGCCTCTATCCAAAATTGCGGGCGCGATCAATGCGTATTTTATCCGCCTGCGTAAGCAGATGGGCGAGGAGAAGATGATTAGTCGCAGTGAAGCGCCGGAAGATATTTTCAAGCTGCTGGAGGAATTTACGATTCGTGCGGAGACTACCTTGCTGGAGCAGGGAGATAGCGGCGAGACGGAGCAGTTGCTGGAGACCTATTTTGCGGTACAGGCATTTTTGCGGATTGGACGGCTATACGATATGGAGAGCCATATTACGTATGTCGAGCAGGATGGTAGTGAGGTGCTGCTGCGTATGTTCTGTATCGATCCATCGCTACAGCTACGTCAGACGGCAAAAGGATATCGTTCTGTCATTCATTTCTCAGCGACCTTGTCGCCAATCCGATATTACCGCGATATGCTCGGTGCCGCAGAGGACGATTACAATATCTCGATTCCATCGCCCTTTTCTAAGGAGCAATTGGAGGTACGCATTGTGCCGCTGTCTACGCGCTACCGGGATCGCGAGCGTACCCGTCAGGAACTGGCAGAGCTGCTCGCTGAGCTGGTCAATGAGCGACAGGGCAACTATCTTGCCTTCTTCCCATCGTATCAGTATATGCGCGATGTGTTGGAAGCCTTTGAAGCGCTGAAGCCAAATACGGATATTCTTGTACAGCAGTCCAGCATGGCAGAGGAGGAACGCGACCGATTTCTGGAAGCATTCCGTCCGGATCATGAGCGTACATTAACCGGATTCGCCGTAATGGGCGGTATTTTTAGCGAAGGTGTGGATCTAGCGGGTGATCGACTCACCGGCGTTATTATCGTCGGTGTTGGTTTGCCACAGATCGGTCCCGAACGTGAGCTGATCCGCGAGCATTTCAGCCGCGAGGGTCATAGCGGCTACAATTATGCCTATGTATATCCCGGCATGAACAAGGTGCTGCAAGCAGGTGGACGCTTGATCCGCACCGAGCAGGATCACGGTCTGCTCATGCTGGTTGACGATCGCTTTCTGCAAAATCCGTATGCTCAGTTGTTACCGCCGGAGTGGAAGGATTGAGCATTGAGGATAGAGAAGAGGGCAGGTTAAATTAATTAGTGATAAATACCATAAGTGTAAATCAATATTAAAATTTCGCTATCAAAATAAGCATAAAGCCCCCTAACAAAAAGACTGACGATGCTGAAGCTAGCTATTGTTAGTCTTTTTAGTAGGCGCCAGCCAGGTAAGAGAAAAACGAATAATAATACTTGCAAAGTCAAACCAATCATTCACCAAATATGATGAGGATGAATAGGAATATATTACATAATTTCAAGAAAAGTAAGTTTTTTAAAGGGATTTCTTACCTTTGATTCGAAACATACAATATCCCCTTCACTCTATACACTCATGACGTCATGATGCTAATACTATACGAAAGGTGGAATATTAGATGAACCCTAACGATAAGCCAATCAAACCGCTAATACTCAAAAAACTCGGTTCTGCCAATCATCTGGATGATATTTTCAATGATTATGCATCTAAAGGGGGGATGGATAACTTGAAAGGAACAGGCAAGCCACTCGATGTTCCCGATGGAGATGTATTAAATTCTGTTCTCAAAACAGCTAATTACTTGCCGCCATGGTTAGAACTCCAAAAGCAAATCCGTGCGAGTATGAAAGATCTGCTTGAACAGATGAACGACAATCCCACCGAAGTCAGTATAAGTCAATGGGAACAACAGATTGAGGAACTAAATGGTCAGATTAAAAAGTACAATAGGAGCGTTCCGAATCCTCTGTTGCAAAAAGGGTTTGTATCAGCGGAGAATATTAAAGTGAAGTATGAACAGTGGGAGTAAAATGAATTGGATAACATAGGTAGTTAAGGATGGTCTTATAGACCATCCTTATTTGATGTTCTAATCGCTGAGTGACTTCGTTTGATTGCCTATTTTGAAGATACAGAATAAGCAGCATACAATATAGACGATACCCAGTAACAGATAAGGCAATTGAAGTGAGAATGTGCGATCAAAATAATGACTACTCAATTGGACTAAAAGCCCACCCAACAGTATACCTATTGCACTAAAACCAAATGCAAGTAAGCGAAAAACACTTCCAACTCTGCCTAGAATATGATTAGGGACAGAACGCTGTAAAATAGCAGAGCGTGCTACATTATATACGACAATAAAGAAAGCGGCACAAAAGTATAATAAGCCGACTACATATACGTTTGTAGTAAGGCCGACAATTCCGTAGCTAATACCCATGATGAAAATGGAATAAATAATGAGTTGCTTTAAACTCCATTTTTTTCGCATGACTGTAATCAATTGTGTACTTATGATACTGCCTACAGTTGCAATAGAAATTAGAATAGAAAAAGTAAATACATCCAGACGGAGCGCTTCTCTTACGAAAAAAACTTGAGTAGACAGAACAACTGAATACATTAACGTAATTACCGCAGACAACCAGGCTAGCATTTTTAAATAGGCATCATTACGTACGTACTCAATCCCTGCCCAAATATCTTTTTTCCAATTTCGCATCGAAGGTTTTTGTTGATGTACATCTGAAGATGTAGACATAAAATTGCCTTTCAGAGCGGCCACAAGAATTAGAGCAAGCATAGCCGTAATAGTATCAAACATAAAGGGATAGACCATATTCAGTGTGATAATAAATCCGCCTAGAGCAACACCCAAAATATCGCTAGTGATCAATTGTCCTGCTGTAAATTGACCATTCGCTTTCTCTAAATCTTTATCTTCAACAATTTGAGGAATAATCGTTTGCACTGTGCTATCGAATACAACGCGACTAATTCCAATACCAAACATAAAAAGAGCAAGTAGCGGTATATTAATCCAATCAAACCATATAATTAACGTGAGAAAAAACAGCAGAAACATTCGTAGAGTCGATGCAGCGATTAACATACGTTTACGAGAAAAATGATCAATAAGCAGACCGACAGGCAAGCTAAATAAAAGCCAGGGTAATCGTAAAGCAGTCATTACGATTGAGGCATAAAAAGTATCTTTGGTCATCATAGATATGAGCCAAGGAACTGCTGCGATCGTAAGTCCATCACCTAAAAAGGTGATGGAAAAAGCACCAAAAAGCTTTTTGAAGTTAAGATTTCGATACATAATTCCCTCCATATTCAAATGAACTTAAAATATTAGTGGTTTCCTTTCCTTTCATGATGATATATCCTTTAAAAAGAAAAGGAGGAATAAAATGTCATATAAAAAACAATTATCGTCTGAAACAGCGGTTGTTTTTGAGAGTTCAAAAGCGTTTGATTCTCCCTATTTTCATTACAGAGTTGAAAGTTTTTTTGCACCTGAAGTGGCAGCAGAGTTGCTCCAATGGTTGAATCAAACAGAAATGTACAGAACCGTTGAAGGTGGATTTTATAAACAAACGATGTTTCCGATCATGTCTGCTACGTTGCCTTCACATTTGCAATATGTATTTGATCAAAATAATCGAAGCTTAATTAAGCAACATGCAGAGCAAATGTTCGAAACAGAATTTGAAGATCAGTTTATGGTCACTACACATCGCCTGACCAATGGAGAGCAAACATTTATCCATAATGATTATCTTGATGATCCGCGAAATATGAAGTATGGGTTTACACATCGTTTGATCGTTTATTTGAATGAACATTGGGATCAACAAGATGGCGGTACACTTGGTATTTATGCATCGGAAGATACAGCGGACCTCGTTTACGAGTATGAGCCGACTCACAATACTGCAGTTGGTTTAGCATTTAGCCCAAACTCGTATCATGATGTGAAAAAGGTAACTGGTGGCGATCGGTATACGATTAATTTTTCCTTTTTATCTAAACAACCCAACTATAAAATTTAAACTTTTGATATTTGTGATTATACAATCTTTTTGAATTAAATGTAAAACGTTCTTGTTTGTTCCAATTTTTGGTGTTAAAATCGTTTTCAAGCTTGAGGGGGAAGCATACTTAAAAATTTGAAGGAGGAATTTCAATGAGCAATCTAGACTCAAAGAAAAAAATGGAGGAGTTTGACGAAGATATCTACAAGCTCTGTTCTCCTAACAATATGCCCTCGATCAATCAGCTAGAAGACCTGACAGAAGACGAACAAAATGAAGTGGAACTGGCTTTAAAACTGTCTAAAGACGCTTAATTTTGAATTGATAATTTCCCCCTCTTGCTTGCATCAAACATATCGAAAGGGGATGTGATGATGAATAAGGATGTTATTATTATTGATCAATTTTATGAGGAGCCCGATAAGGTTCGCAATCTTGCCGTTAACGCCGAGTATGTAAGCGGTGCTAAATATAATTATCCAGGCTATCAGAGTAAAAAGCAGTATTACACCAAAGAAATCGTGCAAAAGATTGAGAATATAACCGGAACCAACATAAGTGATATAGAGCGTTTTACGTTTGGAGCATTTCGCGTCATAACGAAGCAAACCGGTTCAATGCCTAAAGTACATGCAGATACAGTCATTGATTGGGCAGGGTTGGTTTTTTTGACACCTGATTGCCCTCCTAGCAATGGTCTTGGTTTTTATCGTCATAAGGAAACAGGTTTTGAAGGTCCACCTACAGACAAGCAAGCTCGTATGATCGGTTATGAAGACGCTAATGAATTTGAGCGTCAGGTTGTTCGTAGAGATATGGCTAATTTAGACTTATGGGAACTTGTATCTGTTGTAGAGCCAACATTCAATAGAATCGTTTTATTCAAAGGGGCGAATTACTATCATGCTCCTCTAGGTGGAAGCGGTACAGATGCAAAAGATAGCCGAATTACTCAAAATTTCTTTTTTAACGAAACTGTAAGTTTGTAATGTCGAGCTTCGCAAAGGAGTGGTTCTTGTGATTGAAGATATTTACATTGTAGATGACTTTTATGAGAATCCAGATGTGTTGCGCGCCCTCGCTTTAAAAGCAGCCTACAAAAATTATGGTAACCAGCAAAATTATCCGGGGCATGAAAGTATTAAAGCCTACTATTCTGATGGAATTGCTCAAAAATTTGAGTCTATTCTTACCCATCCCATTACATATGATCCAGCCCAATATGTATTTGGGAAATTTCGCTATTCTATTCAAAATGATGTATCCAAAACAAAAATACATCTTGATTGGCCTGTTGATTGGACAGGGATTGTGTATTTATCCGAAGATCAACATAACCGTGGAGGTTTAGGCATTTATCGAAATAAAGAAACGGGTATCAGTCGATTGGAAAAAGATGCTCATTTTTTTGAGTCATTTGGTTGTGAAAATATACAGCAATTTGATGCCAAGTATGTCTATCCTCATAGTTCCGATATGAGTAAATGGGAACAAATTGAAGAAATACCTACTCGATATAATCGATTGGTATTGTTTCAAGGATCGTCTTATTTCCATGCCATTACAGAGCAGTTTGGTGATTCGATAGATAATGCCAGACTTACTCAAAACTTCTTCTTTTTTGTCAAAGGTGATTCGGTATGAACCGAGATACCATAAGCTTTTTTGCCGAAAAAATTAAACAGCAATATAATGTGGCTACATTTTTCGATGATATTGTTCTGCAACTGGCTGATTCACATGCTCATGGAAATAGCAAACGTTCTGCAGCTGAAATAAACGTAAATGAACGCATTGTTGAAACGTTAGAGGTAAGCATGGGAGAGCGATATATTCAATTACATGATCGATTGTCTAACTTACTACGAAGCGATATAGATATGTATGATCGAATTTGTAGTCAAGGTACATTGAACTGTATGCATTGGAAAGGAAAGCCATTATTAAAAAGTGCACAGGATTTTGCTCTCTATCCTATGCTTCTGTGGGAATTGCAACCGAAAACCATTATTGAGTTAGGCTCTACTGCTTCAAGTGCACAGTGGCTGATCGATTTAACGATGATGATGGGGTTAGACTGTCAGCTTATTGCTGTCGATCTTTATAAACATGATGTGACTCATCCGAATATTCAATTTTTGCAAGGGGATATCCATCAGATCGAAGGCCTATTGTCTAAGGGTACATTAGATGTATTATCCAGACCATGGCTTATTATCGAGGATGCACATACTAACGTTATTAACGTGTTGGAACATTTGTCAGGTTCGATGACACATGGTGATTATTTAGTAATCGAAGATAGTATTTCCAAATTATCGATCATGCGTCAATGGTGTGAGGAATCGCAAGAGAGTGATTATTTTTATGTGGACAAGCAATATGTCGATTTTTTTGGTGTCAATAGCTCAAGTGCTGTTAATTCAATCCTGAAAAAAATCACATAAGGGGGCGCCTATGCTTAAGACATTGTTGGACATCGCAAAGATTCCTGCTGGAGTAGCCGACTCGAATGATCAGTATGCACTGTTAGGATTGGATCATTTTGTGAATAAAGATTCGATGATAGCTGATGGCCTTCATGCAGGGAAGCAAGTATTCAATGCTCGAGGAGCTTTAACAGCAAAAGGCTTTTCGCAAATCAGCCGTAACTCAAGTGTAATTGTCTTGGTACATAGTACAGCCAAGGATAACGTTTTTGAAAATAAAGATATCGTCACAATTCAATCTGGAGAAATCATATGTATTTTAGATGGTTACTGGTTAATTCGTAAATACGGTAATCATTGCGATTTAGAGGCAATGAATCTTCAAGGAGCTCAGCTAGAAGGAGCGAATCTGGAAAACAGTAATTTGGCTGATGCCAATCTAGCCGGAGCAAACTTGAAAAATTCAATTCTCAAAGGTGCGAATCTAACAGGCACTGATTTTCAGCAAGCGAGTTTAGTGCGTTGTAACCTGCAGAAGGCAACGTTAGAATATAGTGATTTTAGAAGAACGAATTTGACCGAGGCAGATTTGCGTCATGCTTTTTTAAATAAGGTTGCCTTCAGAGGAGCAGAGTTTTGGTCTGCTTACATCTGGGATATTGACCTGACAACCTGCTTTACAGAAGGAACAGATCTGTCGAGAGCGGATGCGAGAGGTGTAAAGCGCGCTGAAGTTCAAGCTGAATTGGCAGCAAAAGGAGGATCATAATGCAAGATACAGTGCACGGAGGGGTGTACGGTAAAAAACATTTGATGCTAATCTCCATGGAAAGTGTATTAGCTAATGATCGTATTTTTGTTGGAAACCAACCGGATGATTTTGCATTAGCAGGTTTTTTAGCTCCAGGTAATCGAGTGCTTATGCTTGGATTGGGTTACGGTGGAGCCATTCGCTCATTAATTGCAGGCGTCCGCGATATCGAGCTTCATATTGTAGATTATGATGCTTCTATTATAAAAAGCTGTTCAAGCTTGTTCGCTGACGTTTTTCCTGAGATTAGCAATGCAATAAATTATGTACATGGTGATGCTTCCTGTTTTGATGAACTGATTCAAGGGAAATTCGATGCCATTTGTATTGATACTTATACAGATGAAGGATATCCTGATTTTCTATTTAGTGATGACTTTTGGGAAAAGGTGAAACATCGTTTGACTTCAAATGGAGTCGCTATTATCAATTCAATGGGGCTACCTACGCATCTGCATCCTTTACAAGGTGACACACCTCAAGCTAGATTAGTAAATCAATTAAAAGTGCACATGAATCACGTATACTCGCTTCCTTATCGTCGAAGCTTGACGCTTGTATGCTCTAACGACACACCTCAGCTTCGATCTATAAAACCGCAATATCCTTTAAAGAAGTTTGACGAGCTGATATTTAATCTTTTTCCGTTGCGATGGACATTGGCCACGAAAAGTAATATGGACATGAAACCGTCGAAATATACTAATTATGTTTCTGGAATTCGTACAGATATTGATCAAGAAATGAATGCACGATGGTCTACATTTATCCAGTTATTAAGCAAAGGTCTGGTCGCATGTGGTTTTGAGAAAATACAAGCGACAGATCTAAAAAGTGTGCTATATGATCAAGTACGAGGTTCTTTGCTGACAGAGTGGCTACTACGTAATGGTCATGTGGCAGAAGCCGCATTTATTCCAAATTTTATGGGGACATTAGCATACACGGAAGATTCTCCACATATGAGATGGTATTATAAATGGATTTTAAATTCGGAACTTAAGTTCCGCTCTTTGCATGAAGAATGGTATATTAATACTGCATTGTGGCAAGGGCTTGCTTCTATAACTAATGTATTTGCACATAATGAGTATTTATTTGACGAAGTGATTGAGAAAGTAAACCAGCTAAAGCTTGATCATATTCGTGTTTGAATTTGGCTACTTGTAATCATTAAAATAAATATTCTAATCGAGAATACATCTCGTGAAAAATGAACAGCCTTCTTTCCATACCATAGGAAGAAGGCTGTTCATTTTTATTGATTAGATCGTATATATTTCTCTACTCTTACTCCGAAGCTTTGCTAATCGCAGCGTATGCCCAGTGCTGAGGCGTTACGTCGGTCCAGTTGCTTGAACCGTTGACTGCTTCCGTTCCTGAATTCGATTGAATCCGGTTCAATACGGTTACGATCTCAGCGCGTGTGACCGGCTGGTTCGGATAAAATTTGCCGTCCGGGAAGCCTTTCATCAAGCCAGCAGCGACGACTTTGTTAATATCCGAAGCTGCCCAGTTGCCGGATACATCGCTCGTAGCTGGAGTGGAAGCGTCAGTGCTATCCAGCTCCTTCCAGCGTGCGATCAGTGAGGCAAGCTCGGCGCGAGTCAGTGCCTGTCCTGGTTGGAAGGTACCGTCTGGATAACCCTTCATCCAGCCCTGCTGCTGTACAAGTCCGATGCCGGAGGCAGCCCAGTAGGAAGCCTTGATATCTTTGAATTCCAGCTCACTTGTATTGTGCTGACCGCCGATCAGACGATCCAGCATCACAGCCAGCTCGGCACGAGTGACCTTTTGCTCTGGACGGAATGTACCATCCTGGTAGCCTTGAATATAGCCTTTATTGGAGTTTTTCGGGCTGACAGCAGTAGCTGGTGCAGCATCGGCTTTACCTGCTTTGGCAGTAGCGGGAGCCTTCGTTCCAACTGGTGCTGCGACTGGAGCAGATGCAGTTGTGCTATCTGTAACCGTATCGTCCAATCTGGAAGCGCCTGCGCCATTGCTTCCGCTACCCCCACTGATTAGCACCGGAATGCTTGTCGTTGGATCGGCAGGCAGCTCTGGCAGGAATGGGAACGTGATGGTAATTGGCGGTACTGCCAGCGGCAGATACGTATCGTCTGCTGCTGTATTCGGTGTGGTCGATGTGACCGGTGTCGCTTCTACAGCCTTGTTGTTATCGTCAGGTGTAGATTGCTCTGCGTCTGCGGGTACAGTCGTTGTAGGCTCAGTTGTGCCTGTCTGTGGTGCAGTTATAGCCTGTTCGCGCTCCGCTTGCAGGCTTGCCGGAATGACTTGAATGGTATAAGTCTTGCTCGCACCGCCTGGCGAAGTTACCTTCAGCGCGAGATCCGTCAGGTCGTCCGTTAATGGAGCGGTATAAATGAAGCTTTGTGTACCATACACCTGATCGGTGACTGTGACGCCGTCAACGGACAGTGTTGCATCTGGATCATATACGCTAGCTTGTACGGTAATAGCACTTGCGTCTGCGTTCAGAGTGGCATGGTACATCGTTACATCTGGCTTGAAGTTCGGCTGCAGCGTTCCATTTTCAAGCGATAAGGAAGTAAGCTCGGTGCTGCTCTCCGGTGCATGAGCACGGATCGTAAATGTCTTTTCCAGTTTGCCGCCCTGCGGACCGGTGACACGGATACGTACCGGATAACTGGATACGCCACGCACGAGCGAAGAAGCTGTTACAAGTCGGTTGTTCTCGATGTCGAAGTAGCTGTTTCCTTCGCTACCTTCGCCAGCGACAAGGCTGAAAATAAAGCTATCGTCTGGATTAGCACTTGTTGCTGTCAGCAGACCTGCACTGGCACCTGGCTTCATATCCCATGTCAGATCATCACCGGATAGAGTGAGGTCGGTTGGGATATCCTCTGGTGCGGTCTGATAGTCAGCATGAATAGCGGCAAGTGCAGCATTCATATTCGGGTTCACACTGCTGTAAAAGACCAGCTCCGTCGATTCACCCGGCTTCAGATTGCCGGCATTAAAAGTCAATGTCAGCCAGTCATCGGCAAGCTTCGCATCCATCCGCTGTGCTCCATCTGCCTTGAAGGCTGGTGTGCTGTACGGATCGCGACTGTAGCCTACAGATGCCTGTGCACGAGGATCGCTGGCTACATACATAAACACATTATCACTGGCATTACCCATTGCAATAGCAATCGCATCGGAATCATAAGGTGGATTGGAAGGAACCCAGTTGATGGTGCTGTTATCGTTATTCAGATCAGCATCCATATCCGGATCGAGGAAGCGCATATAGTGAACATCGTAGACAGAGTTAGTCACGCTGGGGTTGGTAAGAGTAATGGTTGTTTTATAGAAGGAATCGCCTGGTTTGAATGAGATCGTTTGATTAACTCCGAGGGCTTGATCGCGTGTTTTCCCGATCGTGCGGGCAGCAAGCAGATCATCAGTGGAAATATTTTGCGTGGTGCCGGGGATATCGGTGTTGCCATTTTGCTGTTCGTTGATAAAGCTTTTGGGGCTGGCGTCTGACGGGGTTTGCTTGTAGCCGACGATGAAGCCTTCTGACGGACTGCCTGGCAGGATGTAATCGCCACTGCTCATATCCTTGCCGTTGTCGTAACCATCACTGTCGGTGTTCAGGCCAATACTTTTACGCAGTGAACCGGGATGGAAACCGCCCGGACTTGCGGTGGATGTACCCAGTGTGCCACTTTCTGCAATGCCTAGCTCCATGTACTGTCCGCCAAGATACGTATCCTGACCAACCTGTTCATGACGTGCGGTTACTTCTGCCGCATTAATCGGAGCTGAAGGGAGTAATAACAGAACGGCGAGCCAGCCGCATACGCTAGTTTTGACGGATATACGCCATGGCGAACGCAGGCTGCTTGTTTTCATATTTGATTAACCTCCTTTGATCTGTAGGAGTTTTGCAAGCTGCTGCAAATCCTCTCTATATACTTATCGTAAATCTGAAGGATTTTTTAACATTTTTGTGGTAAAAAAATACTCAAAAACGTAAAAAAGAACATTTCTTAACAAAAAATTAACAATTTTAATGTCCAGTGGTAAATTAAAATAAATCGCTTCTAAAAATATACGAAATGAAACGTCTTAATTTATAAGAATAGGCTTAAAATACGCTAAACTAGTGGTATTATAGTAGATAATGATTGACAAAGAATTACTTCAAGTTATAAAATTAGATAACCTAATAAATAGTCATGCTAAATAATAGTTTGCTTACACAAAATGTGATGGAATCCCGGGGTGAACAATGTGGAAGATGTAAAATTTGAAGGAATCTCGCCAATGGGCGAGGAGCTGCTGCGGGCGTTCCGTTTGTTCCGTAAAGCGGATTGGCGGCAGAAGCCTGTAGCTGGTCATAAGCCAAGTGAAATCATGGCGCTGATCTGTATTGGCAATCAGGAAGATTGCAAAAGCTGTGGTATTCAGGTTTCCGAGCTTAGCCGTATGCTTCGCGTAACGTCTCCCACTGTAACGCAATTGATTAAAGGTATGGAAAATGACGGCCTTGTTGAACGCAATATGGACCCGAGCGATCGCCGTGCGGTTCGTGTCACGTTAACCGATAAGGGCGA
Source organism: Paenibacillus sp. (assembly GCA_039595515.1). GTDB lineage: Bacteria > Bacillota > Bacilli > Paenibacillales > Paenibacillaceae > Saccharibacillus. Next base: position 58,034 of record JBCNLJ010000018.1, on the reverse strand, counting down.
ATCCATTATGGATCAATCGCTGTCCGTGTTCAAAAGCTCCTTTGAGGGGCTGGTTGATTATTTGGGAGAAGAAGATAGTCGCAAGCTGGCGCAATTGCTTGGACGTGTATATGAGTATTTTGAAGAACGAGTATTTGAACCGCTGGAGCCTACCCACAAAGGGGATGGTCAACATGACTAGGATGCTCCGTCAACTGCGGCCTTATTATGGGGCCGCAGTTTTTATTCTATTACTGACTTTTTTGCAAACGATGTCAGAGCTGTTTTTGCCTACATTAATGGCTGATATTGTGGATACGGGCATTGCGCATGGCAATACACCGTATATTTGGCGTATCGGCTCGTATATGCTTCTTTTTGCTGCGCTCGGAATGGTATGTTCCATTACGGCCAGCTATTTCTCGGCGCGCGTAGCTCTTGGTTTTGGACGCGATTTGCGCAGTCGTGTGTTTTCGCATGTGGAGCACTTTTCGCTACAGGAATTTGATCGGATCGGTACAGCGTCGCTGATCACACGGACGACCAATGATATTACACAGCTACAGCAGGTGCTGACGATGCTGCTGCGTATGATGCTGATGGCACCACTGATGATGCTGGGCGGCATCATTATGGCAGTATCCAAGCAGGCGCAGCTATCGCTGATCTTTATCGTCGTCATTCCGGTGCTTGGACTGACGATCTGGCTGATTGGACGACGCGGATTCCCTTTGTTCAAGGCGCAGCAGAAAAAGCTGGATCGCTTGAATATGGTTATTCGTGAAAATCTGACCGGGATTCGTGTGATCCGTGCCTTTAACCGGGATCGATATGAGAATGTACGCTTTGACGGAGCCAGCCGCGATCTGGCAGATACGGCAATTCGCGTCAACAAGCTGATGGCGCTGATGATGCCGATGATGATGTTGATTCTGGATGTGTCGATCATTTGTATCGTTGGCTTTGGTAGCTTTCAGATTAGCTATGGACATATGCAGGTGGGCGATCTGATGGCATTTGTGCAGTATGCAACACAGATTCTATTTTCCTTTTTGATGCTATCGATGATCTTTATTATGATTCCGCGTGCCTCGGCATCGGCAGCGCGTGTGAATGAAGTGCTGGATATGCAGCCAGATATCGTTGATCCGGTCGAAACTGAGTCTACATCGGGCTCCGATACAGCCGTAACAGCGGGCATGAATAGGCATGCCGATCCTGCAGCTCAGGCGGCAGATCGCTCGCAGCGTGATGTAGTGCTGGAATTTGACGGAGTGGAGTTTTATTATCCGGGCGCCGAACAGCCTGCATTGAAAAATATTTCATTTCAGGCACGTCGTGGTGAAGTGACGGCGATTATCGGTGGTACAGGATCGGGCAAATCGACGCTGGTCAATCTGATTCCGCGCTTTTACGATGTGAGTGCCGGAGCGATTCGGCTGAATGGACATGATGTGCGCCAACTAACGCAGGAACGACTGCGCGAGGGAGTCGGTTATGTTCCGCAAAAGGCACTACTGTTTACCGGAACGGTAGCGGATAATATTCGCTACGGCAAGCCGGATGCTACGCAGGAGCAGCTAGTACATGCCGCTCGGATTGCGCAGGCAGATGAGTTTATTTCACGGATGCCGGAAGGCTATGACTCCGAGATTGCGCAGGGTGGCTCCAATGTGTCGGGTGGTCAGAAGCAGCGCCTGTCGATTGCACGCGCGCTGGTGCGCCAACCAGAGCTGTATATTTTCGACGATAGCTTCTCGGCATTGGACTTCAAAACAGATGCCCGGCTGCGCGCTGCATTAAAGCAGGAAACGGTAAATGCTACCGTGCTTATGGTTGCACAGCGTGTGAGCACGGTTCGAGATGCAGACCAGATTATTGTACTGGACGAGGGCGAAATCTCCGGAATCGGCACGCACCATGAATTAATGCAAAATAGCGATGTGTATCGTGAGATCGTATCATCACAACTGTCGGAGGAGGAGAGCGCATGAGTAACGATAACAATCGCAGACCCTCCGGACGTCCGCCAGGTGGTGGCCCGATGGGTGGCCCTCCAGGTATGGGGATGAGATTACCCGGTGAGAAGCCGAAGAACTTCAAGGCTACGCTGGGACGATTGGTGCGCTATCTGCACCCGTATCGACTGCAATTACTCGGTGTATTGCTCGCCGCGCTGCTCAGTACGCTATTTTCTATCGTTTCACCGCGTGTGCTGGGGATGGCGACCGATGAGCTATTTAATAGCGTAAGCGGAGGGCGCGCAATCCGGTTTGATTATATTTTTGAACTGCTCGGTATATTGGGCGGGCTGTATCTGTTTAGCGCCCTGTTCTCGTATATTCAGCAATACTGGATGGCATCGGTAACGCAAAATACGGTGTACGAGATGCGCCGTGAAATCAAACAAAAGCTAACGCGTTTACCACTGAGCTATTATGATCGTCACAGTCATGGCGAAGTGCTAAGTCGGGTGACAAATGACGTGGATAATATTAGCACCACACTCCAGCAAAGCCTGACGCAGATGATTACGTCTGCGGTAACACTTGTTGGTGTAATCATTATGATGCTGACGCTTAGCCCGGTGCTCACGCTGATCACAGTGCTGACGATTCCGCTCAGTCTGATCGTGACCATCTTCGTCGCTCGTCGCTCGCAAAAGCATTTTGCCGGACAACAGGCGGCGCTCGGTCAATTGAACGGACATGTAGAGGAAATGTACACCGGACATCAGATCGTGAAGGCATTTGGGCGTGAAGAAGAAGCACTGCAGACGTTCAACGGATTAAATGAAAAGCTGTATAACTCTGGCTGGCGTGCACAATTCATTTCGGGCACAATCATGCCGCTGATGAGCTTTGTGAGTAATATCGGGTATGTGCTGATCTGCGTGGTCGGCGGTATTATGGTCACACGCGGTAGTATCGGTATTGGTGGTATTCAGGCGTTTATCCAGTATGCTCGTCAATTCTCCCAACCGATCACTCAGCTAGCGAATATCTCAAATATTATCCAGTCGGCCATCGCTTCGGCAGAACGTGTATTTGAAGTGCTGGACGAGCGTGAGGAAGAACGCCCTACGCTTAGTGAAGGCATGAGCAAAGCGGCGTCAGCAGTAGATAGCAAGAAGGTAGAGGGGCAGGTAATGCTATCCAAAGGAGAACCGTCTGGTACAGGGATATCCGTAAAATCGGAAATGGATGATTCTGCTTCTCCTGGTGCGGGTGTAGATGCTGGCTTCACACATGGGAGAGCAACGCAATCGGGTACTCCTTCTGCTCCGACTCGTGTGCGCGGAGATGTGACCTTTGAGCATGTGCAATTTGGCTATAAGCCAGATCAACTGCTCATTGGCGATATGAACATTGAGGTACATGCGGGTCAGACCGTGGCTATTGTTGGTCCCACCGGAGCAGGGAAAACGACGCTGATCAATCTGCTTATGCGCTTTTACGAGCTAAACGGTGGCGTGATCCGTATTGATGGGCGCGATATTACCGATATGCCGCGCGGTGAGCTGCGCAGTCTGTTCGGCATGGTGCTACAGGATACATGGCTGTTTGGCGGTACGATTCGCGATAATATCGCGTATGGTCGCGAGGGCGCGACCGAGAAGCAGATCATACAGGCTGCAGAAGCGGCGCGTGCCGATCATTTCATCCGCACCTTACCAGAAGGATATGATACGGTGCTGAATGAAGAAGCATCCAACATTTCACAGGGCCAAAAGCAATTGCTAACGATCGCACGCGCGATTCTAGCTGATCCGTCTATCCTCATTCTGGATGAAGCGACCAGCAGCGTCGATACGCGTACAGAAGTGCTGATCCAGCAGGCGATGAATGAACTGATGCAAGATCGCACCAGCTTCGTCATTGCTCACCGTCTATCCACCATTCGCGGCGCTGATCTGATTCTTGTCATGAATCACGGCGAAGTGATTGAGCAGGGGACGCATGAGCAATTGCTGGAGCAGAATGGGTTTTATGCTGATTTGTATAACAGTCAGTTTGCTGATGAGGCGGCTGGGTGAACGATGGACGCGTGTTTACTACGATATGAAGTGAACATTTGAGTGAGCACGTTCGATTTGAAAGAGGTTTGACTTATGTACGAGGTTGTTTTCGTTTGAAGCGATTTGGTTATTGAGAGGTTTATACAATTTTGATGTTGGGCATCAATCACTCCGGCAAGGAATAAGGGGACGGACTCAGGTGGAGCCGCGGGAATCTTTTGGATGAGGGTGGAAATGAAGATTCCCGCCCCTCCACAGCAGTACGATATTTTGCTGCGCAAAAATCCCTTTTTATTGAACTCCGTGTTAGAAAACCACTAACACTGTAAGTCGTCCTTTCCCCTTATTTCCTTGCCTTCGTTATGTGCGGTTTAGATCATGCTTATTACTACATGCGTAGGCAATGCATCTTGTTCTATAATGTAGCTTTGGATAAGCTCTTAATAACTAAAAGCTTATACCTGCGTATGTGTTTTATTCTTTTATTATATTGTTCATTTATAGATTTAATGTCATGCCGATATGTAAAGTTCCAATTGTAAAAGAACAAGCTACTATATTATGCGAGAGTATCAGCTTCCATTTACTCTCTTTGTTTTACCAGAGGTATCTACAAGATTGCTTTGTATAAGCTATAGCGAACTACAATATTCCCTTCTCTAAAACATGCGACAGCTAACTACACAAGTCGCTATCATCCTTATAATCTCTATAAGATGAACCCAGCATCAATTGATCCTTTCAAGTCATTCAGCCATTGATCATTCCCACTCAAGACTACATATACATTACAGCCACAATAGAATAGATCTGCTTTGACTATGCACGCATACTAGTACAAGCACGGAGCGGAAGGCAGAGAACGATGCCAAAAGACCGACCTTTAAGCCGGGATACGCCATCTTTCTCCCCATTCCAAGTATCCCGGCTTAACCGGAGGTCGTTGGCATGTTCTCTGCCTGCAGCGGATTATGCACCCCTCCCCGTCAATCTAAACCCAGCAAAGCATTCAAATCAAAAAGGAAAGGAGATCAAACCATGCACGCACAAAATCAACCAGGCAGTACGATTTCATACGGGCAGCGTGATATCCATGTGTATTCGCTAGGGCATTCGCTGTATCCGCTTGATTGGGAATTGTGTTTTGATGAGGTGGAAGAATATAAAGCGAAGCTGAAGCGTAAATATGATGATTCCGAGGAGAAGTATAAGCATTTTATCGGTGAGTTGGATGTGTTGTATAGAGAGATCGACGGACTGCTGGCGTTGGCACTCGCCGATGCTGGAGCAGCGGATAGGTCTGCTGTGCTGCGTTGTCCACCGATGATTATGGCTTTGCCTCGCGGGGATGTTAGCGGTGGAGCGGATTTTGCGATTATTTTGAAGCTGAAGGAGGATGGAGAGACGCTCGTGTATTCTCCGTTGCCTTTGGATTATTTAATGCGATGAGTGTAGGGAGGTAAATCGCTGTTTACCTCCTTATGCGTGAATTTGCACGGTATGAAGCCATATACAGCCAATCGCCAGCGCTATTCGTTGCTGGGATTAGACTGCTGCTCATTTGCCGCATCAGCGCTAGAAAAATCAGCTAGCATTTTACCTGAATCGACCCAGCCGATATTGATCGCTTCCCATAGGTAAATGGACGCGGCGGTTGGATAAGCGCTCCAGTTCAGTTCATGCTGCTGGGTGTATTTACCATCCTCACGTTCCTCCATTTGATGAAGCCAGCGCGCTGCACGTTGTAAGCCTGCATCACCATGCGATAAAATGCCGGTACGTCCCAGGCTGAAAATAAGAAACATTTCTGCCGTCCAGCGACCGATGCCTTTTACAGCAACAAGGGCTTGCAGCACCTCCTCATCCGAAAGCTCATCCAAACGATCCAGCGGTAGCAGCCCTTCCTGCACATGATGGCACAAATCGCGAATATAGCGAATTTTGAACATCGATACACCAACCGCACGTAATTGTTCATCACTGAATCGACCTATCGTCTCCGGGCTGATCTTTTCTTCGCATAGCTCGACCACACGCTTCCAGATCGTCGCTGCTGCCTTCACGGATAGCTGCTGTGAAATGATCGACGACACCAGCGACACAAACGGATCACTGCGAAGCGGAATTTCAAGCGGCCCAATCTGCTCGATCAATTGCCCTAATACTGGATCTGCCTGAACTAATGCACGCATAGCCTCGCTATCTGGAGTAAACTGTAAATGAGTCGGTCTAGGCAATGAATTTGAATCTAAATTCGACATCGATGTTTCCTCCTTATTGATTCTATGTACATAACCGATGCTTGTATATGATGGAGTGAACGACATACATCGGCTGACTAGCTGTATTGGCTGAATCTCGTTTTCATCATGGAGCTTTATGGCTTATCTAAAAAATGATATATCCTCTACTATATGGAATGGAGACGACCATCGCAAATGCAAAAGAAGCTTCTTCTCCAGCCGGAGAAAAAGCTTCTTCATCGTGAATCAATTGAACCGTTTATTGGGTTATGGGTAATAAGGTATACATTACCCGAGCTTCTTCGGTATCGGTAAGGCTAGCATGCTTAGTGAATATTTTTCTTTTCAAAATTACCACCGATTACTTCGCTCACATGCTCAACGGCGAGGAAAGCGGTCGGATCGATATCATTAACGATCGTGCGCAGCTTTGCAAGCTCCAAACGGCTGACCACGCAGTAGATCATTTGCGTATCTTCGCCGGAGTACCCGCCTTTGGCGTACATGAAGGTTGTACTGCGACCGAGACGATCCATGATCGCCTGTGAGATTTCATCGTATTCCTGTGAGATAATCGTTACTGACTTCGATTCTTCCAAACCTTCAACGACGATATCCATCACTTTGGCAGCGATATAGTAGGTGAAGATGGAGAACATTGCCGAATCCCAGCCGAATACGAAGCCGGCAGCGGTAAAGATGAACACGTTGATGATCATAACGATCTGTCCGACAGGCATGTGGAACTTTTTGGCGAGCAAAATGGCAACGATCTCTGTACCATCCAGCGAGCCGCCAAAGCGGATCACCAGACCGATACCGAAGCCGAGAATGACGCCGCCGAACATACTGGCAAGCATTTTATCATCGGTCAGTGCAGGTACATCGTGCAAGTAAGCGGTCATAGAAGACATGACGGCGATACCGTATAAGGTGGAGAAGGCGAACGTTTTCCCGATCTGCTTATAGCCGATGATCAGGAAGGGAACGTTGATGACAAAGATGAAGATACCGAGCTGAATGGAGCTAAGCTCGGATAGGATGATCGAGATACCGGTGATACCACCGTCGATCACGCTGTTAGGGATTAGAAAGATTTCCAGTGCGACCGCCATCATAACGGCGCCTGTCGTGATGAAGACAAACTTCGCGAGCAACTGGCTTAGGCTCATTTTTCGGTGTGTTCTTGGCATGCACAATCCTCTTTTCCAGAATAGTTTGGGTAGGATTGTTGATTAATTCCATAAGCGCTGCATTAGGCTCCGGCTCCCTGTTGCCGGATCGAACATGGATACGTAGTAATGGCAGTGCAACCATGTGACAGAGGAACAAAGCGGGAGTGCGGACCGGTATTGCGGAGAACGTTATAGTCAGCAGACGTACCGGATTACCGGTAAAAACAGGTGCTTTATCTATGAACATGCTGAACCGGTAAGCGGCTGTATCGAACTATTCAACAAACGTTTATCTTAAATTAATAATGATAATCTACCTATATAAATTATAGCATAAAAAAGCACGCAAACCCAAAAAACCTTAAAATTGTTTCGATTTTTTGCAAAAAAGCCAAATTTCCCGAGTAATTAACATTATATCGTAACAAGACACCTGAAATATACGCCAATATCGTAAAATCACAAAAAAATTTGATTTCCGTCAGAGATGGGTCGTTCATTTTAAGCGGTAAATGGAGGGAAGACGATGTACAAAAAGGGAATGCTGATCTATAACGGAAATGCCGGATCGGTCGATACGGCGCAGCTTGGTACAGTGCTGGGCATTTTATCGGTAGAGTTACCCGAGCTTATTGTGAGACGAACAAGTGAACCAGGTGAAGCGAAAAAAATCTGCCGTGAGTATGGCGAGACGGTCGATGTGCTGTACATTCTGGGTGGGGATGGCACGGTGCATGAGTGCATTAATGGACTTGCCGATCTGGAGCGTCCGCCTGTCATTGGCGTACTGCCTGGTGGTACATGTAATGACTTCTCACGCGCGCTGGCGATGCCGCAGCAGCTACAACGAGCGGCTGAAGTGCTGAATGAGCGGCAGACGCGCACACTGGATATCGGAACCGCTAACGGTCACTTTTTTACGAATTTCTATGGAATTGGTCTGATCTCGGAAACGTCGCAAAATATTAATGCGGATATCAAGGGTGCCTTTGGCAAGCTTGGTTATTTTCTAAGCACACTGCAAACGGTACGAACTGCGCAGCCATTTGCGTTTGAGCTGGAGCATGATGAAGGGACTTTGTCCGGTGAAGCGGTCATGATCTATGCGGCAAACGGGCGCTTTCTGGGAACGAATCCACTTCCTTTTCCAGATGAAGCGTTACAGGATGGTTTGCTCGATGTGCTTGTTATCCGTGAAGCGGGCTTGCCGCTGCTGCGTGAGCTGCTAAGTCGCAAGTCGCCGGAAAACTGGAGACCGGAAAATAGCAATATCGAATACATTCGTACATCGCGTCTGGAGCTTCGCACCGACAAGCCGATGCCAGCCGATACGGATGGAGAAATTTACCTGCAAACACCGGCGCAGCTAGCGGTGTTACCGGGTAAGCTAACCTTTTTGATCGGAGATCAGGCAGGTGTGTGATCGTTGATGGTGTATGGATGCGTCTCACGTATGAAGTAGTTGATTCCATAGAGTAGTCTGACGAATAGGATAGCTGATTTTCTATGGATGAGTTAAATTTTGGAGCAGCGAATGATCCCTGGATAAAATGATCCGTAGATAAACAGCATGTTGGCAGATAGGTTTGGAGAATAGGATAATCTGTGAAACAGACTGATTTTAAGGAATGTAATGGTCTGCGGAGGAGCCTGATTTTGCAAGGATAGACATCTTTTAAATAAAGCATGATTCCCTATAGATGATAGCGCACGATGAAGAATTGAAGCTTTATCCGTACTCCTATAAACGGATATATGCTGCTGCATCATTTCGTTTTCCAGTAAATGACTGTGGAACATCGCTTCGCCTTCCCTCATAATAGAAGATGGAAATGCACGGGCTGTGCTGAACGATGCAGCGGTGGTGTCTATTTTGGCAGATAATCCGTATCAATCGGAGTCACAGTTAGATGAAGCATATATATTGGGGGAATCGAGCAATATGTCACAGATGAAATCCGTATATTTTAATCATGATGCCGGTGTCGATGATCTGGTATCGCTGTTTATGCTATTGCAAATGGACAATGTGGAACTGACCGGTGTATCGGTTATTCCAGCAGATGGCTATCTGGAGCCAGGAGCGGATGCAAGCCGCAAAATTATCGATCGTTTTGGACATGGTAACAATGCTCCAGAGACAGCGAAATCGAACTCACGCGGTAAAAATCCATTTCCGCCAGCATGGCGTATGCATACGTTTTATGTAGACGCACTGCCTATTCTGAATGAGTCCGGTACGATGGAAGCGCCATTGTCCGATCTGCCTGCTCATCGTCATATGATTCGTCAGCTACTGGCGACAGAAGGTAAAACGACACTGCTATTTACCGGTCCATTGACCGATCTGGCGCGTGCACTGGACGAAGCACCGGAGATCGAAGACAAGATTGAAAAGCTTGTCTGGATGGGCGGCGGCTTCGAGCGTGGTAACGTGGATGAGCCAGAGCATGACGGCACCGCAGAATGGAACGTATTCTGGGACCCGGAAGCGGCATATCGCGTATGGCAAAGTGGTATTGAGATCGATCTCGTTGCACTGGAAAGCACGATCAAAGTACCGCTCGATCTGAAAATTCGTAAGCGCTGGTCAACCGAGCGTCGTTATGAAGGCGTTGACTTCCTCGGCAACTGCTACGCTTGCTGTCCGCCGCTCGTGCATATGGAAAACAACTCCACGTATTATTTCTGGGATGTACTGACAACACTGTCGATCGGTAAGCCAGAGCTGGTGAGCAAAAAGACAATTAACTGCGTCGTGATTCCAGACGGCAAGTCTCAAGGCAGAACCGTTGAACAGGCGGACGGTCGCCCGGTAAATCTGGTGTATGATACGAACCCGGAAGCTTTTGCAGATTATATGATTGAGCTGGCGAAAAAGGCAGCACCTGCGCGGTACTGAGTCGTACAGTTGGCTCTGCTATAGGGTAGACGTGGCGGTAATTATGGTTCAAACGACTACGTATAACAGAATATAATGGATAAATGAATAAAAGCACCTTCAAGCGCACGCAGCCTATTGTGAGATAGGGATGTGGCTTGAAGGTGCTTTTAGATATATACGTTATTAGAATACAGACTTGCCTAATGAACGACAGGCGACTGGTGCCATTCTGTTTCAAATTGACGCCCGAAGTCGATCAACTGCGCCTGTGTTGCTTTCAGAACGATGACTGTATCTGCATCCAGAAATTGTACGGTGTAATGATCATCCGCCTCGTTATACGTCCATTTCATCTCCAGATGTTTTTCAAAATGCGAATAATATCCTTCATAAACGGCAAGTGGGAAATGCTCAAGCATATGGATAAAAGAGTGTACCGTCCGATTCGTCCAGCCGAATTGTTGCTCGTATACCGTTTTTCCTTGTTGTACATATTTAAAAGAAAGCTGGCTTCCTTCTAGTTCGTCTATACGATGATCGATAATCGTGTATTCGATGTAGATGTGCTGTTGTATTGCATCCTGTAAAATAGCCATGCGTTCAACTCCTTACATAAAATGTGCTGCCATTATATAATCATTTAACAATTACAAAAGCTGCTTGAGAAAATAGGTTTTAGAAAAATAGACAGAGCACATACTGAGAAATGTATCCATTCAAAACAGCCTCTCCTACAATACCAGCTACATCTACAAAACAAAAGGTAGACCATTCAGTTGAAGGTCTACCTTTGCTATATTACGATCCTGCTGCTTTCACCAATCATTGTTGCGTCATTCTTTATCCAACATCTACAGACGGATAACTTACCCAATCCGCTCCTGCAATCCCATCTGCATCTCTGCCTGCTGTCTCATCGCCATCAACTGCTCGCGCACACGCACCACTTCGCCCACAATGATCAGCGCCGGATTGCGTAATTTTTCCTGTACAGCGATAGCGGCAATATCCGTCAATGTCCCGGTCAGCACACGCTGGGCTGTCGTTGTGCCATTTTCGATCAATGCGACAGGGGTGGAGGCAGGGCGTCCATGCTCCACCAACGCGCTGCAAATGGAGCCAAGCTGGCTGACGCCCATGTAAATCGCCAGTGTATCGACGCTGCTGGCGAGTAAATCCCAGCGAATCGGATTTGTATTATCCACCGACTGGCTAGCGGTGACGCAAGCGAAGGACGTTGCGATGCCGCGATGGGTTAGTGGGATATCGGCTCCAGCGGCTGCGCCGATCGAGGCGGTAACGCCGGGGACGACCTCATAACGGATGCCGTGCTGCTCCAGAAAAAGGGCTTCCTCGCCGCCGCGTCCGAATACGAGCGGGTCGCCGCCTTTTAAGCGGACGACATGCAAGCCGAGCGATGCCTGCTGAAGCAGGGTGCGGTGAATCGCCTGCTGACTCATATGGTGCAAGCCAGGCGCTTTGCCGCAATAGATGCGACGTGCATCTGGACGTGCTTCCAGCAGCAATTCCTCGCTTACCAGGCGATCATATACGATTACGTCTGCCTGCTGGATGCGTTTGAGTGCTTTGACGGTAATCAGCTCCGGATCACCTGGTCCTGCTCCAACGATACTGACCCTTCCCTGTACCTGGCTCATATGCATGTCCTCCTTTGATGGCTAGATGTTCATTTCAGATGTTCATGTCCCAACTCAGACAAGCTGCTGTGTAGCGGGCAGCATCACGTACACACTACCGCTGTGCTCATCCACTTCGACTGCAAATGTTGTCACACACCCGTCGTCCGGGTCCTGTACTTTGCCGCTGCGCAGGTCGATCTTCCAATCATGCAGCGGGCAATGGATATTGGAGCCGCACACCATGCCTTCCGATAGCTTGCCGCCCTTGTGCGGACAGCGATTTTCCACGGCTTGAATCGATCCGTCACTCAGTCGGAACAGAGCGATCTCAAGCTCGCCCAGTGTGAAGCGGCGGGCACCTTTCACATCTATGTCTGCAATATGTGCAACCTGATATCGGTTCATATCGTATTCCTCCCCCGTTATTGTGCGGATGGCGATGTGCCAGCCAGTGCTGCCGAGTCATTCAGATCGGTAAAGTTTTTGCGTAGCTCATCGTTTTGGATGATGTTTTGCCACGGATCGCTTGTATAGCTGAGCGTCTCCTGTAAACGAGCCATCAGGGCTGCACGCGTATCGCGATCTGCGAGCGCTTCTTTGACATGCTCCAGACCGACACGCTCAATCCATGCGGCTGTACGCTCATTCCAGCGCGCTTGCTCACGGTAATATTGCAGGAAGGCGGATGTCCATTCCATCACTTCATCATCGGTTTTGACCGTGCACAGCAATTCACCTGCACGAATCTTCACGCCGCCATTGCCGCCTACATACAATTCCCATGCACCATCCAGCGCGACAATTCCGACATCCTTAATGCCTGCTTCCGCACAGTTACGCGGGCAGCCGGATACAGCCAGCTTCACTTTCGCTGGAGCGTCCATACGTTCAAATGCCTTTTCCAGTTGAATGCCCATGCCCATCGCATCCTTCGTACCGAAGCGGCAGAACGTATCGCCTACGCATGTTTTAACGGTTCGTAGCGTTTTGCCATAGGCATGACCGGATGGCATGTCCAGCTCTTCCCAGATATGCGGCAGGTCTTCCTTGCGTACGCCGAGCAGATCAAGCCGCTGTCCGCCTGTGAATTTGACGAGCGGGACATTGTATTTTTCCGCTACATCGGCGATTTTTTTCAGATCAGTAGGAGAGGTGACACCGCCGTAAATACGCGGTACAACCGAGTATGTGCCATCCTTCTGGATGTTGGCATGATAGCGCTCGTTCGTGAAGCGCGATTCCTTCTCGTCCTCATATTCACCCGGCCACAGCATGCCCAGGTAGTAGTTTAGCGCCGGACGGCATTTGGAGCAGCCTTCCGGTTCGGACCAGCCGAGTACATTCATCGTTTCCTTGACCGTTTTGAGTCCCATGCGCTTGATCTCCGATACGATCTCGTCGCGATCCAGTGAGGTACAGCCACAGATTCCTTCCTTAACGGCTACGCCCGCATTATCGCCCGCATACAATTGCAACAGCCCTTCGACGGCAGGAGCACAGCCGCCGCAGGAGGCAGAGGCTTTCGTACAGGCTTTGAGCGACTTCATCGTGTTGCAGCCTTTGCCTATGACAGCCTCGCCGATGGCGCCCTTGCTTACGCCATTACAGCCGCAGACGATCTCATCATCTGCCATCGCCTCCAGACGCTGCAGAGGGGAGACGGCAGCGCCACCTGCAGGCTGTCCGGTGAGCAGCTCCTTTTCACGCCCCTGTACCGATTCGCCGCTCTTAATCAGGGAGAAGAGTGGAGCGCCATCGCTTGTGTCACCGAACAGCACCGCACCGATCAGGCGACCATCGCGAATGACCAGCTTTTTGTAAATGCCATCGATATCATCCTGCATACGTAGTGCGCGTGTGTCTGCACTATCTTGAAACTCACCTGCTGAGAACACATCCACACCCGATACTTTCAGCTTGGTCGATGTGACCGAGCCTTCATATGGTGGTGTATCGATACCTGCAAGACGCTTGGCGAGCACGGTGCCCTGCTCGTATAAGGGTGCGACCAGTCCATAGCCGATGCCGCGGTGCTCGGCACATTCACCCACAGCGGAGATGCCAGGTACGTTGGTGCGCATATAATCGTCTACGATGATACCGCGATTTACCCGCAAGCCAGCGGTAGCCGCCAGTTCTACATTCGGACGAATACCGACTGCCATCACAACCAGATCTGCATCAATCGCTGTACCATCGGTAAAGCGTACACCGGTGACGCGTCGTTTCCCGGTTAGCTCGACCGTACGCTTGCCCAGCAGAAAATGCATCCCCTGTTGTTCCAGCTCCTGCTGTAGCATCAGCCCTGCCGGACGATCAAGCTGACGATCCATCAGATGCTCATTGATGTGAATGACCGTAACGTCCATGCCGAGATTGAGCAAGCCGCGAGCCGCTTCCAGGCCAAGCAGACCTCCACCGATTACAGCCGCCCGTTTGTACTGCTTGGCGGTATCCATCATCGTCTCGCAATCTTTAATATCACGGAACCCGATAACGCCATCCTTATCTGCACCTGCAACAGGCAGAATAAAAGCGCTGGAGCCGGTAGCAAGGATCAGCTCATCATACGAAACCTGCTTACCGGAGGCAGAGCGTACTAGCTTTTGCTGGGGTTCGATGGCAGTCACGGCATCACCCGTATACAGCTCGATCCCATGCTCACGATACCAGTCCAGATCGTTAATGATAATATCGTTCATGCCTGCACCACCCGCGAGCACGGACGATAATAGAATCCGGTTGTAGTTCGGATGCGGTTCTGCTCCGAAGATTGTGATGTCGTATGTGTGTGGCGCCAGCTTGAGCAGATGCTCCAGCATCCATACACCCGCCATTCCGTTACCTACCAGCACCAGCTTTTTTCGATTCTCCATCTGTATCTCTCCCTCCACGTAATAAGCATCCTATCCATCACGATGATTGCTCTATTGTGCAATGTGGCAATCATTCGGTATTATCGATAAAAAAAGCCTGCCCCGTGCATGCCGCAGACAGGCGTGTACATACGTACACATGTCGCGAACAAGCTCGGGACAGGCTTCATTGCCGTCCAGTATGGATACATCATTGTATCCTTATCGTTGCTTGAATATGGGCTTAACTATAAAAGAAGTTGATTTACATGTCAATATAAATAACATAAAAATTTTATTTGAAATTGCAGGTTAATTATGTTTACATGAAAAATATCACTGCATTTGAGTCTGTAGATAGCTTTATATCGAGATTTTCTATACATTTATAGAGCGAATATAGATGATTGTTCGTATATTGCTACGCTACCTCTTTATAAAAAGATATCGTATAATACTGAATTTTATGTTAGATTATATACCATTAGAAACAACTTATTTACTAAGTGATTAAATCTTTGCCAGGTGATTATATCGGATACGAAGAACCTATACCATGTCGTGTGAAATGGCATCGCAGCCTGTAGAGACCGCAACATACGATAGGAATAGGATAGGGATAGAGCCGACAGGAGGGAGCATCTGCATAATGCGTTCGTTACTCATTATCCGAATGGAAAAGAACATCTACGATCCGGATCAGATTGCGTCAGGCATGGTATACCCTGAGCTGCTGCTGGGCAACAACGGTTATCAGGTGCTGGTCGCCGATGGAGACGACAGCTCTACCACTGTGTTGAACATGCTAGGTGAAGCCGATGCGGCTATTTTGGATTTGCCGATTGAAGATATTCCCGATTGGGAAAAGCTGCTCTCTCAATCCAGACCGATCCCGATGCTATGGTGGTGTAGCCCGGATACGGCATCCGAATCAGTGGAGGCATGTGAGACGGAGATTGCGATCGATGGCATTTTGACACCATCGATGCGGGATCGTGAACTGCACTGGGCGCTTCATTTCGCTGCGCGTCAATGTATGGAACGGCAGCAGTGGATCAGCGAGCGCAAGCAGTTGCAGTCCAGGCTGGAGGAGCGCAAATGGATCGATATGGCAAAGGGCATTTTAGCAGATATGAAGCAAATTTCCGAAGCGGAAGCTTATGATCTACTGCGCAAAAAAGCGATGAACGAACGTAAACGAATGGTCGATGTAGCGACCGCCATCGTCAAAGCACATCAATTGCTGCAATCGTAGAGCAGGGAGGAATCAGACATGAACATGACCGAGATACTGAAGGAAGTTGGACGCGGCAAGCGCGGCTCACGGGACCTGACCTATGAAGAGTCACTTCATGTGGCGAGCATGATCATGAATCGCGAGGCGACCGATGTGCAGATCGGTGCTTTTTTTATGGCAGAGCGTATGAAAATGGAAAATGTAGACGAGATGCAGGCATTTGTAGATGTGTGCCGACAGATGGCGCTGCGCGCTTCATTTAAAAAAGGCGGTATTGATTGTGCTGGCCCGTATGATGGCAGGCTCAAGTCGTTTATTGCTGGCTTTGCTACATCCTTTGTGCTGGCGGCGGCAGGTGTACCGGTAACTTTGCATGGTAGTGAGCCATTACCGCCCAAATGGGGCGTGACACTGCCGGTGCTGCTACGCCAGATGGGTGTCGATACCGCATCTCTCACGCGCGAGCAGGCGCTGCATGCTGGCAATGAAACAGGATTGCTATTTGTTGCAGCAGAGCAATGGTGTCCGCCACTGGGCGAACTGCGTGAGCTACGTGAGCAGATCGGTGTGCGTACGGTGCTGAACACAGCAGAAAAGCTGATGAATTATAGTTATTCACCGTATCTCGTTTACGGGGTGTTTCACAATACCTTTTTCGAACGGATGTCGCGTCTGTTATTGCGACTGGATTATGAGCGCGCATTTATCGTGCAGGGGCCAGAGGGCTCGGAGGATCTGTTTATCGATCGTCCAACACGTACGTATGCGGTCGAGCATGGTGAAGCACGGCTGGAGATTATCGACCCGGAAGCGTATTTTCTCGATATGTCGGTGCCGGAGATGGACTGGACGGCAGAGACGCAGATTCGTGTGACCGAGCAAGTGCTGGCAGGCGAAGCGGACAAAGCGTTTTTTAATCAGGTGCTGCTTAACAGTGCCTATCGCCTCTATCTAGCAGGACGCTCCGGCTCGATTGAAGAAGGCGTGTATGATGCGAAGGCATTGCTGGATAGCGGTGCTGCGTATCGTTTATATGTAAAATGGGGCAGTCTGATGCGTGGTGAGCAGCCGAATGTGTTGCCGACCAGAAGTGTGCGCTAGATGAGCACATAGCATGAACAATGAAAATCTGTACGCTAGAAACGGATACACTGCAAACGTAGAAGTGATGGCTGCAAAAGGGAATATTGTTGCTAATGGTTTCTTCTTACGGTGTACCTATGTGTACTTATCATAAAAAAATGATAAAAAAGGCTTCCTTCAACAATTGCTGAAGGAAGCCTTCTCTTTTACCTATTCGGCGATTACGCAATAGGCGGTGGATCGTGTTCACGCTCCGGTGGAGATTGGATACCATTTCAGGTGTAGACACGATCTCATCCTATTGCATACCAAATAGCTCATAGGGGACATTCCAGTCCCCATAGTTAATACTGGATCAGGGCTGACTTTGTTCAATCGTCTGACGTACCGATGCTTCCATAATATTGGCATAGTTTGGATAGCTGGTTGGAACGTCTGGCCATACCGGGGCTACCGCTTGTGCAGCAGGCTGACGGTTAAACAATAGATTGAACGCCGTGATCGCATCCGAACGTGTAATTGGATCATTCGGATGGAATAACCCATCCTCAAATCCGCTGAGCATCTGGTGATTGACCGCTTTGGCAATCGCATCGGAAGCCCAGTGCTTTTTCACATCTTTGAACGTGATCGTTGCGTTATCATCCATATTCCACTGACTGATATTCGCCAGTACCTGTGCAAATTCGGCACGAGTAACAGGGCGCGAAGGCTCGAATTTTTTGCCTGGATAGCCTTTCAGCCAGCCTTGCTCGGTGGAGGTATGAATCGATTTATTTGCCCACTTGGTGGAGGCGATATCCTTAAACGCGATATCTGCCTGTGAAGGAGCATTTTGTGCCAGTACACGCGTCAGAATGGCAGCTAGCTCGGCACGGCTCAAACCGCGTTCTGGATAGAACTTGCCATCTGGATAACCACGCATATACGGCTCACGCACGACGGAAGCAACATTTGGCTTCAGATTGAAGTCATAGTTCACAATCTCCGTGCCGACGTGAATGATACCGTTCTTCACATAGCTATCTGCGCCATGCTGCTCAGAGCGAGTATCCTGACGACTATCATATGGAGCATAGCCATCACGCTGGGCGAGGATATAATAATCTCCGTTGCTGAATACCATCCAGCCGTATTCGCCACTCGCTGTCGACCATTGTGGGACATGATTCTGGTTTGGCATGAATGTAGGCAATTCCGGCAGATCGACCAGTGTATTCGGTATTCTGCCTTTGGAACGGTTCAACTCGGTATCTGCCCAGTAGATTTGCAGCTTGATTCCGCCAATCGGTTGACCGGTAACGGCATCCTTAATCGTTCCGTATGGGTCAACGAGATCATACGTCATCGTTGCGCCACCCTGATTGTCTACGTTGAGCTTGGCGCTCGTCCCAGCTAGCATCTGTCCGTTCGGTGCGGCAATCTGTACGATCATGCTGTATGAACCCGCAGGCAATGTCGCTGGTACAGTAAAGCTACCGTCCGTATTCAGTGCAATATTCGCATCGACTACTTTGCCACTTGCATCCATCAACTGACCGCTAGCTTTCAGATCCGGTCCAACAACCTGCATTAGCGTTGTTTTCGTTTCTGTTTTGCCGGTTACAGGATCGATGATTCGTGGAGTGATCTTCATCGGTGCAACGACTGGTGTAGAAGTGGAGCTACCACCGCCGCCGCTTGTCGCTTGAGGTAGTGTCGTGAAGGAAATCGTATTTCCGTAGAACATACCCTGCGCATTGACGATATAGGCACGCGCATAATAAGTCGTATTCGGGCTTAAGCTAGTGACTGGAGCGTTAAAGTTACCTGTACCGTTGCCTAGACCTGCAACGACTTTGGTACCCTGTCCAACTACAGGTTGATTCGTTGTGGCATACACAAAGCCACGTTCGCTAATCGGTGAGCCGCCATCTGCCACCGCAACACCTTCCAGTGTTGCACCGCTTGTGCTCACGTTGCTTGCTTGTGTCGTGCTAGCAGCAGCCAGATTCAGTGTCGTAAAGGAAATCGTATTTCCGTAAAACACACCCTGTGAAGTTACGATATACGAGCGAGCATAATAAGTCTGGTTCGCACTTAGATTCGTGACAGGAGCGCTGAAATTGCCTGTTCCTGTACTTGGTGTAGCGACGACTTTCGTATCCTGCGTGATCACAGGCTGATTATTCGTAGCGTACACAAAACCTCGTTCGGTGATCGGCGTGCCACCATCTTCGGTAGCTGCACCATCGAGCGTTGCGCCACCTGTACTTACAGCGCTAGCTTGGGTTGTGTTCGCAACAGGTGTTTTGAGCAGCAGGAACGTATTATTTTGCAGCAATGTATTTTTCTCGGTGTCTATAATCGTTCCATCCGTAGCCAGGCCCTGGAAGACAACGTTTTGTACGCCGGATGAGATCGTGTCTGGCAGAATATACGTTGCGTTTTTCCATTCTTTGAAGCCATCCTGTGCATAGGTTGTTGGATTCACAAGTGTTAATTCAACCTGCTTTCCATCGACGATGGCCACGATACGCTTATCATTGATTGAGCTGATCGCATCCAGAGCAAGCACATCGCCAGGAGACTTGGTTAATGGACCTGTTACAGGCATCACACCAAGCGATCCATCCAGATCCACACTTGCCGATACGACGAATGTAGTGGATTTCGTATTTTTGCCATCGCTTACGGTAAGTGTGATCGTGCTGCTGCCTGTAGCTGCAAGCGCTGGTGTAACCTTGACGGTGCGTGATGAGCCTGAACCGCCCAGCGTAATGCTGCTTACAGGTACAAATTGCGTATCGCTGGACGTCGCGGTTACGGTTAGAGCATTCGCATCCGTTTCAAAATCGGATACCGTAAATGGCAATACCTTCGTGCTTTGATTTACGAACAAATGCTGATCAGCAACGGTAGAGATCGTTGGATCTTGATCGACTGGAATGACGTTCAAGTACACCGTTTTGAATGCTGTTAGTGCACCGCCTTCACCGGTATTCCCCTGATCATTGACCGTGAAATTCAGCTTGTCGATACCGTTGAAATTATGATTTGGCACGTATTGCAATGATTTTAGCGCGTCATCAATTTGCTGCATACTACCGCTCATCGTAATGGTCGCCTGATTATTGCCGCCCTGCAGTACAGTTACGCCTGAAGTACTCGTATTCAGATTCAGTACACCATTATAGGTGTCCAGTGTAACGGTCATGCTGGCATTTGGAGTATCATTAAAATCGATGTCTTTCACGGTTGTACCGTTCAAATCGGTGCTGCTGTTCGTGTTCTGTAGCATCGTTGAAGTTGGAGGTACAGTCGGGTCATCGACCCACTGCGCGCCTACGATTGTCGCAGAGTTGAAATGTCCGCTCGTATCGTTTAGCGTTGTGCCCTGACCTTCAATCGCTGGCAAATACGTGAACAGATTCGCTTCTTTACCGGAAAGTAAGGATGGATATGAATCTTGAATCTGTTGAGCGGTACGCACTACGCTCCACATCCGTATATCGCGTAGCTGTCCCTGGAAATAAGCATCCTGAGCCCAGTTGCTGCGACCAACGAAGTTTTTCGTACGCGTAATTTGCTCGGTAATTCCGATATTGCCTGTTGCTTGCACTACACCGTTCCAATAAATGACTGCATTGCCTTGATTGTCAATGGTGATGGCAACATGAACCCAGGTGTTGGTCGGAAACACATTGCTTGTAGTGATCGCTATACCGGATGAACCGCGATAGCTCATCAACTGCATTTTACCGCTATTGTTCTCGTAACCCAGGTAAACGTTAGAGCTATTCGTACCGTTACCAAAGTCAAAAATCCGGCTCCACGTCGAATACGGATTTGTGCTTTTTACCCAAGTTTCAAACGTAAAGTTTTGCGGCAGATTAACCGTAGGCATGTTCACATACTTGGTTGAACCATCAAAAGTTAACGTTTTTGGTGTGATCGGGAACAGTACATCTGGTGGGGTGTTAACCGGTGTAACTGTGATCGAGGCGGTTTGTGTTTGCGCGCTGTAGTTTGTGTTCGCTCCATTCGTGGATACGTCCAGTATCGTACGAGCAGATTGATTCGCCCCTGGATCATTAACACCATCCCAGGCACGATAGGTGATCGTCGCCGTTCCATTCCAGTTTACTGCCGGACGGAAACGAATCTTTTCACCTGTTCTAATCATGGTAGCGTTCGAATCACTTGCTTCATTACCACCCGGGCTAATATTCCACCATGTACCGCCTGCACTGTATTGTACTTCCCAGGTGCCTGATCCAGTTGTACCGACAACGGCAATATCGGCATGACCATTGCTTCGATTCACGGTAATGCTGTTACTGACGAGATCGGAAACAGCGGTACCACTATCGCCTAGCGTCGAGCCTTCTTTGATGGTAGGGAAATGAGGAGCAAAGCTGTGGTCGATCTCGGGTGAAAGATAGGTATTAGATATGACGGTAGGTGGAGTGCTATAGTATTGTGGAGCTGAATAGGTGATGCTCGTTTGCTGCTTGGTGGACGCTGATTGCGCCGAGTTGTCTGCAAATACAGTTGGTACACCTGTACTGCTTACGGTCACTGCCAGACAAGTAAGCAAGCTAGCATTGCGCAGCAGAAGGTTGGCTAATTTCATTTGTGACCTCGCTTTCGGTTATGATGTTGTCCTCTTGAACGTATGCATGTAGAACTGAACCCCAATGATCCTCGCTTTCCTTATTTAATGGATGGTACACTGTATATTATCGGTCTTTTTACCTAGTTTGTTAAGTAGTTTAGTTAAATTATTGCATAATCTGATATGTGTTTTGCATAAACACACAATTTAAGTAGCATTAATTCATCGTTATTATAGGTTGATGGCGTTGCTATGTAATACAAAGCGCCGAATGTCCTGTCCCTTTTGCGTCTTGATGAAAGAGGAAGATCCAGAATGCCAAAGCATTGTTCGATAATGGAGCGGAATATCGTTTATTATGTAAAAGAGTGCAATCTGTATGATAAAAAAGGCTTCCTTCAACTATTGCTGAAGGAAGCCTTTTCTGTTGCTATAGTACGTATTCGATATTCGGCACTGGATAGCGTGCTTATTCCTGTAGGAACCAATACCATTTCAGATGTGGAAACTATAACATCTTATCCAGAGCCTAATCGTTCATGACAAACCGTCGATTTCTAACCGCCGATACGGGATTAAGGCTGAGCTGGTTCAATCGTCTGACGTACCGATGCTTCCATAATATTTGCATAGTTTGGATAACTGGTTGGTACATCCGGCCATATCGGTGTTGCTGTTTGCGCAGCAGGCTGACGATTAAACAATAGATTGAATGCTGTGATCGCATCGGAACGAGTAATTGGATCATTCGGATGGAAGAGTCCATCTGCATAGCCACTGAGCATCTGGTGATTGACCGCTTTGGCGATCGCATCGGAAGCCCAGTGTTTTTTCACGTCTTTGAACGTGATGGTTGCGTCATCATCCATATTCCACTGACTGATGTTGGCGAGCACCTGTGCAAATTCCGCACGGGTGACCGCACGCCCCGGCTGGAACTTTTTGCCTGGATAGCCTTTCAGCCAGCCTTGCTCGGTGGACGTATGAATCGATTTGTTTGCCCACTTGGTGGAGGCGAGATCTTTGAATGCAATATCTGCCTGTACAGGAGCATTTTGTGCCAGTACACGGGTCAGAATGGCAGCCAGCTCGGCACGACTCAAGCCGCGTTCTGGATAGAACTTACCATCTGGATAACCGCGCATATAAGGCTCACGTACGACCGAGGCCACATTCGGCTTCAGATTGAAGTCATAGTTCACAATCTCCGAGCCGACGTGAATGATACCGTTCTTCACATAACTATCTGCGCCATGCTGCTCAGAGCGCATATCCTGACGACTATCATATGGAGCATAGCCATCACGCTGAGCGAGGATATAATAATCTCCGTTGCTGAATACCATCCAGCCGTATTCGCCACTTGCTGTCGACCATTGTGGGACATGGTTCTGGTTTGGCATGAATGTAGGCAATTCTGGCAGATCGACCAGTGTATTCGGTGTTCTGCCTTTAGAACGGTTTAGTTCGGTATCAGCCCAGTAAATCTGGAGCTTGATGCCGCTGATCGGTTGACCGGTGACTGTATCCCTAATCGTTCCGTATGGATCAACGAGATCATACATCATCGTCGCGCTGCCCTTACTGTCGATGTTGAGCTTAGCGCGCGTTCCAGCCAGCGCCTGTCCGTTCGGTGCAGCAATCTGTACAACCATGCTGTATGCACCAGCAGGTAGCGGTGGTGCGACAAAGCTACCATCGGCATTCAATGTTACATTCGCATCGATCAATTTGCCAGTGGCATCGACTAGCTGTGCTGTAGCTTTCACATCCGGTCCAATCACTTGCAGTAACGTCGTTCTCGTTTCAGGTTTGCTGGTGACTGGATCGATGATGGTTGGAGTAAACTTTGTCGGTGTTACGACAGATGGCGAAGGAGAACCGCCACCACCGCCACCGCTTGTTGCTTGGGGTAATGTCGTGAACGAAATCGTATTGCCGTAAAACACACCTTGCGCATTGACAATATACGCACGAGCATAATAAGTCGTATTCGCAGTCAGGTTGGTAACTGAAGCGTTGAAGTTACCTGTACCGCTACCAGGATTAGCGACGATTTTGGCATCCTGTATGATCACAGGCCCATTATGCGTAGCATATACGAAACCGCGTTCGGTAATCGGCGAGCCGCCATCTGCTACAGCTACCCCTTCCAGGGTGCCACCACTTGTACTCACGTTAATGGCTTGCGCTGTACTTGCCGCAGGCACATTAAGTGTCGTGAAGGAAATCGTGTTTCCATAAAAGACACCTTGCGAAGTGACGATGTAGGAACGAGCATAATAGGTTACATTCGCACTCAGATTCGTCACCGAAGCGCTGAAATAGCCTGTCCCCGTACTTGGTGTAGCAACCACTTTCGTATCCTGCGCAATCACCGGTTGATTGCTTGTAGCATACACAAAACCGCGTTCGGTGATCGTCGTGCCGCCATCTTCGGTAGCGGTGCCTTCGAGTGTCGCGCCACCTGTACTTACGGCGCTAGCTTGTGCTGTGTTCGCGACAGGCGTTTTAAGCAGCAGGAACGTGTTGTTTTGCAGCAACGTATTTTTCTCAGTTTCCACAACATTTCCACTCAGGGATAAGCCCTGGAAGACAACATTTTGCACACCGGATGAGATGGTGTCTGGCAGGATATACGTTGTGTTTTTCCATTTTTTGAAGCCGTCCTGTGCATAAGTCGTTGGATTCGCAAGTGTTAATTCCACCTGAGTTCCATCTACAATGGCAACGACGCGGTCATTATTAACAGAGCTGGTCGCCTCCAGTGTAAGCACATCGCCAGGCGATCTGGTTAATGGTCCTGTCACTGGTAGCGGTCCAAGCGATCCATCCAGATCGACACTTGCCGATACGACGAATGTGGTGGATGTTGTTTTTTTGCCATCGCTTACGGTAAGGGTGATGGTTGTGCTGCCTGTTGCTGTACTTGTTGGTGTAACTTTCACCGTGCGCGATGTGCCCGAACCGCCCAGCGTGATGCTGCTGACAGGTACAAATTGCGTATTGCTGGACGTTGCCGTCACAGTCAGCGCGCTTGCATCCGTTTCAAAATCCGATACTGTAAATGGCAGCGTCGTTGTGCTTTGATTCACGAATAAATGCTGATCAGCTACCGTAGAGATCGTTGGCGCTTGATTAACCGGGATAACGTTTAAATACACCGTTTTGAACGTGGTCAATGCCCCGCCTTCACCGGTATTGCCCTCATCATTGGCGGTGATGTTCAGCTTATCAATGCCGTTAAAATTATGATTCGGCACATACTGTAGTGGTAATAGCGCGTCATTGATCTGTGTTAGACTACCGCTCAGCGTAATACTCGCCTGATTGTTACCGCCTTGCAGTACAGTTACGCCTGAACTACTCGTGTTCAGACTCAGTACACCGTTATATGTGTCCAGTGTAACTGTCATACGGGCATTTGGCGTTTCGTTAAAATCAGCATCGGTAACGGTCGTACCGTTCAAATCTGTGCTACTGTTTGTGTTCTGGAGCATCGATGAAGTAGGCGGTACGGATGGATCATTCACCCACTGTGCATTCATAATATCTCCCGAGTTGTAATGTCCACTCGTATCACCGAGTACATTACCTTGACCTTCAATAGCAGGTAAGTATGCGAACAGATCCGCTTCTTTGCCAGTCAACAGGTTAGGGTAGGCATCATGAATTTGTTGGGCATTACGTACGACATTCCACAGTCGAATATCTCGCATTTGTCCCTGGAAATAAGCGTCTTGACTCCAGTTACTACGCGCAATGTAGTTCTGATTGCGTGTAAGTTGATCCACTGCTCCGATATTGCCGGATACTTGAAGAACACCGTTCCAATAAATGGACGCATTTCCTTGATCATCAAGTGTGCTGGCAACATGCACCCAGGTGTTGGTAGGGAAAACATTGGGTGTTACAACCTCGGTAGATACCTGGGAGCCGCGGTAGGTAATGATCGCCATTTTCCCTGAATTTGCTCTGAAACTCAGGAACAGGTTAGAATTAGCCGGACCATTACCAAAATCAAAAATACGGTTCCATGTAATGGTTGGGTTTGTAGTCTTGACCCATGCCTCAAATGTAAAGTTTTGCGGCAGATTGAGCGCTGGCATCTGCACGTACTGGGTTGAACCATCAAATGTTAATGTCTTCGGTGTAATGGGAAAGATAATATTAGGAGGCGTATTAACCGGTGTCACTACAATAGAGGCAGTTTGTGTTTGTGCGCTATAATTCGTGTCTGCTCCATTGGTGGATACGTCCAGTATCGTTCGGGCGAAGTTATTGGGACCTGGATCATTGACAGCATCCCATGCGCGATACGTAATTGTTGCTGTCCCATTGAAGTTATCAGCCGGACGGAAACGAATCGGATAGTCTGGTTTGAGCATTACGGCATTCGTATCACCAGTTGGATCGATATTCCACCATGTACCACCGTAATATGCTTCCCATGTTCCTTTTCCGGTAAAGCCTACGACCCCGATCGCTTTAATACCACCACTGCGATTCACAGTAATACTATTACCTATGAGATCAGAGACTTTTGTGCCGCTATTACCTGAGGAATCTCCTTCTTTGATGGTAGGAAACTGAGGGGAAAAGTTTGGATCAATCTCAGGTGACAGATAGGTATTAGCGATAACTGTAGGTGAAGCGTTATAGTAATGTGGTGCTGAGTACGTTATGCTCGTTTGCTGCTTAGTGGGTGTTTGGTCCACCGAGTTGTCTGCAAATACAGTTGGTACACCTGTACTGCTTACGGTCACTGCCAGACAAATAAGCAAGCTAGCATTGCGCAGCAGAAGGTTAGATAATTTCATTTGTAACCTCACTTTCGTTTATAACATTGATATTACCTTGAATACACGCATGTAGAACTGAACCCCAATTACCCTCGCTTTCCTTATTTAATGGATGTTACGATGTATATATCGGATTTTTTATCCATTAAAATAAGCTTATTAGTTAAATAAATGTATAATTTAATATGTATTCTGCATAAACACAGAATAATTGATTCATTAATACATTGTTATAAGAAGTTTTTAATTATTTATGCATTTTTATCAATATGTACAGAATAACTATAAGAAATAAGCCCGTATCCATATTAGGATACGGGCTATTCAATTTACAATGTAACATACGATTTAATCTTCCGTATGCTCGCCATCCGTCTGTTCAGTGTCCACGGAATGACGTGTGATCTCCAGCTTGCGATAACGGCGCACACCACGGCGGAGTACGCGAATCGTCAGATTCTCAAACTCGTACACAGCCCCAACCGGAAGATCCGGGCGTTGACCGTACAGCCAGCCACCGATCGTGTCCAGCTCTTCATCATCCAGCTCGATATTCAAAATATCGTTCACGCGGTTGATGAATACTTTCCCGTCGACGATCAGGCGGTTTTCTTCTACACGTTGAATCTCATCTTCTTCGTCTGCATCGAATTCATCACGAATCTCACCGACGATCTCCTCCAGAATGTCCTCAATCGTAACGAGACCGGACGTACCGCCATATTCATCGACCAGAATAGCGATATGTGTGCCTTCGCGCTGCATCCGTTTGAGCAGGTCTTTGACCGGAATCGTCTCCGACACTGACATCACCGGATGAATAAGGGGGGCGATATTCAGGTCTTTCTTTTCCTCTGCGGCAAGGAAAAATTGCTTCGTATTCACCATACCAACGATATTATCCTTGCTACCTTCAGCTACCGGGAAACGCGTATATTGCTCGCGACGAATAATTTCGCGGTTTTCTTCCGGTGTCTTGTCCGTAAACAGACAGACCATATCGGTACGTGGAACCATCAGTTCTTTGGCGATCATCTCGTCAAAGGCAAAGATTCGGCTTACATAGCCATACTCACTCTGATTGATTTTACCGCTCTCATAGCTTTCGTTCAGCAGGATATGCAGCTCTTCTTCACTATGCGCTTCGTCACCTTCACTTGCCGGACGCAGACCGATCAGCTTCAGCAACAGGTTAGCAGAGCCATTCAGTATCCAGATGAACGGGTACATTACCCGGTTAAACAGAATGATCGGACGAGCCGTATACAGCGTCACCATCTCCGCTTTACGCAGGGCAATCGTCTTCGGCGTTAATTCACCAACAACGACGTGGAAATACGTAACCAGAATCAAAGCAATTGCGTACGACAGCACATGAGATAGCGCTGCTGGCACGTTCATATCGTGGAACAATGGCTCCAGCGCCGCTTCAACCGTCGGTTCACCAAGCATACCGAGACCGAGTGCGGTGATCGTAATCCCCAGCTGACACGTTGACAGGTAACCGTCCAGATTGGAGATGACCTGCTTCGCATAGCGAGCATTTTTGTTACCTTCTGCAATCAATTGATCGATTCGACTGCTACGTACCTTTACAATCGCAAACTCGACCACAACGAAAAATGCAGTCATTATAATCAAAATAATAAAAAGCGTTAAATTCAATCCTATATTAATACCACTGTCCGTCAAAAAAATTCTCTCCCTCCGCGCACATGCCATGCATCAAGCATCCTTGCGATGAAGCAAGGAAATGATACTGGTGTACGCACCGATTCATAAATGGATAAAGCACCGCCAGGAGCGGCAAAGCGTTCCAACAGATCATTGCTAACGTGTGTGTATCATCTGTGGAACCTCCATATAATTCGACCGGTACTTCAGCGCTGCTAGCAGCAGACGCTTGAGCAGGAGAGGTATGCAGGAAAGCAGATGAGTGCGATCTAATGCTGATAACAGAACGAGGCTGAATATCACGCTAAGCGAGATACCACCGCTCGGTTCCGGCGTATCGCCACCATCATGCACAAAGCGTGCGTGTCCTGATGACGAAGCACCAGGGGCGATTCCATTCGTTACAGCAAAATCATAGTCTGTTTCGTCTGCCGATTGAAACGGCACACAAAACAAAAACATGATCAGACCGAAGGCAAACGCACTCATCTGCCGCCTTCGTGAAGGTAAATTGTCCAATGAGCATCTCCCATTTAAATGACGGTATATCCGTCTATTGATAGTCCTGTCTGTCGATCCGTCAGGTGTGGACACAGACAAGCCGTACAGCGATCCTCCATTTGCGCATGCCAGAGAGCAGACAAATGGAAGAACCGGCAACAAGTAAACACCGCAGGTGTTCATCTCTGCCGGAAAAGGCGTATCGGTCGACGCCGAATACGCAGCTAATCGTGTATACGTATTGTAACGCAGCAGGTTTCAAAAGCACATCAATTTTTTTATATTCATGTTTGCATATGAATGATTATGCGGTTTGGTATTGCAGGGTAAGTATGACCTTATTCATGTATGGCATATATGCTTTTTCCATGCTTGAGCACTCCATGCTTCCTGTAACATGTAAAAAAAGCCTGCCCGAAGGGCAGACTTTAGGTGTCATGGGGTGTGCTGAATATGCAGTATACAGCTCCATCCGTGCTAAGCCTTCCTAACACGAGTAATCGCTACACGAAGGGATTACGAAGCAAGCACGATAAAGAAGATAATCGCCAGTACGAAGCGATATACGGCAAATACAGTCAGCGATAGACGTTTCAGCAAGCTCAGGAACGTTTTGATCGCGACCATCGCAACGATAAAGGCAGCGATAAAGCCGGCTGCAAAGAAGCCAAAGTCATCCATGCTCAAGTATTGTGCGCTTTTGTACAGATCAAGCCCGGTCGCACCGAACATCACCGGTACCGACACGAGGAATGTAAATTCAGCGGCTGCGGTATGCGATACACCGAGCAGGATACCGCCGGAGATCGTCGAGCCGGAGCGGGAGAAGCCCGGCCACAGGGCAAGACACTGGAACAGACCGATACCAAATGCCTGCTTGTACGTAATATCGTCGACCGTCATTTCACCTGCGCTACGGCCTTTACGCCATTCCGCATAGATCATCAGCAAGCCGCCGACCACGAGGCTGTATACAACCGTTTGCGGCCCGAACAGATACTTTTTGATGACATCGTGCAGAATGAGACCGACAACGACTGCCGGTAGCATTGCAAGCGCAATATGTAAAATATTCAGGCGGCGGGGTGCTGCAATACCATTGCCTTGCTTGACCCGGCCCCGGAATACATCCGGAATTGTCATCAGAATATCGATAAACTTGCGCCAGTAGAGTACCACAACAGCGAGCACGGCACCGAGCTGAACGACAATCTCGAAGGTTTTGACCTGTTCGGAGTTCTCGTTAAGTCCGAGCAGGTAGGCAGTCAGGATCATATGCCCTGTACTGGATACCGGCAGGAACTCGGTAAGCCCCTCAATAATACCCATAATAATGGCTGAAATAATATCCACGAATGGACCTCCTTTGGATGTGTATCTGCGAATAGGCAGACACGATTGGACTGAATGGACAGGGATTGAATACGTCACGAAGTATGCATGTTGCTTCGTCCAAGATGAACTCGCTTCTATATAGTATGAGAAAAGATAGATAGTAGTCAATTTACGCTTTTTAGACGGATTGACGTCGCCTTTAGGGCTAATGGTAAGTGTCTGAATCGAAAGCGCTAGACAAAAAGAGAGGAGAATTCAAAGTAATCGCTTTCAATAGTAGAAACACAATTCAGAACACTGCAAAACGGTCGAACGCTGTCGATGCAATTAGGGCTAAAAATGTATATTTCCCTGATCCGAAAGTTTGGTTAAGATAAGGGTAGTTGCCGTGTCGGTTCAACCGACATGCCATCTCTATAATTCAGTTAGGGTTCCAGTGTTAGCGATCTTCTAACACGAGGTAAAATGAAAAGTGATTTTTGCGAAGCAAAATATCTTACTGCTTCCAGTGTTAGTGTTTTTCTAACACGGGGTGAAATGAAAGGTGATTTTTGCAAAGCAAACTATTTTACTACTATAAGGGAGGCTTTCAAATGGGGTTTAGAATAAACAATCTAACAGACAACAGTAATACGGTTATTCGTGAGAAGCTGGGTGGCTTTACCGTACTCGAATACATAAAGGATCTGAGCTGTACATCGGTGATGGATGCCACTGCTCAATATTATATGTCTCACAGCAATATGCGACGCAAGCAACTGATGATCGAGCTGAACAACAGCGAGATTATGATGAAGGCAGGCGCCATGCAATACACCATCGGACAAATGGAAATGACAACAGGTATTAATGGTATTGGTGGATTGGTGAGCGGTATGTTCAAATCGGCAGCCAGTGGCACCGGCACGGTGAAGCCGCATTATCGTGGTACAGGCACAATCATGCTGGAGCCAACATACAACTACATCTGGCTAATCGATGTGGACAATGATGAAGTGGTCATCGAGGATGGACTGTTTCTGGCATGCGATACATCGCTCAATATCGGCGTGACGGCGCGTAGCAATTTCTCATCGGCAGCGCTCGGTGGCGAAGGATTGTTCAATATGACTGCCAAAGGCAAGGGCATACTGGCACTGGAAGCCCCGGTACCAGCAGAGGAAACGGTCGTAGTCGAGCTGGAAAATGACGAGCTGAGAGTGGACGGCAACTTTGCGATGATGTGGTCGAATACGCTCAAATTTACCGTGGAGAAATCCGGTAAAACGAAAATCGGCTCCGCCGCTTCCGGCGAAGGCCTGGTGAATGTCTATCGCGGCACAGGAACTGTATGGCTGTCTCCGCTAGCAGCGTATAGCTAAACTTTTTTTGAAAATAGACTGGTCAAATTCGATTCCATCTGCTATTATTAAATCAGGAATTAGAATAAGTCTAAATTCAATAAAAGAAAAGAGGAACTTACTATGACAACAGTAAATAACCAATCCCATACATCCGAGACTACACAATTTGAAGCCCTCTATAACGCACTGAACGTACAAATCGCTAACTGGTCTGTACTTTATGCAAAACTGCACAATTTCCACTGGTATGTAAAAGGCGAGAACTTCTACACCCTGCATGCTAAATTCGAAGAGCTGTATGATGCAGCAACACTGCATATGGACGATGTAGCTGAGCGTCTGCTGGCAATCGGTGGCCGTCCGGTAGCTACACTGAAAGAACAACTGGAAGTTGCTACACTGCTGGAAGCAACAGGTAGCGAGTCTGCCAACCAGATGGTAAGTGCAGTGATCGAAGACTATGCAACACTGTCCGGCGAAATGAGCGAAGCGATTGGTCTGGCTGAGCAACTGAGCGACCACCCAACAGCCGACCTGCTGACAGGTATCCGCGCAGACATCGAAAAAGCAGCATGGATGCTGAACGCCTACCTGGGACGTTAATTTATCTGATACGTTATTGGTATTCCAAACCTGGTGAGTCTGATATTCAGACTTGCCAGGTTTTTTCGTATATCTTATGCCTATGCATTAATGGATAGCCATCGCTTTACGATATACATAAAGATGATGAAATGAGCCGAATACGGTTTATTTGTTTCCTATATAGAAATTAAAATTCTTTTTTCACAAGATTGTCGAATGTGTACTTGTTATTGCATAGGTATGTTGTTTTACAGTTAATAAAGAACAACTTACTAATTGATAGCTTTAATTGGACGTCTGATCGTATGACATCATATATGTCTGACTATAAAATGAGGTGGAACGTATGGCGGTCTCCTATCCGCTTCTGCAGCAAGCAGAATTATTTATTAAACAGTGTTATATCGAGCTCGGGAAAGATTCGATTCAGATCGAGCAGCGTTTATCGGCAATCGGTAAAGCGATTCAAACGACTGGAACCTATACGCATACAACTGAAGAACTGGAGCATGGCGCGAAAATGGCGTGGCGCAACAGCAATCGCTGCATCGGACGCTTATTCTGGGACAAGCTGGATGTGCGAGATGCCCGTCATGTGCATGGAACCGATGCGATAGCCGAGGAGTTATTCGCACATATTCGTTATGCAACCAACGATGGAAAGATTCGCCCTACGATTACGATCTTCCGTCCGCGCGATCCGCAGGGCAATGAAGTGCGCATCTGGAATCATCAGTTGATTCGGTATGCCGGATATGAGACAGAGAAAGGTATCGTGGGCGATCCGGCATCGCTTGCGTTTACCAAGCTGTGTCAACAGCTTGGCTGGACGGGAGCTCAGGGCTCCTTTGACTTGCTGCCGCTGGTGATCAGCGAGTATGGAGGTAAGCCACGGCTGTACGATATTCCGATGGAGGATGTGCTGGAGGTGCCGATGGAGCATGCGGATTATCCGGCATTTACAGAGCTGGAATTGAAATGGTATGCTGTTCCCATTGTGTCGGAAATGCGGCTCAATATCGGGGGGATTCAGTATACGGCTGCTCCGTTTAATGGCTGGTATATGGGCACTGAAATTGGCGCACGCAACTTTGCTGACGAGGATCGGTATAATCTACTGCCGGATATGGCGCGCATCATGGCGCTGGATACGTCCAGCAAGTCCACATTATGGCAGGATCGAGCACTGGTCGAGCTGAATGCGGCTGTGTTATACTCCTACAAAAAAGCGGGCGTTAGCATTGTCGACCATCATACCGCTGCTACTCAATTCCGCAAATTCGAGGAACGAGAAGAAGCGGCAGGGCGCGAGGTGACTGGCAACTGGACATGGCTTATTCCGCCATTGTCTCCGGCAACTACGCATATTTTCCATCGTCCGTATCCGAATCGAATCGTGACACCGAACTTCTTTTATCAGGAGCGGTTGTACGAGCAGAGCGTAGTGGACGTGGATGTAGATACGAATATGAATGTAACGATGAACGATCAAAGTAAGCAAACGGGTGGGGGTAGATGCCCGTTTCATTGAGAGGATGAAATGTAAAACATGCTAGGCTTTGGTAGAAACGCAGCCGTGCGCCGGATGAACCGGCAAATGCAGAGCTTTGTCCATCCGACAAGGCTCATTCCAATGGGCTTTGCTATTCTGATTGCAATCGGCACGGTGATGCTGATGCTGCCGATCTCAGGAGCGCATGGACATTCGGTCGGCTGGATGAACGCATTGTTCATGGCAACATCGGCGGTGTGCGTGACCGGGCTGGCGGTCATTGATACGGGGACTGCTTTTTCGGTGTTTGGGCAGGTTGTGATCATGGTATTGATTCAGATTGGCGGATTGGGCTTTATGACCTTCGGTATTCTGTTTGCCGTCTTGCTGGGTAAGCAGATCGGCTTGAAGCAGCGTCTGTTAATTCAGCAGGCGACCAATGCGGTATCGACGCAGGGTCTGGTCAAGCTGTCGCTGAATATTTTCTCGATTGCCTTTGTATTGGAATCGGTAGCGATGGTGATACTGGCATTGCACTGGACACCGGAGCTTGGCTGGAAAAGGGCATGGTATTACGGGGCTTTTTATGCGATTTCTTCGTTTAATAACGCTGGCTTTGCCCTGAAGCCAGATAGCCTATCCCAGCATGTGGGCGATCCGATTGTGAATACGGTTGTTATTACGTTATTTGTGATCGGGGGACTTGGCTTTATCGTCGTGACGGATATTTTACGTAAACGGCGCTGGGATAAGTTCTCGCTTAATACGAAGCTTGTGCTTGTCTCGTCGCTGATTGCGACCTTATTCGGCTTCGGATTTGTGATGATTGCGGAATGGAGCAATCCGGCGACACTGGGGCCACTCAGTCTGGGCGATAAAATCTGGGCTGCACTATTTCAGGGCGTCATGCCGCGCTCGGCGGGCTATAATACGGTCGATATTGGCGGGCTGATGGCAGCGACGCAGTTTGTGTTTATTATGCTGATGTTTATCGGTGCGGCAAGTGGCTCGACCGGTGGCGGGATCAAGATTAATACGTTTGCGATTTTGCTGCTCTGTCTGTACAGCGTCGTGAGAGGTCGTTCGGAGATTCATGCATTTCGCCGTAAGATTAGCTTTGATACGGCCTTTCGTGCGCTGGCGATCATTATGATCTCGCTCGGTATTGTCGTCGTGCTAACGATCATGCTAACGATCACAGAGCATGGCTCCAGTGCGACGTTTCTAGCGGTCTTTTATGAGGCGGTCTCGGCGTTTGGTACGGTCGGTTCCTCGATGGGACTGACGCCGCATCTGTCGCCGGAGGGCAAGCTGGTCGTTGTCATCACGATGTATATCGGGCGTCTCGGTCCGCTGGCATTAGCGTTTGCACTGGCACGTAACAATAAGCCGACCAAGTACAGCTATCCAGAGGAAAAGGTACTGATCGGTTGAAGATACAATGATCTACGATTGCTTATACCGGAAGGATTTTGCATTGTTTGCAATAACATCCTTTCTGGTATAAGCTTTTTTTAATTAGTTCGATATGCTGTGTCATCCCGCAGAAAGGAGAACGAATATGAGCCATATTTTATACATAGAAGATGATCTTGAGATTGGTAGCTTTGTGAGTGAGATGTTGAAGCAGCGAGGGCATAGAGCGGTCTGGCTGACTTCCTCTTATGAATATGAAAAGTATGTAGATAATGCCGACATGGTTATCCTCGATATTATGATGCCGGGGCTGGATGGATTTACCGTAGGGCAGCGGTTAAAAAAATGCAATCCGCAATTACCAATCCTCTTACTAACCGCACGTACCGCCATCGAGGATAAGCTAAAAGGACTTGAATTTGCCGATGATTATATGACCAAACCGTTTCATCCTGAAGAAATGGTCGCCCGCGTTGAAGTGCTATTGCGCCGCTTTGACAAAAATGAGGCAGATTGTCTGGAATTGAAGCATCTGCTTATCTACCGCCAGGAGAAGCGTATCGTTAACAAGGCAACCGAGGAAGAAATCTTTCTGACGGATAAGCAGTTCAAAATCTTTGATCTGTTGCTACGGCATCCGAATCAGATTTTGACCAAAGAGCAGATCTATGAAAATGTATGGGAGCAGCCCTATATAGAAGGCGACAAAACGTTAATGGTGCATATTCGTTATTTGCGGCAGCGGATCGAGCACAATCCGAATGAGCCTGAAATTGTGGAGACGATTCGTGGAATCGGCTATCGGATCAAGCAATGAAGATGAAGCTATCGACCAAGTATCTGCTGCATATTATTTTGTCGGTGCTCTTTTTCCCGATCGCCTTTCTGCTTGTGAATTTTGTGTATTATATGACGCTGACCTATGTGCTCAATCAGCAGGATCATATTTATTATGAAGCGGATAAATTGGAAAGTAGCTGGCAAGAAGACATCGCTAGCTGGAGAAACTTATCGAATGAGGACATCATTTCTCATTTTCGGGAAACGCAGGACTATCGCTATTCGGAGATTGCATGGATTAGTGATGGGGGGGAGATTTTATATGTATCTTCCGATAAACTTCAGCTTCCACAGGCGCCGCTGAATGTGAGCGAGATGATGCGCTGGAATGAGCAGGCGAATCAAAATCATCTGGTGCTGAATGCATATGTACAGGGCAGTGAAGCGAGCGGTTACGCGTATCTGGAAACGCCGCGTACGATTATCGGCTCGCAATGGGAAATTGCGCGTGATCGTTACGCTCACTTCTGGTTTCTCGGTATCTTTTTTGTGTGTGCATTGTTTATATTCAGCTCCTGGTTGTTTTTTGCCCGCATTCAGAAGAGGCTGGTTACGCTGCAAAAGCATATGCAAAAGACAGACGAAGATGGGATTCCACGCAATCTGAACGTGAAATATGAAGATGAGCTAGGTCAGGTTGAGCACTCTTTTAACAAAATGGTAAACGAGCTGAGGGAGAGTAAGCAGAAAGAATCGGAAGAGGCGGAGCTGCGGCGTAAATTGATTGCGGATTTATCACATGATTTGCGCACACCGTTAACGGTCATTCGCGGTCATACATTCACACTTAGCGAGCAGCCGCTAACGGACAAAGCCAAACAGTCGGTACATGTGATCAATGATAAAGTCGCTTATGTCGGTGAATTGATCGATAATCTGTCATCCTTTTCACTACTGGCAGCGGGGAAGCTACCACTCCGAATGCAAGCGACCGATGTGGTCAAAGTGCTTCGCTCCTCGCTAAGCGCATGGTACCCGGTATTTGAGCAGGATCATTTTACAGTCGAAATCGAACTGGAACATCATGTGATCTGGGAAGCGGATGAGCTATGGCTACGCCGTGTGCTGGATAATATTTTCCAAAATGTACGGCGGCATGCTGCGCAGGGAAGATATATTTTTGTTGGTACGATAATGACGAACTCCGGCGTGGCGATCCAAATTCGAGACCGTGGGCTAGGCATTCATTCGCAATCGACTCGTAAAGGTGCCGGTATTGGCATGTCGATTATCGATATGATGTGTACACAGATGAATCTCGTCTGCACGATCGACAGCGATGATGAAGGAACGACAGCATGTATTCAACAGAAATCCGTACAGGCGGAGACTACTTTAATGGAGTAGTCTCCGTTTTTTTTGCGTGCTGATTGGTTATGTACTGAGCCGAGTTTAAACGAAATTTAAACTGGAGCTACCGCTGTTTTTAAACTACGGCAGGTAAAGTAAAGGCATACCTTCACAGAAAGGATGGATTGTATGACAGAACGGAACGTTACATTACGAACCGGACAACTAAGTGTATCCATCAAAGGCAAACCGATTTTGCAAGATATTAATCTACAACTGGAACGAGGTCGCATTTATGGTTTGCTCGGTCCGAATGGCGCGGGCAAAACAACATTGCTCAAAGTGCTGCTTGGTATTTTCCCACCTAGCACCGGGAGTGTCTGGTTTGAAGGCAGCAATTTGTATGAACAGTCAGATGCCAAAGTAATCGAAACGATTGGCAGTATTATTGAATATCCAGGGTTTTACGATAACCTGACTTTGCATGAAAATATTGAACTGCATCTGCGGTACTTACATCAGCAAGGATCGAAAGAAGTCGATGAGGTGCTGCGCAAGGTCGGTCTGTACGAACATCGACATAAGCTATTCTCGCAAACTTCGCTCGGGATGAAGCAGCGTCTGGGCATCGCTAGAGCGATTGCACATTCGCCTCGTTTATTGCTATTGGACGAACCGACCAATGGACTTGATCCTTATGGCATCAAGGAAGTGAGAGAAATGCTAATGCAAGAAGTGCTACGTAATGGCACGACGATTGTCATTTCCAGTCATATGTTGAGCGAAATCAATCTGATGGCAGATGATCTGATCATTATGAATCAAGGCAAAATTATTTTCGAATCTGCCTTTGTCAAAAATACGCAGGAAATGCATCTGTATCGCTTGCCTGTAACGAATGGTCTACAAGTCGAAGCGATGATGGATTTTGCCAGTCATATGCTGTCGCAAGGTCCTGAGTATGTGGAATTCATTTCTGTGCTACCGCTGACCGAAGTCCGTCATTATGTGACTCAACTGGGAGCTGATGCGCAGCAACTGGAAGGCTACCGCTTATCTCTGGAAGACCTGTACTTGAAATTGCTTGCAAAGGAGTATCGCTATGAATCTGCTGCTGCGCAATGAGTTTATGAAGCTGAAGCGTCTGAAGTCGCTGTATGTGATCTTTTTTCTAAGCTTCCTGCCTTTTATCATCAATGGCATCGGCTTGTTGTCGATGGGTGGGGAACAGACATGGACTAAATTTTATATGTTTGTTTTCAATCAGTACTCGGTATTGTTCCCGACTGTTATATTCATCTTTTCCGGTTTTTACTTTTACTTAGAATTCAAAAATAAAACGGTATTGAACTGGATGTCGTATCCGTATCCACGCTTTAAGTTGATTATGTCCAAGCTAATTGCAGCCTTTGTCGTGTTGTTTATCATATCTGCGATCAACCATATTATTCATCTCGGTACATTGTTTGCGGTTTACGGCAGTAGCATGACGGCTTCTGAATTTTGGAAATTGCCGCTGACTTCCTTTACGTCAACGACACTGAGTTTGTTAACGATTCCGGTCGCGGCGCTGATTGCGTTTGTAAGCCGCAACATTATTGTCGTGATGGTTAGTGGAGTGGCAGCCTTTATGGTGATGACGATTTTGCTGGCAAGCAATGTATCGATCGCTTTTCCGTTTTCGTTTATTTACCGCTTTAGTATTCAGATTGTGGAGCAAAGTATGGGCTATTCCAGTCTGCTCCTGTCAGCGAGCGGTGCGATCATTATGTTTGCTTACGTGGCAATCTCGCTTGCCGGCCTGTACGTGTATTCACATAAAACTAGAATGTAAGAAAGGATGAGTACGATGGAACCTGTATTATTTGTACTTTCGATGCTGGCACTGGCATGTACATTATTTATCTTTGTCGGAATGATCTTGAATAGTGGAATCAAAGGGATTCTGGATCTGTCCAGAAAGCCTGTGAAATGGATGACGGTATCATTTGGTGTCTATATTGTACTGTTTGCAGCTTATATATGGAGCAGTATGTAAGCTTTCTGATTCTAATGAACGGGGTGATGAGATGGGGAATAATGTTCTGATTCGTTCCG
The DNA here is from genome assembly GCA_039595515.1 of Paenibacillus sp. Classification (GTDB taxonomy): domain Bacteria; phylum Bacillota; class Bacilli; order Paenibacillales; family Paenibacillaceae; genus Saccharibacillus. The sequence goes on along the minus strand of JBCNLJ010000018.1, from coordinate 18,948 downwards.
CGCAGGTTGCGGGCATAGGATGGATGGTTGCGATAACGCTATTCATGCTATATCCTTCACCGTCTACGAATGCAGTTTATTCCCTGCTCCTGTTCACGATTGCCCTTGCTATCCTCTGGATCGTAGCCGTGTTGATGCAGAAAGCAAGACAACAGGTCATTTGCCCCGGCTTGCATGGCCAGCGGTTGCTTCATTTTGTAGAGGAGTGTCAGCAGATGGCTACCGCGATTGAGATTGTGGAATTGCTGCGAGATGAGATGAGGGATATTTTATCCGAGCAGGACGTATGTATCGCTATCTATAATAAACAGCAGCAGCATTTTCAACATCCGCCGCCTTACTTTGACAGGTCAATGCTCCTATCTTTGCAGCGCGGAGAATGGAGATATGCAGAAGACTGCTGGACGATGTCGGTTGGCGAAGGATTACAGGAGCACTACTATCTGTATTGTGCTAGAGCAGATATCAAGCGTCCTGATGCGGCGGCAGAACAGTATTTTTCGCTGCTTGCTTACCATGTACAGTTACTGCTGCATAATCGGCTACTTGTGCACAGTCATGTGGATGAATGGATTCATACGCATGCGACTTCGATCGAGTCGCCGCCACCTGTCGCGCAGATGCTCTTTTCGATCTCTGAAGCGGAAAGGAAAAAGCTTTCGCATGATATTCATGATTATTTGATTCAAGAGCTCATTCATATGAATCGAGTCATTGAACATCATCGTCATGCCAACCCGGATATGCAGCAATTGCATGAACAGATGCAGCAGAATATTGGCTATTTGCGAGATCGCTGCTTTGATCTGAGTCCCCCTTTTTTGCAGCAGTTGAGTTTGCAGGAAAGCCTGAGACTGCTTGTCGATCAATATCGAAGTCGGAATCGCTGTGATATCGAATTCATATGCCGTGTTCAGCGCGAAGAGGAGTTTTCCGAAGTATTTAACATTAATGTGTACCGCATTGCACAGGAATTGCTGAATAATGCTGCCAAGCATGCACAAGCTGAATATATTGTCCTTAGCTTATTGCAAAAGGAAGATTGTATCATGCTGATCTATGAAGATAATGGGATTGGGATCGATTGGGACCAAGTGAATGAACAGAAACATCATTTTGGCCTAACTGGAATGAAAGAACGCATTAGAAGTATGAATGGAACTCATGTGATCGCTTCCACTATCAATGAAGGTCTACTTTTTAAATGTGAATTCCCGCGGGATTCGTACACATCATAGACATTGAAGGAGGAGTCATTTCGTGAATATTCTCTTAGTTGATGATCATATCGGTGTCGCACAGGGAACAAAAGCTATTTTGGAACGACGAGGTACGATGGAAGTGACGCTGCTCTCGTGTAGCGGACAGGTGATGGAACATTTGCAGAATCAGAATCGGCCATATGACTTGATTCTGCTGGATTTATATATGCCTGAACTGAATGGTATGGAATTGGCAAAGCTTATTTTGGATGATAACGCTGAAGCTAGAATTATTATTTATACCGGATTCGAGATTGCCACACATTTTAATATGATGGTCAATATCGGAATTTGCGGGTTTATTAGCAAGTCTCTACCTGAAGAACAGATGGTTAAAGCGATTGAGTGTGCGATCCAGGGGGATACATTGATCCCTACATATTTATTCAAGCAATTACGAAGACAGGAAATCAGCATTAGTGAGCAGGACATTGAAGATGTACCGGAATCGTTACGTGATATTACGCTGAATGAACGTGAGCAGGACATTCTAATGGGTGTGGCAGAAGGACTAACGAATCGAGAGCTGTCCGCCAAAATGCTCATCAGTCAGCGTGCCGTAGAGTATGTACTGACCGGTGTATATAATAAACTGGGCGTCAAATCAAGAACAGAAGCATTGATTAAAGCAAAACGATATTCCTTGCTGTCCGTCAGTATGCTGCAATAATAACGAACAGGAGCAGTGTCTGCGGACACTGCTTTTTTTTGCGTGTTCCGCATCGGATCGCTTCGGAAAACCGCAAATTAAAGGCGTTATTCCGAAAATACCTTTTCGCTGACGGAACGAAACGTATCGTTTAAGATGTTCTCAAGGGAATATATGGATGTCGAAAACATAATTCCCAAAAAATGAACTGGAGGGATTTTGATGAAAGAACAATGGTATGATTTCGCAGGTAATCTGGAAATGGAGCTGAACGAAATTGAACTGAGCGAGCTGAGCGGCGGTGTAGAGGCGCAAGGTATTTCTCAAGGAAATGATGGCAAGATTTGTACACTAACCTGGGAATGCGGTCTCTGTCCAACACATACTTGCTTCTGTTAATTAAAGGACGAATTCATTCATGAGCAGCACAATCCATAACGCAGGGAGATGAACACATCTCCCTTTTCTACCAAAGGGGATGTGAATCGGATGACAACTATGACCAACCTGCTAAGGAGTAAAGAACGTAAAGGGCCACAAATGCCAGATGCAGAAATCCAATTGCTGGATCGCAACCTGGAATTAATTTATAAGCAAAATACAGCACTAGCCGAGGAAAGTATCCAGCATGTAATGTTGGTAAACGATCTGGATCAGGTCAAACAACTTTATCGTACAGGGTTACATACGACCGGGTTCAAAATGAAAGTGTTTCAGCAGCTCAAGCGTGCAATCGCTTCGCAGCACATTCAAGATCATCAGATTAATGACAATATTATGTTCCACACCTTTGCTTTGAAAATAACTGCATACTTTTCGCATCTGCTATCCTTCTCCGGTATGAATGAGGAGCGACTGGAAAATGTTGCTCAACTTCGGCAGCGGATTATGGAGCAGCTAGAGAAAAGTGTCCTTAAAATATCGTATCGTACGCTTGTGCTGGATCTGAATATAAACCGCGAACAGGGCAAGCTGTTGGGAGTTACACCTGAGCAGCAATATCAGTACTATCATCGTCACTGCTTGCAGGATCAAACCTATATCGAGCAATTATTTGAAAAGTATCCGGTGTTACTTCGAGCACTTGGAGGGGAAATACGCAAATATCGAAAGTTTCTAAGTGAGTTGTTCACACGCTTTGAACGAGATTATGGGCAGATTGCAAGCCTACTTTCTAGCTCGACCCCCGTGCAAATACGGGATATCGAAATGGGAATGGGCGATGCTCACTCGGATGGACGCAAAGTGACCCGACTTATTTTAAACTGCGGACAGCTCATCTATAAGCCACGTAATCTGTCGATCGATAAGCTATATGAGACGATCATTCAATTTACGAACGAAATGTCCAACGAGCCGGATTTGCAATTGCAGGCGCCAGCGGTACTGACACGAAAGCATTATGGCTGGGCACAATATATTTCATTTCAAGGCTGTACGAATGAGCAACAGGTGGAGCGCTTCTACACACGAATGGGTGCACAGATGGCATTACTGTATACACTGCAAGCGGTTGATTTTCATTCCGAGAATTTGATTGCGCATGGTGATCAACCTGTACTGATTGATCTAGAATCCTTATTTCATCCGATGTATGAGCGAGATCAAGCAGCGATTACGGCTTATCAGCAAGCCGAAAAGCAGTTAAATGAATCGGTACGTGCACTCGGGCTGCTTCCCTTCCTCTTTGCAGGCAAGGCGGATATTAGCGGAATCGGCCGTCAGGGGAAAACGAAATCGATCCTCAAGGTGCCTCAATTAAAACATGCCAAAACCGCGCATATGCAGGTGGAACGCGATTATACCGAAACAGATGAGAGCTATAACCAGCCTTCGCTGGAGCAAACGATAGCGATCAATCCGAAGCAGTATGTAAAGCAGCTCAAGCGAGGCTTCACAATGATGTATGAATTGCTGCATCGTCACAAGCAAGTATTATGCCAGTTAATCGAGCAACAAGGCGCTGAGGCAGTCATTCGGTTTATCCCGAAGCCAACGGTAAAATATGCGTCCTTGCTGGAGCTAAGTTTTCATCCGCGCTTTCTGCATAACTCGATTGATCGCGAAGTGTTTCTGGCGAAGATTTGGGAAGATGCTAGAGGTCGAGCCGATTTTGAAAAGCTGGTTACGTATGAATTTGCGGATCTGCTGAATAATGATATTCCGTATTTTAGCGTTCGTTTGCATGAGCCTCATGTGTATACAGCGAAAGGGAGAGAAATCGGTCACTATTTTAAGGAGTCTCCACTTCAGATGGTGCAGCGACGTGTGGCAGGCCTTTCTAAGGAAGATATGGATTTTCAGTTGCAAGTGATTGAGCTGTCCATGCTGGCAGCGGAGGAGCAGAAGCAAACGGTACTCAAGCAATTTGTGAGCAAGCAATATAGCGATTATACGCAAACGCCTGCGTCAGGATATGATAGGCAGTTGCGTAAAAAGGCAGTGGAGTTGACCGACTATATCCATGAGAACGCATATCAGAGCTGTATCGCAGACAAATCAACCTACGCGTGGCTGAACACGATGCCAGTCGGAGTAGAGGAATTGCAATGGAAGTTATCGGTCATGGGCGACTCGATGTATGATGGCTTGTCTGGTATGGCGCTACTTAATCTGGCTCTATGGAAGGTTGGAGAAGGAGAGGCTTATCTGCAGCGTGCCGAGCATATTATGGATGATGTGATCGAGCGGTATACCGCGCTGGAGATCACGGCAGATAATCGGGAGCGTATTTCTATTGGAGCCTATTCTGGAATCGCCTCGATGGTGTACACGCTGCTGAACTTTTATACAATGACAGGCAAACGTCGTTTTTATGAGTCTGCTCGTACGTTAGCCGCTCTTATTCCGCAGCTATTGCCGTATGATCGCGAACTGGATCTGATCGGAGGTAGCTCAGGTGCCCTTGCTGTTATGGCACGCGCGTACGAGATTGAGCATGATCCACTGTTCCGAGAGCTGGCAGAACAATGTGCCGCTTACCTGATCGACAAGGCGATTCATGTGAATGAGCAGCAGGTTACGTGGGAAGGCATTGCCGGAAAACCATTGACTGGATTTTCACATGGTAATGCTGGGATGATCTACGCCCTGCAACTATGGGAACGTCATACGGATAACAACGTACTGGGGATGATCATCGAAAAAGGCATGAATTTTGAAAATGCGAATTGTAGTCACGGAAACTGGAATGATCTGCGCAAGCCTGTAGAGGAAGCAGCTACATCAGCGTGGTGCCATGGCTCGCCTGGTATTTTGCTATCCCGTTTGCAGCTAGCAGATTCAACTCATCCAGCCATCGCGCAGCAGGCTGTATATGATCAGCAGATGGCATTGCCTAATATTCTGCATGATGGCTTTGGCAGAGAGCAAAGTTTATGTCATGGCGATATGGGCAATGCGATGATTCTGATGCGTTACGGACAGAGAACGAATCAGCCTGAATGGATCAACGTGGGCAAAAATCTAATTATCGAAAGTGCCCATAGTCGTACCAAATACCAGTGTGGTGTCGGCAATGAAGTAGAAACGCCGAATATGATGCTTGGACTCGCCGGTATTGCTTACGGCATGTTGTATGCCAGCCATCCTGAACTGCCTAATATTCTCGATCTGGAGCTAAGTGGTATGACCGGTACACCGTTATCGGAGTAGGAGGAAGCATATGCCATTATTTGCGAGAAAACTACCCGTTATTTTACAACTGAATCAATACGATTGCGGTATTGCCTGTCTGGCGATGCTAGCAAGCGGCTTACGCAAAAAGCGAATCGAGACGGCTGAATTTCGCAGGGATCAATCACTGCTGGGACGCGATGGAGCTAGTCTTGCTGTGTTGAAGCAAGCGGCAGCGCAGCGCGGTTATGCATTGAAAGCCTATCGTTTGCCAGGCGTGGAGGAGATTTCACAGTTGGTCAAAAGCCGACCGGTGATGGTGCACTGGAATCATAATCATTTTGTCGTCGTGGAGCGTTGTACCGAGCAGAAGATCACGATTATTGATCCAGCGTCCGGCAGAATGGATATGTCGCTGGAACAGTTCAAGGATTCGTATAGCGGAGTGTCTGTCACGCTTGAAATGAGTGAAGAGGCCGTAGTAACGGATGATGGACAGGGACAAACAACGAGGAAGAAATCACGCAAGCATGGACTGGTGTACAAGCTATGGACCTATTTGCGCGGCAATAAGCCACTTATCGTTCATATTATGCTGCTGACGGTCATATTTCAGATTTTAAATCTGGCAGCGCCCTTTTTAACCCAGTATGTGATTGATTCGTCACAACAGCAGCAACAGTTGTCTATTCCCTGGCTCGGTGCAGCCGTCGCGATGTCACTGTTTTTGTTTTTCGGATTATCGTTACTACGCATGAGGTTTATTGTGCGCTTACAACTGCACATTAATCGGGCGCTGACTGAGAAAGTGCTGCATAAACTGTTTGTGATGCCGCTGAAATTTTTTGAATCCAGCTCAACCGGCGATATTTCAGCGAGAATCTACAATATTGCGGTTATACGCGAAGTCATCTCGCGTCTTGCGTCTACCTTTTTGCTCGATATTAGTTTACTCGTTACTTTTTTTATCGTCATGCTTGCATATTCGCCAATGCTTTCGCTAATTGTAGCGGCGGGTGCAATCGTACAGATTGTGAGCACGATGTATTTATTGCCCCGGATTGAAACATTTACGAAGCAGGAAGTCGGAAGTCAGGCGCAATTTCAAGCACAGTTAATTGAAGTGTTGCGTTCGGTTGGCTTTATCAAAACGATTGGCAGAACCGAACCGATTGAGCAGCAGCTTAAAGACAACTTTGGATTACAACTGAATCATTTTGAGAAGCGGATGGGCTATTCGTCCATGCTGGGAGCGATTTCCAATTCGATCAATCTGTCCTTACCCCTCTGCATTCTTGTGATTGGAATGGCAGGCTTACCGGGCAATGGGCTGACACTCGGTGCACTCGTCGCTTTTGCTAATATTGCGGGGCGTTTTATGACACCGCTTGGCTCGATTATCGGCAGTCTGGAATCGGTCAAAATGGTGGAGGAAATGATTAACCGGGTTGAGCATATTATCGGTGAGCAGGAAGAACGCTTGAACGAGGATCAACCCTTACCATTTCAACCGGATCGACATGTCATTCAGCTACGGGATGTGCGATTCAGTCATAATGGCAAGCAATACGAGCTGAATGGCGTCGATCTGGATATCCATCCGTTTGAAAAGGTGACGTTGATCGGCAAGACAGGCAGCGGCAAATCGACACTGTTCAAACTGCTGGCTGGACTGTATGAGCCGGCTGGTGGCAGCATTTATTACGGAGCGACGAATGGTCGCGAGATCAATTTGAGCGCGCTACGCGAGCATATGGGTTATCTCGTACAGGATACACATTTGTTCAATGATACGATTCTGAACAATATACGCTATTTCAATGAGCACGCACGTATGGAGGATATTGTCCAGGCGGCTAAGGATGCATGCATTCATGATGACATTGTAAATATGCCGATGGGCTATTACACGGTCATTGGTGAAAATGGCGTGACCCTTTCCGGTGGACAGCGACAGCGTATTGCAATCGCACGTGTATTAGCCAAAAAGCCACGGATTTTGCTCATTGATGAAGGCACAAGCAATCTCGATGCGGATACCGAAGCGACCATTTTGCGTAATTTGTATGCGAAGCCGATGACGATTATTTCCATTACCCATCGTCAAAGCTGGCTGGAACATGCCGATCATGTATATGAGTTGGCGGATGGGAAGCTGCGGCGTATATCCGCACAGGAGTCACGTCGTACAGGCACTTTACTGAAAGGGGGTGATGCGGTAAACGGTCAAACGATGTAAGGAAAGATCGGCTGTTCTGTATGTTCATGTTCAATCTAATCCATAATCCAAAACCTAAATAACAAGGAGGAAATTACAATGAAAAAACAAGAGCTGATGATCGCACAGGTGTCTGAGAAGGAATTGCAAGAGCTGGCAGGTGGTGCTGAAGCAACGCCAAACGCTATCACACCTACTATTATTCCGGTATCGCTGGCTGTTTGTCCAACTACTCGCTGCGCTTCCATCGTCGAATCCTGTAACGGCTAATCAGTATGCCATAATACCAGAGGAAGGAATACGGGATTATGGTATTCCTTCCTCTTTTCATTTGCACATTGTCAGGAATATAGTCATTCACCTGGAACAAAGGAGGTAATGATGATGAAACCAATAGAAGATTCGTCCAACTTGCTGTTGCTAACCGATCAGGCTGAACATGTACCGGCATCACTATTTAATGAACAGGATTACTTTAAGGATGTCATCGCTTATTATATGCAGCCCGTATATGTTCGGATTCGTTCAGGGCTACAGCAATTCGATCAACGCATGCTGGACGAGCAACCATTGTTGAATTCCATCATGATCCATTACAAAAACAAGCTGTATCGAATGGTCGGCAAAACGCTGATCTACGAGTTTCATCAAACATTTGACCAGTACGATGAACATTCAGATTCCAAATACTATGACTATTTTGCTGACAGTTTGCGAAGTTCAGTAATGATAGAGCAGATGATGAGTCGTTATCCGGTACTGCAGCGTCTTCTGTACAGGATGACCGAGCAATTTATTGCTTTTCATTTGCATATCGTTGCCCGATTTACCGAGCAATATGAGCAGCTTTGCCATACGTTTAATCTGTCAGGCTCATTAAACCGACTGAGCACAGGTGCAGGTGATGATCATCAGCAGGGCAAAAGTGTGGCGATCCTTAATATCGGTTCTTCTCGACTGCTGTACAAGCCTCGCTCATTGGGAGTGGATTTGTTTTATCAACAATGGATCGAGCATGTGAATCAGACGCGCGGCACGAAGCTGCGTGCGCCGATATCGATCGATTGCGGTACATACGGGTGGCAGGAGTATGTACAATCGCAGCCCTGCTCTTCGTTAGAACAAGTATCGGAGTTTTATGCACAGTTTGGGATACAGCTTGCGTTTATGTATGCTTTTCAAGGCTCTGATTTCCATTATGAAAATGTAATTGCTGCCGGGGCGAATCCGGTGCTGATTGATCTGGAAACATTGTTTCAGGGCAGTCCCAGCTTTACGAGCGAAGCTCAAGCCAGTCATCCTACGCTGGATGTATCCCGTCTGGTTAACCGCACGATTTTAAAATCGACCGTATTTGATTATACCTGCTTTGCCGATGAGCGCGGTATGCACCATATTGGTGCACTGACCGATGTGGATAAACGCCAAATTGAGAAGGAACGTGTCGTGCATATCGGAACCGATCGCATAGCGATACAACGGCAAACCGAAGAGATGAGCAGTCATGGCAATATGCCCGTTTATCGTGGGGCTGTTCAGCAAGCTTATGATTATGAATCCATTCTGATCGAAAACTTTGCCGATACGTTGACATGGCTCAGTAGCGATCCGTACTTGCATGTACTCATGGAGCGCTATGCGGAAGCGGAGATTCGGATTATTATGCGTCCGACTTATTTGTACAGTACGTATTTGGAGGCGCTGTATCATCCTCAGTATCTAGGCGCTGAAGCAGAGCGTCAGCGTGTACTGTCGTTCATTGGTAAGGCGTACGTACGGTATGATGCGTTTGAAGCGATTTTCCCATTCGAGTTAACGGAGATGATGGATGGAGATATTCCGTACTTTTTCACTAAACTGTCTTCACGCCAGCTTGGGTCGGGAACAGGTGAAACGGTGCCGGTTAATATTTTGCATCAAAGTGCCAGTGATGAGGTGTTAGAACGACTGACACGAATAGATGAGGCGGAGATTCGGCAGCAGGTACAGTTGATCAGCATGTCAATGAGTGTGATGGCAGCGAATCAACAAGCAAAGCCGAAACTCGTTCACCAGCAACCCGCTATCGGACAGCGCTGGGGCCAAGTCTCGACTGTGCCCGTAATGGCGCCCATTCCGCAATTCATTCAGCAGGAGACCGAGCTGATTACAGCACAACGGCTTGATATGAAAGATCATGCGCAGTGGTTGTCCGTCGTCTTGATGCCGGACGGACAGCATACGGTAGGACCGATGGGCTTCGGGTTATACAATGGATTGGCAGGGATGGGGCTGTATTATGCGGCTTATGGAGAGATATTTGCTGATCAACAGGCAAAGGGAATCGTAGCGGATATTGATCGAACCATTCGGCATATGTATCCGCTAAATGTGTATAAAGATAGCTATTCTGCTTTTTACGGATCGACCTGTTATATGTATTATGTGCATCGGCTTCGCCATCTGTCATTGTATACCGAGGCAGAGCAACAGCAATTATATGATACGTATCTGGATGGACTGGCAGAGCAGCTACCTTCGATTCTATTCAATGACTTTATGGGTGGACTGGCAGGTGTGTTGAAAGTGCTGGTGAATCTGTACCAATCAACCAGAATGCCGAAGGCCAAGCAACTCGCACAGCATGTATGCCAACAATTGTGTCAACGTGCGATCATCGAGCAGGAGCATGCTTACTGGCTGCCGGATACAGGAACAGGTAAGCCGCTTGCCGGATTTTCACATGGGATTACAGGCATTGCCTATGCGTTAGCTACCTATGTTGCGCATATCGAACAGGATGAAGCTGTGCTGGATATGATCCGTCGGACGCTTGCTTATGAGGATCAACTGTACTGTAAACATACCGGGCAATGGCTGGACAATCGCAATAATCGTCAGAACTGTTCAGCTCCGATGTGGTGTCATGGCTCGGCTGGCATCGTACTTGGACGGAGCCAGATTGCTGATTTGACGGAAGGGTTGGTCACGCCAAACTGGATGAAGGAGTCACTATCTGATCTGCTGCTGCACGGGAAATCTCATGGGCAGGGGAATTCGCTCTGTCATGGTACGATGGGGAATGTTGATATTTTGGCAACCGTTGCTCGCAGTAACGTATTTGCACAGGAGCGTCAGCAGATTGAAGCTACGATCGCAGACTGGCTCGCGACGTATCGTCATGAGCTTTGTACGACAGGCTGGACCAATGGAGTCGCCCACGATGCCTTTAGTCCGGGCTTAATGCTTGGACGTACCGGCCAGATGTATACCTGGTTACGGCATTATTCAGGAAGCTTGCCTTCGGTATTACTGCTGGACTAAATGAACGATCTATTTATGCTAGAGAATCAGATATGAAATAGCGCTAAGCAAGCAAGTCAAAAAGCTCCAACACAGCGTCGCAGGTTCATACATATGAACAGGCAACGTATGTATGGGAGCTTTTTGACGTTGTGTACATGATCAAGTTCTATATCATAATCAATCGATAACAGCTTTCATTAGAATCAACCGAATCAATGCTGCTCTGATTGATTCATACGTCGCTCCCACCAGTTCAGTAGCTTGCTCAGGGAATAGGTGAGAATAAGATAAATGAGCGCTGCTGTCAGGTACGGCTCCCAGATACGCAAATATTGTCCGCGCATCAGGTTCGCATAATACATCAGCTCCTTGGCGGCAATAATCGTTAGCAAGGATGAATCCTTGATCAGCACGATAAATTCATTACCGAAGGCAGGAATCATACGCTTGATCGCCTGGGGCAAAATAATATAGCGCATCGTCTGATGGCGATTCATGCCGAGCGACAGTGCCGCCTCGGTCTGTCCCTTTTCTACCGACTGAATACCCGCGCGGAAAATCTCGGCGCTATAGCCAGCAGAATTGAGCGTGAGTGAAAGAATCGCTGCCACAAGTACATCCGTCCGATCAATCAACAGCGGCACGACGCCAAAGTGGACGAGCAAAATCTGTACCAGCAACGGTGTACCACGAAAAAAGTTAATATAACAGGCTGCCGGTAGCCTCAGGTAGGCATGTCTGGACATGCGCCCAAAGCCAACGATCAGACCAAGCACCGAACCTAGCAAAATGCTGACGATGGACACGCCAATCGTCAGTAATGTGCCTTTGAGCAGGAGCGGTATGTAGTACAGAATAATATCAATCCGAAAATCGCTCATCGCGCTGCTCCTTTTAGCCTTTAGCCATCTCTGCTTTCAGATTAGTCAGATCCGGTTCTGTGCCAAACCATTTTTTGTAGATTTCAGCGTACGTTCCATTGTCGATAATGGTTTGAATGGCAGGATCAAGCTTCGCTTTAAGCTCGCTGTCTTTTGGATACAGAATGCCATAGTATTCGGAATTGAAGTTTTTGGAGTCGCTAATGCTGACCAGTTTTTTGTCAGGGTTGTTTTTGATATATTCGTTCACGATTGCGATATCTGCTACAACCGCGTCAGCGCCGCCATTATCCAGCTCCAGCAGGGCAAGAGCATTGCTCTCAAAGCGACTCAGATTGCTGTTATCCTTGCCCATAATGCCGGACATGAGGATATCTGCGGTGGTGCCGTTTTGTACAGCGACCTTTTTATTTTTCAGGTCGAGTGCTGATTTGATATCGCTACCTTCTTTGACCATGATCACATTGGTCGATTCAAAATAAGGCAGAGAGAAGGAATAGCTTTCTTTACGATCAGCGGTAATCGATACGGAGGAGATGCCTGCCTGATATTCGGTGCCCTGGCGAACGCTTTCCAGCATCGTATCCCAGCCTGTATTGGTGACTTCATATTTCATGCCTGCTTGCTTCATCACAGCATCGAGAAAATCAATATCAAAGCCTTTCACCTGATCGAGGTCCATAAATTCCATCGGTGCATACGACGCATCGGTAGCAAACTTGATTGGCGTGCTATCTGTAGTTGCAGTTTCTGTACTGCTGCTTTCTCCGCTGGTTGCTGCATCTTGAGCTGGTGGTGCTCCGCAGCCTGCTAACATCGCAATCATTAGTGTGAACAATAATAACATGAGTGGCTTTTTCAATGTTGTTCCCCCATTTACTGGATTTTTATAGTCGTAATTTTAACAGCAAATGATAGGAACTACAATGCATATTTATACTTTATGTTATATTATTTAACTTTAATTGTCGTATTAACGATGTTGATCGGTATATTTATATCATTTACATAAATAAAATGTAAAAAAATATGACGTGTGGATCAGGTGTGATGTTGTAAGTAGCAAAGAAACAGATGGACAGCGAAGCAGAAGCGGTTATGATACACTTAAGGAATGGACCTAACCTGAATGCAAAGGATGGAGAACAATGAACGAACAACGAATTGAGATTAGTAAAAATGTACTGATAGATTGTCTTGGCTTGCAGGCGGGCGAATCGCTTGTGGTTGTAACGGATGATAGTCGCAAGGAACTGGCAGAGGCATTGTATGAGGGCGGCAAGCGTCTTGGGGCCGAATCGATGCTCGTTGTGATGCAGGAGCGCAGTCGCTCTGGCGAGGAGCCGCCAGCATCGGTAGCGTTAGCGATGATGAATGCTTCGGTTGTTGTGTGCATAACACGGTATTCCTTAACGCATACGGCAGCACGCAAGCAGGCAGCAGGAGCAGGTGCGCGTGTAGCTACGATGCCCGGCATTACCGAGGATATGTTCACTCATGGGGCGATCACAGCAGATTATGCGGAAGTGAAGAAGCTGACTGAGCGAGTAACGGGGCTGCTCACAGATGCTTCCACCGTGCGGATTGAGAAGGACGGATATGAGCTGACATTTTCCATTGAAAATCGTGAGGGTGTACCAAGCACAGGCTTGTACTTGAATCCAGGTGAATCGGGTAATCTGCCTTCAGGTGAAGCGTATATTGCACCGCTGGAAGGTACAGCTTCCGGTCAGTTGCTTGCAGATGGTTCGGTAGCCGGTCTGGGTGCGCTGGAGCAGCCACTGTTGCTAACGGTCGAGCATGGACGTCTTGTAGCTGCCGAAGGTGGACTGGGTGCAGAGCTGCTGAATATGCTGGGCGATGATCAGGGACGGATGCTGGGCGAATTTGGCATTGGGACGAATGATAAGGCTCGTATTACCGGTGTGGTGTTGGAGGATGAGAAGGTGTACGGTACGATTCATGTTGCCTTTGGCAGCAATAATACGTTTGGTGGAACGATTGCCGCAGGCGTACATATTGATATCGTTGTGAAGCAGCCGGACGTATATCTGGATGATCGTCTGATTATGCGCGCCGGAGAACTGGTAGACGGACGATGAGTCCGAGCCGGGCATAGAAGTGAAGCGAAGGGTAATAAGTGAGTGAAACAGGCTGTAATGAATGGATGTAATGGCGGTGAACAACAATGACAACGACAGAAATGACCGTACGTGAAGTGCTACAGCTACCGATTATGCAAGGGGCATCCGTCATTAGCGGTGCTCAGGGGCTGAAGCGAGCCGTACATTTTATCGATCTATTGGAGCTACCGGAGCCGGATCATGGAGTGAAGCCCGGTATGCTGGTAATGACGAGTGGCTATAGTTTGCGTGATCAGCCTTCGCGTCTTGCTCATATCATTCAATTGCTGGCTGGACTGGGAGCGGCTGGTCTGGCGATCAAGCCGGATGGCTATTTGTCTGTGCTGCCGATGGAGGCGGTGCAGGCAAGTGAAAAGTATGGCTTTCCGGTATTGGAGTTGCCGGATGGTGCGAATTATGCACCGCTGATTCAGGCGGTAACCGCGCGTATTGCCAGCCGACAGGCAGTCGCCGAGCAGCATTCGGATGATGTATATCGTAAGCTGACCGCGATGGTGCTTGAAAATATCGGTATCCAGGCGGTGAATGACCATGTCTCCGGTTTGCTGAAAGCCCCGGTTGCGGTCATTGATAACAGTGGAGCAACGATCGTTGCTTCTCCGGCAGGCTGGGATTATCGTCATGCGATTCATCCACTACGCCGGACGATTCAGGTCGATCGGCGGAATGTAGCGACATTGATCGTAGATAAGGAAACGCTTGATACGCTGGAGGAAACGGGGATTGAACAGGCAAGGCTCGTGCTCGCGCTGGAACTGATGCGTAACCGGATTATTATGGATACGGGGCATCGGCTGCGGGGGAACTTTATCGATGAGCTGATGACACCACCGACACCGCCGCGTCATGAGGTAGAGCAGCGTGGCCGTCAGCTCGGTATGGACCCATCACAGCTATGGGAAGTGGCTGTAATTGAGGGGCAGACCGCGCCGGAAGAAGAGTGGATCAGCCAGCTAATAGAGCCGGAGGCAGCACGCTATGGTGTACGTCCGCATGTGGAGTTCCGTAGTAATCGTGCCATTCTGTTCCTGCCAACGCCGGCTGCTGCCGATGAGCATGAGGCAAGACGAAAGCAGGAGCTTATTCCGTGGACGGCGATTGTTGGCGGCTGGCTGGAGGATCGTCAGGGGATGTTAACCGGATATCGCGCAGGTATCGGGCGTCCGACCTGGCTGTGGGATATTCACGAGAGCTACAGCGAAGCACGGCATTCGCTAGCCATTTCCAGTCGCTTGAGTGGTGGCGGAGCGATGACGGCGTATAAAGACATTGAGATTTATCATCTGCTGCGGGCAACGGTGGACGAGCGTGGCTTTAGCGAGCTATTTGATCGTAAGCTGGGCAAGCTGAAGCAATACGATGAGGAGCACAATAGTGATCTGCTGCGCACGCTATTTTTTTATCTGGAAAGTCGCGGCAGTCTGATGGACACAGCAGCACAGCTATTCATCCATCGCAATTCGGTCAAATATCGGCTGGAGCGTATTCGCGAGATTGCAGGCTTTGATCTGAATGATGCGCATGAGCAGTTCGTTTGCCATCTGTGCCTGATCTATTATTATTTGCTGGAGCGTCCGAATTAAGAATAGAAGCACGGCGAGATAGGTGAGAGTGGAACGATGGATGGTGTTACGATGTACTATCGCGATACTGTCAGCAGCCGAGCTTCATTAGGAAGCATGAAATGTGAAATAGAGTATAGGTAGTGACTGATATCGGCAGGAAGCCCAGACGCCTCATAAATGGACGTTTGGGCTTTTTTTGTATGTATAAAATTGTACATATAGCAATAGAATGGTCATGCTGGATAAGGAAAGGAATTATTTACTGAAAACAAACGAAAAAATTTCATGAAAAAGAAAAATTTTAACTAAATATATTAACTTAGCGACCACTCCTGTCCGATAAATGAACAGTCAGTCACTTTTATAAGCATATTCAGACATACGTAATGACTGAGGCGATCTGATTCGTTCCGCAAAGGGTCGTATCGTTCTTATGCGGTATGCAATCATGATATAACGTTCATAGGACAGGAGAGTTAGCGAAGAAATGGGAAAGATAAGCTTTAAAGGAAAAATGATGTTGTCGGTCTGTCTGGTGATCCTGCTGGGAAGCGGATTGCTTGGATACTATGCCGTACAACAAGCGAGTACACAGCTAGTACAGGCAGCTCAGAAAAAGCTGCAGGGTGATCTGGATACCGGTTTGTTGTTACTCGATGCACTACATCCTGGGGAATGGTCAATCCAGGGGGATAAGTTATACAAGGGCACAACCGTAATGAATAACAATATGGATTGGCTCGATACATTTGGTCAAAAGACCGGCGATACAGCAACTCTATTTCAAAATGATACACGCATTGCTACCAATGTAGTGAAGGATGATGGAAGCCGCGCAGTCGGAACGAAAATTTCCGATAAGGTCGGTAACATCGTATTAAAGCAAGGACAGTCTTATATGGGAGTAGCCGAAGTTGTCGGTCATACCAACCAGGCAGCCTATGTTCCTCTCAAAGATGCAGCGGGCCAGATCGTCGGGATCTGGTATGTTGGTGTGCCCAATGCACCGTATGAGCAGGCGACCGCACACTTCCGTAATAACATTATCGTATTCATCGTGATTGAAGTGATCGCTGCGATGCTGGTGATCTGGCTGTTAACTCGTCGTCTGCTGCGTCCGCTCGTGATGATCACGCGCGCGGCAGAACAGGTTGCAGGCGGCAGCTTGCAGGTTGAATTGCCCAAGGTACAGAGCCATGATGAGATTGGACGCCTATCGACAGCGATTCAGGCGATGATGGAGAATCTCGGTGCACTCATGCAGGATATTCGTCAAAATATGTACACGACCGCTAGCAGCATTAGCGCATCCTCAGAGCAATTTTCGCGTTCGCTGGAAGAGATGAGCAGCTCCTATAGTCAGGTCGTGCTGAGCAATAAGGAAATGAATAATAAGGCACGTAACGGTCACGCAGTGGTGCAGCAGTCGGTGAGTACCATGGATTCACTATCTAACCTGATCACTCATGCGGCGGTTCGTATAGACGGTGCGGTACAGGATTCTCAGTATACACAGGAAACCGCCCTGCGCGGTAAGGAAACGATGGAGCAGACGATTCAAGCGCTGGAGACATTTGCCCGGGCTTCTGTACAAAATGCCCAGATCGTTGGACAACTACAGGAGTATTCGCAGGAGATTCGCCAGATTGCGACGACGATCTCTGGCATTGCACGTTCAACGAACCTGCTTGCACTCAATGCCTCCATTGAAGCAGCGCGCGCAGGCGAGGCGGGTCGCGGCTTTGCTATCGTTGCTTCTGAAGTACGCATGCTTGCCGAGCAGGCAAGTGAAGGAGCAGGCGCTGTAGAAGAATTTACGAGTAAAATTGGCGATTCTCTCGCGCAGGCGGTCGCTATGCTGACCAATGGTCGCACACAACTGGAGCAAGGCCGCATTGCTGCCCAATCATCTGAAGAAGCACTGGAGGCGATCTGGGAGGCGATTGGTACGACATCGGCAAGCATTCAGGAGGTATCAGTCATCGCGCAGCAAAAGGTTGAGCATGCGCGTGAGGTGAAAAGTATGCTGAGCCAGCTAGAAAGCACGATGGAGCACACGTTATCCGCCTCCCATCAGGTGCTTGAAGTGTCTGAAACGGCTGCAGGTGAATTGGAGAATCTCGCCGCTGGCTCAGAAGAGCTGGACGCGATGTCATCCCAGCTACAGCATGCCGTATCTCGTGTACTTACGTAATCGCTGGCGTAATCGTTAATAGTTGTTTGCAGCCTAATTTACAGCATGTCATGCTCCGTGAAGATGGCTACGAAGTAACTATGCATATAGAGTGATGTTGGAGAAATCGTACACAGTATAAAAAGATAATCTAACAGCAAAAAGCGGGCTTCCCATCGTTACAGATGGAGAAGCCCGCTTTATTTTTCAAACCGATGCTACCTTGATGTAGTGGTGCACCCTATCACAGACTACTCCAGCTTATTGGCTCTGTAGTTGGCTTCCTTCCAGCGCAGATCAGATGTTGGAGGTAGCTCATGGCTAACCGCCTGAATCAGCTCCTGCGGGTCGGTGGATACGAATAAACGCTGCATGCAGCTTATGCCTGTGAAGCCCTCCTGTACACTGTGCTGAATCATATGCAGCAGTGGATCGTAGTAGCCGCGAATATTGTACAAGCCGAGCGGCTTGTTATGAATGCCGATCTGTGACCAGCATAGCACCTCAAATAGCTCTTCTAATGTACCTAAGCCGCCAGGTAACGAAATAAAGGCATCCGCAGTTTGCTGCATCATCGCTTTGCGTTCATGCATGCTTCCTACTCGAATGAGCTCGGTCAGTCCCTGATGTGCGCGCTCACCATGCAGCAGGCCTTCTGGCATAATACCGATCACCTGTCCGCCGGACGAGAGAGCCGCATCGGCTACTGCGCCCATTAGACCTAATCGGGAACCGCCATAGATGAGCTGATAGCCAAGTCCAGCGATATGGCTGCCGAGACGTGCAGCCTGCTCCATATATTCGGGATGATGTCCTGTGCCGGAACCGGCGAATACGCAGATTGATCTCATGCTGTACACTCCTCGTCAGGAAATAAATTACAGTATATTCTACTATACCCGAATTGTATTTGGAGAGGTAGCATGGAAGTGATGAATTGTGCAAATTTTAAAGTTTTGCTGGGGTGGGGAGTTACTGTGTGATTTGGGAGGGGGGTTGTGTACTCGGTTTTAAAGATGGGAATGTAAAAAAGATATGGGGGTATTGCGCAGACTGTGGTGTGGAATGTGGGCACCACTCCGGCAAGGAATAAGGGAACGGACTCGGGTGGAGCCGCGGGAATCTACTGGATTAGGATAGAATGTAGATTCCCGCA
>JBCNLJ010000017.1:0-80032 GCA_039595515.1 Paenibacillus sp. | reverse complement strand
ATTCCTGACTAGCTTTTCTTGTGAATGAAATAGCTATAACGCCTTGATAGTTTAATAAGTCGCTAGATAACTTACAAATTTTCTCTACAATAGTAAAAGTTTTTCCACTACCTGGTTTTGCTGTTACTACTAAATTGCCATCTTGTTCAATGATTTCAGTTTGTTCCTGTGTTGGTTCAGTCGCTTTTTTCATTCTCATAAACTACCTTCTCAGCTAAATTTTTTATTTCAAATAACGGTCTCGAAATTTTTTCATGTTCCAAAAATTTAAGATCGGCATAATGTTTTGTTATAAATTCAAGCATATTTTCTGCTTTAGCTTTTTGCATTTTCTTTACTGTGCTTTGCTCATTTCTAGTATTATAAAAACTTTTTAGCGAAGCAAACAACGGGCTCTTGACCAAATCGTTTTCAAGATCTTTAGTTGATAAGTAGATATGGTCGCTCTCTGCTTTTTGAATTATTGTTTTTGCTAAGTCTGTGGCCACTTTTGGTGGTTCTTCTCCTTTCAACCATTCATTATCAATCTTGTTTTCTTCCCAATATTTTATAAAAAATTCATTCAAGGGGTTGTTTAAAAGCTCACTGTATATACCCATAATACGAGATATACCACCTTGATAAGATAACTCCGTATCATTCCCATCTATCTTTTTATTCTTATTAAAAATGTCATTATCTGTTCTTAAAACAAAAGGTATATCCAATGCTAAGCAAATCTTTATATAAGGCTTAAACCCCACACCATTAACTGGAAGTATTGATATATTTAAAGCATCTAAATCAATATCTAATTGCTTTGATAGTGCAGTATAAAATAATTTTTCCGAAGGTCCTTCTACCAAAAATACTGCGTTAACAAAAAAAACATCTGATGTAATCGCATCTAATCTATAACCAAAATCATCAAAATCAATTTTTAATTTTTCACTACATCCACCTTGCGCAACTTTAACCAATTGGTTTTTTGAATACAATTTAACAATTTTATCTGGTTTAAACTCAGTGGCGATATAAGGAGAATGAGTAGTAATAAAAATTTGTTCTTCGAAATTTCCTAATAAATAACTAGAAAGTTTACGCTGCTGTTGTGGGTGCAAATGTGCTTCTGGTTCTTCTATTGCATAAAAGGTTACTTTCTCTAAAGATTTAACGTTTTTCTGTTTAGAAACCCAAGTAGCTAAAAATATTTGATTATTTCTTCCGTCTCCACCTAAAGTTAAGATTCCTTCACTGGTACTGTATGTCAATTCTATATTTTCCAACAATTTTGTTGCATCAGAATTAGCATTTTTAAAGCTTAACTCTTGATTTTTATTATGTATAGCAAGAGCACTTAACTCATCATTTACTTTTCTCAAAGAATGCTGAATATAATTCAAACCATCAATTCTTCTATTTACAAGGTCTAAATTTTTTCTTAATTTAAATATCGTTTTTTCGTCTTTCTCTAATTGCGCTTCAGTCAAATTTAGCTTTGTATTTTCAAGAATTTGATTTTTCTCCCGTTTCATAAAAGAATCTAAATTGCGATTTGTATTTACGTATTCCATATTTAATCGTTTAATATAAAAGCGAGAATTTTTCTGTTCTAATAATTCTTCTGACGACCCAGCCCATACAGTGTAATCTCCATTTTTCGAGTTTTTATATTGTAGATACACTGTACCCTGACTCATATCACCTTTAAATACAGTCACCAAGCAATCCTCATGTATGTTTGTAATCTTCACAGTGATTTCAATAGAGTTTGTACCAGTATATACATTGTAATCACTATTAGATAAATCTAAATCTCGGTCGCTTAAACTTCGATCAAATAGAATACGTAAAGCATAAATCAGATTGGTTTTTCCAATATCATTTGCTCCAATAATTAAAGTTTGATCTGCAAAATTAATCTTTTCATTATCAAAGTTTCTTAATCCTTTTATATTTATCCATTCTATTTTCATATTTATAACACTCCTTAAATTTTCGATTATAGGTAATTCAAAGACTTTTATTCATCTCAAGCTATTCGATCAAATCAACTTTATACACTTTGTAACTTCTCATAAACTAATTTCATACTAATTACCTAGTTATCTTATCATCATTTGATTAATTCTGGAAGAAAATCATTATTTTAGGTTAAGAAACGTTGGCCCCGAAGGCGGGACATATTCCAGGTGCAGTAAATTTCTTCTGGCAGGATGTGTTGACCGAGGCTGGGACTTTGAAATCGGCGGAGCAGCTGGAAGAGCATTTTGCCGGGCTGGATCGGAATGCAGAAGTTATTGTGTATTGCGGGTCTGGCGTGTCGGCGTGTCCAAATGTGGTGGCACTGACGCAGATTGGGTTCCAGAATGTGAAGTTGTATCCGGGGAGTTGGAGTGATTGGGTGAGTTATGATGAGCATCCGATCGGGACGGGTGAGGAAAAATAAAGTGATTAGCAATAGAGAAGCCCATATTGGATGCGAACTTCTTATTTTTTCTTCGCATTACCTATTCTCGCTATCACCTGATTTACTTGATATAGTATCCCTATTTTCTCCCATCCCTTTGATCTTAAAAATGATAAATCAAACAATCATCTCTTAAATCAACAAAAAAGGAGCGACTCCAAGCCAAAACCAATGCTTAGAGCCGCTCCTTTTCCATTCCGTTTAACCTCATTCCCAGAGATGCTTCATCTCCCGATACCCCACATCCCATGCTTTCTCGTTTCCTTCTATCTTAATCGTGATCTCGTTGGCCGTGCCTTCTTCAAAATGCCACTCAAATGCCTCCGGTCCATGTCCTTGATATTTTTGGGAGTTGGTTAAGACTGTTCGCCCATTTACGGATAAGCTAATGCTTCCTTGAAAGTCGCTTTGATCGGGAATGCCGTATTGCAAATAAAAATAAGCGACTTTGCCATCTAATTTGTAGCTGTATGTCTCTGATTTCTTGTTATTCGCATCGTATAGGTTAAATTGAGGCGTTACTGCTTGACCGTCTACTTGAAAAGGCAGCAATTCTGCCGTTTTCGATGTGACCCCGCTGCTGGTTTTCCAATCGTTCAAAGCCACAAAGGGTCCCGGCGATGTAGCGAGGGCTTTATCCATGCCAGCGCCAACTCCCCATGTCATGATCAATAGAATGACAATCGAAATACCTATCGACACTACACTTCGCCAAATGTTTTTGGCACGACTTCCCATGCGGTAAGCTGCGAAACCAATTACTGCGCCAGATGCATTTTTTAACACATCGTCTATATCAAAGCTTCCGCGTAGAGTCAAAGCTTGTATCGTTTCCAACAAAAGGATTGATACCAGAAACCCTACAATAAATCGCACAAATGTCGTTCGATATAACAATGGAATGAATATGCCAAAAGGGATGAATGCCGCCATATTCCCCAGACCGACCACATCCATTACCGTCGGATGCAACAGTTCCCAGGGATTCGGCAATTTCAAAAAGTTATCAGGTAAAAAAATAAACGTATACTGATCGGATGCGGAATCGCCTCGCCCGAAAGCAAAAAACATAAAATACAAAATTACAAGCGTATAGAGGGTAGCTGCGGTGAAAAGAAGCTTGCGTTGTTTTGACATGATGATCTCCTTTAGTAAAAGCGTTCGAACAGTCTATATACAAGACGGACTGTTTATCCTTTTTGTATCCATGTACTGGAATCCAGCTAGGAAGTACGCTAATCCAAAAGTACAAGCGAATCGCCACATAGCAAAAAGGGATTGATCGTATATCATGACCAATCCTTCCATTATTCATTGTTTCATTATCTATTTTCTTATTGTTCGTTTTGTCGTTATTCGGCTTGTCTCTTCATCTGCATATCGTATCAAATGAGTGGACATACCATCTCTTACTCAGCTACTCCACTGTTTATAGC
The DNA here is from genome assembly GCA_039595515.1 of Paenibacillus sp. Taxonomy (GTDB): domain Bacteria; phylum Bacillota; class Bacilli; order Paenibacillales; family Paenibacillaceae; genus Saccharibacillus. The sequence goes on along the minus strand of JBCNLJ010000017.1, from coordinate 76,147 downwards.
CCAACACAGCATAGTTCGGATTATTACTTGAGATGAAAATACGGAATTTCTTGTAATCATTTCGAGGTAATTTCATCGCTTGCTTTTGCACTTTGGAACTTGGTTGGAACGTAGCTACATATACCGATTCCCAGCCATGCCCTGTTTCGGCTTCCAGACTGAACACGACGATTTGTTTATTTTGCCCCGGAAATGGGAATGCTGTGAATTGAACATCTGTAATGCCTTCTACATCAAAGCTGATCGTCGAACGAGGCGTAGATTTAGCATTAAAGCTAGCAAGAACATAATAAGGTAGATTCGGAACAGGATCGCCCGGCTGTGGTGGTTCGGGAATCGTGATCGGTGCGCCCTGTATGCTGCTTGTATTCGGCTGTATACCGCTTATAACGCTTTCCGCAAAAGCAGTCGATGCAGTCGAAGCAGATAGCGACAATGATACACCTACAGTCAGAGCTAGCATAGCGGAGAGCTTCACCAGCGGTTTGAATGATTTCATTATTGTTCCTCACTTTCATTTGTTAGAATCGTTAGCGCTTATCCTGCTTGCGTTTTAGTCTTACACCTCTTTCCTTATGTATTCCCGTTTTAGGTTTGCTTTTGTACATGAATCAATGAATCACGAACACGTTTAATGTAACATTTTTAGAAATAAATGGATATAAAATAAACAGCACTACTACCCGCATACGGGATAGTAGTGCTGTTCACTTCATTTCAGCCAAACGTTTTATTTTACCTCACATCTCAGTTGTCAGCTTTGTAGCTCAATCTCTATCGTGATCCTAATAAGAGACACCCTTGCTCATGATTAATTTGCGTAATCCATCCTTGGCAAAAGGTATCGATATTCATTTACGTATATCGGTGCTGTCTATTTTAATGTATCCTTTTCTTGCAAGTGGTTATAAATTGCCGCCATATAAGTTGACATCGTAATTTGTGCGCCTCTTCCCTTTTGATTCATGTGTATCCCTAGTTCTTTACTCATTCCACTTTTTATTTCTTCACTGTGTAATAATTCTGTAATTTCAGAAATTCGATCCTGTAAACCATAAGTATTTATTTCTTTTATAACTTCTGCCGAGAAATTTTCAAACCAATTTTGTTTTTCTACCCACATTAAAAAAGCTTCAACAGATTTTGTATTGGGCGCTTTATCATGACAATCCACACACATTAAAAATAAATTGGAAGCATCGTCTGAACCTCCAAATTGTTTAGCAACAATATGACAACGTTGTAAAAGAACATTATTCCAAATCTGCATCAATTCTTGTCGAGTAGCATTAGATTTTTTAATATCGTATGTATCCCACCAAAACTTTCCACAAGCCCAACAAGATGGTTCTCCCCAATCTATACATTTTTCATCTAACCAATTCATCCAATGTTCAAATATTTTTGCTTTTGAAGGCATGACCATTGTATGACTCCTTTTCTAATTAGCTCATGATTTTGACATATTGTCGCTTATTTTTTTAGCGTGAAATATCTTGATTGATGAATTAATGGAGTATATACGCTGATTAGAATATACACTCCATTATGTTCTGTTGTTCATTTTATGCTCATATTTCTCAAAATAATTTAACATTTTTTTGTAAATATATTCGTAACTGTATAGCCAGATTGGTGAGCGTAGCCAAATGGGAGGAATCGGCTTTTCAATAATTATTCGAATCCCCTTCTATTGTCTATATATTTCAATCCAACTTATACGTATACACATGAACCGAATTATCGGAGGCAAATTTGTAACGGAACGATAGCGTACCATTATTGTTTTTCACAAACGTAATGATGGAGTTCTCCGAAGTATATTCAGAACGGTCGGCGGCAGCTTGGATTAGGAATTGTTTTTCTTTTGCTGGCAGATTCAATACTTCGTGTAGGTAGACGGCTTTGCCAGTTTCCCGATTGTACACAATCAGATGCTGGGTTTCGTACTCGCGGACGATCAGGAATGGTGCTTCGGCATGCTCGACCAAATAGCTGTAGTCTGGATTCAACTTCTGAGCGAGATTGTAGGATGATGTTTGTTTGCCCGTTGGTGTTACGAAATCGGTTTGTTTGCCGTTTGTGAATACATATTCGCCATTGCTGGTATCAATACTGGTATCTATGAAATCGCCGACGATAGGCAGAAATACTTCTTTGATAATCTTATAATTGGCTGCAATGAGACGGTCTGTAGTACGAATCCGATTGTTGACACCTACTGCTTCGGTGGCTTTGATATAAGCGGATGAATCGGACAATTTCTTCACTTCAACATCCATCGAATAGTACAGATCGATTTTTACTTTGCCGATCATTTTGCCTTTTTGCTGTCCGATGGCTTGGTATATATTTTTGGTGTCGCGGTTGATCCAGTAGGTGAGATTCTGATCCATGCCCATCACATACGAGGAAGGCAGATAAATGCTCCGGTTGGCTGCATCCCATGATACGGTCTGCTTTAACCCGCTGGCAATGAATTTCAAAGGAAGATAGGTTACTCCATTGATAATCTGAGCGGGTACGTCAAGACTGGTTTTCTTGCCGTCTACCATCGCTGTTTTGCTGCCGATGGTCAGTTGAATTGTGTGCTCGACTCCGTATAGAGAGACCGTTTTGTTGGTAGCATTCCAGAATGTACGGAGACTGGCGTTTTGACCAATTTCACGAACAGGCAATAGCACTCTTCCGTTATTGATATAGACAGGCTTGGTCAGGGTGACACTGTAACGGTCTCCACTGAGTTCAATTCTTACTTCGTTTATACGAACCATACTGTTCGCCTTGGCTGAAGAAGACATGGGGCTATAGATTAGACATAGACTGGTGAGAATCAATACAGCCGTGATCCATTTACGCATATTGGACAACCTCCTAATTTATGTATGTAATGTTGATGACGTTTGCATGTGTAAAAATGTTTCAGTACACCAAAAACACTCTTACGGTTAGGCAAGAGTGTTTTTGTGTATTGCAGACCTTATTTTGTACGATAACAAAGATCGTTTACAGTTATAGCGAGATTACTTACAGTTACTGATCAGAAAACAGATTGTTGTTTTCATGCTGTTATGCGATGCGAAAATCATATAACGATGCAATGTCGCATCGAATATTATCTCTGTTCAACGACAGCGGAGCCATTGCGAATATACTCTACATACTCCCCCGCACTCTCCTCCACCTGCTCATCCGTGGCCTGAAACGAAGCGCCGAAAAAAGCAAAATACGGAAGCTCGATCGCGCCGACATGATGCAGACTTGCTTTAAATGGAGCGAGAATCTGCTCTACCGTAAACTGAACAGACCCACCCGGCAAATAGTTAATTTCATGATTGCCGATAGACATAGCGACACCAAAATATTTACCTTTCAAACGATCTCCTGTCGATCCATATGCCCAGCCATAAGCGAATACTTCATCCAGCCATTTTTTCAGCAGCGGCGGATAGCTGTACCAGTACAGTGGAAATTGTAAAATGATATGGTCGTATTGCTCCAGCAATTGCTGTTCGCGGGCTACGTCAATCTGCCAATCGGGATATTCTTTGTATAATTCATGCAAGGTAATTTCCTGTGGATGTTGCAACAATTCCTGCTGCCAGCGGCGATTGACCCGCGATACTTCCAAATTCGGATGTGCCAGTATAACCAGTGTTTTGCTCATATTTTATTCGTCCTCTCTGTCTCTCTGTAATGGTCATGGGTTACATACATCTTTCTGCATTTCGGAATACACTCATTATGCTACCGTCCGTTCAGGATGAAAATACACACAATGAAGTAAGATACTTACCTGAAGGTATGTACTGGACGTTAATCATCGTCTGTGCCAGAATAAAGGTTTAAGGTAATGGAATTATGTACATTGAACAGACGTACAATTAATCGTCCATTCATAACGTCAGAATTATCTTTTCCATACATCCACATGCATCTATCCTTACGACAATATATTGGCAAACTGAAATGAAGAGGAATGAGATTATGAAACAATACAATCTGGGCATTGAAGCTACACTGGAGATTATCGGCGGCAAATGGAAAGCCCTAATTATCTGTCTGCTCATGACCGGTGTCAAACGAACCAGTCAGCTAGAACGCAGCATCACAGGCATTTCGCAAAAGGTACTCATTCAGCAGCTACGTGAGCTGGAACGCGATGGTCTGGTGGAGCGCAAAGTATATGAGCAAATGCCGCCACGCGTCGAATACAGTCTGACGCCATATGGCGTAACCGCCATCCGCATTGTGGAGGTCATGTGCGCATGGGGAACGGAAAATATCCATATGCGTCAGCAAGCCGGCGAGGAGATTGAATTATTGGAAAACGAGTCGGATGCCTCTCATGCCTCCATTTCCCACTAAATCAATCAGCAGGTAGTCGACGTGTCCTGTTCTGTCATGATTGACGTTCTTCCTGTCCGGGTAAATGCAGTACGAACAGGAATGAGAATGATCAACGAACAGGAGGATAACGACATGCTAGGGAAAAAGACCATTTTCATCACAGGTGCAGGGACCGGACTCGGAAAAGGCGCTGCCATTGGACTTGCACAAAAGGGACACCACGTTATTGCTACCGTTGAAACGATCTCCCAGGTTCCGCCATTGCAGGACTATGCCAAAGAACAGGGTTTGAATATCGATGTGTTCAAGCTGGATGTGAATAATCCGCTGGATCGCGCTCAGGTAGATAAATACGACATTGATGTATTTGTCGCCAATGCTGCGATTGGACAGGGCGGGCCACTCGCTGAATTACCAGTCGAGAATCTACGTCAGATTTTTGAAACGAATGTATTCAGTTCATTAGAGCTGGTACAGCTCGTTGCCAAACAAATGGTTGCGAAGAAAAAAGGGAAAATCATCTTTATTAGCTCAATCGCCGGTCTGAGCGTAACACCATATCTCGGTCCGTATTGCGCATCCAAGCATGCGGTTGAAGCGATTGCGCAGGCACTCAAAGAGGAGCTCGCTGAATTTAATATACAGGTCGCTACGATCAATCCAGGTCCGTTCAAAACCGGATTCAACGATATGATGTTTGCCGAAAAAGAAAAATGGTACGACGAAAAGACCAATTTCACTAAACGTGCCGATCTGCTGAAAGGCGAAAAAATGCTCGCCCAGCAATTTGATCCACAAGATATGATTGAGAAAATGGTTGAAATTATCGACGCCAAGCACCATCCATTCCGCAATGTGTACCCAGAAGCTTCCGAGCAGCAGGTAAAGGAATATCAAGCGAAGCTGTGGGAAGAAAAGGTGTAACGAACATAGCTGAATGATAACAAGTGAATAAGACGAGTGAGTGAATGAATAGAACAGATTGCATATAAACAGTGCCTTTTCGCATATGTCCTTGAATATAAAGGAAATAGCGAAAAGGCACTCTTTGTGCTTCTGTTCATTTAAACAACAGCATATAAATCCACATGAGCTTATGGTAATGAGCCAATTTTTTCGGAATGTCCTGCTTATGGTAAATGGCATAATCGTGGAGGTAGGAGTTCTCATTTTCGCTATCATATAGATAATATGTACCGTCCAATGGGATTTCATTTCTAAATTTATACAGTGCTACGACATACTCTGCTTCATGATGATAATCGTCGTACCGAAGATGCGATCTGTCCAAATGGTCGATCTGTTGGATCGCTTGAGCTGCTTGTCGTACTTGCTGAACGACTGATCGACCAGAATCTTGCGGATACATGCTGATCGTGATAGCGATAGTAATGATTACCGTCAAACTAACTTTGGTAATGACGAACCATTTTTTGCGGTACGTGATCAACATAGAGATACCGACAATAATAATATTCGCCAAAAACGTAAGGGGAATCGTTACGATTCTTCCCAGACCTGTATAGGGGAAAAATTCAATCAATAGCATCGTCGTCACAATTGTTGGCATTAATAAAAACACAATTCGTGCAAATAGTCGAAGCTCTTTTGATCCGTCCATTCTGCTCTCCTCTGCTGTTGGGTTAATAAGATCTATAGTGTACATCACTCTCCCTTTATGCAGAAAGGTTATCAACGTCATATACTATAGTACAAACGTTATAAATAACATTCAAATACCAGCATGCTTTTCTTCTAATTTCTCTATAAATTGTTTTTCTATCTGTTGCAATTCTTGCTTTAGCTCTAATGGACTCCCTATTCCTTTTTCGCCTTCTTTTAAGTAAACGTATCGATGCCAATCATCACTGTTGATGTATACATCAACAATATCCTCATAGCTATATACAAGTTCACTATCTTCCCTACTGATAAGGAACCCGGAGTATAGGTCAAGCAATTTGTTTAGAGGCGCATCCATCGCTTTGAATAATGTATACATTTCTATCATAGGAACTCTTCTTATATTCGTAATATCGCGGGCACCTACATATTCATATGTAGCAATTTCATTTATCAATTTATGTTGATGGTTTTTAAAAGAAGACTGTGCTTGCCGAAGTGAAAAATGGTTCGCGCCGCCTTCAAAATCCACGTCATAATACTGTAAGTAATCGTCTTCCCAATAACAAATAGCACAAATAAAAAAAGATCCTGGAGGTTCCTCATCAAGAGTCCTATATCCACAACACGGGCATACATACATCGTTGTAGTTCACTCCTTGTTCAAAAATCTGGCGCGATCCAATCCATAAACTCGATACAAAAAGGCTGCTTTTCCGGTTTGAGACAATATTCAATGCGTTCTCGGAAGTTTTGCCATTGTACTTTCGATAATGCTTCTTCTATTGGGAAAAAGCGCGATTCCAAACTTTCTGATGTAGCCATCAGTTGCCCACCTACAGGCTTTGCCAAAAATAACGTATTACAAATCGAGCGGCTAACATTTTGAAAAATCCCGCAAAAGCGCACAATCTCAATCTCGACTCCAGATTCTTCCTTTGTTTCTCTGATCGCCGCCTTACTCAATGATTCTCCCTCTTCAACCTGTCCGCCCGGTATTTCCCATCCCCGCTGGGGTCCGCGAATAAGCAGCAATTCATTGTGTTCGTTAATCACAATAGCTGCGGCAGAAACAATATGCTTTGGTGTATTCATATGTAGTCTCCTTAGTTTCGACCCTGATTATGATACATCACTCCATCTCCAGCGATGAATCCACGTAATCCATCTTCATAATAAGGCATCAATTGCTCCGCCTGCGCGATATCCAACCAGGCGATCTCTGCAATCTCATCTGCTCTAATCAATTGTTCCAAACCACGGACAATTTCACCTTTAAAGGTAATGAATAGTACATGCTCCTGCTTTTCCACAAAGACGCGTTCCTGGATCGCTACGATTCCATGAACTTGAATATCCAGCCCGGTCTCTTCTTTCGCTTCTCGAATTGCGGCTTGCTCCAGAGACTCATGATCCTCCACCGCTCCACCCGGCAAAGACCAGCGGTCACCAGCAGTGTCTATATTGCGAACGGCTAAGACTTTAGATTGGGTTGCATCGGTAATGAAGGAATAAACTACGTTCACTCTGATCATGATGTTGGGCTCCTTTTGGTTGTATTTGCTTTTGTTCATATTATCTCTTGCTTGTAATCATACGATTGAGAATCATATAGCCTTATAGACCAGTTCTCTTTAACATACGATCTGCTAGCTGGTCCACAGCAAACCAGGTGGATGCATCGTCCTCTACCTTCTTACTCCATGCCATTACAAAATGAATCTAACACATCTCTCCACCCGAAATTGCACTCATTGGCACCTGCAAACCACGCTCAGAATTCCATATCTGTTCATCCCATTCAACGTCTGGACTCTGACCAAAAGACAACGGAACCCGATCACCTTGATCACGTCGTATCATTAGCATTTCTTGATTCTCTGTACCGATATGTAGTTGATACGTTTCATTGCTATATTCAGCGGCTTCCAGATTTTGTCCCGTATCTGATGAGCCATAGCTTGTCCAAGTGTACCCTTCTTGCCAGCATGCAGCAAATGCACAGTCTGAGAGTAATGTATTCACCGCTGTCTGCATTCGAAATACCGCTACCCAGCATGCTTCTACACTCATATGCTCTGGCAATTCAGGCGCGATGTGGAAAATAACCAGCTCACATTCCAGCTCATGATGATTATACGTGTATAAAACCGAACCATTTCCAAAACTATAGTTACGATGAGGTTTGATAGCTTCTCCTGACAACGATAGTGATAATTGAACGATACCGAGCGGTGTATGTATTTGAGGCTGCGCAACGTATTGTTCCTGTGTGACGGCTTGTTTGATCGGGAATAACTTCATCGTAAATTTCTCCCTTACGATAGCTCACTTTTTGCTGAATGTCTTATATTCCTGAACTGTGCGTATTAAATGAATACCAGTATGAGCTAGCGATCTGCGAATATTGTTAAAATAGGCTAACACTACGTCCACATCAAGCTCATCTATCGCCGACTAAAATCTCTGATCGAACTTCTACTCTTGATCCATATGTAATCGATCAATCCATTCAAAGAATCAATCACAATCTTTTCCTTTTCCATCGTTCACCCACCTTTATCCTATTTAACATACTGACGATGGTTGATCGATTTAAGTTGCTAGTCAGCTTGCTTATCGGTATGAATTGCTTTGACATAATCAGGACTAAAAAAGATTACCCATACCGATTTTGGTGTTCCTTCAGACAATACGACTCTGATCAGCTTGTCTTTTAATTTCCAGCTATACCCTTCAAACTCTTGATCGTTCGTATATATACCTTCACCGTATTGGTTTTTGTATTGTTCATAGACTTGATTCAGATTTTTTAATCGTGTCTGATGATCAACTTCCACGTTGTATTTAAAATCGATAATCGTAGTGATCGCTTGTAGACCGCCGTGATGTTTACCAAATGAATAGTAAATTTGTGCTTTTTCACCGATATCAGTAGGCGCATCATATTTTAGCTCGTTTTGTGTCTTCTCAATCAATTTTAGATGTACAGCCTGTTCTACCTTTTCCATTGGCGTGTTCCAGGCTAATGGTTCAGAATCAGTTGATTCTTTACAGCTACATAATAGTAATAATGCTAACAACCATAATATCCATTTGAGCAAACACTTCACCTGCTTTGCTTGAGCTTCTATTCGTTTGATTTTTTCTCTTTTATACCGTAGCAACGCACTGCGCACCATTTCCTTTAAAAAAGCTGTTTGATTTCTGAATGATGGGTGCATACATATGAATAGGATGCGTACGATTCTCGTCCCCAAAAATTTGCTTCGATCTGGCTATTTCTTCGTCATCACTCTGTACCCAATCCGCTGTCTAGTCGGATAAACGAATGCTCATGCTAATCCCTCCCTTTTCCACATACAATTTTACTCTATTCGCCAGAAGAGTACATGCACAAATTCAACCTCTTTACTTCGTATACTCCTGCATTACTGCTTCGACTTGGTCGCATCGGGTAATTGTAATCAACCCTGGTTAACGACTGTAGCTAACAATCACTAACCGTAGATAACAACGACTCATTTTATCTTTATCAATCTCATCTACAAAAGCACAATGATGTGCTGAGAGGAGCAACAGCATGAACGTTCACAAAGCACTCATTTCAGGTGCAAGTATTGCCGGACTCAGCACGGCCTTCTGGCTGAGCAAAGCGGGGTGGCAGGTCACGATCATCGAGCGCGCGAGCACATTTCGAGATGGTGGGCAAAATGTTGATGTACGTGGCATTGCACGCGACGTTTTGCAAAAGATGGAATTAGAAGAGCAGGTGCGCAAGCAGACAACAACCGAGGAAGGAACGGCATTTGTTAATGAAAAAGGACAGATTGTCGGTGCCTTCCCGGTAGAGGATTCAGATGGGATGACCGCTGAGCTTGAGATTCTGCGCGGCGATCTGGCACGTATCGTGCTGGAGGCACTTCCACCCCATGTGGATATTCGGTACGGAGAATGGATTGAACAGGTGACAAATCATCGGGATCATGTCGACATTCAACTGCATTCCGGTCAAACGGAAACGTATGACTTACTCATCATCGCGGAAGGTATTCGTTCTCGTACACGCGATCATGTATTTGGAGACCGTGTATCGCGCAATGAGCTTGGTCTGAATATTGCGTATGGAACAATTGAACGGGAAGCCGAAGATGACCGCTGGTGGCGCTGGTACACAGCAACAGGCGGTCGCCAGATTTCTCTGCGTCCTGACAATCAGGGAACGATTCGCGCGATGCTTGCTTTCAAAGATGATAAGCATAATTTAGCGTCATTGCCTCGTGAACAGGCACTCGCAGAATTACAGGTCATTTTCGCTGGAGCTGGCTGGCAGGATGAGCGTGTTGTTCAGGGCTTTGCGACATCGCAGGATGTGTATTTTGATTATTTAACGCAAATTAAGATGTCCACGTACTCCGAAGGTAGAGTATGCGTGACTGGCGATGCAGCATGGTGTGTCACACCAATTGGCGGTGGCGGCTCCTCGCTGGCATTGATCGGCGGCTATGTACTGGCAGCCTTCCTATCGCAAGCCGAATCCAATGAAGCGATGAGCATCCAGACCTGTCTCGACAAATACGAGCAATGGATGCGCCCGATGGTCGATAAAGCACAAAGCTTACCACCCGGTACGCCGGATCTCTTTTACCCGCAAACGAAGGTTGGCGTGGGTACGATGCAAACCTTTATCCGTATCGCCAGCTTCGGTCCATTTCGCAAGCTAGCTTCGCGTATCGGTCATGTTGCACGTACAAAGCAGGAGCTACCTGAGATTCGAATGGCACAAACTACGCCGCAGGCATCCTTATAGTGCTAGTCGCATACCTTTACGGTGCTGGTGATATGCTGTATGAGTAGATCGGTTACCCCTATGAACGAGAGCCTGTACAAAGGCAGCTAAGAACAGACGCGTCACTGCATATATTCGAATACGTTTCATTGAAGCTATATACTGCCTGGAATTATATCGTCCCCTATAGGAGAACGGAATGCTGTGCCTATTCCGATCTCCTATAGGGGATTGTTGTGTCTGTAGCTATCCATCCAATCAATAGATTGAACATATACACCTACACCTATTGCTAATGATCTCGTTATCATTTCGTTAACGCTCATCCCCAGTTATATCCAACCTCTCATTTTACGAAAATGAATCGATCATCCGCATTCCAGCTATGCAGATCATCGGCGCAATAACCACGCAGCCACAGTTCGCCGTTCATATGTCGTAAATAGAAACCTTTCGGGAAGGTATCATCTTCACTAATCGACTCCGATGCTACAGTGACCGAGCCAGAAGGCGCTTGATTCTGTCGTGCTTCTTTTTCCACATCTTCCGGCTGATCTGTATACTGCATTCTTAGATAAGGTGCCAGCTCAAGCGGACATAACTTTAAGCCAAGCTGCTGAGCCGTAGCGAAAATCCGCTCGGTTGTTGCTCCATCTGGAAACCCTAGATTGCTAACTGCTAGCTCCACCGTTGGTACGCGATATGGAGTAGATGAGATTATGAGTCGATTATCTGCAAGCAGCGTCTCTGCATATGTATTCAGGTGAATCGCATTCTGATGTAATTGCTCAAGTAGTTCGTTTCTGTTCCATCCACCAATCATGACCATACGCTCGATGACGGGACAATTTGGATAGATATTTTCGTGTAAAACAGACATAGGTCATGTGCTCCTTTCTGACTTAACTATATTCACAGTTCAAGTAGGAATAAACGCTAACGATGCATTAATTTTAATGTTTAACTGATTCGCTTACTCGACATAAAGTGTACATTTAAATCTTTCTACTCCCGGATATTTCTCTCCCAAACTTGCAATAGCAAATCCAATTTTTTCATAAAAATGCATACTATCTTTATCTGTTTCTGCGATGAGGATTTGTATGTCGTGCTCCATTACGTATTTCATGATCATCTCACGTCCAGCTCCGCATCTTCTGTAATCAGATCGAACAGCTATATGCTTAAGTTCTGCCACGTATTCAGAGTTATGCTCTACTCCTATCAACCCAATTAATTCGCTTGTATTGCATTTACCATACAATGTCCTTGATGCAGTCATTTGATATTTCTCAAACTCTGTGAGAACAGCCTCGTTGTTAGCATACATACAATCAGATAATAAGCTTATAATCGCACTGCGATTAGGATACGTTTTTAGATCTATCCATTTAGTATTAATGATTGCACCTCGCTTTGTGAATATAAATATGGATACAATCAGCCTACTTCTGTTTACGCCCCTTAACATCGGTTTAAACAAAAACCATCCTTTCTCAAGCTCATAACAGTCTCAAAAAAGAATGGTTTCATTATCCAGGCTCTCCGCTCCATACAGCAAAAGCATATCCATGTTCCCTTATCATTATCTCCGATAATCAGGCTTCTCCAGCGCAATGGGCTCCGGGTTAGCCAGTACCCATTTCACAGCCAGCTCGCACAATCTTGCTGGCGCATCATAATCATCTCCATGCTGAAGCTGCTTCGCTAGCACTGCGGCTTCTTCCAGCAAAGCAGGCTCAAGCGGTTCGCCCAGACTCAAATCGTGCTGGACTGCTTTCAACATTTTCCGAAAATCATGATCCCAGTTGCCACTGCCATTGTTCATGATCTCATGCGATATTTTGCCTGTCACCCGAATGACTTCACCCTGTACCGTTTGCGCGGCCCCTTGAGATGGAACGAGCAAACTCCAGAGTTCATCGTGCTGCTCCTGCCATGTCGTCGTTGATACCCTGATCGGCGATATACCATCATGCATATGACGTTGTGCTACAGGTGTAACGCCAAATATCTCGTATAAACGTTGCAAAGCGGCATCCGTCTCATCGACCGAATCCTTATTAAAGCCTGCTCGATGAAACTCAAAATTCTGACCGATGCGCTCTACATACTCCTTCATATCCGGTGTACGGATCGCTCCCGCCTCTAATAGCATGTCTGCGATCGGAGCCATGCTCTTAATATCGATGTTAGAGCAGCGAAATAATGCGGCTTGCAGCGGGGTTTTGCCTGACTTATTACTCACATTCACTCCTGCGCCTCTAGCGAGAAGGATACGCACATTATTAGGATGAAAGGACGTTGTAGCCATAAATAATGGCGTCTCCAGATTGTTGTCTACTGCTTCCACATCTGCACCCAGCTCGATCAGTAATTCCACATGCCCACACCAGCTTCGTGCATGACTATGCAGCGGCGTTTTACCATATTCATCCCTGGCTTCAATATCTGCTCCGTGCTCGATCAGCCAGCGCATCCATTCAGGAGAAATGCCATAAAAGCTCAATGCTGGCTCTTTGCTGTATCCACCATATGCATTGATATCACTCCGGGTAAACACATCCTCAAGAACGTCCAGATCACCAGCCTGAACAAGCTCGTCAAAATTTTTCGGTAATGTCTTTCTTTTTTTAGCCATATGTATACTCTCTCCTTATGCTGAAATACTATTAATTCGTGCTATGTAAGACGGTAAAGCTCAGCTTTGCTTCTACCCTTATCATATTGTTTCTTCATTTCTTTTCATTTCGCTTGATCCTTCTTGCTTACTTTTCATTATTCTTAACTTCTCTCCGCCAAGTTTCTATATATGCAAAACTGTTTGGATAGGAGGCAAAGTTTAGGATACAACGTGCAATGGAACCGTCTATCATTCTATTTCATTATCCGATTCGCTTTATCGTTCGACAACCCTGTAATCTGTACTAATTTTGTTATTTCATACTCACTATATCCTTTTTAGTTACCGTACAGATAGCTAAAAGAACACTTCAAATGAAGCATCGCAATTGCATAACCGTTCATGAAAAAAGCGCCGATATCCCCAGCAGGAATACCGACGCTCTCCATCTCCTCTATCCATCAAGCATTAAACGAAACCTTCAAGAAATTGTCTACATAACGATAAAATAACTCCGGCTCACTTAAATGCACATTATGGTCCTCTGTCGTCATTTCATAAGGCATCACACATGACAACAGGCTGTTCATCTTCTCCCACTCTTCGTCTGGTAACGACTCGCTGTTGTGCGCCCGGACGATCAAGGTGAGACAGGTAATCTGCTCCAAAATATGATACCAGCTCACATTATGTAATATATTCGCCGCCATCGCCTGTCGGCTGAACAAAAAGGTAGCCCCTTCCTCCGTCTCAACCAGACTTTTCATAAAATACTGACAGCTAATCTCTGTGTCCTGTGTTTCCCGTAAATACTGCTCTGCCGCAGTCCGGCTAACAAAAGGCAATGGCCAATCCGCCGTTACCGGATCGACTTCTGGTAGCTGCTCCAGCGGAAGCAATACACGTTCATCCGGCCCAAACGCTGCTTTATCCAAAATCGCCAGGGAGATAACTTTCTCTGGATGAGCCGCGGTCAGATAAGCACCCACCTGACCACCGAGTGAATGCCCGATCACAATCACAGACGTAACACCAAGCGCCTCCATAAGCTGATGCGCATCATCAGCCAATTCTTCTGCCGTATAGCGTCCTAACGGCTTATCGCTCAGCCCATGCCCGCGATGCTCCGGCGCAATAATCCGATATCGTCCCCCATATTGCTGCATAAAGTCATACCACGTCTCCGCACGCCCGTAACGCCCATGCAAGCAGAGAATGACCGGGCCGTTCGTATGGGTATCCAGATAAAATAACCGTACATCGCGTAGTTGTATAGTGTGTCTGTGTATGTTGATCATATGTAGAGTCCTCCAATGATTTTGTTATGTTTTATTATACATATTTGCTGCCCAATCCCCAATACGCATAAGTATAATTTTCAGGGGATTCAATTAGCTCTTTTGAGCGTGTAATCCATGCTTGCAACTCTTGTGAACGGGCGGTTTGCTCCAGTTGATTTAACAAATCTAAAAGGCTAGCCATACTTTCAGAATGCTGTACTCTGACTATGTCACCAGTATAAACATATAAACATCTTAGAAAAAAATGTCTATGCTTAGTCGTACATTCTGGATCCTCTACAAAGCTACAAATCATCGATATATTATCACCGCTGTACAATGCTAATTCCCAATCCTGTTCCGGAATTCTGTCTTTGCTATATGCCCATCTTTTGATTTCTTCAGGTGTTGGATTCCACGTATCTTTGAACATAAACTTTGCCTCCTTATATCTAAATTCTTTGGAAACAATAAAATCACGTAGGATATACGATTAGTTATTGCAAAGCATACAACCAAAGCAAGATAAGTAAACACCATGTAACTCGCATTGTGGATACCCTTTAGAAATGGTCGGATACTCTTCATTCTCTTCGACCTTAGACCATTCAAGATAGTTGTCCATATGAATATATTGTTGTTCAAAAACACGTATCATTTCTTCAAATATTTTCAAACTAGTCGTAAGCATCTTTGAGTTCGGTTCATAGCTCAATCTTTCCCAGCCCAAATTTTCCATTGCACTTTGAATCATTCGTAACATAAAAGTCTTCTCCGCTTCGAAACCATCTACAGTCCATATGATTTCGTCAATATTAAAGCTAATCGTTCCTATTCCCAAAATGGCTTGATCCTGCTGAGCTAACCAGATCACCAGCTCTTTTTCTCGATCTGTTTGCGCCAGGATCGATCCGCTTAAAACTAAAACTTCTAAAAATACTGAAGTTAATCCGTTCGACATATGTAAGAATTCTACAGCATCTTGGAGTTTCTCGGGTAGTGATATGGTGTTTCCCATGTCTAAGCTTTCCTTTCAGCCATTCTATATAAATCTGTAATATCCAACGAGTGTGAATGAAAATTAGTTTCTCTAAACACCGATCCTGTAAAGTCTAGCGCTAGATCGCAACATTCAAAAGTCATCCCGCTTAAATCTAAATACTTCATCTCGCCTGTATCCTGAACTTCAACGTTTATAAAATGATTATAGCCGCTTTGGATATAATGCATGAATTGCTCCAGTGTAATTTCTACATTTGTTAGTTTTTTCATATATTTATAATTTTACTCCTTTCCCTTTTATTGATTCATATCTTTATGACACATATCCATAGCAACTTCCAACTTGATTTGATACATTTTACTCAACCCTTTAGTGTACTCATTAATGGAATTGGTATGATAATCAACTAACTTCGGATTCTCTTTCTCTTCTATACTAGAATATTGCTCATACTCAATCTCCATATAAACGATGATTTTACCATCTATCAGTAATGTAAAAAAATCTATACGGTCGTCTGGGATCCAGTACAGTGTATACGCGGTAACAAAATGACCAACCACTTTTTCTATACACGTTCTCAGAAATTTCCCGGATTCATTATTAAAAATAGAATCATAACTATGTTGAAGCTCAATACGATAGGCTTGCTCCGTCATAGTACCTTTAAGCTTCACAGTAAAATCTCCTTTATATAGATTCGAATGGAGTCACGATCTCATATAGACTTCAAGCTATGATTTTCCAATAACTTCATGAACTCTGTAGTATGCAATGGAGCCGATTCCTCATAAAAGACGCCACCTACAATTCCAGCATATGCTCCATATATCTCTTTTAAATAATTCCCTGCTAAAATCAGGCTTTTTTCTTCATCTTCTATATCTATAGATAAGCCATAAATTATTTTATTATCAGCAGTGAATGTCACTATAATTGTTGAAATATCACTAATTACTGAAGGCAAATAGAATCTAAATGCTCGAATAGGCTGGCTAGTACCTATCCGTATGACATTATTTATGTTGATTGCTGGTATCCAATCATACATCCCCAAACTCATATTGTTCTCATCTGTTATACCTATAGGCATAACCATTAACTCTTCATTCCCTCTATCTTCAACGGAGCTTCTATCTGAATAAACATCTATAAAACGATTTATGTTTTGAGAGTCTCTTAACGCTGATAAAACGTACACATCATAATTCAGCATCATTTTATTCCTTTCGTAACATATGAATACACATGTATCTAAAATCCCAGTACTTCTTTTAATTTTCGATCATGATCCTCATGAACATGTCCCCAAATTTTATTTGTATACGCTTCTTTATCAAACCATAAATACAAATCAATATACTTTAAATCCTCACTTACTCTTCCTACATTATGGATCTTCCTATAACTTCCGTTATCCAACAAAGTATAACCTGTTAAAGTAATAAGTAAGTCATGTATATTCTTCATACTATCAAAGTTTACAAATGCCAATACATTGGGAATGGTTTTATTTGGATTAATGCTCTTGAACTGTTTGACCGCTTTGTGTACCTGACTTGAAATAGAATTATATGTTGGGTCGTCTTTCCCCCCTTCAAAATCATCGAGTTCGATGGTTTTTTCTTCACAATAAAATACCAACTGACCGTCCAGATATACTTCATAGTCTGGAGTTTTAATGCTTTTCTTTGGGATTCCCCTAACCTCTAACCCTAATGATTCGAGAAATTCTTTAACAATACGTTCACCTATTTGTCCAATCTGAAACTCCCCCTTATCAGTTCATTTTATAGCATTTAAAACGCCCAGCGGTGATCCTCAGGTAAACACTCATCACAAAGTAATCTTCCTTCAACAGTTGCGCCATTATTCAGTTCATCAATAGAATTCGGTTTTTCTCGATCAGTTACCCAGCCATGACAATTCGAGCATCGACCACAATTCATTGTTAAAGGATTTAACATAATACTAGAACTACTTTCCCATTTTAATTTATGATTATCATTCAATATAATCTCATTCTCTACTGAACATATGAGCTTATCGCCAATCTCTTGATACTCTTCTTCCGTAAGATCAATAAGATAGGCTATATTAACAAGGTAGGTTTTCTTATTCATTTAATTCTCCTTTATTCAATAACAAACTGCTCACTCTCCCTCATACTCACAAACTCAATATCAGCACAATAAAAGTGTAGAACTCCATTCTCATAATCCTCGATTTGATACTTCATAGGATGGTAACTATTTTGGGTTAAATCCCTAACGTTGAAACCACTTATGTAAGTTAATCCTCCACCTGTTTCGAAATGGAACGCTTCAACATTTACGAATCTTATCATTAATTCATAAGTCACTTCTTTTTCTTTGATCAAAAATAATATATCTGCCGTCGAAATATCATCGAAGTACTTATCTTTATTCACGTAAAGATGCACACTCGCAATGCATTCCAACCTTTTTATAGAAAAATCCAGGACGGTTGGGTGTATATTTTCTATGTTTTTAATCATTGTTTTCGATCCTCCTTTTTTAGTAGTTAATATATCTATACTGCTACAACAATTTCACATTACTGTGTTATAAGATGATTCTATTTTTCCGAGATTCTTTTAATAAGCGATGCAATCCGTTCAATATCTTACTCGCTTCTCAAAATCGTCCCAGTACCCCCGCGCTATTCTTTCTACTTCTACTAATTCTAATATTTCCCACTCCTGGTCATACACTATCATATCCTCCGTTTTAATAGTCAAAAAACCAATAGTGTCTTCATCCACACTACAAAACACCCTTAGTTGATCCACTTCTGATTCTACCTTTAATATTTCAAATTCTAGTTGTTGAAGTTCATTAGATTCTGTAATAACCTGCTTTAAACTATGATCTTCAAAATACAATTCTGTTGTTCCTACGAGCCGAATATAAAAATAACGAAATTGAGAATTAATTCTTTCCGCTAGATAAAGGATATCCACCGTAAATGTATAATCATTTTTCTGCTTTATGATGCTATTGATCGTTCCATCATGAAAGAGCTGGAATAGTAGTTTCTGGTCATTTAGCTTCATCAGGATGATCCTCCTTTGCAACCACTATTGGGTATGGATCATTACTCTCATTTCTATCTTATATAAATCAGTTCGCACACATGATCTTGCAAACAGTTACAGCCATACCCTGTACTTGACGAAGTCATATACATCCACCACTTAGCAAATACCAAATGGTGGATATGCATCTTCTACCTTAACGTCTTCCCCCTCAACCCAACCACAACAAGCAGCGCCTGCACTACAAAACACCCTGCCAACGCCACATACACAGCCGTTACCGTCGGTAACAGCAACAACAGCCCCGCAGCCACCACCAGCAATCCTGCCGGCATATAAAATGCAAACACGCGCTGGTGCTTCGACTTCGCTCGATGATGAAATACAATTGCTGCCGACAATGTATACAGCCCAAACCCGGACAACGCCAGCCAGCCAAAATTCCGTACACTCAGATCGTGATGAAATCCATAATGCACAACACTCGCAATAATGCCAAGCGACATATACATGAACAAATGCCCATAAATAACGAGCTGCCCTGAGTTTTTCTGTTCCTCTTCAGCAGTATGCTCGGACGATTCAAAATAATGCCACCAGATCGCTGCTGCCATCACAAAGCCGATTAAAGCCGCAACGACCGTGTTCATTGTCACCGTCTCCTCGCGCAGTCCATTCACCATCACAAGAATCATCTCACCCAGCAGGATAATCGTTACCAGCCCGTACCGCTCCAACAGATGCGGATGATGCACCGGCAGTCTGACCAGAATACGACGACCGATCAATGGCAACGCAATATCCAGGAAAATGCCAAAATACAGCGCGATAAACTTCCAATCTCCGGGCAACCACACCGAGCTAAAGCTAATCAATGCACCGACTAGAAAGCTTAACGTCAAAAAGCGTGCAATCTGCCTCGGTTCACTTTTTCCATTTTTCCATACACGGGCATACATCAATACGGTAGACAGACGAATTCCGACATAGCCAATCATAAAGTACAGATAATAGCCTTCAAAATCGACATTAATACTCGCTGCCATCACGATCACAAATGCCATTTGTACAAAATAGTTAATACGTTGCGCTGTATCATCTTTTCCAAACCGATTCACATATACGGTAAAGCCTGTCCAGGCCCACCATAACGGTACAAAAATGAGTATGTATTTCAAAATAATGGACGCTTCAATCGCGCCGTGGTGAGCATGGGTGAGCACATGCGCAGTAATCGAGATCGCCGCGACATAGATCAGATCGTAGAATAGTTCAAGCCAGGTTACTTTTTTGTGGGCGATATGATGTGTAATCTGAAGTCACCTTCCTTGTTTTTATTTCCCATTATAGCTAATTTGAAAGGTGTTCGTTACTGTTTTTGCCGAAGGTGATCGCGGAGAAAGGGTACTGTCTTTGCTGTATTTTTTGCTTCACGTATTATCGCTGTGTTTGCTGCAATTTTACTATTAAAAAGATATTCTATAATTTCAGTAGTTGTTCGTATATGAACTATATTTGTATACTTTGATTAAGCTTTAATATTACATATATTCTATTGGAGAACTTCAAATGAAAAGAAAGACGATTCGATTCGTATTGGTCATCCTCATTGCAGTAGGGATTGTCTCTCAGAGTTCGTATTTGCAGGGAAAAGTCGCTTACGCAAGCACCTGGCTTTATCTTACGCTACAACAGGAGCATAGAAGTATTATAGATGTTGAATATGTAGGAGCATTCGGCAACTATATCGCGGTTGTAATGAATCAGAACGGTGATAGAAGTAGCGTGTCCTTATCACCCAGTTTTTTCCCGGTGATGATTGATTATGATTCTGATCATCCTCCAATTTAGAATTGAAATTTGATAATGTCTTAATCCAAAACACAAAAGCGGCGACTCTTTTCGATCACATCGAGAACAGTCGCCGCTTTTGTTGCGTGCTTTGATACTATGGTTAGACGATGACATTACCTGAATAACAAAGTCTTCGTTCCTATTCTTACGCTATTATTTCTTTTTGCTTAATTGAATGACTGCTTTGTTGTTACCGGTGAAGCTAAATGCATCTGTAACTTCCATGACGTAGTTAGACACTTTTTGTCCTTTTGGCATATCAAATACGATATAACCATCTACCTGAATGCCCGGGTTGATATTATCCAGCAACAGGGAACTTTTCGAATCCAGATACATTGCTGCTGCGGCATCTGGATCAAAGCTTGTACCATCAGAAGATACTAATTTGAACATCGCTGTCGTGATCATCCGCGCTTCTTTGTCATCGTTACGGATCGATATTGGAATGACCCAGTATTCCCCATTCGCTTCCTGCTTCAAATATTGATTACCTACGCTACTTTTAACTTCTGGTGTATGTACCAGCACTGCGAATCTACCTACACCTACTGTATCACCGATATACATACGGCTATCTTTTTCAGCTTGCTCTTTGGAAGATTGACTTCCTTTGGCTGATGCTGAATTGGTACTACTTGTTGTGTTCTCCGATGAAGATTGATCACTGTCCATGCTTCCTGCGGCTAATGCTCCGAAAACCATACATGCGAGTAAAGTCAAGATTGTTTTTTTCATCTTTGTTTATATTCCCCTTTTGAATAGATATAACGTACAAAATGATACCTGCTGATCCATAGGCGATAACATCATTCAGATCAAAAGTACCCTGAATCCAGTGCGGAATCTGTAGCACTTCGCTAATAATACCGATCATTGGAATACCTGCGATGATCAGGTAACGGGTTAATCGGCGACTATCCTTCCAAATCTGAAACAATGTATATGCAAACGCATAACACCATAATCCATCCGGCAACGAATATTGGACAAACGGCGTCAATGTCAACGTTATCTGATCACGCAGTAGTAGAATGATCGGTGTTAGCCCAACAGCATCGATCCACCGAAATACAAGCAGTGTCGGCTTACGATACAACACGTAAATCAAGCTACCGAGCAAAATAGGCAAAACAACATGCAAAAAAATACGCCGGATTGTGATCTCCTCACCTCCTCTCCAGACAATAACTTCAATCTATTTTATTATTATGATTACTGACTTTGTTGTATGTATTGCTTTGTCACAACTGAAAAAAACTGCTTTGTGACGATGGCAGAAGTTACGATCTCTATGCCTACTAACTATCTCTATCTATATAACGGTTAAACTGGTTAATTTTATAATAGTATCACTGTAATTAAGGGAATACTGGTAATATTTCATATGCATACCATGTCAGATTCAGATAGACCTATAGCAGAAAACGCGAATAAGCATGATCAATAGACCATGCCTACTCTTATTCTTATGCAGTAGCGCTTATTACACTATATATCCACGTTATGGCCTCATACTCTCTGGCATTAACGTCCCTACAAGATGATACACAGCCTTAGTCCGAACACATTCAATCACGCCATCTGCAATCTCCTCATTCGTCAACCATCTGGAGCCATTATTTTCAATCACAAAGCCAAGCTGAATCTGATGATATTCGCAATCCGTGATCGGATGCAGTAGCTGTGCATATTGCTTCGCATCCGCACGGCTGCCGATTACATGAAACAACTGCCACTTTGCCCCTTCTGCCGATGTCAGCTCACGTTGCAGCAGACGCACCATGGCTTCACTTGAAGCTATCCCTCCATGAATCCAGGCGACCACAAGATTATATGCACCACGGGAAGCTATAGAGTGCTCCATAGCTTCTTTGCATGCAGCTTCGTCAGTATAATCAACCGACACTGGAACGATATGCTGATGCTGGTCACATAGCTTTTCTAGCTTACTGGCATCTCTACCTATAACGGATACGATATAACCCTGATTTGCCAGCCAGATTGACGCCTTCGCCAGCATGCCTGAACCACCGATCACAAGTGCGTGTTTCATGCCTTATTCCTCCTTTTGAGCTTCGTGTTAGAGCTTATTTCGTTGTTGCCATTGCTGGATCTGCCGCTTCACTTCTTTGCCCGTAAATGTAAGGTCAATATGCTGCACCTGCTGCTCTGTAACTTTGTTTTAATGCCGTGATGATGATGCTCTCCATTGCTATATATGATGTTTCTATGTAAATGGCTATCGTGTCTGCCAGAACAGCGTATGACCATTCCTGCTGACTCAGGTAATACCACAGCATATGCTCCTTTACAGCATCGCTAATTGCCAGCTCATGTCGATGGTCTTTGATCATCTGTAATGCTTGTCTACTTAAATGACTGTGTAGCTCTAGCTGATCGGATAGATCCAGCATATGAATAGAACGTTCGATATCTGCTGGCGATTGCTCGTTTATTACGGCAGTTTCAATCTCAGTGACGACTTCTGAAATATGGATCGGATTCACCTCCAATTATTTTAATTATTAACATCAATTTCTTGTGTACTATGTTTCAGTAAACACAACGTTACATTGATCCTAGCCTCGCCATATGAGTACACCAGAAGCTTCTTTCCTATGTCTACTGAACGAAGATACAAACACTCCGTACTTCCCACCCTTCTTCACGATATGTATAATCCTCTATTCCTTCCCATCAACAGATACATTCGATACTAAGTAACTAATTTTTGTAAACTATTCATTTTTAGGAATTACGTCCGATATAGGTTTAGTCGATATTGCTACCATGTACCTAATTCCTTAGGGATGTAGCGGAAATTGTCTTCTCATAAGCATACAAGCAGCTTTATTCTAACAACAATGACAGGAAGGACAACTCACACATGAACAACTTCAACACCGAAATTATCTGGCAACGCAACAAACTAATCAGCTACATGCTATGGGCGATCACTGCCATTAGCGCAGGCATCACGTTCCTCATTCCAACGTTATGGATTTCAACCCTCCTATCTATTCTAGTAGCACTACTCATTACAGGCTTAACGATTGCTAAAAAGGGTGTGCATTTCATTCCCTGGTTTGTGACATTTAGCATTATTGCAAGCGGTATCTATGTCAGTCTGGAAGCGATTAGTACGATGCAAGGTCTGCTGATCGTTGCACCGCTGTTACTCTATCCGACTAGCCGTTATTATAATACTGCTTTTTCAAGCTTGTTCGTCTTCTATATTTTACACATTATTATTGCTCCGGCAGCTACGCCTGTGCTCGTCATGACCGATCTGATCAACCTGAGTATGTTTTTGGTGGCGGGCATTATTTTCATCACCGTATCCAATGTCAATCGCAAGCTATTCCATGCGAGTGAGGTTCGCCGTGTAGAGATTGAGCAATCTCAGTCACGGATGGAGCTTGTGATGCAGCAGGTCAAGCAATCGGTTATCGGTCTGGCTCGTTTTACCGAACAGCTTAAGCAAAAGGTGAATGAGACAGGCACGATTACAACAGAAGTTACCGCAGGCTTCAATCAGGTAGCACGCAGTGTAGAACAACAGGCAAGTAATGTATTTGAAATTTCCGAATCGCTGTCTGTATCGGATCGTCATATTCAGGATGTGGCGGCATACTCCTATCAGATGAAGCAACTGTCCGACACGATGACTACAAGCACAGAATCCGGTAGCCAGCGTATGGAACAGCTCAATGCGAAGATGGGTCAACTGCATAATATGACCAATCAGGCGACTCAGGACATGCAAAAGTTCAACGAAGAAAGCCAGTCGATGAGCTCGATGCTGAACAGCATCTCTGATATTGCACGTCAAACGAATCTGCTGGCGCTGAATGCAGCGATTGAATCGGCTCGCGCAGGTGAGCATGGTAAAGGCTTCGCCGTTGTCGCTGACGAAGTGCGTAAGCTGGCAGAAAGCTCAGGCCAATCGGCAACCAATATCGCGGAAATTCTGAATCGTCTGCAAGCTCGTACGCGCGATCTGAACGAACGCTTCAACAGCATTCAAAGCTCGCTGGAGGAGGGTCGTACCTCCGTACAATCTGCTGCTGATGTATTCCGCGATGTGAATACTAGCTCCCAGCAAGTATTAAGTCAGGCTGCTGATATTGAGAGCAGCTCGGCTACGATGAAGGATTCATCGGCCCGTGTCGTGAATGAAGTAACCGAAATTTCCAGCATGACGCAACAATCCAGCGCAGCGGCTGAAGAAATTCTCGCAAGCATGGAACAACAACAGCATCTGACACAGCAGATGGTGAATAGCTTTGCTGAGCTTGAGGTTCTGTTTAAAGGCTTGAATGATCTCGTGCTGACTGAAGATCATGCGCACGCAGCAACAACGTCTTCCCCACAGCCACAGGCTGATGCTAAGGTGACTCAGAATCAGAAAAATAAAAATATGGCTCAACCTGATTCCTCCACCGTCACTGTAGCATAAGGCGTAATCAGACACTGTACCTGCTACAGCTTACGTTTCAAATGAAATCGCCAGTCCGCGTTACGTATACAAATGCAATATATAGAGCCGCTTCTCTTGAAGGAGCGGCTTTTTGCTATACTATTAGTACTGTTACTGTTACTGTTACTGTTACTGTTACTGTTGCATGAAACGTACATTTCTCCCGTCTGAATCATGTCATACAGATTGTTATCATCCCGCACATTACAGATTACATACCAAATTTAGTATACTGATAAATGTATACGATCCCATTGCATATCTTACATAAGAGAGGTTACCCGACATGCTATTTATTAGAAAAAAAGCTCTTAATCGACTCGCTGAGCCATACCGTGAGCCGGATATGCTCATGTGCTATGCGACACCCCAGCATCTGCACACGTATTCGACGCGTGCTCTTTTGCTGGTGAATCGGGAAAAGCTGGTCGTTCTATTTTTGAATCTATTCTCTACCCGTGTTGTGCATCGCTCTGAATTAGCTATTGCCGATCTACAGGAGCAGAAGTTCAAGTCTGGCGTAGGTCTGGAAGCAGTCTGGTCATTTAAAGTGAACGGAGCTAGCTGGCGATTCCAGATCATGTGGACGATTCTTACACTGGGCTCGATGCAGCGTGATTTTCTTGAATTTCTCCAGTTTCGTATTGTAAGTTAGGCGGTATTGTTGGATGCTTACAACGCTGAGTAGAAGTTAATAAAGAGCTTATTATTCAAGCACTGGCTATCGAAGACTTAATGATGCTGAATAACGATTAGAAATAACATTATCTATGCAAAGGGGCGTTTATTCATGAATGAAGCATTAAGCGTGTTACTTGCGGAATGCTGGGAGCAACTGGATCAGGTTTGTCAGCGTACGCAGAAGCATCTAGAAGAGATCGATCAACGAAGCAGGCTACAGACAGGGTCGCACGACTACATTCGTTTTGGTTATCGTAAAGGCAAAGTTAGTAGTAGTGCAGGGCTGATGTTTGTAGAGATTGAGCATCCTTTTTCGTGGAGCGATAGCGCGTATACATGGGAGTCAGAGATAGATATTACCGCACTTACGGATGAACAGTTATTACACGAATGGTGGCCTATGCTGGGGAAGCGTGTACGAGAGGCATTTGAGGCTGACCATTACGGAGGCATATTTTTTGATTATAAATTAGAATTCAAACTACACATTGAGCGTGAGCAAGTGAAGGATGATCTGGAGTTACAGGAGATATGGATCAACCACATCAAATTGAAGCAAATTCAAGACGTATTCCAGCAATTCATCGCAGCTAAGATCGCTTCACCTCTGCCCCATTATCCGGCGCAGAAGGACATGTTCTTTTTTAGTCGATTACTCCTTAATACAGACGTGAATCCTGTATCGACAGCCGAGCGAATTCAGCTTTGTGAACAAACGGATCAGAAGCTTGCTGCTATACCGAAGCTACTAGAGGAATGGAAGCGTTGCTTAAGGCTGACGCTTCAGTTTTGGGCAGAGCAATTCTTAACGCCTTATATTGAAAATGGCAACACCTATCGCATATCACTCAAGCCAGCCAACGAACGCCCGGAGCCAGATGAACAGCAACTTGAGCTATTTATCTATGCAGCACTTCGTATCGGGGATGATGATACAGATACCCGCCAGCAATTTTTGGAAATTGCTTCTCAGCTTGGTTCACAGCAGGCAGCTCAGTTTCTAAAAGAGGGTAGCGGACAGATCGAAAGCAAGCGCAAAACACCACATATGCAAGGACAGGCCAATGATATTTTACAAACGATTCAATTGAAACTCACGGGTGATATCGTCGATAGCTATCGGGATGGGTTGCAATACATATGTGATCTATTACAGCAGAGCTTTCCGGTTGAGTATACGCTCAAGCTTAGCGGCAGTAAGATCAAAAACTTCCTTCCCATCAAAGCACTTGCCAGATCAGCGCTGCATCGATTTTTTGCTAATAGCCTGCAATATCCAGAGTTGCATCCCTTATTGGAGCAATATGCAAGACTGGTGATGAGGGAATTTGCCTTTTATAACGACGTAGAACCCGGTGAGAAATCCGTCATGACAGGCACCTATGCGGTGCTAGGGCTTGCCTTGCAGGATCAAAAGTATTTCCCGCTACTGACTGATTATATGCGGCTTGTCGATACCGAGCATCAGTCTGCGCATGATCGATTCGTGCTAGCATTTCTCGAGGTCTATCCGCTCACTACGGAGCTATTGCCGCTGTTACTAGTTATTCTCGCGGGTAGCGGTCAATCAGCGAAGCCTGTCAAAGGACTGGCTGATCATTTTGAGCAAGCCGAGCTGGCACTTGAGCTAGATCGGCAGTTAGCACAACGTGAAGGCTATGAACGCGAGCAGCTATTGTATTTGATCTTCGGTAGTGATAGCAAACAGAAAAAATACGCAAAATCCGTAGAAAAACTACGCTCCGAGCAACGATAACGATAAATTGTCGAAACTCAAATGCAGAATCTCTAGTCTCAAATTTCCATAGCATACTATCAAACACAAAAATATAGATCATACAACAACAATTTATGACGAAGGAGTAATTGCCATGACGAATCAATCGAATCAACCAACCTTACAAGCTGCGGCTTCTGCATTTGTTCAGCAGCATCAGCTATATAATGAGAAGTATGGATTATTTGAAGGGAATGGGATTATCGCTCTCACAGAGGCCACACCGTTTGAGAGCGATGAACGGATTCCCCTCTCCCCGGAGCTCGCATACTGGTACAGTCATTATGAGATGATCGATCCTAAGAAACCCGGAGAAAATCCTCGAAAAGATGCGGCAGTCTTAATCGGGGACGGTATCCTGCTTTTTTTTGCCGCTCCAGAGTATTTATATGATTTACAATTAGGACGTCGCTGGGTGGGGGTGGGCGATCCGGATCAGCTACAGGAATCGGAAAATTGGCGTGCAGAGCATGTTGTCATCGCCACTTTTAATGATGATCCCGTCATTGCCGATACGTCTGCACCTGGTACTCCCATATATGTCGCGTATGACACGGGTAAGCCTGCACTTGCAGCAGCATCGCTGGCAGATTTTTTTGCAGCGCTAGCGATTTTGATTGAAGCCGCTACCGAACTAGGCGGTGAGATTCGAGACGAGGATACCGATGAAGTGAAGCCGCAATACTTGGAACAGATCGAATCCAAATTGGATGAGCTACTGGGTGAACAAGCGGCAAATGAACTACTCATGTATTTGTCACTGCGCTGGGAAAGCTGGGAATAACTTTTGGATATGAAGATGCATGCTATTCCATCCCCTATGAAATGAGGCCAAGCTCATGATCTATGTCGCTCTACTGCGTGGCATTAATGTCGGTGGGAAAAATAAGATCGATATGAAGCAACTCAAGCAAGCGTTTGAACAAGCAGGTATGACAGCGGTCGTTACGTACATCAATTCAGGCAATATTATTTTTGCGAGCGAGCTGCCACAGCATGAGCTATCTCTCCTGCTGGAGAAAAAAATTCATGAGGTATTCTCACTCCAAATTCCCGTCATGATCCGCAACCTTATTGAAATTACAGCAGTGATCGAAGCCTTACCGGAAGATTGGACGAACGATGACAGTATGAAAAGCGACGTTCTATTTCTATGGAATGAGATCGACGACAACTCCATCATCGAAAAGCTACCGCTCAAGCCCAATATGGGCACCGTCCACTATATCCCGGGTGCAGTATTACTCAGCATCCTTCGCGAAAATGCCGCCCAGAGCGGCATGAATAAGCTTGTCGGCTCCAAATTGTACCGTCATATGACCATCCGCAATGTGAACACAACAAGAGAGATTTATCGCTTGATGCGTAGTATAGCTGAATAGAACCATCTACCGTGTAGGACTAGATCCTATCTTCAAACTGCATTGACGACGTTCAATGCAGTTTCTTTTCGTTACCGTACACCGTAAATGCGATTTCCTTCCCACAAAAGGGTATGATTTCAACCAATGAAATAACAAGAGCAACAAACCAAAGACACTGTTCAGTACCTTTCAGTATCTTAACCATGTTAAATGTGAGTCTTATTGTTTGTTTGAATTTTATTGTTAGCTGATATTGCTCTATTCCAAGATTGAATCGGCTTCAAAATCCCATGAATCTCAGTCCAACCACCAGTCGCTTAGCCGAGCTAAATCATAAAGTTTGATGCTTTGTCTTTGTAGCAAGTGTACTATTGTACAGCATTTACATTTGAAATTGTACGCCATTAACGAACTTATCGTTTGATGCAGACATTATTTCATAAGGCGGAGTACAGTAGACTTTCATTTTGCACTATTCAAGCTATCAGGGTATTAGCGGTGTATATGCAAACTGCAAACTCGTATAAATGCAATGCGCACGGAACGGAGGGAAGGAAATAAGGGGAAAGGGCGACTTTTGAGCACGGGAATCTACAATCAACTCCTGATCCGTAGATTCCTGTGCGAGACGGGAGCCCGTCCCCTTATTCCTTCCCGCAGTGGTGCCTCTCCCACCGCATCAATTTGCACACAAGGACAATTCCCCTACCCACAATCCAACAAAAATGACAATTTCCAAAACCATAACGTGTTACTGTATGGTGCAGTTGTGTTTATGATATACTATAAAGCAATTACTTTATGGAAGGAGGCAACAGACTTGGGAAGGCGTTAGCGATGTTTATTGATTTCTCCATTCCTTCATATTGTCTCCTTCATGCGGATGCTGTACAGGATAGGCGATAAGAAACGGAATGGTTGCCGGTCAGTCTGGTTCGAATTTGAAAGTGTAGTATGTGTACAGTTACGACGTTCATGACAATGTTTATTTGTAAATTTAAATTTGTGGAGGTGAATCCCTCATTTGAGGGAAATCATTGGACCTAATAACGATCATCAATTTGTTAGTTCTGGTTGTGTTACTGGCATTAACGGCTTTCTTCGTTGCTTCTGAGTTTGCTGTCGTCAAAGTACGTGCATCACGTCTGGATCAATTGATTCAGGAGGGCAACAAAAAAGCCGTTCTCGCCAAAAAGGTAGCTCATGATCTGGACTACTACCTGTCTGCCTGTCAGCTTGGTATTACCGTGACAGCGCTGGGACTGGGTGCGATTGGTAAACCCGCGGTAGAGCTATTGCTTTATCCGGTATTCGACTTTTTCAACGTATCGGATGCGGCGGCTTCTGTCGCATCGTACGCGATTGCGTTCTTCCTTGTTACGTTCTTGCATGTCGTTGTCGGTGAAATGGCGCCGAAGACGCTGGCGATCCAGTTTTCAGAGCGGATGACACTGCTGCTGGCTCCCCCGTTGTTCTGGTTCGGACGCCTGATGTATCCACTCATCTGGGCATTGAACGGCACGTCTCGTGTACTCCTGCGCACCTTCGGTGTAAAGCCTGCCGGTCATGAACAGGTGTATTCGGAAGATGAATTGAAGATTATTATGACGCAAAGCTTTGAGGGCGGCGAGATTAACGAAACGAAGCTGTCCTATATGGAAAATGTATTCTCGTTCGATGAGCGGGTAGCACGCGATATTATGATTCCACGTACACAGATGGTCGTACTGGATCGGGATATGGATTATGACGAGATTATTGGCATTCTCGACGATAATTATTACACTCGTTATCCAGTAACGACCAGCGATGACAAGGATCAGATTGTCGGAATGGTTAACGCCAAAAAAATGCTACCACACATGATCAATCAAACGACTCGCAAACTACATGATTTTATTCGTCCGCTCCCTTATATCGCAGAATCGATGTCAATTCAGGAAGCGATGCTTCAAATGCAGCAAAAGCGCGTGCATATGGCGCTGGTGGTCGATGAATACGGTGGTACAGCGGGCCTGTTAACGATGGAGGATGTGCTGGAAGAGCTCGTTGGCGAGATCCGAGATGAATTCGACGCGGATGAAGTGAATGATATTCGTCAGGTTGGCGAGGGTCAGTATCTGGTCAACGGTCGCGTCTTGCTGGATGATCTGGAACGCCGTTTTGGCATCACATTTGATGATCGTCATGATACCGATACGATCGGTGGCTGGATTTTGCACCATAAAGGCACCGAGATTAGCGAAGGCGACACGCTGAAGCAACCGGAGCAGGTATGGACGATTACCGAAAAGGAAGATTTGCAGATCAAATGGGTGACGCTCACCTATAGTGAGGTTAGCGAAGCTCTGGAAGCTCAGCAATCTACGAGCAAATAAGCGGCATCTGATCTACTGTTAATCTACAATGAATTAGCGTGCTATACCGATACGTTCAGCTACAAAGGCTGAGCTTGATACTACTCACTATATGGAGGTGAATCCCTCATCTGAGGGAAATCATTGGACGGAACGATTGGATTAAATTTGTTTCTGGTGGCCGTATTTATCGGCCTTACTGCTTTTTTCGTCGGTGCGGAATTTGCAATTTTGAAAGTACGTATGTCCCGTCTGGATCAGCTAATTGCAGACGGCAATAAAAAAGCGGTTATGGCGAAAAGAGTCGCTACCGATCTCGACTATTATCTATCTGCCTGTCAGCTTGGTATTACGATTACTGCACTCGTGCTTGGTGCGCTGGGTGAGCCGACCGTAGAGCGCATCCTGCATCCGATTTTTGATCGTTTTGAGATACCTGCAGCAGTTTCCACGGTTCTATCTTATGGTATCGCACTCGCGGTCATTACGTTTTTGCACGTCGTTATTGGTGAGCTTGCGCCGAAGACACTGGCGATTCAGTTTGCTGAGCGGATGACGCTCCTGCTGGCACCTTCGCTGTATCGCTTTGGTCGTTTGATGGCACCGGTCATTCGTTTGCTAAATGGTTCTGCAACATTACTGCTTCGTCTGTTTGGCGTAAAGCCAGCCGGACATGATACGGTTCACTCGGAAGAGGAACTCAAATGGCTGGTAGAGCAGAGCTATGAGAGCGGTCAGATTAACCAGACCGAGCAGACGTATTTACGCAATATTTTTGCCTTTGACGATCGGACGCTGCGCGAGATTATGATCCCAGCCAGCAAAGTGATTACGATCGCGGCTGATCTGCCAAAGGAAGAACTGGTAGCTCGCTTAAGCCAGTATGAATATACGCGTTATCCTGTCACATCGGCTGCAGACAGTAGCAAGCTGATTGGATTTATCCACAGTAAGGAAGTACTGACAGCGATTGCGGCTGGACGTTCCGGTGACTTGTCCGGCTTCCTGCACAAGCTGCCTCGTTTCGTGGAAACGGCGTCACTGCGTGAAGTATTGCTCAGCATGCAGCAGCATCGCGTGCATATTGCCGCCATCAATGGCATTGACGGACGTATGGCAGGTCTGGTCACGATGGAAGACATTTTGGAAGAGATCGTCGGCGATATTCGTGATGAAGCGGATGATGTTAAAGCTCCATTGACGTCGTTGTAACTCGAATAGCTGTAATCTAAATAAACAAAGAGCCATTCCCTTATCGCCGGCTGGTGAAGGGGAATGGCTTTTTAGTTTGAACTTGTTGGATGGTTGAGATTAGGTTACAGATGTTTGATATCGGAGAGTAGTCATGCTGTTAGTAAGCGTCTGTCGTATGTCGTTGCAATCGCTCGACCAATGCGTGCAACTGCTTCCGATTTTGAATGACAACAACTTGTTGATGCGATTCAAGCTGTTTTAATTTCTCAATCGTGCGAGGACGTGTGCGTGTAGGATAATTCCAGATCCAACGTAGAAACGCCCAATCGATCTTTTCCGGGCAACCTTCATTCAGATCAGGACGCGTTCGACCGTAGTATTGTACCCAGCGCTTGATCACGCGGTACAGGCAGACATGCCTGGGGATGTCGAGCCATACAATCAGATCCGCTCGCCGGAGACGCAAGTCCATCGTTCTGGAGTAATTCCCGTCAATGATCCATTCCTCTCCTGCTGCAAACTCATTAACAAGCCGATCCCATTCCTCATTCTCCGTTGCCTGCCAATTCGGTTTCCAGTAGTGACGATCCAGATGAATCAATGGTAGCTTCAGTATCGGCTGTAATTGCGTAGACAATGTCGATTTGCCAGAGCCGGAGCAGCCTATAATAAGAATTCGTTTCATTGCTTCCCCTCCATTCAGTGTCGATTATGCCTGTTATGTTATATGTAATGAGTGATCATAAGAGCAGGCACCAGAAAAGGACTGCTCCAGTAAGCAGTCCCATTTGGTGATGATGGATCATTTGCGAGCGGATTGTATGAATCGCTCCAGCGCAAATGTATTCGTTATATTGTGATTACAAGCTTCATTTTCCATACAGACGTATTGACCTAATGAGGAAAAGTTATCCGGCGAGCCGCCATTTTTCATTTTAACATTGAAAAAGCCCAGCTCCTGATTCCGATGACAGAACATGCAAAAGCCATTTTTGTTCATCGGTGTAATCTGACCTTCCATTCCGACCAGCTTGCCTTCATACGGATAGACAATATACAGCCGATTGGTTGCAATATCGATCCAGCGTAAATACGTCGTATGCAGCAGATCGATCGTTTCCAGATTCGGCATTTTAAGCTTCTTCGCTCTGGGAAACAGCTTCTGAATCTGCTGAGGTGATACGTCTGGAAAAGGAATGACATAGCGATCGAGCTGATCAACATATTGCTGTAGCTCATGAGCGGCTTCGTAGGAAGAGAGCTGTTCCAGCAAGTTGTACTGTTCCGCTGTTAGCGTCCCAAAAGCATCGACTACATTGTTGACTGCGGTATCTCGCACGGTGGCGAGTACCTGACGGTCTGCTACGCTACGCATCGTTTTCAGCAGGAAATCGGCTTGTTTTTTGATCACGTTCAGTTGATGATTATAAATAAATGGTTTCAGTATAGATGGTGTTTGCATTGCTTTCAGCCCCTTATTTGTATTCGTTGATGCAATAAGGTGCAAAGCCGCTACAGGTCCAACCTATACGTATAAAGGGCGATCAAGCTTTCCTTTTTGATCGCGCCCTACGCAAAAGCTCGCCCCATTCAGGCTCTGCGTAAGGCGGTTCTAGCGAACGAGCAATCCAGCACGGCTGCTACCATTGCCACGGCATAACCCCCAATTCAATAGAATATCCAAAGTATACCAGCCATTTGCTTGCAGAAGCAACGACTGGAGGCGATTTGGCGGAATTATAAACCATAAATTTTAGAGAGTACGTAGCAAGGAAAGGTGTTCGGTGTTCGGTGTTCGGTGTTCGGTGTTCGGTGTTCGGTGTTCGGTGTTCGGTGTTCGGTGTTCGGTGTTCAGGCTATGTATGGGAAACTCTATTTTTCCATACCAAAATGTTCAATAATGCGCTGTGCAGCTTCGTCAGGCTCGATATGCGTTGTATCCAGACGCATATAATGCGGCTCTGTAATTTCACCTGGCAATGAATTCAGTCGATGGATACGGTGGCTATCGAGCAGATCATGCTCCGACCATTCGATATTACGCTTGCTCGGCTTATGCAGCAGTCGATTCTCCGTTGTGTTCCGGCGCTGACGTTCCTCAAGATCGGCTTCCAGCTCAACCCAGCATATCTCAGCCCCGCGTTCACGAAATAGCTGACTGATGCCCTCAATATATTCGCGCTCACTCGGCATGTTAAACGCCCATACATAGGTAAAAATTAAGCCAATCATGCCATTCTCACTACGTGATGCTTCTTCAAACACCTCTCGCCGAATTAGCTCAATTAAGCGCTGACCGGATGGAGATGCATACTCAAACAAAGCCGTTACGAGATCAATCGACATATGATTATGAAACAGCTTCATTCCTGTACGTGCTGCGAGCTGCTGCCCAATCGTCATTTTGCCGACTGCCTGTGGCCCAAATAAAATAACGAATCTCATCGTAAGCATCCCCTTAAGCGATTGATCCTTGCTAATATATCTTATTCCTGTGCACTATTCCCTATTCCTCTGTATGCGTATAACGACGCACAGCCAGACTCGATTCACGCACGATCAGCCGCGGCTCGAATTCTACACGTTCGTATGGTAATGGAGTGCTGGACTGAATACGCTTGAGCAGTAGCTCTGTTGCCAGACGTCCTACCTCGGCGCCCATGATCGATACCGAGCTAATCTGCGGAGTGGTAATGGTCGTCCACAGATTATTATCGATACCGACAATAGCGACATCTTCCGGCACCTGTACACCAAGCTCCTTGAAACGATTGACAATTCCAATCGCGACCATATCGTTCACTGCATAGATCGCATCCGGCATATGCTTAAGATTATAAAAGTAATCCGCTGCCTGTCTGCCCGTCTCAAAGTTAAAATCCTCTCCAAAGTATACAAGCGATGTGTCCACCTGCGGCAATGCCTGCTCATACGCAAGATAGCGCTCCTCAATCTTATCCTTTGGCGCTCCGGCGTAAGCGATGCGTGTACGTCCGATTTGCAGCAGATGCTCCATCACAAGTCTGCCTTCCGGTCTTGCCATACCGACGATATCGGCTTTCAGGTCTGGACTCAGCTTTTTACTGTAGTTAATCACCGAGATAGGCAGACTTGACTGATTGATCAGATGCTCCAGTGACTTTGGATAGGCCAGTGGCATCATGACCAATCCGTCGACATGCAGCTTTTTCACTTCACGAAGGGTTTCCATTTCCAGACGCGCATTGCCGAGCATGTTGATCTGCACGACCCGGTATCCATGCTGCTTCGCTGCCTGCTCAACCGACCACGCGATATCCGGAATGATCGCATTGCGGATATCAGGCACAGCAAGTGCGATTTGACGCGTCTGGCGGATTTTCAAGCTTTGAGCAGAGGTGTTTGGGATAAAGCCCATTTGGTCTACAATGTCCAATATGCGTGCTTTTGTTTTGGCGCTGATGCCATCACTATTGTTAAGCGCTCGCGAAACGGTGGCGATTCCTACTCCCGCTTCTCTCGCTACATCCTCTATCGTTACCTTCTTCTTATCTGCCATTCTGGATAATTCTCCTTCACACCGGAAATGTTTCCGAATCAAGATGAAATTTTCATACTTTGCTTACATTATAGCACAGAATAAACGTTCGGTAATGAATCAGTCTCCCGTTTCAACCAGGTTTGGAATGGAAATTTAATCGGATAGATGGCAGTTCGCTTGCCTGTCGTTCCTTGATGGGATCATCATGCATCTCTAGCAGAGTATTGATGTCATACATTTTTATGCCGTAAACAGGGGTCTTAACGTGTGCCAGACATAGGGTTAGCTAACATAGCAGCACTCCTTTTGTATTCAAAACCTGTTTGACATCCATGCAAAAATATGACATGATTTATTTCGGAAACGTTTCCTGTTTCGTTTTATTATTTTGCTGGTTCAAGCATCTTCAGTCGCCACAGCCGAAGCTTTCTGCTTGAGCAATGACGATGTTTTCGTCATTTCATCAGGGCGGAAGACAAGAACTGCGCCGTAGCTGAACCTGCTCCAGCCATAGATGCAAACTCAATTTATAGCCGTATAGGGAGATGACTTCGATGCAAGCATTACGATGGCATGGTGTAAAGGATTTACGTGTAGAACAGATTGACGAACCGAATGTACAAAAAGGGAAAGTAAAAATCAAAGTACAATGGTGCGGCATTTGCGGTAGTGACCTGCATGAGTACGCAGCAGGCCCAATTTTCATTCCACAGGGTGGTAAGCATCCATTAACAGGTGAAGAAGCTCCAGTCGTGATGGGGCATGAATTTTCCGGTCAGGTCGTTGAAGTTGGCGAAGGTGTAACCCGTTTTCAAGCTGGCGACCGCGTTGTAGTGGAGCCTATTTTTGCGTGCGGTCAGTGTACAGCCTGTAAGCAGGGCAAATACAATCTGTGCGAAAAAATGGGCTTTCTTGGACTTGCTGGCGGCGGTGGCGGCTTCTCCGAATATGTAACTGCTGATGAGCATATGGTTCACCAGATTCCGGACAGTGTGTCATTTGAACAGGGCGCACTTGTTGAGCCATCTGCTGTTGCACTGTACGCTGTACGTCAAAGCCAATTCAAAGTCGGTGATCGTGCGGTCGTATTTGGCGCAGGTCCAATCGGTTTGCTTGTGATCGAAGCGCTCAAGGCTTCCGGTGCTTCCGATATTTATGCGGTTGAGCTGTCGGAAGAACGCCGTGCTACAGCCGAATCACTTGGTGCAATCGGCTTGAATCCGGCTGAAGTGGATGTTGTGAAGGAAATTCACCGTCTGACAGATGGCGGGGCCGATGTAGCTTATGAGGTTACTGGTGTACCGGTTGTACTGACACAGGCGATCGAATCGACCAAGCTGAGCGGACAGATTATGATCGTCAGCATTTTTGAAAAAGAAGCTCCGATTCATCCGAACCGCATCGTGATGCAGGAACGCAATATTACCGGTATTATCGGTTATCGCGATGTATTCCCAGCCGTAATCAGTCTGATGAGCCAGGGCTACTTTGCTCCTGAAAAGCTCGTTACGAAACGTATTGGACTGAGCAGCATCGTAGAGCAGGGCTTTGAAGCACTGCTGAAAGAGAAAAACCAGGTTAAAATCCTCGTTTCGCCAAACGAATAATTCATTGTGTTATCGATGAATATTCCACTTATGATGGCAAATCCACACGCTATTATGTATCTCTAACAGATATATGATGATCCAGCAGGCATCCGTCTACAATGCCTGCTGGTGATCCGTGTGATTATGCATAAGCTGTATCTGTTTCTTCATCCTCAGTTTTACCTGTCAGTGCGGTGCTTGCGTATGCTGCATCGATACACTGAAAAGCCCGCGTTAACAGCGCGGGCTTCTTTTTTTATGATCATAACCTGTTATGCTCTCTATTCCTCTTCATCCTCTAGCGACAGATCTTGCTCCTGCTCTTTTAGATGCTGCGCAAACTCTGCAAAACTATTCGCAATCAGATGTACATTGCCTTCCAGCATTTCCTGCACCTGTTCTGGATATTCCGCTTCTGCCTCAGCATCCTCACGCACGATCGCTTCCTCATGCTCCATTAGAAGCACGGCAGGCTGATCCGGATGCTGGCGATAATCGAGTAAATAATAGTTCCCACTGCTCGCACTCCATGCAAAAGGAATAATACGCTGCGGATTCGGATTCATCTCATCCACCAGCGTCTCATTGTTGGCGATAAATCGTTCATCCAGCCGGGCAAAATGAATACTCCAATCGGTATGACCTTCCGCATCCGCATATTGATACTCCCGCTTTACCGCATCATTCAGCGTATTTAAATAATCAAGCGGAAAACAAATGCCATAATGCTTCTCAATCCGATCAATATGCTGTTCCAGACTCTGCTGCTCCTGCACGGCGGTTGGAATATCGTTATTGTTCATCTGCGTCTCCTCAAACTGCTCCACTACAAAGCTCCATGCTTCACTTACCGGTATAGGTGACTTATAGCTCGAAGCGCCGCTACCTTCCTTCGTCCAAAGCGGCGGATAATAGGAAAATAC
Source organism: Paenibacillus sp. (assembly GCA_039595515.1). Lineage (GTDB taxonomy): Bacteria > Bacillota > Bacilli > Paenibacillales > Paenibacillaceae > Saccharibacillus. Next base: position 37,679 of record JBCNLJ010000017.1, on the reverse strand, counting down.
ACGCTCACCACCAAGCTGAGCCGCTTCCTGCTGCCAGCCCTCCCACCGAAACGTACCGTAAAATTGCTGCAAATCACCTGCCGCCAACCAGTTGATAAAGCCCGAATACGCCAGCTCGGTCGATTCCCATTCCAGCGTGTCCGGCGCAAAATAATAAATATGCCCGGTCTGTCCAAAGCGCCCGGTATCCAGCGCAAAAAAACCACCTGCTGCATCGTACGCAACAGTCAGCATGCCCGGCACTTCCGTCAATACAGGCTGATCATGTAATCCATTCCACGAACGCAAATTGCCATAAATACCTGCTGCACCCGATCCAAGCAGCTTAATCCAGCCATGATCGACCAGCACTCCACCCGTTTCATAAGCAATTGCACCAAGATACGAACGGGTACTCATCTGCAACCGTTCCAGCGTCTGTCTACTTTCTTCCCGATCCACAGGTAAAATTACATATGTATGTCTGCCGCCTGTGAACAACTGCATCAGTTCATCCCAGGCATGATGTTCGCGGTCAATCAGTTGATCTGCAGATAATGAGTACATAGGTCTAACCCCTTTGTCGTTAATTTAGTCAGAATTGGGCTGGCATCTGAGCGAACCATGCAGCTTTTATAATGTAGACTCGATGTGTATAACATGTGACCCGGCAGGATTTATCTGTACATTGATGCTAACAGTATACCAGAGGGAATACGCCTGAGCGAATGAAAACTGAGCAGAATCGCGCGTTGTAACCGTTCTCATTGTTAGATAAAATACGATGCCGACTGTAAGATCAGCATCTATCTAATATCCTCCTATTCCAGTTCCTCACCCTGACTGTATAGCTTGATCAACGAATCCGCCGCATGTAGCATAGGATCATCTATATTACTTCACCTTTACACCTTGCAAGCCCTACGTGTCCGCTTAGAAAATGACCGAATTCACTGCTGTTCTTGCTCCCTGTAGCAATGCTGCATACAATTCGCCAGAGCAGCGATCATACTCTTCACTTTTACCATTCTCATGCGCTGAATAAGGAGGAACATCATTCCATGAGCCCATTCCACCAAATACCCAGCTTTTATAAATCGCATTCAGCAGACGCCATGAATCATCCGTATACACTGGCGGCAACTCAAAAGCGAACTTACGTGATGGTGTACGATCATCCAGCATTTCAATCGCTGGATCGAAAAAGTTCTGTTTCCAGAAGCCTTCTCCAATCTCCTCCGCAAGCTGTCCAATCTGCCAGAGCGCCTTACCAAGCTGCACAAACATATCACTCATCGCGATAAACTGATGCCCTGCTTGCATCGCTGGCGTATATTCATAACCGGTATAGATGACACGCCAGCGCGATTGAGAACGTCTGCGCTCTACTTTCCATTCCGGCCGCCACAGCAACGGACGATCCGTACCGAGTGTAGCGATGGCACTCGGCGCACCACCTCCGGCAAACCCGCTCGTCTGCCATTCTGAGCCTGCCACCGGCGCACTGACCATCATAAGCCGCTGATCGCCATTCGCACGTCGCTGCTCGATCCAATCCCGCCAGCTAGAATGCGGCTGATTCTCTCCTTCGGTAAAGCTCACTTCCACCGTACTGGTCTGCTCCAGCTCTTTGCTGGACGGATCTGTACCGCTGATCAAATATCCATTACCAAGCGCTGTCACCAGCAGCATTTGATGAAATTCTCCGTTCATTTGCCGAGCCCCCATCTACCAAAATACGTTTTTACTGCTTCCATCTGATAGCCATCCTGTCCCTGCCATGTCGCCATCGAGACCATATCGCTGTCATGCCCTCGCCCAATGCGCGGCGCCTCTGTCGTTGCTAGCACCCCAATAAACCCTAAAATTTCCATCACGACATCGCGCTCATTTTTGTTAGACGGAAATAGATCCTTCCAGCGCTTTTCCAGTTTTCTTGCACGATCACCCGGCTCACACAAAGTAGCTTCTTCCAGCATGTGCCGAAACATCTGCGTATCCTCTTCGGTGGCATGCACCGGCGGCTCCTTGCCCAGTAGCTCCAGATCAAGCCAGCAATACAGCAGCCAGTATAATCGTATGCCGCCCCATTTGATCCGTTCAAAATTCAGTACATTCAAATCCTCCGCAGTATACTGCGGACTTGAGGTTAACTGAATATCGTACAGGTACTGCTCATCCAATGGCAATGGCCAGCGCTCGCTTCCATCTGTATGGGCTAACAGCCTGCGCGTTAATACCCAGCTAGATAGAGCACTGCGTAGATGTACCTTACGCGTGGACAAGCTATGTAAAAAGGCTTCACTGACTCGTTCCAGTGTTAACTCTTCATGCAGAGCGCGCAATCGGTTCAGCAGCTCATCATATGTAATGGTAATCGGGTCAAACATAACCCCCTGGCTACGTGCATATTCAAAATCAGGTCCAGCGAATACCCGTGGACCTGATTTCCAGCCACTGCTTTCCCAGAATGTTTTGAGTAGAATTTGACGTGCTTTTTTATCCATGTTTTCCCTCCTGTACTGCTAACGATGCGAATCCTGCGATTATTGCATCTATATACGTAAGATTTACTACTACATTCTCCATAATTTATCAGGTTACTTCATACTGAACCGGTTACGGTTGAATTGAATCGTTTCACTTTTACACATGGCGATCACGATGATACATGCTATTACCTATCTATACTGTTATCCAGTCCTGCCCATTAGTCATCTTTCAGCGGCAAATATTCAGCTATACGCTCACCTGGTCCAAGCGGCTCGCGCTTGTAATAATACACGGTATCTGTATTGTACTGCAACTGACGAGCAACCACATAATAGCGCGTTCCTTCAAACGTCGACTCCAGACAAAATACACGTCCCATATGCTGATGTCCATGCATGATTCCATCCAGTTGCGCCAGTTCTTCTGCTGTCGCCAGCCGTAACCGATCGGCTTCGAATACTAACGCAGGCAGCATCACAAATTGTACCTCATGAAAGATCAGCTCTACATTGTGATAATAGCTATAATCTCGGCTTCCGGCGACAACGAGTCTACCATTTTCAGTATGACGCAACATATAAAAATCCCTGATTTCTTCCTCCATCAACCATGGTTTAACCTGCTCCACCGTATGCGCGCAATGCTGCTCCATTATTTTCCTGATATGCTGTGTATCCTGGTGTAGCTGCTGTTGTAGCTGATGAATGGTTGTTTTCTCTGTAGCATCCACCAGAAGCAAGATGTGCTGAATCAACGTCCGCACCTGCTCCATCGCTTGCCGATTCAGATCGATGTTCAGTCGCTGCTGGTGAGGATGGACCGCGTCATTACGATGAATATCTTTACTATCGTTATGAATTGCATTTTCCAGCTCCAACAGTAAAGCTTCCAGCCGTGGCAACGCCCACTCACATGCTGTAACCGCCATACTATTGCTTTCGATCGAATCAAGCATACTTTCTACCTTTACCCAGATGGTAATCATTATCTTCCTCCTCGCAAAATAACGCTCTCGTACGTTTACACAAGAATTGACGCCTGTTTAATGTATCGTTAACAATGAACGACTATGCTGGATAGGATATCTCCTCCACTTCATGTAAGCAGATATTGTTATTATTTCACACAACTCACAGTAATCAAAGGATGGTTAGTCTTATGGGAATTCATACCTACTTCCGTTCACTCGACGATCTGGAACGGATCATTCGCTGCCCGGGCAAATTCAAGTTCGAGGAGCACAGCGTGTCTGCTCATTCATGGAAAGTCGTACAGTACGCCAAAACGCTTGCTGACATCGAAGAAATGCATGGCATATCGATCGACTGGAAAAAGCTATATGAGATTACAAGCAGCCATGACTATGGCGAGATTTTTATCGGCGATATCAAAACACCGGTCAAGCATTCCTCACTGGAGCTGCGTTCGCTGCTGCAAAAGGTCGAAGAGGGCATGATCGAGCATTTTATTGAAGAAAATATACCGGAAGAATTCAAGCAGATCTTTCGTCATCAGTTGCATGAAGGGAAGGACAATTCCACTGAAGGATTGATCCTTGAAGTTGCCGATAAAATGGATCAGGTGTACGAAGCGTTCTCCGAGCTGCAACGTGGCAATACCGAGAAGGAATTCATCGCGATGTATCGCAATGCAATCGTCAAAATCAAAAATATCCGGCTGCACTGTGTGGACTACTTTCTGGAGAACATTTTGCCGGACATGGTTCACGAAGGCACCTTCTCAACCATCGATATTAAACGCATTACCGAGGAGGCGCTGGCCCAGTAAAAGGAGCGCTCGCCTATGAAAATCGCTATCATCACCGAAACCTTCCTCCCCTCCACGGACGGTATCGTTACACGTCTGACCGCTGTCATTCGCTGGCTCCGTCAGCAAGGGCACGAGATACTGATCATCGCGCCTGAAGCAGGCTTACGCGAATTCGAGGGTGCTGTTATCGCAGGCATTCCAGCCTATCGATTCCCCCTCTATCGCTCCAAAAAACTTGCCCTTCCTCTTCCCCGCATTGCCAGATTGCTCCGTCAGTTCGAGCCTGATCTGGTGCACGTCGTCAACCCGGCTGTACTTGGTGCTGCCGGTATTTTGTTTGGAAAAAAATGGCCTCTCGTCGCTTCCTATCATACCCATATTCCCCATTATGCAGATCACTATCGCGTCGGCTGGATGAAGCCGGTGCTGTGGTGGTATTTGCGCTTGCTTCACAATCAGGCACAGCTCAATTTATGTACTTCCGATACGGTCATGCAGGAGCTGCAAAGTCAGCAGTTTCACCGGGTACAGCTATGGCAACGCGGCGTGGATACCGAGCGCTTCGATCCTGCTTTTCGCAGTCAGACGATGCGAGCACGCCTGAGCGGCGGCAAGCCGGATAAAATACTGCTGCTCTACGTCGGCAGACTCGCATCAGAAAAGCAAATTGATCGTATTCGCGATGTGTTGGATCACTCTGATCGCTTTCGGCTGGCGATTGTTGGTGATGGGCCTCATCGTGCAGCACTGGAGCGGCATTTTGCTGGAACGGGAACGGTATTTACTGGATTTCTGCATGGTCATGAGCTGCCTCAAGCATATGCGTCCAGTGATATTTTTATTTTTCCATCAACAACGGAAACGCTGGGTCTGGTGCTATTGGAAGCGATGGCAGCGGGCCTGCCTATCGTAGCAGCAGAGAGCGGGCCTACAATAGAGCAGGTACAGCATGGCGTGACCGGCTTGCTCTATAATGCTACTGTGGCAGGATCATTCCATCATCATGTGCTGGAGCTGGTCGATGAGCAGCTCAGACAACGTATGGGCGCTGCTGCCAGACAATCTGCATTACAGCTAGGCTGGGAAGGACCAAGCCGGCAGTTACTGTCCTTCTATGAAGCTCTATTGCAGGAGGTCGCTGAATCAGCGGTGCAGCGTACCAAGCCAACGAGCGATTCGATTTGAGCTTGAATAGGAATAGCACTATCGATTATGGAATACACTTCAGATGAAATATAATGCGAGCAGTTTAGAATAGATTAGATCGAAATAGACTATATAGAGATAGAGATAGCGCAAAGCAGCGAAGGGAATATGCATGGATTATGCATATCCCTTCGCTTTTATTTTTATGTAAATACGATGGTGTAACCTCTGTAATCCTTGAAATTTATGTATATTTGCATAGTAACACTTCAAATATTTCACTGTAATGTCGATAGTAAGTTACATACATAACAAATATAAGCACAATTAATCATATTCGTGCATGACTATTCAGACACAGATTGGAGGGATTCAGATGTCACATAATCGCAGAAAATCACCATTTCGATACGTTCTCAAGCAGCCTGTAGCCTTTGAGCTATTTATTTTAAACATTAACGGTCAACAGGTTACGTCCAAACCCATTCAAGCACTCCTGCTGGATCTGAGTCGTTCCGGTTGTCGCATCTCCTTACCTGTAGAGATTCCAGCCAGAGACAATGAAGTCCATGTGAATATCAATATGCTTCTGCATGAACAGCCACTAGAAATGGACGGCAAATTACAATGGCATCGAGAAGAAGCCGGACGCTTCCACTATGGTGTGCAGCTCGATGTATTATCATTTAGCCGCGATCAGCTTCTGCGCGAACTGCGTTTACTTGCGAGTAAGGATCGAATTATTATTACATGAGCTATTTGTGAGTCATCTGCACTGCAATGTATGTTACTTGTAATTAGAGAAATCGAAGCTGTATCTCTCTCGTGCCTCCGCTTCACCGATGTATTGCTTGCCTCTTTTGTTTCCAAATCTTCCAAATAAAACGGTACGTTTTGATCTTCCTCATTCTGCGAATCTGTCCATCGACTTGTTAATTTTCAGGCTTTTTATTTGTAAGCTTGTTGTTTGTAAGTCTATATGGATGGCTATATTGCAAAGCTGTGTCTCTTCTGGATCGTCGCTCCACTCCTCTCCGTCATTTCCGAGTATTCGCATAGATTCATACATATTCTTTTCGGCATATTATTGTAACTTATAGGATTGCATATTTATTTGTATTTTAAATCCATGTCTTTCATACACAGCAGGTCTGGTCGGTCAAGCAACGGTAGGCTCGTATTCAGCGACCAAGCACGGATTGATCGGTATTACCAAAACGATTGCAGTCGAATACGCCGCTCAAAATATCCGTATCAACGCCATTGCACCCGGCACCACCGAGACGCCAATGGTCAAGCAATACCGTCAGGACAATCCCGAAACCTTCCAAGCCGTTGAAGCCGCCATTCCACAACGTCCCCTCGGTCAACCCGAAGAAATCGCAGATCTGGTCGCTTTCCTGCTAAGCGAACGTGCAAGCTATATTAATGGTGTGGTTGTGCCGATTGATGGAGGGTTTACGGCGCAATAAGTAAGGGAACGTATAAACACATCTAGCAGTAAACAGTTATGCTGTAACTCTGTAATGACGTACACATTGTCAAACGAGTTACTATCGCTGACTGTGATTATAGCCATTATAGTTAAGCAATGATATTAGCTCTAACTACGTAAATCATCCTCAGCAAAGTGACGATCACTATAGCTGGGGATGATTTGCGTTTACACATCAATAATGACTGTGCATTCGGTAGAGAAGATAACGCGATAGAAAACAAAAAAGCTGAATCGCGATAGACCGTTTTATAACTGATATTTCTTTCGAGCTTTTGATTCTTGAGTTCTTGAATTCTTGAGTTCAAGTGTTAATACAACGCTCTACCAAATCAAGATAATAAAAAAGACTTCTATCCAACCGCCACATTTCAGCAGTCCAGACAAAAGCCCTCCTTCTATTATTCATCCCTTTATTCTTACCTGCTTCTTCGACCGCTCATAATCTTGAAATGCACGAATAAAACGTGCAGGATCATGGCGAATCGTATATGAAAACACACCTTTACTTGTATGCAGATAGAACAGACCCTCTCCTGCACCAAGTCGACGATAGGACATATCGAAGACGTCCGTCAGAGGGAATTCACGACGATGGGTGATGAGTCGATCCTCATATAGCACCATCTCGCGTTCGTCAGTCAAATAGTTCTGTCCAGTGCTATTTAATTTACGCTCAATTTTGTAGTACGGCTGTACAGCAATCGGCTTCACATACATCCCCGCCCTCTTCAAGAAATCAAAATCGTCTCTCAAGCTGATATTGGATCATGACATTTGCACACTATTGCCGCATTGCATACTATTATTATCGACAAAAGCATATGATTTATAATGTCTAATTACCCAATACCAGACGATAAATTTCAGATTTCTTGATTCATTTTAAAAATAATAAAATTGAGGATATAGGAGCTGAACCTATACGCATAATAGAGTGTTGTATCAAGCACTAGTGATACCTGTGCACATACATACACTAATGATACCTGTCCCCACACACTAAGTTGTCAGGAACGACTTTAACGCTATTCTTTATAAAAATCCACTTCTCACCGATCGCTCCAAGCATCCTCTGCAAGATTGCTCATCATGTCGTCTCTCTGGCAATGAGCTCATACTCCAGGCGCTTCGGCTCGATATGCTGGCGGCCAAGCACTTCCCATAACCGATAAAATGCATGCACCGCCTGATCTCCAATCGGATTACGAATGGTAGTAATGCCCAGTGTGCGCGACAGCTCACTATCGTCAAAGCCGACAATCGCCAGTTGCTCCGGTACGCGTATGCCCTGTCGCCGCGCTTCCGATAGCATTCCAATCGCCACATAATCATTGGCACAGAGGACTGCCTGCGGTAACTCTTCCTCAGCCATGAGCTGGCGTACCATCTGCTCTCCATTCGCACTTGTAAATACGGAATAATGATACCAATCCCGTCTCACCGGTAGTGCCTGACTTTCCATAAATCGCTCGTAGGCTTCGCGGCGGCTATGTGTATTCAGACTATCTGCGCGTCCAAACATATTGGCGATACGTGTATAACCACGCGCAATTAGATGCTCAAGAGCAAGCGTATACCCCATCCCCTGATCCATCGCAATCGATGGAATCTCATCATTGCCCATGCGTTGCCAGGATACGATCGGTCCATACTGACAGTAGGTTTTCAGCATTTTCGGATCATTCACACACGTAATGATCACCAGACCATCCACCCGCTTGCTGCGCAAATCCTCGAACGCGCGTAGCTCACTCGCTTTGTCCTCACGCGTCGTATAGATGATCGTCTGAAATCCATAATCCATCGCGATATCAATAAATCGTTCCAGAAAAGATAAAACAACCTCGCTTGTATTTGCCATCACCATACCGATTTGTTTCGTCTGCCCGGTCGATAACGAGACAGCATTACGATTTGGAATATAGTTAAGCTGCTCCATAATCGCCGTGATCTTCTCCCTTGCTTCGTCGCTCACATGTGGAGAATGATTAATAACACGCGAAACGGTTGCTCTGGAGTAGCCTGATAATTTTATAATTTGATCAAACTTGGACATTGCTCAAGCTCCTTTGTTGCTGGGATAGCATCTATCGTGGAATATAGTGAAAGCATAAAGTAGATATGCATCAATAAGTAGATGTGCATTATGAGTATACTGGCATCGTGAGGTGCCGCTACCGATGTCATTTTTATTTTATCGCAAAATGAACCTTGACATGTAACCCGTTACAACGATTACGCTTTTTATGTGGTGCTGCTAATTTAGTGTAGCACAAAAAACAGACCATGAATGGAGTGCTAAGCATGAGTAACGCTCACAATAATGTACCAAATTTCCCCGATGGCTTCCTATGGGGCGGCGCGATTGCGGCTAACCAGGCGGAAGGCGCATTTGATCAATATGGTAAAGGCTGGTCTACACAGGATGTAGCACCTAAAGGCGTGATGGGACCGATCACTGAAGTACCAACAGAGGACAATATGAAGCTGGTCGGTATCGATTTCTACCATCGCTACAAAGAAGATGTGAAGCTATTTGCAGAGATGGGCTTCAAAGTGTTCCGTACATCGATCGCCTGGTCACGTATTTTCCCAAAAGGTGACGAAAGCGAGCCTAACGAAGAAGGCTTGCAGTTCTATGATGATCTGTTTGATGAATGTTTGAAATATGGCATTAAGCCGCTCGTTACGCTGTCTCACTATGAGACACCACTGCATTTGTCCAAGGAATACGATGGCTGGGTGAATCGTAAGCTGATTGGCTTCTATGAGCGTTATGCGGAAACTGTATTCCGCCGCTACAAGGACAAAGTAAAATACTGGCTGACCTTTAACGAAATCAACTCGATTTTGGAAGCGCCATTTATGAGCGGTGGTATTTATACACCGAAGGATAAGCTGAGCAAGCAGGATCTGTATCAAGCGATCCACCACGAGCTCGTGGCAAGTGCATCTGCGGTGAAGCTGTGTCACGAGATTATTCCAGATGCGCAAATCGGCTGTATGATTTTGAGTATGCCAACCTATCCGCTTACACCGAACCCGGATGATGTGATTGCTGCGATGCAAGCCGAGCATAAAAACTACTTCTTCGGCGATGTACATGTACGCGGTCGTTATCCAGGCTACATGAAGCGCTACTTCCGCGAGCATGGCATCGAGATCAAAATGGAAGCTGGCGATGAAGAAACATTGCTGCATACTGTGGACTTCATCTCGTTCAGCTACTATGTGAGCATTTGCGAAACTGCGGACCCTTCGCAAAAGCAAGAGGGACATGGCAATCTATTCAGCGGCGTACCTAACCCTCACCTTCAAGCAAGTGAATGGGGCTGGCAGATCGATCCGCAAGGACTGCGTTATGTACTGAATATGTTCTATGACCGCTATCAAAAGCCACTGTTCATCGTTGAAAATGGACTCGGTGCCGTGGATGAGCTAGTAACTGGCCCGGATGGCGAAAAGACCGTCGAAGACGACTATCGTATCCAATATTTGAACGATCATCTGGTGCAGGTTGCTGAAGCTGTAGAGGATGGTGTTGAAGTAATGGGCTTCACTTCATGGGGCTGTATTGATGTCGTGAGCGCATCCTCTGCACAACTGAAAAAACGCTATGGTTACATCTACGTTGACCGTCATGACGATGGGTCAGGTACACTGGATCGTTATCGTAAAAAATCGTTCCACTGGTACAAAGATGTAATCAGCACAAATGGTCGTAGCCTGAAGCGTTAATTAGATTCGTGATGTAACAAAAAACAAAAAGCCTTTCCTCCACTTTATGATGGACGAAAGGCTTTTTCGTTTACCTTGTATATGATCATTCAATCGAATTTGGCATGACCGTGTGTAATCGAAGTCATTACGTTGTGAAGTCATTACGCTGTGAAGTCATTACGCTGTAAGGATAATTCGATTAAATGCATTGGAATGCGTTAGTTTGTGAAAATATGTTGTCCAAGCGTAATAACTGCTGGACGGCGCATACTCCATTCGGAGGTCGCGATGCGCGGGTTGTAGTAATACAGTGAGCCGTTCGTTGGGTCGACACCACGCAGCGCCTGTTTGGCTGCATTGTATGCTGATTTGTTCGGCGTTAAGTAATACTGACCATCTGCAACCGCTGTGAATTGTCCGGGCTGCATCACTACACCCCAGATTGTATTTGGAAACTCACCCGATTGTACACGGTTCAATACAACTGCGCCTACCGCTACCTGGCCTTGAAATGATTCACCGCGTGCTTCGCCATAAATAATATGTGCCAGAATGTCTATCGAATCCTGGTCAGCACGATAGGTGCCCCGGGAACCAGTGTTTGCCGATGCACTTGCTGTAACGATACCGCTGCTACTCTTCGCACCAAGCTTCGTCAGCGTTGCAGGACCGGCTACACCGTCCACACTCAATCCATGATCACGCTGGAATTGTTTAACAGCATTTGATGTGATGCTGCCATAATAACCAGTCGTATTAGCATAAAAGTAACCATGATTAGCAAGCTGACGTTGCAATTGCACCACATCCGAGCTACGCATTCCCTGCGTCAGTAATGCAGCATCTGCTGGAGCTGCCAAAAAAGTAATGCCTACTGCACAGGCACAGGATGCTATAAAAGCGGGTAGTTTTCTCATCGTTCGGTATAACCTCCATATTCAGTAATAAGTGTGCGGATTGTCTGTGTTCTGGATGTGAAGATACGAAATTCGCCGTTAGCGGAACTTGCCTGCTACAATACATGCAATCGTAATCCAAATAGCTTCACTAATCAATTGGAAATCAAATATGACGATATTGTAACTTCAAGAATAAGTTATGGGGTAAACAGATCGTTCTACTGCTAGCAGTATAGCACAGCCGTATCCATCTATCTCCCTGCCATAGACCTAACATTTCTTGATTTATCAATCATTTCCAAGCCATATCCGCAAATAGACAATTTAAACTGGGGCTGTAGTTACATTTTTTAAGGACGTTTGCATAGGTTTCAGCCCGTCTAATAGTTTCATTTTTGTCATCAACATAAAGCAGTATAGCAGATTTTTTTCCAAAAGCAAAATCACACCTTATTTATGTATTCATCATGTATTAACACGAAAAGAGCATATTGATTCTTTTTTTCGTAAAAATAATCAAAATACGCCGTTCTCGCTTTGCTATGCTTTCATTAGCAAAGTCAATTCACATGCTGCTCCGTACCCACAATTTTAACTCAACTCAACGCTACGCTACACTGGACAGTCCGTAATAAGCAATATGACGATGGACACTGATCCATACAAGGAGGTGTGACCGTATGAAGCATACCCGGCATATTCAGAGCAGCATCGAATATATTGAAACCCATTTGCAGGAGCCATTAAGCTTGCAGCATATTGCCGCTCAGGTTGGCTTTGCCCCGAATTATTTTCACCATTTATTCAATCGTGCGGTAGGGATCGGTATTGCGGATTATATTCGTCAACGTCGATTGTGTCAGTCGGCATTGCTGCTCATTTATACAGAGCAGGGCATTTTGGATATCGCTCTACAATGCGGCTTTGAAAGCCAGGAGGCCTTTACCCGCGCCTTTAAAAAAGAATATTCACTACCGCCAGGACGTTACCGTAAGCTATTCAAGCAAGATGATCCAATCCACCATAACAAAGGAGAATCAATGATGGACACTACCTTCGCTTCCCTAACCGAATCACCTATTCAAGGCTGGTTTTTGAGTGGTACCCCTATGCACCAGTATGCAATTGAGCTTGATGGAGTTCAGGTGCATAGAGGTCGTCAATCTGCTCATTTATGCACGGTTGCTAACGAACAGACTGCTTCTGCTACGCCACCTGAACAACAGTTTGGTACATTGATGCAGCAATTCCAGGCACAAGCTTATCGTGGTAAACGTATGCGCTTGTCTGGCTTTGTCAAAACGCATAACGTTGCGGAACGCTGTGGTCTATGGATGAGAGTCGATGATCGTTACGAAAATGTACTGCAATTTGATAATATGCATAATCGTCCGATTGTCGGCGATTGCGACTGGAATCATTATGCGATTGTGCTGGATATTCCACCCGAAAGCACGACGATTGCTTTTGGCGTCATGCTGGTCGGTAAAGGGCATGTGTGGATCGATAGCTTGCGCTTTGAAGAGGTAGCCCTTGATGTGCCGCTCACCCACCTTGATCCAGAAGCTGATTTACCCGATGCACCGCAAAATCTGGACTTTGAGCAATCATGATGGACTGAACACCGATCGTTATTTGTTACTATTTTATTCATTTGTTAGCACTCTATCCAGTTGTCAGACTGTCCCCCGCTCGTTACATACTGGCTAGTTTGTCAGATCAGGACGAGCGGCTACCGTCTGAATCGTCTTTGTGATCTGCTGCTCCCAGCTAACAATCTTCTGACGTGAAGACTGCACCTGACCGAGCTGCTTGTAAACGACAGTCAGATGAGCAAGCGCAGTCACAGCATTGCCCTGACGAACGGCAGCATGATAACTTTTGCGTGCAGTTGTACGAATTTTCCAGGCGGCAGTGATTGCTTTATTTTCAGAGGTGATTTGCTTTTTAAGCGTTTGTACAGGTTGAAGCAGGCTTCGTAACTGCTGCTTGCGAATCGTGCTCGCCTTGCGTGCGCTTGCTAGCTCGGTGCGTTTATTTTTCAGCTCAGTACGTGCAGCTTCAACCTGCGCTTTGATTCCGTTACGCTCAAGCAGTAGGGATTGCACACTGCGATCGTCCTTTTTCTTACGTGCACTGGCAATCTTTTTCCCCAGCTCGGCGTAGCGCTTGAGCAGTGGAGCGTGTCGGTTTTCCAATTGCTTCAATGCAGTCTGCATCGTAGCCAGACGAGCGCTATCCAGCTTGCGAATGTGCTCCTGTACCTCCTTTAAGGCAGCGTTATTTTGCTGACGTAGCGCGCGAATTTGAACATTTTGCAGCTCTAATACACGTTCAAGAGCGGTGATGCTATCGTATAGCGTATCGACACTGCTCATAGCAGAGGTGGAGCTGGCAGCTTGAGCCGACTGAAACGGTACAGCGGTTAATAACAGGATGGTACATAGACCCATCAAAATTAGTTTATTTAGATGATGTAGCTTGGTTAGCTTATGCAGTGAACCCATAGTAGTGCTTATGTATATTGCTTTATCGACTCTAGCTTTATTCACTGTAGTTTTGCTCCCTTCAGCCGTATCCGTTCTGCTTACGATCGTGTCTGAATTGTTGACGGTTACTGCCTTGAATGAAACTGAACGATGTGAAATGGAATCATCGGTTGGAATCGCTATAAGTTGCTGTTTACGTGCGACTTCTTCTCTAATGCTATTATCGCTTCTATTCTTATCCCGTTTTAGCTCAACACTCTGCCTCTGCTTCACTGCCATAACTTGTATTCTCCCCTCGATATCATGATTAGAATGCTATGAATAGGAGCGTATAGACAACAAAAAAGCACCTCCAGAATCGGCATCATACCGTTTCTGCGAGGTGCTTCTCCCGCTCAACATTCAATTTGCTTTTACTATACCCCAGTACTATACCATTGTCAATATAAATAAGATCGTATGTTCGCATTCAATTAACCTTTATCGATCCTTCATTCCGACTATCCATCATACATGTTACAATGGTCGAATCTGTCTAAACAAAGCTCGTGCTGTATTTGAAATACAGACAATAGATGGTACCCATAAGGAGAGTATAGTATAGATGAAGCTTGTATCATGGAATGTAAACGGTCTGCGTGCCGCTGTCAAAAAAGGATTTAACGATTATTTCACCGCCGTTGATGCGGATATTTTCTGTCTTTAGGAAACCAAGCTACAAGCTGGACAGATCGAATTGGATCACGGTGACGCATATTCACCGTACTGGAATTATGCTGTGAAAAAAGGCTACTCTGGTACTGCCGTCTTCACTCGAATCGCCCCACTTTCGGTGCGCTATGGCATGGAGGAAGATTACGAAGAAGAAGGGCGCATGCTAACACTCGAATTCCAGCATTTTTATCTGGTCAATGTGTATACGCCTAATGCTCGCCGCGATCTGCTGCGCCTGCCGTATCGCCTTGATTGGGAGGATCGTTTCCGTCACTATGTGATGCAACTAGATCAGCTCAAGCCTGTCATTATCTGTGGCGACCTGAACGTCGCTCATCAAGAAATCGATCTGAAAAATGCACGCTCCAATATGGGTAATTCCGGCTTCACCGATGAAGAACGCGCCAAAATGACATTGCTGCTGGAATCCGGGTTCATCGATACATTCCGCTACTTTTATCCGGATCGCACGGATGTATATAGCTGGTGGTCATATATGGCGAAAGTGCGTGAGCGGAATATCGGCTGGCGCATCGATTATTTCCTCGCTTCTAAACGATTGGCGCCATGCCTGCTGGATGCCCGGATCGACGTTGCAATTACGGGCAGCGATCATTGTCCGGTATTGCTGGAGCTGGATGAGCATAAGCTAGCGCAGCTATAAGTAGAATCGAATCACAGATTAACAGGGAGACTCAAATGAACTCGTTTGCTGTAGATTGAATGGATCTGTAAGCTATTCGCAAATTCTGCATCAAACTAGCTTTTAGATAATCGATTAAACCTAATATCGCACACATACAAAGCAGAGCTGTTGTCCTTTGGCGGTTCTGCTTTTGATTTAATAACGATTCGAAAAGAGGACGACATAGCCTCCTATCCTCCTGTACATAAAAGATAATTGACAAATCAAAACATTGTAACTATTATAGTTACATGTAACAAGATAAGTTACAAAAGCTCAAACAACATACATTCAGAAGTTCCACACATTTTACTGATTTTCAGAATAAGGAACGAATATACTATTTCACAAACGATTGGAGATACATGCAATGACTACAGATAAAGAACTTATTTATATATGGGATGCCTACTGTGGATGGTGCCACGGCTTTGCGCAAACTATGCATAGCCTGCATCATAATCATCCTGAATTGCCGCTGACAATCATGAGCGGTGGATTGTTTACGGGGAATCATAGTCAGCCGATTGGTGCCTTCCCTCATATAGCAGAAGCTAACCAGCGCATTACCGAGCTTACCGGTGCGGAGTTTGGGACGGGCTACCAGGAGCTTTTACGTGATGGGAGCTTCGTAATGGATTCGGAGCTGGCCTCAATCGGATTCCATGCACTGCGTTCTGTGGCGCCGGAGCGTACAATTGAGCTGACGGCTGCGATGCAGCATGCTTTTTACGATCAGGGAAAAAGCTTAAGCGATCCCGACACCTATCGCACCATCGCTCTAGCGAATGATATCGATCCAGATGCTGTGCTGGCTGTGTTCCATGATCCGACGAGCCGGAATGCCGTACGCGCAGAGTTCGCTCAAGTCCGTTCGCTGGGTGTGCATAGCTACCCTACACTATTGCTTCGTGATGGTAACCAATACATCTCCATCGGCGGAACGATGAGCGTGGAAGAGATCGAAGCACGCCTGGCACGAATCCATACAGCTCCTTCTAATACAGCAGTATATTGCGCGATTGATGATCCGAATGGCTGCTAAAATAAAACGAATACAATGAATGCTTCGGCTCTGATCCTTCCTCTATGTGATCAGAGCCTTTTGTATCTGGCACCGCGATCGCTCATTTTCAAGGCAAATGGGGATGTATACGCCAGCTCATATAGCTATAAAGCTCCACTATAAACATCATATAACAACAGTCTATATAAGCTTCATCCTCTAAATGTGAAAAATACTATTTCATTCAGTGTCAGAAAAACCGATAATCAGGTAATATAGTATTACTGGATTGGTTTAAAGCATTACTATTGTAGTTTGATTAAGGAGGATTTCAGTTTGAAGGCAACCCCGGAAGCATCATTACAAAAACGACTCCTGCCGCGCCATATTACATTTATGGCAATGGGTGGAGTGATCGGAACTGGGATTTTCAAAGGTAGTTCCGACACGATTGGTCTTGCAGGACCTGGCGTTATTTTTACGTACATTTTCGCCGGTTTACTGCTGCTGGTCGTTATGGGTGCGATTGCTGAAATGGCAACCGTGTACCCGAATCGCAATATGAAGGACTTCATCTCGCTTGCCTTTGGTCAGCGTCTGGCGTTTATCGTCGGATGGTTGTACTGCTTTATGTGGCTGGCGGTTTGTGTAATTGAGGTTATCGCTGCCGGAAGCTTCTTGCAGTTCTGGTTTGCCGACACTCCACTCTGGGTGCTCAGTCTCGCAAGTGCGATCTTCGTTCTACTCGTCAATCTATTGAGTGTAGGACGACTTGGTGAGCTGGAGTTCTGGCTTGCTGGTATCAAAATCGCGATGATCATTGTGTTTATTATCCTTGGTGCATGCCTGTTATTCGGCATTATTCCAAGTAATGATACACCATATTTGAGCAACTTTACGGCACATGGCGGCTTTTTGCCAAATGGCTGGATGGCGATTGTATCAGCATTACTGGTCGTTATGTTTTCGTATGGCGGTTCAGAGCTGATCGGCTTGACGCTAAACGAAACACCGGATGCGGCTAAAGTATTGCCACGTATCGTCAAAAGCTTTATTTTGCGAATCGTGCTGTTCTACACCTTGCCTATCCTGATCATTTGCGGACTCATTCCGTGGAATCAGCTAAGCGGACAGGATAGCCCGTTTGTACAGGTACTGACGGCTACCGGTTTGAAAGGTGCAGCTCATATTATTAACTTCATCCTTGTTACTGCGGTACTGTCGGCAGCGAACTCCGGCATCTATGGTGCAACACGGATGCTGCACTCGATGGCGATCAATAATGAAGCGCCGGCTATGCTGTCTCGTACTAACAACCGCGGTGTACCGATCAACAGCCTTGTGCTGTGTGCCGTTGTGCTGCTGATTGGCGCATGGCTTGCGTATATTGCACAGGATCAGGTGTTTAGCATCCTGATCGCTGTCCCTGGCTTTGTTGTACTGCTTGTCTGGATCAGCATCTGTCTGTCCCAGCTCAAGCTGCGCCGTAACTATCCGGTTCAGCCACAATTCCGCATCTGGGGCTATCCGTACATTCCTGCAATCACTGCTCTTACGCTGGCAGTCATTGCTGTACTGTTCCTGTTTGATGCAAGCAACCGGATCAGTATCGGGGCATGCATCGTCTTTCTGATTGTGCTGTTCGTCAGCGCTATGTTCAAATTCCGTAAAAAAGAAGCATCCTAACGAAGCGCAATTGTGAGCAAGCAGCCTGTTCCCTGTGATGGTGGGACAGGCTGTTTTGTGCTTATATGTATTCGAGATTATGCTTTTATGTTGTATATGAAAGTATATCTTCGAAAGCATCTATTCGGAAGTATGTATTTGGCTGTGTTATCCGAACAGATGCTGTATACTGAGCCCTGCTGAATAGCTCCTTCTACATCGCTGTACGCTGACTAGCTCCCCTTCGTCCGCATTTATTGTACAATGATAGGCAGACCGAAGGATGCGTCTCCACCATTTATCGAAGGCGGTGCAATTACGTTTATGTTATACATCATCAAATTTCTATACAGCTTTCTGCTTCCACCCGGTTTATTTGTCCTGCTCCTGCTTGCACTCTCGATCTGGCTGTGGAGCAAGCGTCAGCCACGACAGGCATTCGTGTTATTCATTATCAATCTAGTATTATACGCCAGCATGACACCGCTCGTATCGGACGCACTGATCGGCAGTCTGGAGCAAAAGTACGCTCCGCCCGCTGCGATACAGAGCGATGTGATCGTCGTACTGGGCGGTGGTGCTACGAGTGGAACACCGGATATCGATGGGGAGGGCAATCTGTCAGGTGCAGCAGGCAACCGTTTAATCACAGCCGTACGGCTCTATCGACAGACCGGACTGCCGATCATCTTCTCCGGTGGACAGGTGTTTGCCGATAGCGGCAATGAAGCGAATATTGCCCGGCGACAGCTCATCGGTATGGGTGTCGCCCCGCAGGATGTATACGCGGAAAATCGTTCACTCAATACAGCACAAAATGCCGACAATACGGCGCAGCTATTGAAGCAGCATAACTGGAGCAAGCCGTTACTGGTCACATCTGCGTTTCATATGCCACGCTCGGTGATGGAATTTCATCGTACAGGTGTGAAGGTTACACCTTATCCAGCCGATTACTGGGTTAGCCAGCCGGGGACCATCTATGCTGGCAAATTCTCGCCGTCTGGTAGTGCGATTAGCTCTACAGGAACCGCCTGCAAAGAATATATAGGGATGCTGGCCATCTGGGTCAAGTCGCTCGTATAATCCCCCTGACTGGCTTGTTCATTATTTTATGTATCAAAAACGCCCTGCCTGGCAGCTTATCTTCCGTTTCTGTATACACAGAGGTGGAAGACAAATCAGCCATAGCAGGGCGTTTTAGGATACAAACAGGGAAAAGATCAGCTTACGATCATTTCCGTCTTATTTAAATTCAGCAACCATATCCAGTGGCAGACGCATCGAAGGGTAGCCTTCGTTAGCCGCTTTACCCATGCTCAGCAGCATAACCGGTACATAACGATCTTTGTCCATTCCGAATACTTCAGCGATCTGGTCTTTTTCATAACCACCGATTGGGTTGGTATCATAGCCGTGTGCGCGTGCAACGAGCATCATTTGCATAGCCACCAGACCGCTATCGATCATTGCAATGTCTTTACGTGCTTGCTCGGACAGGTTCTCATAGTAACCAAGTGCAAATGGAAGCTGGCGTT
Source organism: Paenibacillus sp. (assembly GCA_039595515.1). Lineage (GTDB taxonomy): Bacteria > Bacillota > Bacilli > Paenibacillales > Paenibacillaceae > Saccharibacillus. The sequence continues at coordinate 18,077 of JBCNLJ010000017.1, read as the reverse complement.
CTTTCACTTCTGCTGGCATATAACCCAGTTCTACCGCTTTATCAAAAATGTATTCTGCATTTTGCTCATGCTTCAGATCGCCAAAAATAGCAACCACTGCTGCTGCTGTTTCTACCTGATGGCTGTTAAATTTCGCCAGTGGAAGCAGCTTTGCTTTTGCTTCTTCACTTTCGATCACGAGGAAGCGCCAAGGCTGCAGGTTGATCGAAGATGGAGCGCGTGTCGCTTCAGTCAAAATTTCGTTCATTTCCTCACGGCTAATTTTCACAGAAGGATCGTAGCTCTTAATGGAACGGCGTTCCAGAGCGATTTTGTTGAAATCGTTTGTTTTAGTTACAGCATTCGTATTGGTTGTTGTCATATGAATTCTCTCCTCTATTTATCATTCTATAAACTATGACTTACAGCTTCATGGCTCCGCCGATATTGGCGTTCAATCGCTGTAGCATATCGAGCAACTGCTCCTGCTCCCCTGCATGAAAACCATGAAACATACGCGCAACAAACTGCTCTCGTTCTTCACGAAAAGCGATGATACGCTCGCGACCATGCTCTGTGAGCTGAACAAGCGTGATCCGATTATCGTCCGGATTGTTACGACGAACGACTACGTTTTCGGCTTCCAACTGCTTCAGATGACGCGTTATCGCTGCATGATCAATACCGACCAGCTTTTGCAAAGAGCTCTGACTGATCTCCTCGGTATGGGAAAGCTGACAGAGCAGTTGCAGACGCGAAGCGCTAATGCCTGCGCATTTCTCAAAGGTGCAGGCCAGTTGACGTTGAAGACTCTGTATCTGATTAAAAACCTCATCTGTGGTGGAAGTTGACACAAGTCTCCACTCCTTTCTGGCCAGCCTGATCGATGGACACTAGCTTGTATGATATTGTGTGACCTATCAATCATTGACATATCAAATAATAACATATCGATATTGAAATTGCAATTACCGTTGCATAAATTAAATTGCTAAAAATCAAAAAAGTTCATTTGACCTGATTTTACGTCAAACATTGATATTTTTCGCAAATATTCTACACTGAGATTAACCACACAGACAATTAGCGGGTAATCCTTTATAGTATAAATCCTCACTATTCAAATGGAGCTTAAGGAAGGAATCGATTGTTGCTATGAAATTTGCTATTGGCATGCGCAATATTAAAACGGCACTCGCCGTATTTATCTGTCTGCTCATTTCGCAGACATTTCATCTGGAATATCCTTTTTATGCGGTTATCGCTACGATAATTGCTATGGAAAATTCGGTCACTAACTCGTATACGGTGGGCAAAAACCGGGTAATGGGCACGATTGTAGGTGCAATTTGCGGCTTTCTGTTTGCGTTGATCGATCCGTATAGCGCTGTCTTCTCGGCGCTTGGTATTATTGTCGTTATCTATGTATGTAATCTGCTGAAATGGAATAAAGCCGTTTCGATCGCCAGCATTGTATTTTTGGCAATTATGCTTAATTTACGTCCTGGCGAAAGTCCTCTATTTTATGGCATGAATCGGATGCTCGATACCCTTATCGGTATCAGTGTAGCGGTTATGGTTAATTATCTCGTCTTCCCACCCAAGCATGAGCGTCAAATGGAGCATCGGCGCAAAATTCTGCGTCGGCATTTGACACAGCTTGCTCATCAGCTACTGCGCCAGGGCGGCGGGGTGCATATTAGCTCGCTCAAGCAGGATATGTCGGAGCTGGAAAAAGTATACGAGACGTACACGTCTGAATTCCATCTGAATAAGAAAAAGCAAACGATGATGGAGCATCTGGAGGAAGAGATCGATATTTATCACAACACGTATTCACATATGCGCCAGCTTCGTCTGCTAACCGATGAGCCTTCATTAGAAGCAACAGCGAAACCGGATGTGCAGTTCACCTCCTCTCGTCCGCTGACTTCTCATGGTGAAGACCTGCTGATGATCTATCGTTATCATGTGCGCTGCATTTTGCAGGAGCTACAGCATCTTGGATTAATGCTACCACGCAAAATTGCACCCCCGCTGAATCTGCATCCTGAAGCATCGAAGTCTGAGCAGGTGGAAGCGAATAAACTAGAGGGGTGATGATGCAGATCAACAATCAGTAACGATCTGTCATCATCCACTGTGAGATGGTAAATCGATTGATGTCCAACTACCTTTATCCCCTTCATGGTGCACAGTAATGTAAGGAATAACTCTTATCTTTTTATGTGGGCATACGATGTACTCTAAACGATGTACTCTCATACGTTGGCTGTACATTCACTATTCTCCTATTGCTACAGACACGGTCATAAATACGGTAGTAGTATGGCTTGAACAAGTAATAAAATATGCACCCAGGTAAGCAAAAGTCGCCTGTTCCCCTACTACATTGGGAAACAGGCGACTTTTCTACTTTTTATTTATCTTTCCATTGCAATGCATTGGTGCTGCTTTTTCTCAGCCTATTCTTCTGCACGCCTTTATATTCCACGATATCGCATAGTGTATTCAAAACAGAATATCGTTTAACAGCTATCGCTACTTCACGTCCATACCAGAAGCTATTAGCGAAGAAAGGCTGATTGTTGATTATTTAAGCGTAGCTGCTTTGACACGCAGAATCTGCCCGGACGACGCTGCAAGTGGCTCGGTGTCTGTACCGAGGCCGAAGTAGAAGTCACCGTTCAGCTCTTCCAGCGATTTGGCATACGTGCTTTGCTTGAATTGCAGCACCGGATACCATTGATTCACATTACGCGTTTTGTACACCCGGTTCATATAGCTGCCATCGGCTTGCTTGGTGTAGGTAAGCACGTACAGCACTTTGCCGCGCGTGATCATATCGGTTGGAATCGCTTTGGCATCCGGCAGCTCGACACGCTTGCCATCGTTTATGTTGCTAGCTGCGATCAGCGCTTCAGGCATCGTTTGCGAATCATTGTATAGCTCTCCAGCGATGTAGACGAGCTTATTGTTCACAACGACCGTTTTGCTAATACGACTGTACGGCGTTTTCCCAGCTTCCTGCGCGAATGTCATACCCGGTAAAATATGTTTGCCATTCACCTTTTCCTGCGTTGCCTTCAGGTTTTTATCGATAGCGAGCACATGCGTTTCATCACCCCAGATTTTATTGTCTGGCATAATGATCGCTGCGGCATACAGCTTGCCTTTGAATTGGAAGAACTTGTACGCCCGGCTACCGTATCCATCAATACGGGCAAACTGCTCCCATGTCTTGCCATCGTCGCCCGACATCATCACGACCGGGCTATCCTCGGTGCCTACAGCAGCGAACATCTTGCCTCCATAATAGGCCATATCATAGACATGCAGCGCATCCGGAATATTCTGATATTCCGTCCAGCTACCATTGCCCAGCTCATAAAAGTTGCCGTTTTTCCAGCCCGGTACGACCGAATCATTGCCCGGTATGTAGAGCTTGCCCTTCAAAATTTTAAACGTATCGATCTGCTCATCAGCCGTAACCTCGCGCGTAACCGGCTTACCGGTCTTGCTGTCTGTCGACACAACCTTCTCCGTGACAAACTTGCTGCTGGCTGGATCATAATACACAATCGGTACTGGCCCGGCATTGGGCGATGGGCCGGAGTTACTGCTGTTCCCACTGCCAAGATAGATTTTGCCGTCATAGACCTGCATATCCCACACATTACGTGCATACGGCCCACCCTTGAACGGCTGTCCTAGCTTCTCGATGCTGGATGTCACATCTACAACGGATGCTGCCGCAGCGCTGGCAAGGGGTGCATGACTCCAAGCAGGCAACACTACACTTCCACTCAACAGCGCAGCACTGACGCCGATTCCGATCGTCGATTGTAGCAAATAACGTTTCATTTTCATTAATATCCTTCCTCTCTGTCCGCAAATGTACAACTTCTGTTTGAATGAGTTACTTCATTATCCCTCCGTTCCGATCCATTTTATGACACAGGGGCGCGCATACGTTTAGAACCTGTGCATCCTATCGCCCATTTGGAATACAGATGCTCCCCCTGTTTGATGCATAAGTAAGCGCATGCAGCTCGATGCTTACAAGCACTATAACATATTTGCCAGTAAGATGCGAAAATGACAGAACCATGTAAAAAAGGCTATTCCTCTAAAGGAATAGCCTCTGTATTGCCCTGCCGATACAGCAAAAACTACATTGTATCCTGTACAACCCTATGATGAATCTTGTAGCAAGGATCACAAGCTAATGCTACGATCATGCAGCTATTGGAGCTTTGCTTTATCGCTTAATCCTTATGCAGCAGTTCTTCACCAGCAATACCCGGTTCAGTCATCTGATACGGATCAAGAATGATGTTCAGCTCTTCTTCAGTTAATACATTGTACAGTAAGCACAGCTCACGTACTGATTTACCCGTTTGAATGGCTTCACGAGCGATACGGGATACCACCTCATAGCCCAGGTGCGGGTTGAGTGCGGTAATAACCCCAACACTGCGCTCTACATATTCACGACAACGCTCTACATTGGCTTGAATGCCATCAATACAGTGCAGACGGAATACAGTGAAGCCCTGCTTCATAATTTCCAGCGATTGCAGCAGATTGTACACCAGTACAGGCTCCATTACGTTCAGTTCCAGTTGCCCCGCTTCGGATGCCAGACAGATCGTATTATCGTTACCGATAACCTGGAAGGCAATCTGGTTGATCACCTCGCACATCACCGGATTTACTTTACCCGGCATAATCGACGAGCCTGGCTGACGTGCCGGCAGATTCAGCTCATTCAAGCCTGCATAGGGGCCGGAAGCCATCAGACGAATATCGTTTGCCACTTTGGACATATTCATCATACAGATTTTCAGTGCCGCCGATACTTCGGTGTAGGCATCGGTATTTTGTGTCGCATCTACGAGATGGTCAGATGCTGCCAGCTCAAATCCGCTAATATCAGCCAGAATCTCAGCTACGCGCACAATATAACGGCGATCTGCATTCAGACCGGTTCCGACTGCGGTTGCGCCCATATTGATATGCAGCAGATTTTCGCGTGTATTTTCCACACGCTTAATATCGCGTGCCAGTACACGCGCATAGGATTGGAATTCCTGACCAAGACGAATAGGCACCGCATCCTGCAAGTGGGTACGACCCATTTTGATCACCGTATCGAACTCATCGGCTTTCGTCTGGAATGATTGCTGTAACTCACGCATCGCTACAAGCAGCTTTTCGATCATCGACAGTGTGGCGATATGAATCGCTGTTGGGAATGCATCATTCGTCGATTGTGCCATATTCACATGGTTATTCGGACTGATATCAACATAGGCGCCTTTTTCCTTACCCATAATCTCAAGCGCACGGTTCGCAATGACTTCGTTCGTGTTCATATTAATCGATGTTCCAGCACCGCCCTGAATCGGGTCCACGATAAACTGGTCGATCCAGCGACCTTCCAGAATCTCATCGGCGGCCTGCACAATCGCTTCACCTTTCGGTCCATACAGACGAGACATCTCCATATTCGCCAGTGCAGCTCCTTTTTTGACCATAGCCATCGCACGGATCAATTCAGGATGCAGCTTCTGTCCGGTAATCGGAAAGTTTTCTACTGCGCGCAGGGTCTGAATACCATAGTACGCTTCATCGGGAACTTCTTTGGTGCCAAGAAAATCTTTCTCTATTCTCACTGCTCATTCCTCCGGCTGTACGGGGATCACACAGTCTGACAGCGCCTTATACAGGTTCGTTTCAGACTGCCGATTCCCCGAACGATTTCATTTTACAACAACAGTCTTATTATACGTCTGCCTTGCATAACGTTCCAGCAAAAAGTAAAATCATCCCTATTCTTACGCGACTTCTTATGGTTGCTATGCCATCCAGCGGCTATACAGCTTGCCCATTATCAGGACTGGCGTAGCCACATCCCCAGCGATACGGGTGCCGAGTATTCAAATTCGAATTGCGCGTACAACTGATCCGCCGGTACATCAGCGAATAAGGTCGCAATCGCACGCGGTGGCATATTTTGTTTCAAATAATCTCTAATTTCACCCACGATTGCTTTTCCATATCCTTTACCCTGATGATCCGGGTGTACAGCAATATCGGTCACCTGAAAAAATACTCCCCCATCGCCCACTACACGTCCCATGCCAATGGCTTCGCCCTGTTCTTCCAGTACGACAGCAAATAGAGTGCGCGGTAATCACTTCTCCGCACCTTCCCGGCTCATCTCGCTCAAGCTAGAAATCTTACGCAAATGCAAATACTCGTCGATTGACGGAATACGATGCTGAATTTCCAATGTAATGACCACCTTTGATGTGTGAAATATTGTCGTCTCTATAATAAGACTGTATTTATAGTTTGTTCAGCGCGTGAACAGCACAGTTCACCAGATTTTTTTCTTTTTTCGTAACGGCTTTTTCTAATTGTTGTTCCAGCAATCCCAGCGTATGCTGCAACTGAGCCTGCTCTGGGAAAATCGTCTGTACATTTTCTAGCATTGCCAGTGCACTAATGACAACTTGTCGCTGCACTGTACTCCCATCAAGCCATTTCCAAATATCCTCCACTTTCGGTGCCGAACAGGCAAATAGACGATCCCACCCGTCATACGGATAGCTGACGCGCTGACCAATGAACATCCATTCAATTACCTTACGACTTTCAAACGGCTTCAGCCATGCATTGGCTGTGTATCCACTCAGCCGATTTTTGTCTTCCATCCCTTCTAACCTGGCAAAAACAAGCCCTAACCCTTCGGGCTCTGGCAAACAACGTGCCGTCACATACGCCAGAATCGAAGCATTAATCGGCTCGTCAGATTTCCATAACGAGCGCACCCAATCCGCTGCATGGCTGCCGCAAATATCGCCCGCATACTCCATAAGCCCTTCACGCACACCTCGATCGGATTCCTGTTCAATACGCGCCTGCCATGCCTCCAGTACAAGCTCCGGTGCAAAAGCAGCAAAGGCTGCACGTAGCTGCTCATCCACTTCACCGGACAGCTCAGTATAGCGAATCAGCCCTTCTAATGTTCCCTTTGCCTTTTCCAGTGTTAGATGCAAATAATCATCCATCCATAGGCGCCACTGCACTGTATTCCGATGATTCACATTCAAACCACTATAATCGACAAACGGTTCATATTGCCACGATTCTGCGCCAATCCCATGCAGTATCGTCACACGCTCCAAAAATTCACTCAGCGAAGGGGCCAGAAATTGAAACTCGTCTGTCTCATGATTCCAGCTTAGCACGGCGGGCTGTTGCGGCTGCACCTGCATGTCCAGCACAAGGCTATCCCCATTATGGGCATCATAAAAAAGAAGATACCGCGTTGGATCAACCGTATCTTCCCGCATTGATACATCCAGCCATCTGATCGTTTGCAAAGACCAGCCCCAATCTCCATTTGCCTCAAATGGCACCAGCGACGTCTGCGGCAATGTCCAGTACATCCATGCTTCTGACGCAACGGTTAATGCTTCCTTCAACTCAGAGGGCAGCACTATACCTAATTGTTGCTCTACTTCGGCAAGCTCTTGTTCCGTTGCAGGCGGTTCCCATTTATAAAATACGTCTGACCCCTTCTGCTGCAAACTCACTAATAATTCATGCCACTGCCGCTGCCATTGCTGCAGTTTCTGCTGAAATGTCATTTCACCCATCCCTTCATGCTCTCGTGAACCAGCACGCTGTGCTGAATCTTTACTCGCTATTCATTTTTCTAGCTATACACGGTTCTATACCTTACCTATACGCATTTTATTATATACATCTACTATGCCTACTTTTTCGTATAAATACAATATTGGGAGCCGCTTACAAAATGCCTGTTTCTTCATTCCTATGCGCTACCTCTATTCCTCACAACAAAAAAACCGTAGCCATAGGCTACGGTTTCTGAACATTCGTATAGTGTCATTACACCTGTAAAGCATAAAACGATTCGAGTTGACGTACGACTTCATCCTTATCATGATCGATAACCGTTTGATACTGCGGCATATCGAACAATGCAGCGATCGGTGCAGGGAATTCCTGCTTGATGTCGCACAGTATGATCGCCTCATCAAACTTGGCAGGATGGGCGGTTGCCAGCGTCACACACACTTCATTGTCGCCATTATATTGCTCGTAAGCTGCAATACCACAGGCGGTGTGTGGATCAAGCAAATAGTCGTATTGCTGCTTGTATTTGCGAATCTCATCAAGACATTCTGCATTGGAAGCGCCGTGTGCGGCAAAGTCCTGCTGTACCTGCTTCAGATCATCGCCAGACAGTACGATTTGACCTTCATGCTGCAGTTGCTGCATATAGGCAGCTACTTTAGCCGCATCCTCATTCAGGAAATAGTACAGATAGCGTTCAAAGTTACTTGCTACCTGAATGTCCATTGATGGACTATGCGTGCTGCGGAAGTCGCCAGGCTTGTACTCACCCGTTTTCACGAAACGCTCCAAAATATTATTTTCATTCGTCGCAATGATCAGCTTATTGATCGGAAGTCCCATTTGCTGCGCTAGGAAGCCAGAGAAGATATTACCAAAGTTTCCGGATGGCACGGAGATATTAATAGGGCGTCCTGCCGCTGCTTCCTGCGCACGGAAATATGCGTAGAAGTAGTATACCGTTTGTGCCAGAATGCGTACAAAGTTAATCGAGTTGATCGCGCGCAGATGATGCTGCTTTTTGAATGGCAGATCTGCGAACAGGTCTTTGATGATTTTCTGGCAATCGTCAAAGTTTCCTTTAACCGACAGATTCAGTACGTTTTTATCATCTACGGTAGTCATTTGTAGCTCCTGTACTTTACTCACCCGATTGTGCGGATGCAAAATACAGATTTTGATGCCTTCCTTGCCGCGTACGCCTTGAATGGCAGCCGCGCCGGTGTCACCGGAGGTTGCACCGAGAATGTGAATGACTTCACCGTATTTTTTGGAAATGTAAGAATAGAACTCACCCATAAATTGCAGCGCTACATCCTTGAACGCAAAGGTTGGTCCGTGGAACAGCTCCATAATATGAAGCGAATCGTTAATTTGACGCACTGGAGCCACTTCTGGATGACGGAAATTAGCATAGCTGCGCTCTGCAAGCTCACGCAGATCATCCGCTGGAATCTCATCTTCCACATACAGAGCAAATATATTCAGAAACAGGTCGATGTAGCTTAGCTTGCTCCATGCTTGAAGCGTGCTGTCCGAAACGGTCGGCACCTTCTCGGGCACCATCAAACCGCCATCATCGGCAAGTCCCATCAGTACAGTATCGATAAAGCCTTTTGGCTCAACCTGGCCTCTCGTGCTGATATACTTCATACTCTTCCCCCAGTTAACGATAGTATTCATCCATATGCCTGGCATATGCAGATGTTGCAAAATTGATTAACTCCTATCATACCCTGTCACAGGTCTGCATCCAAGCATTAATTTGATAAAGTTACCACAAAGCGTTACAAAAATACCTATTTTCATTCTGTTACCGCTTACATAACTGTAGTATCTTAACTAACTGTCTTGGATATCCGATATACACCTTGAAACGTATTTTGAATCAGAGAGGAAATCGCCAGTGCATACAAACAAACATTGGAAAAAAATTAGCGGGCTTATTATTCTCGCTGCAGTTCTGCTTCTCAGTGCCTGCTCGAACAAACAACCTGTCGCTTCGGCAGACGCTGGAAGGCTCAAAGTCGGTATCGTATTATCCGATATCGGACTTGGAGATCAGTCCTTCAGTGACGGCGCTTTTAACGGCCTTATTCGTGCTCGTGATGAAGGTAAGGTTTTGTTTGACTACAGAGAGATTTCAGATACCAAAACGTATGACGAAGCTTTTAATCAGTTGATTGCTAATAACAATGATCTGATTATCGGATTGGGTTATGCGGTGAAGGACAGTCTGGAAACCGCTGCGAAAAGTCATCCAGATCGTCAGTTTATCCTTATCGACGAAAAATCAGATCTACCCAATGTTGCTTCTATTACATTTAAAGAAGAAGAAGGCAGCTTCCTTGCCGGTGCGCTGGCAGCGATGGCTAGCAAAACGGGTAAACTGGGCTTTATCGGTGGGATCGAAACGCCTCTTCTCCATAAATTCCAGAGCGGCTTTGAACAGGGCGCGCTTGCTGTCAATCCATCTTCATCTGTCGTTGTGAACTATACTGGAGATTTTGGTAAGCCGGAGCTGGGTTCTGCCGCTGCTACCAAAATGATTGATGATGATGGAGCAGACGTCATTTATACGGTTGCCGGTCTGACAGGAGTAGGTGGATTGGAAGAAGCTCAGAAAAAAGGCGTCTATTCGATCGGTGTGGATAGCGATCAATTTTTCCTTGCTGAAAAATCCGTCATCTCATCCATGGTCAAAAATATCGATGTCGCATTGTACAATGCAACGCAAACGTATATTAAAAGTAACAAAACCTTCCCAACTAAAGATATGGTATTCGGTTTGCAGGATGGCGGCGTCGGTCTAGCTCCAATTCATCTGGTTGAGCTGTCCGATGAACAGCAAAAACAACTGGAAGACCTGAAGCAAAAGCTGATCTCGGGCGATATCAAAATCAAGCTGCAAAGCTCGTAATTCGCACGGCCCTTACTTTTTAACTACTGGAGGAAATCCCCCATGAAATTACAAGGAAAACTGGTGCGAAATGCGCTTATCTCTTTGCTCGCTTCGCTCATACTGGTTGGTTATATTATCTTCCAGCTATTAAGCATCAATTCACAAACGAGTGATCTGGTGCCTAATATGCTGAATGTGCAGCAGCTTGATAGCGATCTCGTTCTGACCGGTCAGGCGCTGAACAACTATTCCTTTTCTATATCGGAAAGTAATCGCGCAATTGTAGAGAAACAGCTCACTAAAGTACAAGCCACACTGGACGCTCTAAAATCATCCGGCCTACCTGATCCGGCAGAAACACAGCTACTGGAACGTGTAGAGAGCAAGTTCAAGCAGCTCACTACAGCAAGTGCGATGGCGCTGCAAAATCAGGACAGTGCAGAAGCGAAACGTGAAAGTATTCGGGTTGAGGGAATTCAAAACGATGTCTACCTGCTGAAATTGCAAACAAAAGCAGACTATCAGAACTATACCGCTCGCCTCACCTCCAGCATCGATCTGACATGGCAAATCGCACTCATCGGTGCCATCATTCTTGTGATCGCTGTAGGGATGTTCAATACGTACACAGCAAGACAGCTTGCCCGTCGTACACAGGTATTGACGGATGCAGCACAGCGTATCGCTGGCGGCGATCTGACTGTAAAGCTTAAAGCAGCTAAAGGACGCGATGAACTGGACGAGCTGAACCGCTCCTTCCATCTGATGATTGCCAATCTGCGCAGTATCGTAAGCTCCATCGGTCAAGCGGGCAATCGTGTAGATGATATGGCGCAGGATATCGACCGCAGCAATGATCGTATGCAGGATATCGTGAGACAGGTTGCTCAATCGATTGAGGAGCTTGCTATCGGTAGTCAGAAGATTGCCGAGGATCTGAGCGTAACGGTCGAAGTCGTAGATCAGATGCAGGACAAATTCCGATCTAATCTGGAAACGACTTCGGAATCGGCAGCATATAGCAATGAAGTGTTGCGTTCAATCGAGGAAGGCAGCAGTCGGATGCAGCAGCAGCTCGCTATTGTAACGAATAACCGCCAGGCGATGAGTGAATTGCAGCAAACCGTGCAATCACTGGAGCATAATGCCGGACAGATTGCCAGCATGACACAGCTCGTATCGGATATCGCTTCGCAAACCAATCTGCTGTCGCTCAATGCTTCGATTGAAGCCGCTCGTGCAGGTGATGCTGGACGTGGATTTGCAGTAGTCGCAGGTGAAGTGAAGAAGCTGGCAGATCAGTCCGTTGAAGCGGCTCGTCAGATTTTCACCGCTGTTGAAGGCATTACCTCAGCCGTTAGTCAAGTAAACGCTTCGGTATCGAACAGCGTAGAGCTATTTGTACAGCAGGAACAGGCAACTGTGCTTACAGACGCATCCTTTGCCGAGATTAATCAGCAAATCCAGCAGATTGCTTCTCATATTCATCGTCTATCCGACGATATGCAAAGCTCGCATGAACTGAGTAATCAAGTACAGCAAGCGATTGAGAATATTAGTGCGATTACCGAGCAATCTGCGGCAGGCAGCGAGGAAATTACCGCTTCTACTGTAGAACAGCGTCATGCATTCCAGCAGTCGAGCGAGCAGGTGAAGCAACTTCGTCAAATTCGCGGCGAAATGCACCACGAGCTGGATCGCTTCCAGTTGGATGAGCATGCGGGATCAGATCATGCATCAACACAGCAGAACGTTCCATCACCTGCTTCCGCATCCGTAGCACCGATCGCTTCGGCATCAGCTCCTACTGACAACGGTAACGAAGAGGGTTCAGACAACAATCCCACAGATAAGCGTGCTGTCTAAAGAGCACAGCTTGCTGATCGACTGAAAGGTTTTTTGTGGCTTCAACTGCGATTATTGTTTTCCATGAAAGCTTTAGACTCCCAATTACCGTGTATATTTCGTACAGGAATAGGGATTAAAGTAGACTACAAAGTAAATGAATCCTTATAAAAAACCTGTGTTTGCAAAACAAAAATCCCCGATCTTGATATCCAAAGATCGGGGATTTTTGTGTTGTCGTACGTTGTATCATCGCATCAGTAGGCTGTAGCATCCTATTCCATCAAGCTCCTAACCACAACGCGAGCGCATCGTGTATCATCAGAAGCTCCTGCGATGAATGTGCCAGCAATTAATGCTTCACTGCACGCGTATTGTTCAGGCTCGCGTCTGGAATCGCTCGCGCAGAAGCAGGAGCTGTCGATGCAGCCGTCTGTTCAGCCGGAGCGGGTACGCTATCAAATGTATGGCGGTACGCCAGGAAATAAGCCAGTCCGACGAAGATCGAACCACCGACTACATTGCCCAGAAATACAGGTACAAAGTTCTCGATATATTGAAGCCAGGTAATGTCCGAGCCTGCAAAAATCGCTGCCGGAATGATGAACATGTTAGCTACAACGTGCTGGAAGCCAATCGCAACAAATGCCATAATCGGGAACCAGATTCCTGCAAATTTGCCAAACGAATCTTTACTGCCATAAGCAATCCAGACGGCAAGACAAACAAGCCAGTTACAGCCAATTGCCGATATAAATGCTTCGCCAAAACCATCGTGAACTTTGGCGTGCGCGATCGACAGGGTTTTCGCCAGGAAATCGCCTTCTGTCAGTCCAACCACATGCCCGAAAAAGTAGGCGACTGCAATCGCACCAACAAAGTTAGAAACCAGCACCAGCACCCAGTTTTTCAGCAATTGCGCAATACCGATCTTTTTGGAAAATAGCGCTGCAGCCATCGTCATCATATTGCCTGTCAGAAGCTCTGCTCCTGCCAGTACAGTCAGCATCAAGCCAACTGGAAATACGGCTGCTCCGAAAAATCCAGCAATTGAGCCAAGCTCCTTGGGAGCGGTTCCGATTACGCGAATATCCGCGAGAAATCCTAACGAAATAAAGGCTCCGCCCAGAAAACCAAGAATCAGTACCGTCCATACAGGCAGCTTCGACTTTTTGTAGCCTACCTCAGCGGACATCTTCATGATCTCCTGCGGTGTATAATAAGCCATTGTATATCCTCCATCCATGTCATCTTCGTTGTTAGCATACGGTTGTGTGCAGACAGGGACTCGCATATTGTGATTACAGTTCCGGCGCCAGGGTGCAATACCAAATAGCGAATCATTACAGCACAAAAAACCACCATAACAAGCCCTCATCCTGCTGACATAAGACATGTGTCATAACATACAGAGGAACCGGTAATGCTGGTTAATTCCCTTACATTTCACGTATAAGGTCATCAATCAACGGTATTGCATTCACGCTTAGAGCCCAGACATCACATGAATTGGCTCCAAGCCAGCTTAAGCTGCTTTCTAAGATTACTGGACAGTCTATTGTTTGTCAATATTGTGACAAAAAAATAGAAGGCATATGCCCTCTATTTTCCATCGCTATCGTATAGCTGCTATTTTTATTTCCTGATGAAAGGTTTCATTCCCAGATTTAACCGCCAATATGAGACATTTCAACCTTCGGTCCCTTCTGGCGATCCGGCGCTGCTTCTGTACCGCGATCCAGTGAATACCGATCATGCCGACCCGTCCATATATCCGATACCCGCTCTGCAATATCGTCATCGCTCAGATCGGAGCGCAGCAGTGCACGCAGATCATGACCTTTGGTAGCAAACAGACAGGTATACAGCCTGCCTTCTGCCGATAATCTGGCTCGTGTGCAGGAACCGCAAAACGCTTCTGTCACCGAGGAGATAAAACCAATCTCACCCTTGCCATCTGTAAAGCGATAGCGTGTTGCGACTTCTCCATCGTAGTTTGGAGCGATCGCTTCAAGCGGCCAGTGCTCGCCGATGCGATCCAGCAGCTCCTGCTTGCTGACCACATGCTCCCGATTCCAGCCATTCGTATTGCCCACATCCATATATTCAACCAGGCGCAAAATATGACCGCGCTCCCGGAAATAATGTACCATTGGTACGACCGCATCCTCATTGAATCCACGCTGAACGACCATATTGACCTTGACCGATAATCCAGCCGCTGCCGCTGCATCAATACCTTCCAGCACCGGCTTCACCCGGCTGCGTCCACCATTCATTTTGAGGAACAGATCGTCCTCCAGACTGTCCAGACTGACGGTAATCCGGTGCAATCCAGCCGCCTTCAGCTCGGTCGCCTTGCGTGCAAGCAGGCTGCCATTCGTCGTCAGCGACAGATCGTCTGCGCCCAGTGACGACAGGCGCTCGATAATGCTGGCAAGATCCTTGCGCAGTAATGGCTCGCCGCCTGTAATCCGTAGCTTTTGCGTACCGAGTCCGACGAAGATCGCTGCCATTCGTCCGATCTCTTGCTCACTCAGCACATGCTCATTGGACAAAAATGCATAGTCTTTGCCGAAAATCTCCTCCGGCATACAATACCGACAGCGGAAATTGCAGCGGTCTGTGACGGAGATCCGTAAATCCCGCATGATACGGTTATGCTGATCGTAGATAGCCATCGTCTCTCCCCCAATCCTCGCTTCATATCCGATATATAATAAGGCGCCTACCGTCTGCTCTACCGGAACGCGTCATTGCGCCGGAGAGTGGGGACGATATCGCCTGAAAGTGATTCCTTTTAGAATAGCACAGTACTTTCCTGCTTGTCCGCATATTCTTTCAAACGTTGCGGATGTGTATACACATTGCAGCTTTCACCCCGAATAAAGCCAACGGTCGTAATACCGAGATGATCTGCCAGATCAAGCGCTAACTCGGTCGGCGCAGACTTGGATAAAATCACCTCACAGCCAATCTTGGACACCTTTGTCAAAATTTCCGAGGAGATACGCCCGCTAAATGCGATGATCTTTCCCTGGGGTGTAATATCATTTTTCAGACACCAGCCGTAAATTTTGTCCAGTGCATTATGACGACCAATATCACTACGAGCCAGCACCACTCCATCTGGATCGCATAATGCAGCGGTGTGCACGCCACCCGTTTGCTTGAATAGCTCACTTTGCTGCTGTACTTCCTCCATCAGGGCAAAGCATTGCTGAAAGGTAAGCTGTACTCGCACCTCATCCATGCGCTTCGCTGTACGTGCATCATTGAAAAAAACAAAGCCCTGCCGACTGGTACCACAGCAGGATGTAATATACCGCTTTGTGAATAGCTGACGATGCTGCGGCTTCCAGCGATCCGTGCGCACATGCACAAAGCCTTCATCCTCCTGAATCCACAGCTCGTTAATATCGCTATATCGCTGAATGACGCCTTCGGATGCGAGGAAGCCAATCGTCATATCCTCCACATACTCCGGTGTACATACAAGCGTGACAAATTCCTCGCCATTTACTTTGACCGTAATCGGCTGTTCCGCTACGACCAGATCTTGCTTTTCCTCTAATCGTCCGCTTTCATAGCGGATCATTGTGCGTTGCTGTTTAAACTCCGCGTTCATGATATCATCCCTGTTCAATATTTTTTTCAAACACAAACACGGAGATGGCAAAATCATCCTCCACTTTAATATCGGTAAACAGATGTTGAAGCTTTGAACCGCATAGCTCCTCCATTCCGTCCGGTACATGCTGCTCGTATAGCTTCTGCACCATCTGAGTGCGTGCGCGATGCACCATCTCCTTGCCCTCTGCCGTCCCTGCAATGAATTTCTCTGTCGGTGTAAAATTGCCCCACATCTTCGTAATCGCCATATTATCAACAAAGGTCGTATGAATACGTTCCGGCCCTTTGCCAAATGTGTCTTTGCGTACTTTACGTACAATCTCGTTAAATGCTGCTTCTTTTTTCATCGCTGTTCCTCCCTACCCTCTGATGCCCATAGGTACGTTAATGATCATACACCTCATCCACTGAAATTCAAGTATTGCTTTATTTTCCAACCGTTCACCATTCGATTATCACCTGTCGTGTTAAGTTTGAACAAGTTGTGTCTTGAATTTCTATACAGGAGGAGTATAATATTTTTAGTCACATGATTGTCAATGATTTTGGGTTGATTGGTTAGTATGTCATTGCTAACGGATTACTCCACTTTAAACTTGCTGCCTGATCCAGGCGTCGACTTTAAGGTGGAGTTTTTTTATGCCCTTTTCATTCTGAACCAGACGATGCAACTGCAAATTGATAACGAAGGAGTCTCCACATGAACGAATCCTCATCCGTCCAACTAACAATTAACGGACAAAACTATGAAGCTCAGCCAGGTATGACGGTGCTGCAAGCGATCAATCTGGCACAGATTCAGCATCCACAGGTATGCTACGTACCCGAAGTTGATCCCATTCAGACCTGCGATACATGTATCGTCGAAATTGATGGTAAGCTAACCCGCGCCTGCTCTACACCGGTAACGGCAGGCATGAGCGTGCAAACAGACTCCCTTTCTGCCAAAGCGGCACAGACTGAAGGTATGGATCGTCTGCTCGAAAATCATATGCTGTATTGCACCGTTTGCGACAATAACAACGGTAACTGCACGCTGCACAATACGGTGGAAGCGATGGGCATCGAGCATCAGAAATATCCGTACAAACCGAAAGCCCCTGCCAATGAAGTTGATATGTCGCATCCCTTTTACCGCTATGATCCGAACCAGTGTATCGCCTGCGGTCAATGTGTAGAGGTATGCCAGAATTTGCAGGTGAATGAGACGCTGTCCATTGATTGGGAAGCAGATCGTCCGCGCGTCGTGTGGGATGATGGCGTAGCGATCAATGAATCATCCTGCGTAAGCTGCGGACAATGCGTAACGATCTGTCCGTGTAATGCATTGATGGAAAAATCGATGATCGGTCAGGCTGGCTTTATGTCAGGTATCGGTGAAAATATGCTGAATCCGATGATCGATGTGATCAAAGAAGTAGAGCCCGGGTATAGCGGCATTTTCGCCATTTCCGAGATGGAAGCAGCTATGCGAGATACACGCACACGCAAAACGAAAACCGTCTGCACCTTCTGTGGTGTCGGCTGTTCGTTTGAAGTCTGGACAAAAGGTCGCGAAATTCTGAAAGTGCAGCCGACTCATGATGCACCGGTCAATGCCATTTCCACCTGTGTCAAAGGGAAGTTCGGCTGGGATTTTGTGAACAGTGATCAGCGTCTAACGACGCCGCTTATTCGTCAGGGCGAGGAATTTGTAGAAGCGACCTGGGATGAAGCATTAACGTATGTTGCTGAGCGGATGAACACGATTCGTCATGAGCATGGTAGCGACAAAATCGGCTTTATCTCCTCTTCCAAAATTACAAATGAAGAAAACTATGTGATCCAGAAGCTGGCTCGCCAAATTTTCCAAACGAACAATGTCGATAACTGCTCCCGTTATTGCCAATCTCCTGCATCTGACGGTCTGATGTCTACGGTTGGTATCGGCGGTGATGCAGGTACGATCAAGGATATCGCCGCTGCAGGTCTGGTCATTCTGATCGGCTGTGCTCCTGCTGATGGCCACCCGGTACTGGCAACACGTATCAAACGTGCGCACAAG
>JBCNLJ010000016.1:0-82197 GCA_039595515.1 Paenibacillus sp. | reverse complement strand
ATTTTTGCTTGCTGCAGTACTGTTCAGATTCAAGTTGCGTTGTGTGTTCAACGCTGGAATGTTGTGATTGATAATCATTGGTGTTTCCTCCCTGAAATTGGTTATTCCACATCCATGTGGTTTTTTAAGCAACTAACAAGTGTTAATACTAGAAGTATTTACCTGCTCTTGCTCTACTATATATATCGTCCGAAACGGTTACTAAGTTTATAGCAGTTTAGTGTTTTTTATTAAAATAACTAACAAATTTTAGGCTGATAAAATAAGCATGCTTCTCAATCCTGTTCTTGCTTCTCATTCAGGAAATCTTGAATAAGTTCTGTATTCACAGCTGCACTCTGATTGCTTAGCTGAATAGCATGATAAATCTCTTTACGGTAAATGTCTATATTTTTAGGAGCGCTAATGCCGATCTTGATTGCATCTGCATCGGTCGACAAAATTGTAACTTCGATATGATCATCAATAATGATCGATTCGCCTTTTTTCCGTGATAAAACGAGCATTAGCCTTCATCCCCTTCCGATTTCACTGGTTGTAGTGGATGACGAATCGTGTAGTCTGTATTTTGCAAAATAATTTGCTTCGCTTGCATCGTCTCCAGATTGAAAATCATCGGTGCTACTAAATTAACTGTACGATGCTGCGGCAATTTATTCCAGGATACAATATTGCGTACAACGACCTTTTCCTCATTTGTAATGCCAAGCTCATCGATCACATCCTCTGGAATTTCAACTTCATATTGTTGGAAGTATGCAAATGGGTCCAGCAAGATGAAGCTAATCTCAGGCTGTTCGACAGACTGCAGGATACTGAATGGAGAAATCTGTTGTACATACGTATACCTTGTTATTTCCGAGAAGCCGGGAATACCTTTAGCGAACGTAAATACCTTTTCATTATTGTCGGAGACGATAGACGGATTAAGCTGTGAATCAGACATGATACATATTCCTCCCTATTTTCAGCAAAAGGCTACGGACAGAGGTAGTCCATAGCCTTTTAAATTTATTATGATTCTATATTTCCATTTTAACTCAAAAAGTTAACAAGGGACAGCTTCATTGTTGCAGCAGATGTTTGCAGTGCTGCCTGGTAGATCGTTTGAGCGGTTGTTGCTTTGATCATTACTTCGGAGATATCTGCATCTTCCACTTTGGATTGCAGATCTGTTACATTCATTTCACGATCTCCAAGACGACTGTTAATAAGTTCGACCCGATTCGTTTTGGCCCCGACTTCGGCACGAGCCGCACCCATCGTGCTCATACGAGATTCGATATTGCCCAGCTCGCCGCTAATCGCTGAATAATTGCCGTCTTTCGCAGCAATCGCTCCATCAATTGCAGATGTCAGACGATCAAAAATTTTAAATGCATTATCGTTATCTGTTTTGCTACCGAAAAACTCGTTACCACTCGTACTTACACCAATGGAAATTTGTTCGCTTACACCATAGGTAACCTTACCCGTATCTGTAACGACATCGCCAAGGCTTGTTGCCGATGCACTCGTATCATAAGGTCGCTCATCAAATTTCTCACCGTTGAAAATATAACGACCTGTCAACTGGCTATTACCGATATCTGCCATTTGACTTTTTAATTCATTGAGTTCATCCTTGATCGCTTCCAACCCACTGCTATCCGTTGTACCGGTTCCCGCCTGAATAACGAGTTCTTTGACACGCTTCATAATGTCAGTCGATTGCCCCATAACTGTATCTGAATAATCGAGCCAGCTTTGTGCAGCATCTGTATTCGATTTGTATTGATCGGTAGCAGACAGCTCTGCACGGTAGCGGAGCGCATACGTTGTGCCTACCGGATCATCAGATGCTTTATTGATTTTGCGGCCTGTAGAAGACTGCATACTCAGATCACTCATCGTGTTCCGGTTTTTGTTTAGATTGCTAAGTGTCTGATTGGACACCATGTTTGAAGTAATACGAATTGCCATTATTATCTACTCCTCATTTATCAGAGTCCAACACGACCTGTGCTGTTAATTAAACGTTCAAGCAACTGATCCATCGTAGTCATGAAACGGGAAGATGCAGTATAGGCGTGCTGAAACTTGACAAGATCAGACATCTCTTCATCAAGGGATACACCACTTACCGATTGACGGCTCGCTTCCACCTGATCGGTAAGCGTCTGGGAGTTATCGGTTTGACGGCTCGCTTCCTGTGAACTTACACCAAGCTGACCTACAATACCATTAAAATAATCCTGTACCGTTGTTGGCGTAACGCCGCCGAAATCCATTTTCGTTCCCTTGAGCTCTGACATGATCAAAGCCAGTCCGCCGTTACCAGCTACAACCTTTTCTCCACTGGATGTACGGGAGGTACGCAAAGAGAATGCAATTTTACTCGGATCATCCTGCAACGACTTGTTCAGTGTAATGTTGCCTGCTGTAATCGTACCACTACTATCAGTAGTACCAAAGAAATCTCCGCCTTGCTCGCCGGAGCTATTGTAGCCCAGCTTATGCAATCCATTGATACCCTTAACGGTTGTAGTCAGATCAGACGTTAATGTGCGGTTACCAGCGGCGTCGGAATAAGTGACACCATTGATTACGGTTCCTTCTGGAACAACGGAACCCGCTGGCAATGTTACATTGAACTCACCATTTGCGAGTGTATTGGCAAGTTGATCCAATTGGGCTTTTTGACCAGCCACGTTAACATCGCGGGAATACATCAGTCCGTACATTTCGCCACTATTCAGCGTTCCGCCTTCAAATGCTGTCTGTACACCAGCAGCCGTGAGCGGTGTAACCGTACTACCAGTAACGACCTGTTGACCACCAAAGCTCACCTGATAACCTGTACTCAGCTCAGTCACATTCACATTACCATATTTAGAAATCTGATCGATCGCATAATCACGTTGATCGCGAAGGTCATTCGCATCATTTCCCTGTGCTTCGATCTTCATAATATTCTGATTTAAGGTGCCTACTGTATTCAGCAGTGAGTTCACTGTGGATACATCCAGAGAGACGCTGGAAGTCAGATCTGAGCTCAACGCATCGAGCTGTTGACTCGTCTGATTCATCGCATCTGTTAATGCCAGTGTTGTTTCCTTCAATACTTTCTGGTTCGTGGTGCTCTGAGGATCTTTACTCAGATCCGACCATGCATTCCAGAATTTGTTGATTACGGTCTGCATTCCGGTATCAGAAGGTTCATTGATTACCTTTTCTAGTTTACTCAGGGTGTCAGAGCGTACTGTCCAGCTTCCGAGTGAAGAATTTTCGCCACGATATTGTGTATCCAGAAACATCGAACGCACACGCTTAATCGCAGTGGCTTCGACGCCTGTACCCAGTTGTCCAGAATTAGTCGAATTACGAAAAGCCACAGCTTCCAATGGATTTGTGGCACTGGTATGTACCACCTGGCGCGAATAGCCTGCTGTATTGGCATTAGCGATATTGTGAGAAACCGTACTCAGTGACGTTGTAGTTGTTGACAGACCCCGGCGAGCTGTTTCAATGGAATGAAATGTTGATGTCATAGGAACCTCCTAAATATTAGCCTCTTGTATCAAACAATCCGGAACGAGTAAAACCGTAAGCTTTCTCAGCCGGATGTTGGTAGGTCGCTTCCTGTTCTGGAACAAGCGCCATCATTTCCAATGAAAAGTCTACGTATTCCAAAGCCTGTTGAATCAACTGTTTGTTCAGGTCATTAAGTTGCTGGAACCGTTGCAGTGTATCGAACAGAGTAGAGCGAGCGTCAAGCAACTGCTGCTTCTCATCGGGATCAAACACCAGCCGCGCCAGCTCAGTCAGATTAAGCCGCAGCTTGGACTTGATGCCCCGTTCCAGCAGGAATTCGTAAACGAGCTGCTCGCGCTCATTTTCTAATTGCTCAACCTGTTTGGCCAGCTTGGATTCCTGATTCATGACGGCAATCAATTCATTGATTTGATTATCAATAACGGCCCGCTTTTTGCTTTCTCCCAGTTCGATTAATTGCAGATGGCTATCATTCAGTTCATTGAGCTTAGCCACCAGCGGCTGCACAGTTCCATTCATTTATTAATTCCCCGTTCCTTTTAGGAAAGGCAGAAGCTTATCAGCCAGTGCACCAGCATCAACTTTATAGGTGCCTGCAGCTACCTGCTCTTTCAGACTTTGAATTTTTTGAGCGCGCTCAGCACTTGCAGTAGCCTGTGCATTGTTCGCTTGCAGCATTTCCATAGCTTCTGGAGAGATGGACACTTCGTCTTTACGACCTGTTTTCTTTTCGCCAGTTACGGCCTTTGCTTCGTTTGTACGTTGGTATGGGTTAACAGCGCCTACACGTTGTGTATCGTTAATTTTCATGGTTTTTTACACACTCCTTAGTAAATTTGAGAAAGAGTTCCTACTCCTTAGAGTTATTTGCTTCGGGAAGATGGACCGTCTTTTCAAAATTAGGAAGTCCTTTTTAAGATAACAGGAAGGTTGGGTGATATTCGGAATGATGCGCTTCCTGGTATCATTAAGGCAACCGAATTGTTGTTACTAAGATTATCGACCACTTTTAACTCAATTTTTATAGTCTTAAAGTGGTTAATTGTGTAGTAATTTTTTTCGTTCCTTAAGTCCCAAACCTGCACAGCTATGCAAGTTTTAACACTCAAAATGTACTAGGAATTGTCGTTATTTGACTAGGAATAGGAAGTGTTCCTAGTTATCCCGGAATTTGTCGACAATTCTATAGGCCCCCTGTGTCTTCTCCGCCTGCTGATTTTTGCTATCATCATCGTTATAAGCGTTACGAATATCTTTCGTTAAACGCGACCGACACGAATCGCACATATTGCTGTCTCGAATAATCGTTCCACACACTTCGCAAGGATACCCCATATTCGGTGCATTGGCGATCGAGATCCGTCCTTCTCTAATGAACGTCGTGATCTGCTTGATCGATACTCCTGTTACTTCGGACAAATCCGTAATTGTAGTTCCTCTATTTTCTCTTAAATAATGATTACATTCTTCATACTGTCGTTCAATATCCTTTATACAATCGCTGCACATGCCTCTTAGATTAAGTACATACAGTTTCCCGCATTGAGGACAATTTCCCAGATTCATGAATTGCTCGCCTCCTGTCAGTATCATCGCATCTATGTTGTCTAAGCTCTAAGGTTATTTAATGAAGATGTCTTTATTTATATCGTAAACAAATGCTCATTTTGTTAGCATTACTTAATAAATTAAAAGATTTGTAACCCTTTGCTCACGATTTGCTCACATGGATGTAAAATATCGCGATGAATTTAGGACATTTGCAGTCACTTCCTATTTTGCTAACAATCCATCAGGAACGTGCGCAGGTGAGCGAGATAATTTGGAATTGCGCATTGCATTGAGTTCCTAGTTCATGTAGTGCTACTGCGCAATTATGGATTGTGCTTCCTGTAGTATAAATGTCATCAATCAGTAAAATTGGCACAACTCTACCCGTGGTCTTTATGTAGTGGTTATTTTCAGATGTTCTGAAAACCGTATGATCCGATACAGAATCGCTGTAGGCAGGACTAGTTTGACAAGGATGATAGGAAGACGCCTCGCGTATGTACTGCTCATCAGGTACATACAATAGTCTCTTAACAAGCGAGCGAGCAGTAGTCGAATAGGAAAAAACTCCTGTCATACTGCGAATACGTTCTTGTCTTCCCTGCTCACTTTGCTTGATCGTTTGCTTATTGCGTTGCAGGAGTGGCATATATGGTAGTTTACTATCGGCTGCTAGCCAGCGAGCCATATGTTCAGCCTGATCAAAGCCTCGCTCCTGCAACCGATTAGCGCTTGCTGGCACCGAGGTGATACAGGCAGGAGACCATTCGTATCCATAATAATGGCTTAACTCAGCCTGTAGACGGTAATATCCCTCTACCATTAGCTGCCCAAACAAGCCTGCATAGCGCTCATTCCCTCTATATTTATAAGCTGCCAGCCAGCTACGAATATCAGCATTATAACGAACAGCACTACGATTGAGCAAAAAGCTTCTATGCTTCACCCCCTGTCGCTGGCAATCCGGACAAGCGATGCTCCGTCCGCATATTTTACACTGAGGCTGTGTGATCCAGGGAATCCGGCTGACACATGTCGAACAAAGTCCCTCATATCCAGACGAAGACGGAATCGACTGTGCACAGCTAATACATTGTCGATATTGCGGATGCAAATACTGCCATAGTTTATTCCAGCCTGGAACACCGGGAAAGCGATTCATCCACTCACTTCCTTCCATTAGACGATACGATATAGTTCTGTTTGCGCGCGATACGATTCATTAAGCGAATCTGTCCAATCGCCTGTCTCTGACTGCGACCATATTGGGACGCAGTAAAAATAACCTTTCCTGCCGGGTCCTGCTTGGATCTACCTGCCCGCCCCGCCATTTGAATAAGTGCAGAGGCATGATATACATGATCATGCGCATCAATAATATATACATCGCTACCCGGAACTGTTACACCGCGCTCCAATATTGTAGTCGTTACAAGGATACGAATCTGGCGCTCGCGAAATTGCAATACCTTCTGTGCGCGCTGTTCATCCTCCGAGGACGTTCCCGCAATGTGGAGCATAGGAAAATGCTGTTTTAGTAAAATGACCATCGGTTCTACCCAGGCGATGCGAGGCATAAACCAGAATAGCTGTGCGCCTCGATCAATAGAATGCTGGGCCTGCTGCAATAGCTCGTTTGGAAGCTTCCCACTGCCATACCAGCTTACAAAGGATGATAATTTGATTCGACGCGGGACAGGTAACGGATGTCCATGAAATCGTACAGGCACCTTTGCATGTGCTAATCTTCCCTGACGAATCGCCCGGCGTAATTCGTCTGAAGGAGTCGCGGATAAATACACAAACTTCCCTTCTGGACGACAGGCTGTGTATGCACCGTAGGCTAGCATCGGATTTCCTTCATAAGGAAAAGCATCAATCTCATCAATAATGACCAGATCAAATGCAGCATGATAACGCAGCAATTGATGGGTTGTAGCGATAGTAATTGCCCCTTGAATCCATTGCTCTTCACTACCTCCATATAAAGCGACCACCTGCTCCCCGGGAAATGCCTGGCGTAGTCGTGGAGCCAGCTCCAGTACCACATCACGTCTCGGCGTTGCGATCAATACACTTTGCTTCAATTGAAGCATATATTCGATTAACGGAAACACCATCTCTGTTTTGCCGGCTCCTGTTACTGCCCATAATAAAAATCGACGAGAACGTGGAAGCTGGCTCATCTGTATCAGACCATTTGTAATCACAGACTTACCGGCATCCTGCCTATTTTGTATATGAGCTGGAGATTGTGTATGCAAATTACTCATTGTATTCTCTTCATTTAATAGCTCGGATAATGGCTCTGAATTTGCCGGTTTGCTTTTTAGGGATTGATCTGACTCTGGCTGTAAATATCCTCTCTTCTCCAGCAAAGTCGTTTTACATTTGTACCAGAATGCTTTACTGAGCCTTCCTATGAATGATTGCTCGGGCTGCTGAGATGAAACGTCCCTGTTGGACTGCAAAAATGCGAGTGCTTGCAAAGTGGCGGCTGTCTGCGCGTTACTTAGCCTCCAGCGTGCCTGTATACCCTCTCTGCATTCGATGCCTGCTTTGCTACGCTGTTGCTCTGTTGGAGCTGTACTACCTTGCTGCGCAGTGACTGACGACACCGCAAAAAGCGAGCTGGTCGAAGCGGAACTGTAAAATGAATCAGGCTGCTTCGCCACCGTATCAGGCTCTAACTGCTCTGCTATTCGCCGGGCAATAGGCGGACGTACAGACTGCAACAATAATCCGCATTCCCGACTTCGCCCCATCATCAGGCATTCCTCACAATATCCGCAGGCAGATGAGCCACAACCTGCACACGCCGTATAGCGAATACTTGTACTTCCACAGCGACGACAGGTTGCAGGATGGCTGGATGATATTCCGATCCCATGCTGAAATGTTTGAAAAAAAGCTCGTCTACTGTCCATATGTTGCTTCTCAGTCGAAGCTTCCTCACTGGCATATACACTGTCAAGCAAACGAATATGCTTTTGCAGGTAAGCAAGCTGAACACAGCTTCTCCATATGGATGCATAGGGCGACTTTTTATCATCCATTAAATGATGCAACTCTGGTAACAATAATGAGCGACCGTTCAACAAGCCAGTAAGCGCAATCGCTCCGCAGGCGAGTTGTTTTTTATACTCGGTTTGCTGTAAGTCGCCTTGAAGCTGTCCCTTTGCCGAATGAGCTAGCACATATTGCCCACTACCAGTCCAGCCCCCCTCTCTTGTCCACAATTGACACGGGAATACAAGCTGTGCCATTGTGCCGGATGAATGAACAGATGTTGAATAGGAAAATTGATCCCATACATTAGCTTTTAATGGATTACTCTGGTGAGGGGAATTACTAGATAAGGACTGTCTTGATGTTATGTATTCACTTAACCACTGCCGAATCTGCTCGATAATAATAGAAGCGCGTGCCACTGTAGTTTCTTCTGTACGTACAGTTCCTATATTAGAACGATGCTGTAACGAGGTATGGAAGGAAGCTGCTTTTCTTTGATGCTGTAATCGTCCATTAAAATGTCTCATACATGCAAATGCCCAGCCTACTGACAGAGCACTGGTAATATGCCAGAGACTTTGACAGGAATCGTTTCTTTTAGTCGTTGCCGTCCACCATAAACTATCTACACGCATATCCAGCGAAACATTCAATCGCCAGCCCTGCTCATGCTCTGTCGCATATAAATCTACTTTCAAGCTGATCCCTCCAATCTTTTATACGGATATGAAGCCTGCCCAACACAAAAAAGCACACTTATCCGTTTTCAGGAAAAGTGTGCTTCACTTTGACTTTACTATTGTATTATACCATTCACGTCTAGTTTCGATCAAAATTAGATTACAGCGTAACCCAACCATGCTTGATCGAGTTGATAACCGCTTGTGTACGATCATCAACCTCCATTTTTTGCAAAATGCTACTAACGTGGTTTTTAACCGTTTTCTCACTGATGAACAGATATTCACCAATCATTTTATTACTTTTACCCTCTGCCATCAGACGCAGAACCTCAGCTTCACGTCTTGTCAGCGGGTTATCATCGCCGGCTACAAATTTCACACCTGTATCGCCGTTATTATTGTTATCAGCCAGTGTGCCTGTTTCATTTACATAGGTCATCCGACGAAGCTGCTGAATGAGCTTGCCTGTTACTTTTGGATGAATGTAAGCATGCCCTTCCACTACAGAGCGGATGGCATTAACGAGCGACTCAGCCTCCATGTCTTTGAGCAGGTAGCCTGAAGCGCCCTTGCGCAGTGTTTCAAACACATAGCTCTCATCATCATGAATCGACAGAATGATAACCTTAATATCAGGGAAAAGCTCGCGTAGCTTCTCGGTAGCTTCTACCCCATTCTCAACTGGCATATTGATATCCATCAATACAACTTCTGGTGGAGTATGATTGCAGAACTCCAGTACCTGAATACCATCTCCACATTCGCCAATGACCTCCAGATCATCCTCCATATTGAGGATGCGCTTTAGCCCTTCGCGGAACAGTTGATGATCATCGGCCAGCAGTATTTTAATTTTTTTAGAGCCGTAATCATGGTTTTCCATCCTGTTACTCCTTTCACTTTTCCACATTCGTTGGAATATGAATCACAATTTTTGTCCCCTGATTTTCGGCAGATTCAATTTCCATTCTGCCGTCAAGCAATTCGACTCGTTCGCGCATGCCGATCAGACCGAAGTTATTGTGGTCTTTGGTACGCTGATCTACCTTTTCCAGATTAAAGCCTTTGCCGTTGTCTTCTACGGTCAGCTTCACAATCTGAGCCTGAAACGTAAGGATGACAGTGACATACGTCGGTTCGGCATGTTTTGCTGCGTTGGTGAGTGCCTCTTGCACCAGGCGGTAGATGGCAGCCTCCATGGCGGAACTGAGCCGGTATTCCTTGCCTCTGGTTTCAAAAATAGAACGGATTCGAGTTTTTTCCTCATAATCCTGCACATACTTCCGTAGAGTTGGAATAAGCCCCAGATCATCGAGGGCCATAGGTCTTAAATTAAAAATAACTTTTCTCATTTCTTCCAGGCTGGAACGCACCTGTGCTTTCAAATCTATTATTTCGTCCCGTACCATTGCATAATCCTGCTTTGCGATCATTCTTTCTACAATTTCGGTCCTAAGAACTAGATTTGCCAGCAATTGCGCAGGTCCGTCATGAATTTCACGGGAAATGCGCTTGCGTTCATCCTCTTGCGCCAAAATAATTTTAAGGCCGATTAGCTGACGATTTTTAGCAGATTCGATAATACGAGTAACCTGATTCAGCTCACCCGATAAATATTCGAGTACAACCCCCATTTGCGAGCCGATTGTCTCGGCTCGCTCAATGGAGCTTTCTACATTTTTAACCCGCTTCTGCAAATCGTCACGACGTGCCTTCAAATACATTTCCTTTTCCCGATATATCATCAGATCAAGCTGCAGCTGAGTCGCCTTCTCGTAGGCTTGTTTGATATCTTCTTCATTATACCGCACAAAGTCACGACTTACTTCAGTGAGTCTGATTCGGGAACTGCGATAACCGACCTCAAGCTTGTCCACCTTCTCGATCGTTTCCGCCGTCTCACGCAATACCAGCTCAAGCTCAGTATTCAGGGACAACAGCTCACGCCGCGAAGTGTCCAAAATCTCGAAGATCTGATATTTGCTGTTTTCCATTACATTTGTTGCGTTCTTAATGACGTGATCTATCGCATCAGCGTGGAACTCCACTTGATCTTCTCCATTTCTGTAAGTCATTTATATGATACTTTTATATCATATTATAACTTATCATGATTGGATAGTAATCGTCTTGGTTGTTTGATCCCATTTTACATTCAATCCAAGCTGCTCAGACACGAGTCTTAGAGGGACTAAAGTCCTACCAGAGACGATGACCGGAGCTACAGATGAGCTCTGTAAACGACCATTTTGCACATAATTTTTCTGTCCAACGGTCAGATCAATGAGCTGTCCAGCACGTAAAATCGTCACTCGCTGATTCGATTGATCCCAGTTTGCCTGTCCGCCAAAAGCATCCACGATATATTTTACAGGAATATAGGTAGCACTGTCTTTAAGCATTGGTGCTGCATCGATCGATTGCGCTTGACCATTTAGCGTAGCCGTCTTCTTGCCGACCGTCATTGCCAGTGAGCCTGTTGGATTCGTAAAGCTTGGCGCCTGTGTTGCACCGGTCAGCTTGATATTGTCGATCTGGATCATGCCTGTCGCTGCACGCTCGTCCTGCCCTTCTTCGACATTCACAACATACAGACGTTTCAACTTAGCTGGGTAGGCGATGTTCAGTCCAGACAGATCCACATTGATCGTTTTCCAGCCTTTCCAGTTCAGGCTTTTCGCAATATCAATATAGACGGTTTTACCATTGGCATCGGTCACTTCACCGCGTAACCAGTTATAGCTTTGATCACTGTACACATCCATTGACATCGCTGACGATCCAGCCGTTAATGCTTTACCCGATGTCCCATTGAACTGAGCGTATGCATATTTCTTCGCTGTACCTGCTGTCATATCGTAGCTTAGCTGCAATACTTTAGAGCTGGCATGATCGTCAGCACCTTGTGTGATGGTAGCTGAGCCTGTAACATTGCTCGGATTACCCAGGAAGCTAATATCATAGCCTGTATTTTCAAAATCTTCCCATGTGCTTGCCTGACCGCCGCCTGTACCGAGCACGATCATCGTACTGAAGCCATCATAGCGAGCAATCGCGTAGCCGACAGTAGCATCTTTATCAACAGAGTTAATCGTCAATTGATCACCTTTAACTGTACCTTTAAAACCAACAAACTGCCAGTTTAACATTTCTGGTGCAATCGTCAGACTGGAGCCGTTTTTCAAAGTAGCCGTTACAGGTACAGAAATGGTTGTTCCGGCCTGCAACGAAGCGGTTTTGCTTGCTGGAGTCAGATTTTGAATTGCTTCTGCGCCAACAACCTCTACATTCATACTTGTGCTAATCCCATTGCTTGTAGCAGTGACCTTGGCAGTTCCCGATTTTACAGCCTGGAACTGGTCACCTGTCCATTTAATATTGCTGTTACCTGCTTTCCAGGTTGGCTTGATCGCGTCGTTTTTGATCGGGTTATAGTACGTATCATAGCCTTTAGCAGAGTAAGTAGCCGTCTGACCAAGAAGAAGCTGCTTCGGACCACTGATGCTAAAGCCCTTCACACTGCCTTGAGGCGCCGTTGTATACACACCCAGTCCATTCACCACGCTACGCTGTGTGGTGCCGCCATACTCCGTCTCAAACGCTAATGTAGCCTTGTCCTCACCCAGTGGACGGCTGACAAGCGTCGTGGAGCCGCCTCCATCCAGATTCAAGCCTTTCCATACACCGATCGATGCCATAAAGTCTTGCAGCTCAGACAGAGACATACCTGCACTGTTGTCATTGTCTTCCACGGCAATTACATATGCATAACGTCCATCCTGCGAATAGCCGACCGCTGTACGTGCACGGTTACCACCGATGGAACTTACACTGCGGGAGAACGAGGATGGCTTACCACCGTCAACCAGAATGGTATGACCGCCGATCATCATTTTCAGATCGGATGGATCCACCGTTTTACCTGTCGATTTGACACGCAGTGAATAGTCAGTTGTGACCTTCTGTCCTACCGCCATATGCTGCTGAATAAACTTCGCTGCTGTACCATGCGCACGCAAAATATACGCACCTGTAGGCACCGATTCCTGAATCGTTTTATTCGCAGAGATTTGCGTGATCACACCATTTTCTACCAGCACCTCTGTAGGAGTAGTAGAACTGTTGGCTGGACGCTCTGTCGCTTTCCACGCATCAGTATAAATATACATTTTGTTCATATGGCTGTAGGTTTTATCAGGCTCTGTCATATAGGAAGCCTGATTAATACCGGCCAGATCAAATGTAGATCCATCCTGCGCCGTCACTTTGCCTTCAAAAGTAAACTGTTCAATCATTGGCGTACCACTCTTTGTTACACCAAATGCATACATACCCGTTAACTGGGAAGGACTCGACATCAGCACACCATCAGAAACCTGTGCTCCCATTGGCACGCCTTCTGCACTTGTATTGAAGTAGTCACCATTTACACCAGCAACGGCTTTAGTTTCCTGTGCCATACCTTCAACCGATTGGCGGGTTGTAAATTTGCCACCTTTACCTGTCATGACATCCAGATTCACATATGGATTTTGCAAATCCACGCGCACGACGTCAGCCAAAACACTAACGCTTCTACCAGAACGAGTTGTCTTATATCGATATTGCAGCAATTTGGCGCCGGATGTAATATAGCTTTCATCCAGCTTGGTAGTCGATGCTGCAGATGCCGTTTGCGTAGCCAACAATGAGCTTGCTGGAAGACCCAACTCCACTACAGGTTGAATCCAAAGTGTACCTGCGAGAGTGAATGCAATCCATCTGCGCATTGTTTTTGTTTTGCCAGTCATTAATAAAACGCCCCTATCCTTAAAATTACTCCAGCAATCTCTATAGCTATAGATCGCTGATATTCTACTTGTTTGTATATGCACGACTAACCTGCGTTTATTCAACTAAAATGCCTTATACAATTAGACTGCTATTTCATCTAAAAGTTACGGTAAGGATATGTTTTTATACCTTTCATTTTGCATGATCATACATTATTTTTCATCCCTATAGTATAGACTCAATTATAGACTCAATGCAAAGACCCTAATAATCCTAGTATCTTGCACGAAAAGCCGCTCTGCATAGTGCAGGCGGCTGTCGTGTGGAAAGTAGTCAGCGTATGAATAATACGGGGATCTTTTCTACGATAGATATATAATTGTATTCCTCTATGGACATGGATTGTACAATTTTTAGCGAAATCGAATGGCCGATCAACCTATACCCATACTCAGCTAACATTCCATTTTATATCATCAATTAAAAA
Organism: Paenibacillus sp.; assembly: GCA_039595515.1. Taxonomy (GTDB): domain Bacteria; phylum Bacillota; class Bacilli; order Paenibacillales; family Paenibacillaceae; genus Saccharibacillus. The sequence continues at coordinate 68,157 of JBCNLJ010000016.1, read as the reverse complement.
GTAGTCCACATGCTCAATCTCATATTGTTGGATTGGCAAGCACAAGAAATGCGTTTACAGACCTGCTTCAGATTTCAGCAGCTCTGCTTTATCTGTGCTCTCCCACGGTACATCCAGATCGGTACGACCAAAGTGACCATAGGCTGCAGTCTGACGATAAATCGGACGACGCAGATCGAGCATACGAATAATGCCTGCAGGACGCAGGTCAAAATGCTTGCGAATCAGCTCTACCAATTTATCTTCGCTTACTTTACCAGTGCCATACGTATCCACATTAATCGATACTGGCGTTGCTACCCCGATGGCATAAGCAAGCTGGATTTCACATTTATCTGCCAGACCCGCAGCAACGATATTTTTCGCTACATAACGAGCCGCATAAGCAGCGGAACGGTCTACTTTTGTTGGATCTTTACCCGAGAAAGCACCACCGCCATGGCGAGCATAACCACCATATGTATCTACGATGATTTTACGACCCGTTAAACCTGCATCCCCTTGAGGACCGCCAATAACAAAGCGTCCAGTTGGGTTAATAAAGTATTTCGTTTCTGCATCCAGCAGCTCAGCCGGCACGATCGGAGCGATAACATGCTCACGAATATCCTTTTGAATCTGCTCCAGTGTTACTTCTTCAGCGTGTTGCGTCGAAACGACGATTGCATCAATACGTACAGGCTTGTTATCCTGGTATTCTACCGTTACCTGCGTTTTACCGTCAGGACGCAGATAATCCAGTGTACCATCCTTACGTACCTCAGACAAACGACGTGCAATACGGTGAGACATAGCGATTGGCAATGGCATCAGTTCAGGCGTTTCATTTGTTGCAAAACCAAACATCAGACCCTGATCTCCTGCACCAATATTTTCAGTTTCTAATTTCAGTTGCTCTGGATCGCGTGTTTCCAGTGCGGAGTTTACCCCTTGTGCAATATCAGCAGACTGCTCATTCAATGAAGTCAGTACCGCGCATGTATTGTAATCAAAACCGTATTTTGCACGAGTATAACCGATTTCTTTGAGCGTATTGCGTACGATCGAAGGAATATCAACATATTCCGATTTCGTACTGATCTCACCAATAACGAGTACCATACCTGTTGCAACAGCGACTTCACATGCTACGCGCGCATTTGGATCATTAGCCAAAAACGCATCAAGAACAGCATCGGAAATTTGGTCACAAATTTTATCTGGATGTCCTTCGGTTACAGACTCTGATGTAAATAAATGTTTTTTAATTGTCGACACAAACTCAACCTCCCATATGGATAGTAAGACCAATGCACACTGCATTACAGCCTTTCAAAGTGCTCCCACACAAAAAATGAACCCTTTCCATATGGAAAAGGTCGCTTTACAAGCCTTACAGGTCATGATAAACCATTTAGCTAGAGGTGTCAAACGATAATATCCCATTATTCTTGTCGGCTTTATTGGAATATAACGATTTAGCTAGATATAATTTTAACTACATAATAGATAAGATAAATTCCAAACAAAAATATACTAGGAGTAGAGTTTGAATTTGTATTAAAAATTACAATATATTGCGTAAAAAATATTAAAGCGAGTTTACGAAAATTTCTCATATAGATTGCAAATCTATACATTATTTTAATTTACTTATGTAAGGATACCTTTATGATATTGCAGGCTATCGACCCACAATATTATAAAGGTACCCCTTAATCAATACTGGATATCAGAACAAATTATTGTATGTCGTAGCTCCCAATCACCATAAGTGTTGCATTAGCGGTTTGGTTAGCAGTAACCATAACTCCCCGACCATCCCGAGGAAATAGTAGCAAATGGTTGTTTGCAATCGCCTGGTTACCAGCAAGATCTGTTCCATCAGTCACATCGACAATACCATTTGTACCATCGCTGTATACTGTTGCATTACCATGTCGCACGATTATCTGTGTGCCTGCTTTTGCAATCAGGGTTTTACCTGGTCGAAGCTCAACAACATCGATTTTGGCAGTAGCCGAGGCAGAAGTAGAATTAGCATTGCTTCCTGTAGTGCTACCGGCATTAGAGCTAGTTGAATTAGAACTGGAGGATGAAGTGCTGGTAGAAGAGCCGCTATTATTCTTCGTTCCACTGGATGTATTGGAATTGTTGTTAGTAGAGCTACCTGTAGAACTATTCGAAGTTCCAGTATTCAAATTGCCACCAAGTGCTTTTTGAATTTGCTGATCGACATAGCTTTTCGTCACAACCGGATCATCAGCCGAGCCTAACTGACTACTAGCATTACTAACTGTAGTAAAAGAACTCCCTACCCATACTCCGATCCCAATCGTCGCTACTGCAAGAATCCATGTTGATCTCTTTTTCATAACATCTACCTCCATTATTTATATCTATTATAAATTTGTATTATTTTCGATGCATAAATAGCAACTACCATTGAGTATTATTGTTTTACATCCTGTGTCTATCCTATTACCTGTTGTCTGTTCAGTACTGCTTACTTTGTTACTATATAACTTCATCCAATCTTTTTGCAAATCAGAAAATAAAAATACCCCGGAGCAGTTGCCTACTCCGAGGTATCTCAGTGAAGGTATGACTACCTTCTATGGTTTAGCTCATAATATCAGAGATATTACTTGCTGTTTACTGTTACAGTTTTAGCTGCAGCATCGTATTGGATTACTGCATCCAGAGCTTTACCAACCCATGCGATTGGCAGTACAGTACGGTTAGCTTTAGTTACTGCTTTAACGTCCATGTTGATTGTGGAACCGTTAATTGTCAGTTGGTTAGTGTTCAGTTTCAGCTGAACTACACGGTCACCTTTGATCATTGTAACAACAGAAGTTGGTTTGTCGAACAGGATGTTCGCTTGGGATACGCCCAGAGCTTCTGCTACATAACGAACTGGCAGGTAAGTGCGGCCGTTTTCAACGTAAGGAGCAACTTCAGCAGTACGAGTTTGACCGTTTACAGTGTAAGCAGTGCTACCGATTGTGTAGATAGCAGTTACAGCGTTGTCAGTCTCACCAGCTGGTGCAGTACCGATTGTAGCGATAGCTGCTTGAGCTGCGTATTTGTAGCTGGAGTTCCAAACGTCTGCTACATCACCAGCACCGTGGTATGCAGTGTAAGCTGCGCCGTCGCCTTGTACTTTAGCAACGATGTCGCCTTGTGGTACAGTACGGTCGATACGCAGGTTAACGCCGCTAACAGTGATTGTGCTTGCAGTTGTGCTCTCGCTGTCTACGTAGAAACGCAGAACGCCTTGAGTACCGCTGTTGTTGTAAGTGTCAACGGATACGTTACGGATGCGCAGGTCGCCACCAGTTACGGATACAGTTGGAGTAGAACCGAAAGTTACGCCAGCTGGCAGAAGAACTTCAACCAGACCAGTACCATCGTCAGTCAGTGCACCAGCAGCGCCTTCTTTGATCATCAGATCGCCGATAGAAGCATTGTCAGTACCGATTGCAATGTTGTAAGTTGCGTTAGTTGCAGTCAGGGATACGCCAGATACTGCTGTTGCCAGTTTAACTGTACCAGTCAGACCTTGGCTACCTGCTACTGTAGCGTTCAGATCACCAGTAAAACCTGGTTGAACTGCTACTTCAACGTCTTTCAAAGTGATGGAACCAGCTTTGTTAGAAGTGTTTTGACTTGGGAAAGTCAGTTTCAGAGTACGACCATCAGTACCAGTGTAAGATACGTTTGGAGTAACCAGACCATTAGCAGTGTCGATAGAACCAGTTGTACCAGTTGTGTTTTCACCACCAGTGTAAACAGACTGCCAACGAGCGCCCTCAGGCAGTTGCAGAGTTACAGTACGGCCAGCAATGAAAGATCCTGCTACGGATTCTTTAACTACTACGTTACCGATTTTTTGCTCATCTTGACCAGCTACTACTGTAGTTGGGGAAGCAACTGTTACGCCACCGCCGTATTGACCGTAAGTACCAACTACCAGAGAAGATACGTTCACAGAAGAGTTACCGCTGATTGTAGCAGTTACATCGCCTTCTTTAGCTTTATCTTCGTCTTGTACTGTGAATGTCAGTGGCAGATCGAAAGAAGAAGCTGTTTGGGAAGTTGCTTTTGCAGAGATTGTAGCTGTGTCGCCATTCAGTTCTACGTTCAGATCTTCATTTTTCAGTGTACCGTACAGCGAAGTAGCTGTACCACGGGAAGTCCACTCGAAACCAGATGGCAGTTTCAATTTGATTGCGTTACCTGTTTTCAGGGAAGCTGCAACGGATTCAGTAACACGCAGGTTGAAGTTGAAGTTGTCGCTGCTAGATTGAGTATCACGAGCTTCAACAGCTACTTGACCGGAAGATACTACTGTTGCAACTTTAACGTTACCAGTAGGAAGACCGCTACCGTTAGCTGCAGAGAAGTTTACGTTTACGTCGCCGCTGCTAGGACCAGTGGAAACGATTTGTTTCATGTCAAGCAGGATTTCCAGATCGTCAGATTGGTTAGAAGTACCGTTGAAGACGATTTGTGCAGTTGTAGAGTTAATAACATTAACACCGATGTTAGCAGTGTTTGCGCCGCCAGCAGCTACGAATGTATAAGTGTTACCAGTCGCAGTTACAGCAGTGTTATTGAATTGATCAAATGTAGTTGTAGTACCACTTGTAGTAGTTGGGAACTCAAAACCTTGTGGCAGAGTAAAAGTCAGAGTGTTGTTTCCGCCATTCAGTGTGAATTTGTCGATGTTAACTTTAACACGACCCAGAGCTACGCCACCTTGTGCTTTAGAAACAGAAGTAGAGCTCAGTGTAGGAACGTTGTAAACATCGAAAGAACCGGATGCATGTGCTGCTGTTGGAGCCAGTACACCTGCAACTGGAGCGATACCAGCCAGCAAAGCTGCGCTTGCTGCTACGTTAATAACTTTTTTAGTAGACTTTTTCATAACCTTTTTGTCTCCTCCTTGAATATCATAAACATTTTTTTTGTTTGTTTGTGTGTTATGGATTTTTTTACTCATGTCGTTACACCCCCTTTCCGAGTACAAGCAAATCCGTTTTATGATGATATCTGTGAAAATCACAGAAAATCGTAACCGGAACATTCGCCAATCAGAAGACCGCAGTGTCCAAACGTATTATACACTTGCGCCAATGATGCCGTAAAGACATTTTTTCACATCGGGATTGTTGAATATTCCATTAGGGATCATTGTCATTCAACAACCTGTTAACATGCTTTTTGCTGTCGTTTCATCAGGTTCGTATATATAGACGCAGGGTTTCTTTAAAAGTTGCAGTGCCTTCAAAAAAATTTTTAGCACAACCTTATTGATCTTACTACACTTTTAAAGTAATTACCAACTTCGCCCACTCACCCGTGACTGCAAGCTACTTTTTAATAACTCTAAGTAGTACCTAAACAGGTTTGTTGTTATTTAAACACCTGGGCTCAGGAGAACTTTCAGTGTCGCTCTCGCTGTTTCCAAACTTATAGACGCAGCGTGTTGCGAAAAGGTTGCAAGGTTTCTAAAGTTTTTTTGTTTTTTTATAATTTCATGGTTTATTATGACGAATAAAAGCCCGAAAACCCTTGGTATATCAACGTTTTTCGAGTTTCAAGTTTATTGGATTAAATTTTAAAAAGAATCCCCATTACAAAGAAAAGCCTTCACCAATAAAGGTGAAGGCTCTCTGGTTAATCAAAAATATCTATCTACAGCTAACTTTCAATTCTTACATCTTCGGCAGCTTTTTATCACTGATCATGACCTTCGCCAGAATGACGGCAGTGTCAGAGCGCAGCATTTTTGCTGTCGGAGTAAAGTTAAAGCCTTTTGTTGCATCGCCATCAATCGCCGATCCGTTGATAAAGCCTTTTTTCGCTACTGCCAAAACAGAGGCTCTTGCATAACGATCGACTGTACTTGCATCCTTAAATATCTTCTGCAAACCTGCATCGATCTTTGTCTGATCCGTCTCCAGCTTCAGGTTCAATGCTTTAGCGATAATAACTGCCGCATCCTGACGGCTAATGTTTTCACCTGGGCTGAATACCTGTGGCTGCGTACCACGAACAAAGCCGGCACGAGCTGCGGTTTCGATATAGCGGTAGTCGTATAGTGCATCAGGAAGAATCTGTGAATCATTACTGCTCACATCGATAAAATGCTTCGGTCCTTGGAAATCAAACGGCATTTCCTTCGCTCTTACGATAGCACGAGTAAACTCACCGCGTGTTACATACTGGTCTGCACCAAACGAGCTATCTGGATCTGTCGCCTTCATGATACCTTTAGCAAACAGAGCTTCCATATAGTCGCGTGCATAGCTGTGTTGAACAATATCTGCATAAGAGTAGCTGAGCTTAGCAACGACATAGTAACCGAAACGATCAAACGGTACTGTTACGGTATGACTCTTCGCGTTGACTACACCACCGATATTTTCCCATTGACCGGAGCTGTTACCGAGCGAGCGGTCAAAGAAGAATACAGTGATCAGTTTACCTGCGTCTTCTGCAACGTTATCCGAGTATGACAGTGTCAGTGTTCCACGTTTCGATGGAACAAGCTCGTTACGTGGATCACGCTCATAGAAGCTAGGCACCGTAGAATCGGAAGGCTGATAAGGGTCTACTCCCACTGTCACAGGATCATAATCTTTAGAATCCAAGTTATCTGCTAGACCCGGGTCAATCCAGAAAACCGGACTACTTTTTACAAAGTGATTATTAAACTGGTTCACGAAAATTTGTTGTCCAACTTTAAACTTCTGGTCCATATTGGTAGGAACCTGTTCAAAGTTGTAACGGTTGATAACTCCGTCCTGGCTATTACCAATACCGAACAACAGTGTATTGCCTGAGAACACTTCATTTTTACGTTGATCTTCAGCCGTTGTACCAATATCTCTACGAATCAGGTTCGTACCGGATGGGAATTTGAGATTAACATCGCCGTCAAACACTTTGGCAGAGTTTTTCATATCCATCATGAATTGTGCACCTGGAATGTTCGTAGGTACATATTTAACAATGACCTGATCTTTGATTTGTTGACCAGCAATTGTCACTACGATTGGAATTTTAGTTTCTTTATTCGGTTTCAAATCACGAACTGTTACTTTATAAGCGTCCGGGTATTCTGGTGCGTTACCGTTAGCTTTGCCACTAGGATCCGTATAGAAAGGTGCCTTTGTAGCTGTTTCTTTGTTAATTACAACAGAAGTAGCATTTTTAGAGTTAATAACAACATCAACGAAGTTACTGTTCGTCAATTTTTGTGCTTCGAGTGGACGAACAATAGTATACGTATCTGTTTGTTTACTGATCTCCATTCTTGCAGAAGAGCTTGGGCCGCCTGTACCTGTGTTGTATACCGTAAAGTTATAAACAACCGGGCTGCTGTCATCAGGTACTTGCTGACCTCTTACGATAAATGCAAAGGATTGCTTGCTGTAATCGTAAAATACACTTAATGTATCGCCTGCACTGGAATTGGTGTTGAAAACATCACCATTCGTTGAAGTAAAGCGATTATTCAATGTCCATGTTCCTACTGTGCTTCCATCTGACTTCGTTACTTGTAAAATATAGTTTGCTTTATTGAGCGAGCTATCTGCCAATGCACTGTTCACACTGGACTGGTTCGTTCCCAAATCTACAAAGTCAAACGTACCGTAGATATTGAAATTCTTTTGTTTAGTCGTATAAGCTGTACCATTTACCGGGAATGCTGCATCCTTCGCTGTAGGAATCGCATCACTACCGCCTGTGTACGAGAATGGGAAAATGCCAAGAGTCGTATCTACAGGAATAACAGGTACATCTGTAGGAACCAGGTTGATTTTTACAGACAATTCATACGATGTTTTATCGGTTTTAAATACGAGCTTGATCGTATTCTGGCCCGAGAACATCGCACTATACGCTTTGGTTACATCCTGGATTTTGAAGTTAGGATCATTAGCATTCGAGCTTGCTGGTACCAGAGGTACGAGCGTATTGTTCACATAGAAGAATACCGTTTGCTTATTACTGCCGTTATCTGCATAGCGGATATCGGATTGAGTCGTTACATTTTGCAGTTTACCAGAGAAGTTATCCAGTGTATCGGTAATGATTCGAGTTGCTGCACCAGATACGTTCTGACTGTTACGGATAACCATGCCATCATATGCTTTGTTGAAGCTTGCATAAGGACCAAACAAAACGTTAATTGTTGCAGATACTTCAGGAGTTGTTACAGATCCTTTGGAAGCCGTGAAGTAAAGCGTTTGTGTACCATTTACAGGTACTTTAGTCAATTTGTAAATCAGGCGCTGCATACGTTGCGAGCTTCCGTTTACAGTTTGAACAACAGACTCAGAGCTGATTTGTGTGTAGGCTGGTGCATCTGTCGCTGTTTTACCAGTTCCATCGACAACTTTGCTGATGTTCAGCGTAGTGCTGCTATCACCATTTACTACAAACACTTCCAGTGCTGCAGGCAAGGAGAAAATATTAGCTCCATCCAGCGTTGTTCCCGTCATAGCCTGTGCTGCAGAAGCACTTGTATTCTCTGTGTAACCAGACAAGTAGTTCACTTTATAAATATAGGCTGCTGCGCTATTACGCAGTGTTAATCCCAGACCTTTGCTGGAATCATTTTTTGCTGTAATCGAAAGGTTAATACCCTGATCATAATCGAATGTGCGTGAAGAACTTTCAGGGATACTATATTGCAGTGTAATGTACGCTGCTGTACTTTCAGCTTCTACGATTGTTGGAGTTACACTACCACTATAATTAGTTGATACTGCTCCATCTGGCAAACCTGCTCCACTAAATGTGTAGCTGATATAGTTGGTCAGATCAGTTGGACGTTTACCATCTGTCAGAGGAACAACGACTTTACCGGTTACACCAAATGTGTTCTTGGAGACCGTAAAGTCAGGGAATGTCGACAAGTCAGCAGAAGTGTTGGAATCACTCTGAGCATACGTATCATAGAACGTAGTCAGACCATTATAGAACGTAACTTCGCGTGTTGTTTCCAGCACCTGTGTTCCGTTAATTGCCTGAATCGTCAGTGTATTTTTACCGAGCTTCAATGCGATTGGTGCCACGGTAAATTGATAATTGTTCGCGCTTGAAACAATCGCTGTACGGCTGTTACCACCGTTAACGAGTACAGTCACTTTTGTCGCGTTTGGTGCGGAACCGCTAAGCGACATGTTGGCTGTTTGTTGTCCGTCATTAATTCCACCTTTGGCTGCTGTCAGTACAACTGGCGTATTTTCTTTCAGCGCAACGGTGTCATTATCCAGTACGCCTGTTAGGTTATAAATTGTAGGGCCATCACGATATTCTACATAAATGGACTCTGCAACTTGAGAAGAAACGCCTTGCGTTGCTTTAAATGTAATACGGTTCAAACCTGCAAACAGTGGGATGTCGGAAATCGTAAGACTTGATCCACCGGAGGTGCTTGCAGTGATATTTCCGCTCAATCCTTTATTGGAGTTGATAACAGTGACGGTGTCACCGTTTTTGGAAATTTGCTCAACATCATACGTAATCGAGTTTGCGTTAATGTTACTGTAGCTACCCGTTACCGTAAGACGATCGCTATTGGCGATACGTGGTGTTGAGATATCATACTGTTCATTCGGAAAAATGAAAAAGTTGCCTGTTGCTGCCTGCGCCACATTGCCGCCAATTCCTTGAGGCAAAAGGCCAGCCAACAAGACTACCGCCAATAACATCGATAGTATTTTCTTCAAAATAATGTTCCTCCTCTTGTTCCGCTCACAGCTTTGGCTCTGCATGGCGGGCTTAACCTGTCTACCCTTTTTATCGGCAAGGATAGTGTAGATTTTAATAAAATTAGGAAATTCCAAGAAAAAACATTACATCTCGATCGTACAATCGTTAAGATATGGACAAATTTTTACACTTGATTTTTTGCATACTTGCGCAAAGCCGCTGATGGCGCGGGCTTTGGGATGTATTCGATTTGGTTGGAGGGGATTAGTTTATTTATTTCGTTGGATAGATTGATTGCATGGATTGATTTCGCTTGCTTGCTTTGCTGAATTTATTCTAGCTTCCAATCAAAGTTGGATAAGCAGATGCACATATAATAGTAGAAACTCGTTTTAGTTGATGCTTCATTAGGATATTCATACCAAAAAAGCCTCCATATCGGCGCTATACGCATCGATGTGGAGGCTTTCCATATCAAGACTTGGTGTTTAGTTTGAAATGGTTGATTGGCAATACAAGTTAAGGTTTGCTGCCACGCGTCGGATCAGGCTTTACGCGTAGACGAGCAATAAGGTCAAGCAAAGGACGCTTCGTCTGTCCAACAAGACCGATGAGTTCAGCACCGATCTGCATCACAAACATCATTACACAGATGACGACAAAGGTAACCCAGTTCGCATCGTTAATCGCTGCCGATGATTGGATGATAGCCAGTACACCGAAGAAGGAAGCAATTCCGTAGATCAGGAGTACCGTTTGACGGTGGCTCAGTCCAAGCTCGCGTAAGCAGTGATGCAAGTGACCTTTATCCGGTGCAAAGATCGGCTTCTTATGTACCCAGCGACGAATGATAGCGAAGAACGTATCCGACAAAGGTACGCCGATAATAATCAGCGGTGTAATAAACGACACGACTGCGATCTGTTTGAATCCTAGCAGGGACAGCATCGCAAGACTGAAACCGAGGAACAATGAGCCTGTATCCCCCATGAAAATCTTCGCAGGGTGGAAGTTGAAATACAGGAATCCTACGATCGCTCCCAGCAGCAGTACACAAAGCAATGCAACAGGGTAGTTACCCATAATCAATGACATCGTAAAAATACTACCAATCGCAATAGCGGAAACACCGGCTGCCAGTCCATCCAGACCGTCAATCAGGTTAATGGCATTCGTTACACCAACGATCCAGAAGATCGTAAGCGGAATCGAAATCCAGTTTTCCAGAGCGAAATAATTATCCTGAAAAGGAATATCTACAAAATCAACACGAATACCGTATCCAAATACAACTGTGCACGCAGCGACGAGTTGTCCGATCAGTTTAACTTTGGCTGACAGCTCAAAGCGGTCATCCAGTACACCGATCAGTACAATGATAGAGCCTGCAGTAAAGAAGGCTTTCATGAAATTGGCATCACGGGCAGGAAGATCAAAAGGCAAGAATGGCAACACAACCAGAAATGCAATGACTAGAGCCAGGAAAATTCCTAGACCGCCCATACGTGGCATAATACGTGTGTGCACCTTGCGGGCATTCGGAACGTCAACTGCTCCAATTCGAACCGCAAACCTTTTGACGAGTGGTGTAAGAACAAGCGCTAAAGCGAGCGCCAGCACAAACCCAAGAATACAAACGATTAACATTTGGCTTTTCGACCCCCAATTTATCTCACGGAGCCAATTATACTCCGTTCGAATCTAAACACCAAGCTTTTTTTAACGATTTTATAGCTGATTTTGCAAAAAAAATGATGATTTACTGCACTTTTGTTACACTTTCCTTGTCTTTGAGCACTTTTACAGCAAATTTGGGCAGCACAAGCATTCGCTTATAACGGTGTGGCTCTTTTAGCAGGCGGTAAAACCATTCCATCCGCATCTTCTGAAACAGCACCGGCGCCCGTTTCGTTCTGCCGGAGATGATATCGAAGCTGCCGCCAACCCCCATCATAATCGGTACACCAAGTTCATGCTTGTATTTGCCAATCCACGGCTCCTGTGTATCGAGTCCTCGTGCGACAAACAAAATATCCGGATTCGCTTCACGTATAGATGCAATCACTTCGGCATCCTGATCCGGTCCAAAGAACCCGTCACGATAGCCAGCAATCACAGTACCCGGATATAAACTTTGTAACCGAGCCGCTGTATCCTGAATCACGTCTGGCGAGGAGCCGAGCAGATAAACCTTCCAGCCACGCTGCTGTCCAAGATCCATCAGGCGATGCAGCAGATCAAAACCTGCTACACGCTCAGCTACCGGTTGTCCGCATGTGGATGCTGCCCATACCAGACCAGCTCCATCCGGAACGAGTAGCTCTGCATTTTGCATCACTTGCATGTATTGAGGCTGCTCCAGTGCAGTCATGATCATAATCGGATTAGCTGTAATGATCTGATTCGGTTGCCGCTGCTCGATAAGATGCTCAACATGACGTACCGTATCATTCATATTCAGTTTGGAAACATTCAGACCATAGATTGGCACGGTCGGAATGGTAGTCGATGCATTCATGTAAGGATCACCTTTGTCCTAAAAAATAATGAGCGATAAATTGCGCTGGCTGCGCAGCATCCTGCTTGAGTGCTGCAATGTATGGAGCTTTATCACGCTTCCACTCCGCTGCTGTATCCAGCACATGCAGCATATCGTTCAATAAACGGTCCGGCTGTACGGCTTCGCTCGTACCGGACGGCTCAATCGCAAGTCGATTCAAAAATTGATCAATCTTTGGATCGTAAGAAATACCGAGCAGTGGAACATGCTGGGATGCTGCATAAATGAGACTATGCAGACGCATACCGAGCACCAGATCGCATCGACTGACCTCTGCCAGCATTTGCTGAGGATCAACAACCTGTTCGGCTGTGCTAATCGTACTGCCGGAACTATGGATATCACCTATTCGCTCGATCACATAAGCAGAAGCCTGCTCATCCTCTGGTAAATGAAATGGCAGAAAGCGCAAATGCACCGGACGCTGACGTGCTAACTGCTGTAGTGCATCCGCAATGCCATTCAGCTCACGACGCTGCTTATCCCAGAAGCGAAGCGAGATTCCAATACATGGTACAGCATTCGCATCAGCTTCAGCATTCATACCTGAATCTGCTGCACCGCTGTCCACAGTTAAAGGTATCATATCATTTTCAGCACCGGTATGACCAGCTTCTGTGACTTTTGCAGTGCTATTTTGCATACTTACGGCTGATGCTGGAGCGGTAGAGGCTTCATTTTCAGGCAGGGGTAATCCCATAACCGGGTCAGCTACAACGGTAATACGACCTGGATCGAGTCCCATTCTGCCAAGTAATGCAGCCGACTCCTGATCGCGTACAGAAACGTAGGCACTTTTGCGGAATACATTGCGAATCCATTTGAAAAAGAAGCCTTTTTCGACAGGACCTACGCCCTGTGCGTAAATGAACACAGGCTTACGTGCCCACTGGGCAATATGGATAATACCGAGATAATAAGGAATCGTGAGCGGACCGGTTGCATCCTGTAGCAGACTACCGCCACCGCTAATCAATCCATCGCTTTCTCGCATAAGGGCGCGAATCTCACCCAGCTTCATCCGGTGCACGGAGCGCACACCGTACATGCGCGCCGTCCATTCCGGATCATTGGACAGTACAACAGGGACGATCTTAATCCCTGCTGTATGCTCCTGATCGGCAAGTGAGTTCAAAATGGATTTGAGTACAGCTTCATCACCGCTATTTCGAAATCCATAATAGCCGGAAATTACGATTTGAACAGAGACGGAGCCCATTTACGCCAACACCTTTCGATAATTTGCCAGATGACAATCGCCACGAGTCCAAGTACCAGACCCAGTCCCATACCAAGCAAACCACGAGTCAGCGAGATCAGGACAGGCGAATGGATATGGGCAAATGTATCTACCATCGACAACTGTCCAATCGAAGCAATGATCAGCAGATAAATCGCCTGACGATACTTGGCAGCGATAAAGATACCTACAATGAAGATTGGATGTGCCATCAAAAATTCCTTGTTACGCGGACGTACATTGAATAGTCCTTCCAGCGCATTACGGAAATGCATTTCAAGTGGTGATACTGTGCCTGCATTACCCGTACGAGACAGATAATACATGCCGACCACACCGACAATACCGAGTACGATAACCCATGTTAATGTAATCGGACGTGTGAGCAGCTTACGAATACCTGAAAATCCAAAGCTTTCTTTCCCACGATAAAACGCGATATAGAGTGCAGTCAGCGCAATCGGCGCAAAGTGCAGCAGGCTCACACCACGGAACTGATTAATAACGAGCTGGTACGTAATATCGTCCAGCAAGCCAATAATGAACAGCGCGCCTGTAAGTGACCATAGTGATGTACGCAGGAAGAGCAGTACCGATTGTCCTACGCGTTTACCAACAGTCAGGCTATTTCTTGATTCGTACAGACGATCTACCGCTTTCACTGCGTAGATCATCGCAATCGTTGGAATACTGATTGCTGCCAGTAATGCGACACCTTGCTCCAGCAGCAGCGATTTGTGAATCACGATCAGGCCCGCACTACCGATCAAACCAAGTACAAACACCGCCAGCGTCAGCTTGCGTACAAAGTAGTAGGCCAGCAGAGCGATCGCTGCAATGGCACCGATCAGTACGATTAGCTTCACATAGCGCTCCATCGGGAACGTATGCACATCACGCGCAACTGCAGGTCCCAATTTGAATCCATTTTTTTCAATATCCTGAATCGCATGACCCTTCTCTTGCAAACTCCAGATAACATTTTCAATCGAATTGGTCATTGCTGCTTTCGTTGTATCACGAGAGACAGCCAGATTTATATACATCATACGAATGTTACGGTCTTTACTTGCCAGTACAAAGCGATCAGCTACTGTAATCGGGTCAAGCTGAGAATCTGCCTGACTCAGTGAATACAGGCGTACCACATTATAATTGTTCAAATAAGCGAGCTTGCTAAAGCCATCCTGTGGCTTTTTCAAATTCTCAATCGCTGCAATTGCAAAATTATGCTTTTTCAGCAGCGAAGCAAATGCGGCAATACTATGCTTTTCAATATCATCATTAAAGCCCGTTACGCTGGCACCATCAAACAAAATCGTTTTAACGCCATACTGGGCAAATTCGTCCAGCATTTGACTCATCACGGTTTGATTGTACGGAAGTGCATCATTCAGCCGCGGTACGATCTGGAAGCCCATATCATGCAGCGTCTTCATCGCCACCGGGTCTGGATCAAGCGGCTTCAAGCCTGCATCATCGGTCGATGTTTGGATTACCATGCCAGGCAGATTCTGATATGTCCAGGAGGATACCGGAATCGCTAGCGAGCTGAATACACGCTCCAATATAGGACGAATCATTTCTTCATTTACTTTGCTCGTAAATTGAACATACGTAAAATTATCATTGAGTGGAATCACCTGATTTTGGCGATTAGCCACATCCGCAGAACTATACACATGCAGTCGACCAGAAGATTGCAGCTCAGGCAAATTACTCTGATACAAGGCTACAGAGCCGACTCCGGCATTTTTAAGCAATTGCAGCTGCTCCCTGATATAATCCTGGGGATGAGGCTGATACGACGCAATAGAAATCAGATCACGATAGTTGAATACAAACTCTACATTTTGGGACGTGTGCTCTGTCTGAATACGGCTGTATGCTACCGGTAAGGATGCGACCATCCCGATAATAACCAGTATCCATAACCATTTTGCAGAACGATTGTTCCAGTGTTGCCATTTCTGAACCACTCAAGTACCTCCTTAATAATTCCGTCATCCCCATTCAGCAAAAGAACTCTTCTACCGCTGGGCATAACGAATGGTTCCGTCATCAGAGTACGCGTCTGATAACGGAACCTCTTCATTCATCTGCTTTATTATATACTGTTTGTTCGCTTAAAGCCTACTCTCAAATTACGCCAATTTTAAAGTGGAGCTTAGCCGTCTACGCGGCTCATCACTGCTTGCTTGAGTCCGTTCATGCGTGCTTCCGAATCGCTCAAGGAGTCGCCACGTACCGCAAAGTAAACTTTGATCTTTGGCTCGGTACCGGATGGACGCAGGCAGAACCATGATCCATCTTCCAGCATGAATTTCAGTACGTTTTCTTTTGGCAATCCGTTTAGCCCTTTGGAGTAATCGAGCGCTTCGGTTACTTTCACGCCGCCGATCTCTGCAGGACTATTACTGCGCCAGTCTTCCATAATCGCTTGAATCTGTGCTACGCCGTCTTTGCCTTTCAGCGTACGTGATTCCAGACTTTCCTGGAAGAAGCCGAACTGAGTATACAGCTCTTGCAGCACATCGTACAATGTTTTGCCCTGTTGCTTGTAATAAGCAGCCGCTTCGCTAATCAGCAATGCCGCTACCACGGCATCTTTATCGCGTGCATAGTTACCAGCCAGGTAGCCATAGCTTTCCTCGTAGCCGAACAGGAATGTATGCTCACCTGTTTGCTCGAACTGGTTCATTTTCTCACCGATATATTTGAAGCCTGTTAGCGTGTTATATACGGTAGCATGATAGTGTTCTGCAATCGCTGCGCCCATTTCGCTCGTTACGATTGTTTTCACAACTGCACCATTTGCTGGCAGCTTACCTTGCTCCTGCAATTGACCAAGATAATAATGGATCATAATTGCACCGGATTGGTTACCTGTTAGAACAAAATATTTACCATTGTTGTCCTTCACGACTGCTCCCATACGGTCACTGTCTGGATCGGTTCCGATTAGAATGTCTGCACCGATCTTTTCACCCAGCTCAATCGCCAGTGTGAATGCTTCACGTTCTTCCGGGTTAGGCGATTTGACGGTGCTGAAGTTGCCATCCGGCTCTTGCTGCTGCTCCACGATCGTTACATTCGTGAAGCCCAGACGCTTCAGTCCTTCTTTCACCGGACGATAGCCTGTACCATGTAGAGGTGTATAGATGATGTTCAGGTTTTTGCCAGCTTCACCAGCAAGCAGCTCGCGATTTACACTGATTGAAGTGACGGTATCCAGAAAAGCTTGATCCTCATCGTCGCCCAGCCATACCAGCAGACCTTGCTGCTCGGCTGCATCGCGCTCCAGACGCTTGATGTTGGCAAACGAAGAGATCTGACGAATCTGTTCGATCACCTGCTCTGCCTCATGTGGCACAAGCTGTCCGCCGCTCGCATTGTATACTTTGTAGCCGTTATACTCCGGTGGATTATGGCTTGCTGTAATTACAATACCGCCGGTTGCTTTCAAATGACGAACTGCAAACGAAAGCTCTGGCGTAGAACGCAGCGACGGGAACAGCTTCGCCACGATGCCATTGCCTGCAAGTACCAGTGCGGCTTCCAGTGCAAACTCAGGCGAAAAGTGACGAGAGTCATGTGCGATGACAACCGATGGCTTATCCGCTCCAGTATGTACCGATAAAACATACTCAGCCAGACCCTGTGTAGCCCGACCTACTGTATAGCTATTCATCCGGTTGCTGCCTGCTCCAATGACACCGCGCAGACCACCTGTACCAAATTCCAGATCTCTATAAAAACGGTCTTCCAGTTCGGATACCTGTCCATCGAGGCCTTGCAGTTCTTGTTTGGTCTGCTCGTCAATTGACGGATCGCCCAGCCATTGATCCAGGTTATGCTTTGCTTGTTCGCTAAGTGTTGTCATTATATCCATCCCTTCTCTATCCGTTAGTATGGTACAACCTATCCAATATGATGCTTATCTTACCGATCAGGCTTTATCCGGATCTGTAAGGGCAAACATGATTTCGCCTTCAACAACGACCTTGCCGTCTACAGTAGCCACAGCGCGACCTTTACCGATCGATGCTTTCATACGTGTGATCTCTACTTCCAGACGCAGCGTATCACCAGGCACAACCTGTCCGCGGAAGCGTACACCGTCAATACCGGCAAACATCGCTAGCTTGCTGCGATTCGCTTCGACTTTCAAAATAGCAGCGGCGCCAACCTGTGCCAGTGCCTCCACAATTAGTACACCTGGCATCACCGGATAGCCTGGAAAATGGCCTGTAAAAAATGGCTCATTCATCGTTACATTTTTAATACCCACTGCTCGTTTGCCTTCTTCCAGCTCCAGCAGTCGATCCACCAGCAGGAATGGCGGGCGGTGTGGAATAATTTCCTGGATTTGCTGTATATCGTACATGCAGATAAAACTCCTCTCATCCAACGTCACTTACAGACGCGGAATCCATAGTAGGGAATATCACTTCAAGCGCTTGCTCAGCCTGAAGCGAACCAGTAAGCCTGGTCAGGCATTCCACATCATTATAACGGTTTCGGCATAAAAAATAAAACTCCTGCAAAAGCAGGAGTTTTGGATAATATGCTTTATTTATGGTGCGTAAACAAGCTGGAAAACATGAGCCCATGTTTCGGGATATAATACGTCGGCAATGCTATGATGCCCGAGCACGGAATAACCTACCGCCATGCCGATAACCAGAGCAGCCGCAAATCCGACCAACACGAGCATAAAGTGCAGAGTTTTCATCCCTGCTGAGCGTGCAGAAGCTGCTGGCTTTTTCTCCTGCTCGCGCTCCTTCGATTCAGAAGCTTCCGGTCTGCGCGTTAGCTTCCGATTCGGTGCAGCCTTTTGTGTTTTAGCTGCTTCCTGAATTGCTGAACGACGACTAGGCACGGAGCGAATTCGTTATGTTCATCATTTGGTCACTTGATGACAGCGCCCGTGCCGCCAGCTGATAAGCACGTTGTACATTGATCATGTCTGTCATCTCACTGCTCAGGTCAACGTTCGAGCCTTCCAGATAACCCTGACGAATCTGAGTATCCGCGGACATCACGCCAGCAACCTGATTACGCTGCACATTGGTTGGCAATGCGAAGAAATTGCCGTCCATTTGCTGCAGACCTTCGGGATGAATGATGCGATCCACACCGATACGCATTGGACGTTGAACATCCTGACCATTCACAGTTACCGTTTTCGTAGCGATTTTCACACGACCCAGACCATCGGTCGAACGAATAACGCCTTGAGCATCAATATCGATTTTCGTTTTAGCAGGAACCTTTACAGGCTGTCCATCCTGATCCAGTAACAGATAGCCTTGATCTGTAGCCATGTAGGCATTGTTTGGCTCGTTAGCTACCGGTACGTAGTGGAAAGAACCCTCGCGTGTCCAGCCTTCCTGACCATCTGCGCTTACGCGGAACATCGCATCCCCTTGAATCGCCAGATCAGTAGGACTGTCTGTCTGATGCAATTCACCTTGCGTCATGTTTCTTGTTACCTCGCCCATGCGAGCACCATAACCGATATTATAGCCACTCGCTGTCACACGGCCTGGCAATTGCGAAGCTGCTCCAGGCTGTTGCTTCACAGTGGTGAATACATCCTCAAATGTAGCATCTTTGCTTTTGTAACCTACCGTATCCGAGTTGGCAATATTATCCGACACAACGCCCAGCTTTTGTTGAATACCGCTCATCGCCACCATGGCGCTGATCATGGAGTTGTTCATTATTGACCTCCTTTGATTGACAGTTGCTTCATGTTATTATACACGACCGACCTCGTTAACGGCTTTATCAAGACTTTTATCATAAAATTGAATCACTTTTTGGTTGGATTCATAGGCGCGCAGTGCAGCATTCAATTCTACCATCGATGTCGCTGCATCAACAGTAGAGCCTTCCAGATAACCCTGACGAATCTCTACATTGTCGCCTGCTTGTAATTGTCGAACACCCGCTGTTGCTGGATTATTCACGGTAAACAGTCCATCACCTGTACGCGTCATCAAGCCCGGCTGATTCACTACCGTGATGCCGATTCGTCCAACTTCTCCGCCAGTTGCCTTCGCTGTGATGATACCGCGTGAGTCTACATTGTAATCCTCCATAGACCCTTGCAGTGTAATTGGATTACCTGTTGTACCCAGTACTGGATTACCTGTTGTCGTTAACATATTACCTGCGCCATCCAGATGGAAGTTACCATCGCGGGTGTAGCCAGTCTCCCCATCTTTACCTGTAACGGTGAAAAATGCTTGCGGACGATACGTAACCGTACCGTTTGCCGCTACATATTTGCCCGAAGGATCAAAAGGAATATTTTGTCCTGTTGCTGGATCAGCCAGATTGATATCCGATACAATGGCAAAATCATCAGCCGAGTCTGTAGCGTGCACGTCACCCTGTACGTTCATCGATACGCTTTCCTCAGCCAGTACACCTGTATTGATTTTACCGATCTGCCGATTGGTCATACCATCATCGCCATTACTCAGTGAAAGCAGCATGTCTGGAAACGAACGCTCGATGCTCTCCACTTGCTTGTAACCTGGCGTATTGATATTCGCGATATTCTGTGTCACAGTGTCATGACGACGTTGCTGAGTAATCATTCCCGACGCGGCAGTATAAAGACCTCTTAGCATGTACCGGATACTCCTCTCAACTTTAAAAAATTCCGTTCCGACGCTTATCTATAAGTATATCATTCATTATATACGACGATTGACGGCCATTGCCCGGCTTCGCGGGATATGCCTATTACATATTATATCGGTTGGGTTAGAACTTTTTTTTAGATACTTTATCCAGATTATTCAACATTAATCCAGTTCCTTTGACGACACAATGCATCGGATCTTCGGCTACAAGCACAGGAACGTGCAGCTCTTGAGAAAGCAGCTCTTCCAGACCATCCAGCAATGCACCACCACCGGTCAAAATGACACCACGATCGATAATATCTGCTGACAGCTCCGGTGGAGTCTGCTCCAGTACCAGCTTCGCAGAACTAACGATGGATGAGATCGTATCCGCCAGTGCATTTTGCACTTCGTTCGCTGTGATCGTTACGGTTTTCGGTAGACCTGACACCATATCACGACCGCGAATATCCATCTCACGTTGAATGCCATTTGGACGAACCGTTGCAATATTGATTTTGATATCCTCGGATGTACGCTCACCGATCATCAGCTTATATTCGTTTTTGATATAACGCATAATCGCTTCATCAAATTTGTCACCCGCTACCTTCAAGGAAGACGAAGTAACGATGTCGCCCATCGACAATACCGCGATATCTGTCGTACCGCCACCGATATCGATGACCATGTTGCCGCTCGGCTCGTATATGTTCATGCCTGCACCAATTGCAGCAGCCTTCGGTTCAGCTTCCAAAAATACTTCCTTTGCACCGCTACGTTCTGCAGCTTCGCGAATGGCCTTTTGCTCAACAGAGGTAATGTTAGTCGGTGCACAAATTAAAATGCGCGGATGACTGTACCAGTTGCGCGCGCCTATTTTGTTAATAAAATACTTCAGCATCGTCTCGGTTACTTCAAAATCAGCGATAACGCCATCACGCAGTGGACGAATCGCCACGATATTTCCTGGCGTTCTACCGATCATACGGCGTGCTTCCTCGCCTACTGCAAGCACACGCTTGGTGTTTGTTTCCAGAGTAACGACCGAAGGTTCATCCAGAACTACACCTTTGCCTTTCACATGAATGAGTACATTCGCTGTACCCAGATCAATTCCGATATCCTTGCTAAACATGTCAAGAGCCTCCAAAAGTCGTATTTCCGGTAAAAGAGTCTCTTATCACCACACCGTCAGGGCGAATTCACCAACATAGCTGTCTGAATCAGTGGCGGATGCCATTTATCTCAGAATTCGCATTTCGTCCAAATGCTCAGATCGTCAAACTCTAATCACGGTCAATCTTTATTAAAATTAGCATACTTGATACACGTATTCAACGCTATTATATGTCAAATCCCCGTCGAAGTGGGCGAATGTTCGGAAATAAGCAGATTTGCATACAAAAAGACCGGACACAAGGTCCGGCCTGTTCGTTTAACTATGAAAAACTATCGTTCTATGCAACTGCACAGCATCAAGGTGTCCGTCCAGCACAGCAATTCAGTGCGCATTACCAAAGCGCCTGCTGGTTCCCTGTGTAACTAGCGCTTACACGCCAGTTGGCTGTACATTCAGCACAGGAGTACCTGTGAGCTTAGGCTTGCTTGCTACTTCTTCCGAAGCCGCAGGGGCTGTTACCGCTGGTTTGTCTTCTTCCTCTTCCAGACGCCAGATGTTCGCGCCAAGACCGGAAAGCTTTTCTGCCAGATGTACATATCCGCGATCGATATGATGAGTACCGCCAACCTCAGTTGTGCCTTCTGAAACCAGACCTGCACAAATGAGAGCTGCACCAGCACGAAGATCGGTCGCACATACTTTTGCTCCTACAAGCGCTGCACCGCCGGTAACGATCGAAGTTCTGCCCTCGATACGAATACCCGCGTTCATCAGGTTAAACTCATCGACATGCATAAAGCGGTTTTCGAATACGGTTTCTGTGATTACAGAAGTACCTTCGGAAGCCAGCATCAGCGCCATCATTTGCGCTTGCATATCTGTAGGGAAACCTGGATAAGGCAATGTTTTTACGTCCACAGCACGTAGTGGATGATTAGCAACGACACGCACACCATTTTCGTCTGGTGTGATCTCAACGCCCATCTCCTCCATCTTCGCAATAACAGGACCGAGGTGATCGGCAATCGCGCCTTCCACATATACATCTCCGCCTGTGATTGCAGCAGCAACCATATACGTACCTGCTTCAATTCGGTCAGGAATAACCGTATGCTCGGTTCCGTGGAGCTTCTCCACACCCTCGATACGGATCACACCTGTACCAGCACCGCGTACTTTCGCACCCATGCCGTTCAGGAAGTTAGCCAGGTCCACAATTTCAGGTTCCTTCGCTGCGTTCTCAATCGTTGTGATGCCTTCCGCCAGTGTCGCAGCCATCATGATATTCTCTGTGGCGCCTACACTTGCTACATCCAGATAGATTTTCGTTCCACGCAGTCTACCGTCACATTTGGCTTCGATGTAGCCCTGTCCCAGATTAATCTGAGCGCCCATCGCTTCAAAGCCTTTCAGATGCTGATCAATCGGACGAGTTCCGATTGCACAACCACCCGGCAGCGAGATACGGGTTTGACCAAGACGAGTCAGAAGAGGACCCATGACCAGGAACGAAGCACGCATCTTACTTACCCATTCATATGGTGCTTCACAGGACGAAAGCTCCTGCGCATCCACATGGATCGTCTCGTTCTGGTATGTAACCACAGCTCCCAGCGATTCCAATACTTTGTTGATTGTCATTACATCGTCTAGGGAAGGTGCTTCATGAATGATGCTTGCACCTTTTTCTCCCAGTAAAGAGGCAGCAATAATCGGGAGAACTGAATTCTTAGCTCCGCTTACCTTGACATTCCCTGTCAATCGCTTGCCACCGCGGACGATAAATTTGCTCATTAGGTTTCCCTCCGCGCGTCATTTTGCTTGTACGGCATAATAATTGGTGATGAATAGTAAGGTGAACATGGCGGTGGCGATGATCGTGCTGTCTGATTGTGAAGTGCCAGCCTGTATATTTTGCTATTCGATTCCGTTTTAAGATGCCTATTGCATGTAAATGTTAATAGTTGATGTTGTGATTAGTGTTCCAGTGACAGTTCAGTACAATCATAAAAAGCATTCATTAACATAGTTTAAAACCATTGTTGCATTGCATTGGCTATTCCGCAGTACGCTAAATAAGCCTAAAACAGTTATAACCGTTATTATCGTGTTCAAAACATGAAACGAAGCGCTTGCGTCCACTGAAGATAATCCAGTAAAAACGCAGATACGAAATGCCCAAGCACAATCGCTAGTAGGAGATGAAGCATTTTACCAGCAGCACTCTTGGGATGACGAACCAGCAGGTCAAACTTGAAATTTTGCAATGCCCACCATGAAAGACCTATGCAAAGCAGCGAGATGATAATCGATAGCAAACCGTTTGTGCCAACAGCGGCTCCCGCATCTACTGTATTCATCAGCTCACAGCCTCCTTACAAAAATTACTTAGCAATCAGCCTTTAACACGGACTATTCTATAATACTTGCCCTTACGCAAAGAATCCAGTCCCAAATTTACAAATTTCGCCGTATTCTTGTCATATTTATTCATTTGCTGAAAAAATTCATCAATTATGCGTCTTTTTCGTGTATAATTGCGGTTTTTTCTGGATTGCGCTCATTATCCGATCGATTTCACGATAACCAGCTTGGATAACCATATGGGTCTAAACACCTAGCAAATACCGCTCTAAAATACAAACAGCCGGACCGCATAAGACGGACCGGCTTGTTGGTATTATCGGTTTTCACCCGAAGAAGATACTTTAATACGGTTCATGGCACGCTGCAGCGCAAGCTCAGCACGACGGAAGTCGATATGATCCTGGCTGGAGCGGTTGTTCAGACGGCGTTCGGCACGCTCTTTGGCAGCGCGTGCGCGCTCCACGTCGATATCGTTCGCTCGTTCAGCACTTTCTGCAAGTACGACCACTTTATCGGGACGTACTTCAAGAAATCCACCCTGAATCGCAAATGTCGTTCTTTTATTGCCAGCCTGAAAGACCAGCGGAGCCACTTTAAGCGGCGTTACCGTTGGAATATGACCGGCCAGAACTCCCATTTCACCCTCTACACCTGTAGCGATTAAACGATCTACCTGTTCAGAGAAGACCATGCGCTCTGGTGTGACGATCTCCAGTAAAAACGTGCTCACTTTCATCCCTCCTCACGTTTTGCAGGCATTCTCTTACAGTGTTTTCGCTTTCTCCACTGCTTCCTCGATTGTGCCTACAAAGAGGAATGCTGCTTCTGGAAGCTCATCGTGTTTACCATCCAGAATCTCTTTGAAGCTGCGTACTGTTTCTTTAACAGGCACGTAGCAGCCTTTGATACCGGTAAACTGCTCGGCAACGTGGAAAGGCTGGGACAGGAAACGCTGAATTTTACGCGCGCGCGCAACAGTCAGCTTATCTTCCTCACTCAGCTCGTCCATACCGAGGATTGCGATGATATCCTGCAATTCACGATAACGTGCCAGGATACGTTGTACGCCTTGAGCTACGTTATAGTGCTCTTCGCCGACAACTTCTGGTGTCAGGATACGGGAGCTGGATGCCAGCGGATCAACCGCTGGGAAGATACCCATCTCAGAAATTTTACGCTCCAGGTTTGTCGTTGCATCCAGGTGAGCAAACGTTGTTGCTGGAGCCGGGTCAGTATAGTCATCCGCAGGAACATAGATCGCCTGAATGGATGTAACCGAACCTTTTTTAGTCGATGTGATACGTTCTTGGAGCTGACCCATCTCTGTAGCAAGAGTCGGCTGATAACCTACCGCAGACGGCATACGTCCAAGCAGGGCGGATACTTCAGAACCAGCCTGAGTGAAACGGAAGATGTTATCGATGAACAGAAGTACGTCTTTACCTTCTTGGTCACGGAAATACTCAGCCATTGTCAAACCAGTCAGGGCAACGCGCAGACGCGCACCTGGAGGCTCGTTCATTTGACCGAATACCATAGCTGTTTTGCTGATAACGCCGGAGTCTTTCATCTCGTGGTACAGGTCATTACCTTCACGAGTACGCTCGCCGACACCGGAGAATACGGAGATACCGCCGTGCTCCTGTGCGATGTTGTTGATAAGCTCCTGAATCGTTACCGTTTTACCTACGCCGGCACCGCCGAACAGACCGATTTTACCGCCTTTTGCATAAGGCGCAAGCAGGTCGATAACTTTGATCCCTGTTTCGAGCATTTCTGCCTGTGTGGACAGCTCGTCGAATTTTGGTGCTTCACGGTGAATCGGATTGTGAACTTCAGCTACCACTTCACCCGCTTCATCGATTGGCTGACCGAGTACGTTAAATACACGACCGAGTGTTACGGTACCTACTGGAACGGAAATCGGGCCGCCCAGATCCTGTACTTCCAGACCACGTACGAGACCGTCAGTGGAAGACATGGCAATACAACGCACCAAGTTATCACCCTGGTGGTTGGATACTTCAAGCGTCAGGTCGATTTTGTTACCGTTCTCCAGTGTCGCATCGACTTTGAGCGCGTTCAGAATTTCCGGCAATTGTCCACGTTCGAATGCAACGTCAACGACCGGACCCTGAATACTTACAACGCGTCCTTTGTTCATTATCGTTTTCCCTCCTACTGACTTGCTGTATACAACAATTATGGATTAAGCGAGCCTGCGCCATTTCGTCCTGCGCAATCTGTCGCCTTTAAGCTGTTATGCTTTGCACCGATGTGCAGACAAATGTTAGCCCTGTGCGTTTGCTCCTGCAACAATCTCCGTTATTTCCTGGGTAATTGCTGCCTGACGTGCACGGTTGTAAACGAGTGACAGATCGTTGATCATCTGCGAAGCATTTTTCGTCGCGCTGCCCATTGCTGTCATACGTGCACCCTGCTCACTTGCTTTGCCTTCCAGCAATGCTTCGTAGATCAGTGTTTGTGCGTATTTTGGAAGCAACTCGGCGAGCACTTCTTCAGCAGATGGCTCATATTCGTAGCTCGCAGCAAGCGAACTTTTCTCCATGCTACCTGTATCCATTGGAAGCAGAAGCGCAGAGGTCGGTGTCTGTGTCAATGCGTTTATAAATCGGTTATAACATACGTATAGCTCATCATAACGTCCTTCTTCGTAGCCTTGAATCGCTGCCTGAGCAAGCGATTTGATGTCTGCATACGTAGGGAAGTCTGTCAGCTCCGTAACGGTGTCCGTAACCGACATGCTGCGACGACGGAAGTAATCGCGGCCTTTACGTCCGATAACGAACAGTTCGTATTCGCGACCTTCATTCTGGTGCTGGCGAATTTCGTTGCTCACATGACGCAAAACGTTGGCATTGTAGCCACCGGCCAGACCACGGTCGGATGTTACGACCAGATAAGCAATGCGCTTAACCGGACGCTTATCCAGCATCGGGTGCTTGATTCCTTTTGTACCCGCAGCGATGCTTGTTACCACTTCACGCAGCTTTTCCGAATAGGGACGTGCAGATTCCGCTTTCTCCTGTGCTTTACGCAGCTTGGAGGCAGCTACCATCTCCATCGCCTTCGTAATTTGCTTTGTGTTCTGGACACTTTTGATTTGCCTTTTAATCTCGCGCATACCTTTAGCCATATGTTTCACCACCTTAACCTTTGAATCCCGTTCAAAGTCATGCGGTCAGATGCCGCACAGCCTGGGGCCGGGCTCGGGAGTCCCTTGTCTGACCAAAAACAGTGACTTCTGCAAACATGCTGCAGGTCAGTTGGCATACGTAGCCATCCTGACCTGTAGATGCCTGTCTGGCAGAAATACGAGTGGAACCATGTCCACCGCGTATGACCTGTTATATCGTGTAGCGATACGACGTTGCCATCATTCGCTTATTTGAAAATGGATTGCTGAGATTCACAAGTGAAATCAGCTTGTTGCGAAGCCTTTTTTGAATGTTTGGATCGCTTCAACCAGCGCTGCTTCGTTATCTGCTGTCAGATCTTTTGTATCGCGGATCGACTTCAGTACGTGGTCATGCTGGCTGCTCATGAAGGCAAGGAACTCGGACTCGAAACGACGTACATCTGCCACCGGAATATCATCCAGATGACCTTTGACAGCCGTGTACAGACTCACAACCTGTTGTTCAACAAGCAGTGGCTGGTTAACGCCCTGTTTCAGAATTTCCATCATGCGCGCACCACGGTTCAGACGCGACAGTGTCGATTTATCCAGATCGGAACCGAACTGTGCGAAAGCTTGTAGCTCGCGGTATTGTGCAAGATCCAGACGCAGTGTACCTGCAACCTTTTTCATCGCTTTGATCTGTGCGGAACCACCGACACGGGATACCGAGATACCAACGTTGATCGCCGGACGTTGACCTGCATAGAACAAGTCAGCTTCCAGGAAGATCTGTCCATCCGTGATGGAGATTACGTTAGTCGGAATGTAGGCCGATACGTCGGAAGCCTGTGTTTCGATAAATGGCAGTGCCGTCAGGGAACCGCCACCACGCTCATCACTCAGCTTCGCTGCACGTTCCAGCAAACGGGAGTGCAGGTAGAAAACGTCACCCGGGAATGCTTCGCGACCCGGTGGACGACGAAGCAGCAAGGACAGCTCACGGTATGCAGCAGCTTGCTTGGACAGGTCATCATAGATGATCAGTGCATGCTCGCCCTTGTACATGAAGTACTCGCCCATTGCGCAACCTGCGTATGGAGCTATGTACAGCATTGGAGAAGGATCGGAAGCGGATGCAGTCACGATGATCGTGTATTCCAGTGCACCGTGACGGCGCAGTGTTTCCACTACCTGTGCTACTGTAGATTGCTTTTGACCAATGGCAACATAAATACATTTCACGCCCTGGCCTTTTTGGTTGATGATCGCATCGATCGCAACCGATGTTTTACCTGTTTGACGGTCACCGATGATCAACTCACGCTGACCGCGACCGATTGGAACCATTGCGTCAATCGCTTTGATACCGGTTTGCATTGGCTCATGAACCGATTTACGGTCGATAACGCCAGGTGCCTGACCTTCAACCGGACGAGTTTCAGTAGCGTTGATTGGACCTTTGCCATCAACTGGCTCACCGAGGGAGTTTACAACACGACCCAGCAGTGCTTCACCAACTGGAACTTCCATGATACGTCCAGTACGCTTAACCTGGTCGCCTTCACGAATATCTGTATATGTGCCGAGGATAACGACACCGACGTTGTTCGCTTCAAGGTTCAAAGCCATACCCATTACGCCATTGGAAAACTCAAGCAATTCGCCTGCCATTGCATTTTGCAGACCGTACACACGGGCGATACCATCGCTTACCTGGATAACGGTACCGACTTCTACAACTTCAATATCGCTTTTGTATTGCTCGATTTGACTTTTAATCAATGTACTGATTTCTTCAGGTCTGATACTCAAGTCAGTCCCTCCTGTCTCTTATGCTTGTCTCCGAAAAGACTTTTCCAGACGCTCCAGTTTGCCGGAGACGCTGCCGTCATATAGCTTGTCGCCAATGACTACTTTGAGTCCGCCGATCAATGACTCATCAATTATATTTTGTATACGAAGACGCTTGCCCGATAATTGACCAAAAGTGGCTGCCACTTCTGCCTGCTCCTGCTCGGTGAGCGGAAACGGTGTATACACACTTGCATCCGCAATGTTGAGCGTAGTGCTTACAATGTTGTTGTAGCTGCTCAGCAGTTCCGGAAACACCTCATACCGACCGCGCTCGATCAGCAACAGCAGTGTGCGAAGCAGCGCATCGGAAATTTTGCCTGAAAAGACATTTTCCAGCACCTTTTCCTTATCGGCGAGCGATATATTCGGTGTCGCGATAAAATTACGGAAATCATGATCCGCCGTAAGCGCATCAACAACGGCTTTTAGCTCCTGACCTGTCTCTTCAACACGTCCGCTATCGGACGCCGCTTCAAAAAGTGCCTTTGCATAGCGGGATGATACTACAGTATCCCGGCTCATTGTCTGATCCCTACATCTTTCAAGTAGTTATCAACGAGTTGTTCCTGCGCTTTCGGATCAACTTCTTTTTGCAGTACTTTGGAAGCGATTTGTACGGAGACAGCGCCGATTTCACTGCGCAGTGCAGCCACGGCTTTGTTTTTCTCAGTTTCGATATCGCGTGCAGCCTCATTTTTAAGACGCACCGACTCTTCTTTTGCCTGGTTGATCAGTTGTTCAGCCTGGCTGTTGCTCGTTTGACGAGCTTGCTCGATGATGTCCTGAGCATCTTTGCGTGCTTGCTGCAACGCTGCTTTTTGTTCTTCTACAAATTGAGTTGCCTGATTGCGCGTCTGAGCTGCTTCATCCATTTGCTGCTTGATCAGTTCACGGCGCTTTTCCATCACCGAAAACAGCGGACCAAATGCATAACGGTTCAAGAGCCAGTACAGGATCAGAAACGCAACGATCACGATCACAAGGTTAGTCCATTCAAAATGCAAATCAGTTCACTCCTTCCCCGAAACTTCCAAATCGAAATAACATGATATTAATGAAGAAACTAGCCGAATCCTATGACTTCACGCACACATACGCTAAAAAGAAGGCGCGGATGGCTGTGGCCTTCCCCGCCAGTTCATTTGTTCTTTGTTTATGCAGCAGCGTAGAAAATGAACGCCAGTACGACACCGATGATTGGCAGGGCCTCTACCAGACCTACACCGATAAACATTACCGTTTGCAGCGTGGATTTCGCTTCCGGTTGACGAGCGATACCTTCTACCGTTTTACTTACGATCAGACCGTTACCAATACCTGCGCCCAATGCGCCCAAACCTACGGCGATAGCTGCCGCCAGAAATGCTAATGCTCCCATTGAAAAAATCCTCCTTAGAGTGTGTGAATTATTATTTATGTTGAGCCCGGTATGAAGGGATATCCAACTTCCGAACTGTGAAACCAGTTACAAAAAACCATCAGACCACGCTATTCAAAATGCGCTCTCAAAAGTCGATAATGAGTTAATGATCCTCATCCGTCTCCAGCGATTGCGATATGTATACCATAGCCAGAATGGTGAATACAAAAGCTTGGATTACACCAACAAAGATACTGAATCCTTGCCATACGATCAAGCCGAGAATCGAAGCGATCGCTCCGGCTCCAAACCACAGTGTCGACATTTTGAGCAATACGGAAATTAGAACCTCACCGGCAAAAATGTTACCGAATAGACGCATTCCGTGTGTCAACAGCTTGGAGAACTGCTCGATCAGGTTAATTGGGAAGAAGAAGAAGAACGGTTTGAAGTAATGACCGAAATAATGCTTCGGATTCTTCACGATCCCCAGGAAGTGAACCAGAACGAATACGATCAGTGCTAATCCCATTGCGGACGCAGCGTCAGCAGTTGGTGATTTCCACCAGCCTACCTCAACATACTCTTTGCCTGAATTCAGACCATCGAGAACCGATGTGAGCGGCAAACCGAAGAAATTAGCTGCTGCAGGATCTGTATACTTGAATGGAACGACAAGCGGCAGACCGAGCATGTTACTGACAAAGATGAACATAATCAGTGTCAGACCGAGCGATAAGAACGGTGCTCCCTTTTTGTAATCCATCGTACTGGAGATCAAACCCTGTACGAATTCGATTACCCACTCCATAAAGTTTTGCAGCTTGCCTGGATTCTCCACAGATAGATTGCGTGTGGCCAGCTTCGCGAGTGCGAAAACAATGATACCACTTACAATCACGGTTAGAATCAACGCAAGGTCAAACTTTAAACCTCCAATTTGAACTATCGGTGCTTCATGCATTTTTTTCACCCCTTTCGTTGTCGGAGTCTAGCTTATTTTCGCGACGAGAAAGGATAAAGCCGATAACGACAAGCGCAAACGGTGCAAACACCAGACTGCCCGCAAGAGCATGAATCTCGAATACATGCGGAAATTCGACGGCCAAAATCACAGCACCAATCGAAAAAGCCGCCCGTTGCGCAAAGCCCAAGCCTTTGAATCTTTTCCCTGTGCCGCTTGCTGCTTCATCGGTCATCTTCTGAACCTTACGCGCCAGATACTTTGTATTCACAAAGCTGACGGCAGCGCCCACAATCAGACCAAAAGCAATCGAACGATAGTCCGGAAGAATAGCGACAGCCAAAAAGCAAAGGGCAAGAAAACCAAAGGTGGTCCGGGTCAGCCAATAAATGTAACTTGGTATTTCATTCATTCGGGTCCCCCACTATTTTCTTAATAATGACAATGATGCCTACGATTCCAGCAGCCAATCCTGCAAGCACGCCTACGGCAATTCCAATGCCAGAACCATTCCATAGGCGGTCTAGCCAGGAGCCGAACCAGAATCCGGCGAGTGTACATACAGTCAGATCGATACCAATTGCACTTACCAGTCCGACCGCCTTCCACGGCGACGAACCATCCGGTTTGCGCTGTTGTTGTTCTGTCATTACACACTCCACCCTCGGAATCCCAGTTCATTGTACTGAATCGTTCAAGTCTTTGTCAAACCATTATGCTTTAGCACTTTAACGCAAAGTCTTCACGAATCATTACTTGATACTGCGCGATTAACCGCACGTACCCTACAGTATCACTGTATACTGCAATCCGCTTTTTCACAAGACAGCTTCAGAGCCTTTTTTGAACGTTGTGTGAAATTCTTCAGGACGTTCTTCTAAAATGCCGTAATGGTGCAAAATCGCATTGACAATTCGTTTGGACGCCTGCCCATCACCGTATGGATTCGCTGCTTCACTCATCGAAGCATACTGCTCTCCATCTGTGAGCAGCGCATGCGCACGCTCGTAAATCTTCGCTTCATCTGTACCCACCAGTTCAAGTGTACCTGCGTCAATTCCTTCCGGACGCTCTGTTGTATCACGCAATACAAGTACCGGTACACCAAATGAAGGAGCTTCCTCTTGCAGACCACCAGAGTCCGTCAAAATCAAATGGGTATGCGGATAGAAATTATGCAGATCAACAACATCCAGTGGATCGATCAGCTTGATGCGAGGATGGTTGCCCAGAATTTCGTAAGCGGGCTCCTTCACTGCAGGGCTTGGATGAACCGGATACACAATCGCTACGTCCTCAAACTCATCAGCAATACGCTTCACAGCACGGAAAATATTGCGATGTGGCTCGCCCTGCGATTCACGGCGATGAGCCGTCATTAGAATCAGGCGCTTACCTTCTGCCCATTGCAATACAGGGTGTGTGTAATCAGCTTGTACAGTATATTGAAACACATCCGTTACAGTGTTGCCTGTGATATACACGCTTGACGCAGACTTATTCTCCTTATGCAGGTTGCCTGCGGACACAGAGGTCGGCGAGAAGTGCAGATCGGCAAGCACACCGGTCAACTGACGGTTCATTTCTTCCGGATATGGAGACATTTTGTTCCACGTACGAAGTCCGGCTTCTACATGACCTACGCTGATCTGCTGCATGAATGAAGCGTAGCTTGCGAGAAAGGTCGTCAGTGTATCGCCATGGACAAGCACGATATCCGGCTTCGCTTCACGCAGCACAGGCTCCAGGCCCTGCAGCACACGGATGGAAATTTCATTCAGTGTCTGGCGGTCCTTCATCACATCCAGATCATAATCCGGCGTAATGTTGAACACTTCCAATACTTGGTCAAGCATTTGGCGGTGCTGTGCCGTTACGCATACAACCGATTCAATATGCTGGGGATGCTTTTGAAGTTCAAGAATGAGCGGTGCCATCTTGATTGCTTCGGGACGCACGCCAAAAATCGTCATTACTTTAATTTTCTTCATGATAATGGTTATACCTCGCTTTATTTAGTTCCGTAGAGACGGTCGCCGGCATCGCCCAGACCAGGTACGATGTAGCCATGATCATCCAGACGCTCATCCAGTGCAGCTACATAGATGTCCACATCAGGGTGAGCATCCTGTACCGCTTTGACACCTTCAGGCGCTGCAATCAGGTTCATCATTTTGATCTGTGTACAGCCGCGCTTCTTGAGTACATCGATTGCAGCAATTGCAGAACCGCCAGTTGCCAGCATTGGATCGATTACAATCAATTCACGCTCCTGCACGTCTGTCGGCAGTTTCACGTAATATTCCACAGGTTGCAGCGTTTGCGGATCGCGGAACAATCCAACATGTCCTACCTTCGCTGCAGGCAGCAGCTTCAGTACGCCATCAACCATACCGAGTCCAGCACGCAAAATCGGAACGAGGCCGAGCATACGTCCAGAAATTACTTTACCTTCTGTTCTCACAACCGGTGTTTCCACCGGAATCGACTCTAATGGAATATCGCGCGTAATCTCGTACGCCATCAAGGTAGCCACTTCATCGACAAGCTCGCGGAATTCCTTCGTGTTGGTGTTCACATCACGAATAAATGTGAGCTTGTGTTGAATCAAAGGGTGATCGCATATCACCAGTTTTGCCATGATTTGTCCCTCCGGTATATGTTCAATAATAACAATGGTAAGTCCCTCTGTATTGCATATGTAATCACAGACATACTGCACACGATTAAGGACCGGGGAACACGCTTCCCCCCGTAAATCTTGTCTATTATATCATTACCTCAGGTCAATTTCACCAGCAACTCTACTGAATTCATGCAATTCTCGAATCTGGTAGTATAACGCTTACAATTTCCAAATCATAGCGCAATCTTACTGAATTCGCCCAGTCTTTACTATTATAATAGTAAATGGCTTGAATGGGGTAAATTATTTTAATTTTTTCAAAAAAAATTATTGGAAAAAGTTGAAGGCTTTTGACGTCTATTGTTATGCCGTCCGATTCCGCTTTTTATTGAAAGAACGGCGGATTGTCTATGATTACTGTAATCATTCCAATATCCTTTTTTTGTCATATTATACATGAAAATAACGGATACGGACAGCAAATAATATGGAGCACTCTCCCATAGCGCGAAAAGCCAATCATGCCAAATAGCCCGCGATCCCAACAGGAAACTCCTGTTGATGGATCGCGGGCTGTATCGGTTAGTAGCGGATTAGTATTTTACTTGCTCGTACAGAGGGAAACGGGAAGTCAGTTCCGCTACATCTTTGCGCGCTTGAGCAAGAACGGTTTCGTCTTTTGGTGCTTTCAAGGTTGCAGCGATGATTTTACCGATTTGCTCCATTGCTGGCTCATCCATACCACGGGACGTTGCTGCTGGTGTACCCAGACGGATACCGCTTGTGATGAATGGGCTTGTTGGATCAAATGGAATCGCGTTTTTGTTCGTTGTGATACCGATCGAATCGAGTACGTGCTCGGCTTCTTTACCTGTGATGTTCACGCTGCGTGTGTCAACGAGCATCAGGTGGTTATCCGTACCGCCGGACACGATTGTCAGACCTTCTGCGATCAGTGTATCTGCCAGAACCTTTGCATTTTTTACAACTTGCTGTGCATAGGTTTTGAACGATGGTTGCAGTGCTTCACCAAAAGCAACTGCTTTGGAAGCAATCACATGCATCAATGGGCCACCCTGTGTACCCGGGAATACCGCTTTGTCGATCGCAGCAGCCCACGGCTGACGGCACATGATCAGACCACCGCGCGGTCCGCGCAACGTTTTATGCGTTGTTGTCGTTACAAAGTGAGCATGTGGCACCGGGCTTGGATGCTCGCCTGCAGCAACCAGACCTGCGATATGCGCCATGTCTACCATGAACAATGCGCCAACATCATTAGCGATCGAAGCGAGGGCTTCGAAATCAATCGTACGCGGGTATGCACTTGCACCAGCTACGATCAGACGAGGACGATGCTTGAATGCGGCTTTGCGTACATCATCATAATCGATCAGGAAGTTATCTTCACGCACACCATACGCAACGAAGTTGTACAGCAAGCCGGATGCGTTAACCGGGCTACCGTGTGTAAGGTGACCGCCATGCGCCAGGTTCATACCGAGAACGGTATCGCCTGGTTTGAGTGCAGCGAGATATACAGCCATATTTGCCTGTGCACCGGAGTGAGGCTGTACGTTAACATGCTCTGCACCGAACAGTTCTTTAGCGCGATCGCGTGCGATATCTTCGACGATATCGACGTGCTCACAGCCGCCATAGTAACGTTTGCCTGGATAGCCTTCTGCGTATTTGTTCGTCAATACGGAACCCATTGCTTCCATAACCGCTTCGCTTACGATATTTTCGGAAGCGATCAGCTCGATGTTGTCACGCTGACGTTTCAGTTCCAGTCCCATTGCTTCCAGTACGGCAGGATCG
Source organism: Paenibacillus sp. (assembly GCA_039595515.1). GTDB lineage: Bacteria > Bacillota > Bacilli > Paenibacillales > Paenibacillaceae > Saccharibacillus. The sequence goes on along the minus strand of JBCNLJ010000016.1, from coordinate 32,745 downwards.
CTGTTTCTCAATTGCTCCATCATTGTTCATTTCCCCCTGATCATATTCATAAATTAAAATAACAAGCGGTCATGTGTAAGAACACGCCGCATCAATCACAAGTTCCTGGTGCCGTTGGCATCGACGCATATACAGCACGCTCGCCGCCAATCAGCTTCGGTCGTGTCCGCGCCGCTGTGACTCTCGCTTCGCCCAGATAGCGCAGCTCGGTGCGATACGGTACAGCGACTCGTTTTAAATGCATACCGATAAGTGTCTCACCGATATCGATACCTGCATGCGCTTCAATCGTCTCTGCCAGACAAGGGTCGGTCATTGTACGATACACATAAGCAGCCATCGAGCCGCCTGCTCTGGGTACGGGTACAGCCGCCACCTCGTCCAGTCGATAACGGTCCAGCGTCTCGCGCTCCACAACGAGCGCGCGATTCAAATGCTCACAGCATTGAAAAGCAAGCTGAAAGCCAAACTCCTGCTGAACCTCGCGTATGCCTTCGACCAGCTCCTCGGCAATATCCAGCGTGCCGGATGTGCCAATACGCTGTCCGGCAATCTCGCTTGTACTTGCACCGATTACCAGAATGTGGTTCGGTCCAAGCTTAGCAACCTCGGCTACCTCACGGGCAATACGGGCCGCATCGCTCCGAATGGTGCCGATCTTCTCATTGTTCTCCATCATATGAGCCTCCTTGTGCAGCGTCCAAATGAACGGTATGCAGTCGGCAGACTCGCTAGAGCCTGTCGCTTCCTTTATCATTATAGCGCGGACATGAGACAACGGCGACAGTCGTTTGTAAAATGTGTAAAAGAACAAAAAAGAGCAGGATGCACATCATCTATGTGCATCTGCTCTTTGCCCAGGCGACCGGCCGTATGTTCCGATGCTCCATCGTGGTTAATCTCCACTCTTGTCGCCAGTTACATCGGATCTGTCCTTGTGTTTTCATCATAAGGCATGTTTTTTGTAAAATCAACATGGTAGTTGAAATTTTCTTTCTGTTGTTTGTGTGGGTGGAGGAATGCATCAATCACTTCCGGGAAGGAATAAGGGAACGGACTCCGGTCTCGCACAGGAATCTACGGAGTAGGAGTACATTGTAGATTCCCGTGCTCAAAGGTCGTCCTTTTCCCTTATTTCCTTCCCTCCGTTCCGTGCTTGTTGCATTTATAGACTCGTGCATACAGTGAACATATGTTAAATTCCAACAGTTTTACTCAGCATTAAAATCAGAAAAAAGAGAGTGTTTACTCTTAAAAGTTTACACTCTCTTTTAAACTCTAATTTACAATTCAATTCTTTGATATGTTGTATGAATGGATTAGAAAACAATCTTTAATTGGGCGCTGTTATGATAGTTTTATTGTACGATAACTGCATTGTACATAGTCTATATAGACTCAAACCGTATAGATGGTATAGACACCGAGTGATTTGCATATGATCTATATTATTTAAAATCACAACATTTAAAACAACAACCGATCAGCGTGGGCGGTAGGCTTCGAGTTTGTCGAGTAGCTTTTCAAGGGCGGAGCGGATGTCGGCTGCGGCGATTTCGTAGTCGTCGCGGGTGCCGCCGAATGGGTCGACGATGTCGAAGCTTGGCATGCGTTGTTGCATTTCGATCAGTCGTTCGTAATCGCTTGAATCGATCGTTTCGCCAAGCGAGCGTCTGATTTCGATGGAAGCGTATAGGCGGTCCAGCTCTTCTAAGTCGTCAAGGATGCGTTTATCATTTTCAGCGTATTCTTTGAGTGTGTATACTTTACCTGCGGCTGCAGGGAAGCGAGCGAGTACGTTTTGCTTATGGCTTCCGGTGAGTGTTAGTACCAGATCTGCCCATTCCAGTACATCTGCACGTAGCGATGAGGATGTGATCTGATCTTGAATCTGGTGATCGCGCAGTACAGCTTCTGCGTGTCTGGACATGGACATGCCATCCATTGCAGCTACACCAGCGGAACGAACCTCGACAGGAATGCCGCGTTCCTTTGCCAGCTTGCGCATAAAACCTTCTGCCATCGGACTCCGGCAGGTATTGCCAGTACATACGAATAAAATATGGTGCATGCTCCTGCCTCCCGTTCCTTTGTCATTTGGAGTCGCCTGCGGTGAGGCGTTGATCCGTGAATGTATTATATCAAACTCTGTGCGTGTGCACTACGATCCGGTAGATCCTTGAGTTAAGGTTGTTATATTAGGGTGTGCACGCAAACGTAGCTTGTAGGATACTCATCACTGCGGACTACCTCCATAGTCGTTTGCGTATACACTCCAGCAAGATGGTATGTCAATAAAATCGTGAAACAAGACGATAGGTCACAGCATAGCTCCATAGGTCATCGCTCATGAGGCAGTGCTATCGGAATGATGCTGAGTTGTTATTAAGTTATTACTGAGTTATTGCTGGGTTGTTGCTCGGTTATTAACGAAACGAACATCATTTCGCTACAATCGGAGTGAAGGTCTGACCTGATGTCTGTCACTTCTTCAGAGCTCCACATTCATTTCATATACAGAACTTTTCTTTTACCTGGCTTTCTTTTCCATAGGTTACACCCGAATAAATTGGCCGCCTGCTGCCTTGTATAAACGATTCATAACCGCCAGTCCTACCCCTTGCTCAGCGCAGCCCTGTGCCAGAATAAAAGTAATCTCGGCTTCATCGAACTCACGCAGATGACCGTATAAGCGGCTAGCTGCTTCTTCCGGGCGTGACAGGCTTCCAAGCGTAAGACGTAAGGAGCCCTCGTATACCGTCTGATCCTCATCAAAAACGAGTACGCCTGTCCGTTCACCGCGTGCCTGCGCGGCGACTAGCTGCTCCTGCATAAAAGCAGATACCTCTTGTAAATGATCGCCCGTCACAATACTCATATTGCCCTTAGGTGCGTAATGCGTATATTTCATACCCGGTGCACGCGGCGCTGTTTCTGCTGCTACGCCGGATAAGGCGGGATCAAGCTCCACTCGTTCCGCTACTGTTAATAGCTGCTCACGAGTAATGCCGCCCGGACGTAAAATCAAAATATGACCCTCTTCCTGCACCTGAATCACGGTAGATTCTACACCTACACCAGCGCTTCCTCCATCTACAATACCGTCGATGCGTCCAGCAAGATCGTCAGCAACATGCGCTGCTGTCGTTGGACTTGGACGACCGGAACGGTTCGCACTCGGCGCTGCCAGCGGACAATCTGCTGCGGTAATAAGCGCCAGTGCCACCGGATGATCCGGCATACGTACGCCCACCGTATCAAGCCCTGCGGTTACGCGCGGAGATAGCGCTCCATCGATTACTGGCATAACCAGTGTGAGCGGACCGGGCCAGAATGCCTCCATCAATTGCTGCTCCACAGGCAGTACACGCTGTACCAACGCTTGAAGCTGACTTTGCTGCGAAATGTGCACGATCAGCGGATTGTCGGACGGTCTGCCTTTGGCTGCAAATACCGCTTCTACCGCAGCCGTATTACGCGCATCTGCGCCAAGTCCGTATACCGTTTCGGTTGGAAAAGCGACGATGCCACCGGATGCGAGTACGGCTCCAGCTTCCTGCAATGAAGCAGCGCCCTCAGTCGGATCAAGCGCAGACCAGCGCTGCATCGATAAACCGGATGCCTGATGGTGTGCAGATTGCTCTGTATGATTTTCCATGTGTATGAACCTCCCTTCAGCCTTGATTGAAAATGTATGTGAGTTATCGTCACACTATATATGAGCTATCATCGATTATTGCTTCAATTATCAGCATGAATATGATCATTTTATCGAGCTATCGAGCTATCGAGCTATCGAGCTATCGAGCTATCGAGTCTAATCATACGATCAATTCATAGCACTGCACAATATGAAAATACAATGCGAAAAGGAGAGCCTCAGGCTGCGCCGGGTTCTCCTTTTTCCGTCCTGCTTGCGTTTGAATTTCGATTGACGTTTGTTGCTGATGACTGCTGTGTAGTTCCGAATATACACTCTTATATACTCTTTATCGTATCCTCATTGTCACTACAACATTAATGGCTTTTCAGCAATATTCAAATTGTCACCCATCGATTACTGGGCAGTCCGACTTGCATAACGTCCTGTCGTCTCGACCGACAACTCGTCTGTATCCACCTGACTGTGTACACGAATGCTCATTACCAGTCCCATACACGCCATGTTCATCAATAGCGAAGTACCGCCAAAGCTAATAAATGGCAACGTAATCCCGGTTAGTGGCATCAAGCCGATAAACATACCGATATTTTCAAAAATCTGATAGAGCAGCATCGCCACAATACCGATGATCAAATACGGCCCTGCACGCTCCCGACATTCCAGTGATACCAGTACCAGCCGGTGAATCAATGTGAAATACAGCAATAGCAACACAGCCGCACCGACAAAGCCGAATTCCTCGGCTACGACGACAAAGATCGAATCCGAATATGTCAGCGGTACACGTTCTGCCTGTACCGAGCTGCCCTTCATATACCCTTCTCCGCCCAGACCGCCTGATGCGATCGCCAGCTTAGCATTACGTGTATGATAAATCGCCTTTTCGGTCGCTTCATCTGGCATCAGCCATGGATCAATCCGCTCCATCCAGTGCTCACGGTTCAGGTTTTTGAGATAGGTCTCGATATTATCGTGATACGCTACATAGCTGCGAATACCGACAACAACCATCGTAATCGCCAGCAGCGTAATCAGTGCTGCCTGGGTATATTTCATATTACCGATCCAGAGCAACGCCATCATAATGATCAGATAGCTGAGTGCATTACCGAGGTCATTTTGCACCATAACGAGTCCAAATGGAATTAAGGTGATGCCCAGGATCGGTGTAATGTCGCGCCAGAAGCCCAGCTTTAGCTTACGCTTTCTGGCTAATTGTACCGACAAGAACATGATCAATACCATTTTGAATAGCTCTGCTGGCTGCAAGCTAATGCCGCCCAGATTGAGCCAGCCCTGCGCATTGTTGAGCGTTTTACCGATCACCATAACGAGCATCAATAGCGCCAGACCGACGATATAAATATAGAGTGAATATTTTAACCAGAAGCGGTAATCGACAAAAGCCATAACGAAAAATACAACAAATCCCAGCACATAATACATCGCCATCTTGCTGGTGGAATCACCAAACTTCGCACTCGAATGGGTCGCACTATAGATCACGACCAGGCTTGTCGCCATCAATATCAAAAGAATCGTAAAAAGTGTCCAATCGATCCGCTTCAGCTTTGTGATCATCTCTGTCCCCTTTTCCGTTTAGCCCTGCGACACTTACTCCAGCATTCCAATCACATGCCGCTCAATGCCTGCAAGGTCCTTGATGATATGAATCTTCGGGTATCCTGCTTCGCGGACCATTTGTGCTACATCCTGCGCCTGTCCCATCCCCAGCTCGAACGCAACCATACGCGGCTGCTTTGCCAGTAATGACAGTTGAGACATCATGATGCGATACGGTCCAAGTCCATCCGGTCCACCTGCCAGCGCAGTTAACGGCTCATGCTCTCGCACCTCCGGCTGCAGCTCAGCGATATCCGCATCCGGAATATAAGGCGGGTTGGACACTACAATATCTACAGCACAACCGGCAAATGGCTCCAGCAGATTGCCCTGCTTCCAGCCGATCGATATCCCTTGATGCTGGCTATTGTGCTGAGCAATCTGAAGCGCATCCGGTGAAATGTCGCTCGCCCAGATATCCCACTCCGGACAAAGACGTGCCAGCGTGAGCGCAATCGCCCCGCTACCTGTTCCGATATCGACACATACGCAGCGCTGTGCGAATTGTTTCACACTATCTGCATCTGCCATAGATGCTGTCTGAGCAGCTTCTGGAACCGATTGGAGCGCATCTGACGCAGGAGTAGATTTGTTCGTATCTGCAAAAAGTTCCTCGTGGAACAATTTACCCTGCTCTACTATAGACGAAGCCTGCGCTTCATTTGTATCCGGGCAACTAGCAATTGACTGGGAGGCAAGCTTCACTACTGCCTCTACCAGGAGCTCCGTTTCAGGACGCGGAATCAGTACAGCCGGTGTGACCTTGAATACCTCACCATAAAATTCCTGTTCCCCGATAATGTACTGCGCCGGCTCGCCTGCTGCCTTGCGCCGCACCGCCTCTTCCCATGCCGCCTGACGTTCGGCTGGGAACGGGTCGGGTAATGCCATATAATAGCCTGCACCAGACAGTCCAAGCACCCATTCCAGCAGCAGCCTTGCGTTGGACTCCGGCTCCATCACATGATGCTGTCTGAAAAAAGAAGAAGCCTCAACATAGGCTTCTCGTATGCTTTGTTGCGGCTTCATCGTAAATGATATCAATGTCAAAGCTTACGCCTCTTTTGCCATCAGATCGGCTTGTTCAGCCAGTGTCAGCGCGGAGACAATTTCTTCAATCTCACCGTTCATCACTTGATCCAGCTTATGCAGGGTCAGACCGATACGATGATCAGTTACACGGCTTTGCGGGAAGTTGTAGGTACGGATACGTTCACTGCGATCACCTGTACCGACTTTGCTTTTACGCTCACCGGCATATTTCGCTTCTTCCTCCTGACGCATCATATCGGAGATACGTGCGCGCAGTACCTGAAGTGCTTTTTCTTTGTTAGAGTTTTGCGATTTGCCATCCTGACACGTTGCCATAATACCAGTCGGCATATGCGTTACACGTACTGCCGATTTGGTCGTATTAACGGACTGACCGCCTGCACCACTGGAGCAGAATGTATCCACGCGAATATCGCGATCATGAATCTCAATATCTACTTCTTCCGCTTCCGGCATCACCGCTACAGTAGAAGTAGACGTATGAATACGTCCGCCGGATTCGGTTGTTGGAATGCGCTGTACACGGTGTGCACCGCTCTCGAATTTGAGCTTGCTATACGCACCGCGTCCATTGATCAGGAATGTTACTTCCTTAAAGCCGCCCAGATCGCTGACGTTCGTATCGAGCACTTCTACTTTCCAGCCCTGTGTATCGGCAAAACGAGTATACATACGGTACAGATCGGCTGCGAACAATGCCGCTTCGTCTCCACCGGCTGCGCCGCGAATTTCCACGATGACGTTTTTATCATCATTCGGGTCTTTTGGCAGCAGCAAAATATGAATCAATTCCTCAAGCTCTGTTTTGCGTGCAGACAGCTCATCAATCTCGAACTTCACCATCTCACGCATCTCATCGTCGAGCTTTTCACCTTGCAATTGCTTGGCTGCATCCAGTTCTTCTGTTACTTTACGATATTCAATGTATGCTTCATAGGTCGGCTGCAGATCCGACTGTTCCTTGGAATAATCACGCAAACGTTTGGAATCGCTTGCTACGTCCGGATCACACAACAGCTCACTTAATTTATCATAACGGTCTGCTAAAGCCTGTAAACGATCTAACATGGGTAACCACCTCTTTAGTTGTTCATTTGCTTGGAATACATGAGCCGAAACGGCTTATCTAAAAAATGATATAAAAGAAAAACCCTGCTTCTGACAGCATTCTACCGATTCATGACTCCAATGACGAATGCACAAAAATACAAGGTTACGACTCTTGATTATAGCATAAAATATTGCGTTTTCCTATCCTTAAATCAACGAAACCATATTATTTTTTATTGCAAATGAAAGGATTCGGATCGGCGCACTATTGGGACAATATACGCATCAGACGGAGATGTGAATGAAGCAGTGACCGGTTAACAATCAGCTTCATCAGGTGGGCGATGGTAAGGGCTTGATTTTAATATTGGATGGTATGTTTGCTTCTGTTCCTACTGGTTATCTATACTAAGACGGTTGGACGGCTGTACATACATCATGCTACTGCTATTCCTTCATCTGGTCTGCATTATCACACATCGATAGATTATGAGGAGGTTTTACAAGTGGAAAAGGTTGCATTAGGTCAACAAGGATTGCTTGTGTCTCGTCTTGGGCTCGGTTGTATGGGTATGTCGGAATTTTATGGTGGCCGTGATGAGCAGGAATCACTGCGCACGCTGGACGCTGCACTGGACAGTGGGATTACCTTTTTCGATACAGCAGACATGTATGGCAATGGGGAAAATGAGCAATTCATCAGCCCCTTTATTCGCCAGCATCGCGATGAAGTTGTAATTGCTACCAAATTCGGTAATGTGCGCGGCGAAGATGGCTCCTATCTTGGCATTAGCGGCAAGCCGGAATATGTGCGCGAAGCATGTGAGAAAAGTCTAAAACGACTCGGCGTCGACACCATCGATCTGTATTATCAGCATCGCGTCGATCCGAACGTACCGATCGAGGAAACGATCGGCGCTATGGGTGAACTTGTACGCGAGGGGAAGGTTCGGTATCTGGGCATGTCCGAAGCTGCACCGGATACGCTTCGTCGTGCTCATGCCGTATTCCCGATCTCAGCGCTGCAAACGGAATATTCCCTCTGGAGCCGTGACGTAGAGGATGAGATTTTGCCCGTATGCCGTGAGCTTGGTATTGGCTTCGTGCCCTACAGCCCGCTTGGACGAGGCTTCCTGACCGGGCAGATTCGCTCGTTCGACGATCTTGCCGAAGATGACTTCCGCCGTTTCTCCCCACGTTTTCAGGGTGAGAACTTCCAGAAAAATCTGGATCTGGTCGATCGGATTCGTGAAATTGCTGCGGAGAAAAATTGTGCTCCTTCCCAGCTTGCTCTCGCCTGGCTGCTTGCTCAAGGTGACGATATTGTGCCAATTCCAGGCACGAAACAGACGAAGTATCTACTGGAAAATGTAGGTGCGGTCAATATCCAGTTTACCAAAGAAGAGCTACAGCGCATTGATGCTACAGCACCTAAAGGCATCGCAGCAGGGGATCGCTATGAGCAAAATGGTATGAAAACACTCAATCATTAATGGATGAGGATACAACAAAGTTGGTTACAGACATCAGATTGTTACAGACAATTAGATGGTTATTCAAGAATCTATATTCCTGTAGATCCAGGTGACAGCTACACGGGATTACGTATATTGTACTGCATCTGATCGTTATTATAGATAGAGCCAGACGGCGAGCTAAGAATCTTCTTACGCTCGCCGTTTTGGCATACCTATAATTTGTCTTTAGCCCCAGCATATATCATACATCGCCTTTCTCCAACCGATAATGGAAATAGACTCTAGCTCTATACATAAAGCAATCAGGCAAGAGGCATTACGCTGTACAGATGTAACATAATGAACTGGCAATCGCCCACTTGAAAAGGAGATGTATTTCTATGCACACATTTCGTCAAATTCGGCTCGGGGAATGGTATGGTTATTTGACTGCCTGGTTAGGCTGGCTCGTTATGGCAAGCTTAATCGTAGCGGCGTGGTATCACAGTGGATTTCGCTTTCTATTTGTCGTAGCCGTCGTTGGTTTCGCGATGTATTCTGTTTTCGCGTTCATTGCGCTGACGAAAAATGCACGAACGTATCAGTATGAGCCCCATAAAGGATTTACGTATTATCGGATGCCGGAAAAGACGAAAATGGTGCTGATCTGGACTGGCTTTGCTTGCTCGGTTATTTTACTTTTTATGTATTGCTTTGATGCCAGCTTTGATCGGTGGACGTTCCTGTATGGAATCGTCGTTGCCTTTCTATTCCCTGGCGGCTATTACTGGCTGAAGGAAAAAACATACGGCGACATACGTACACAAATCGCATGTGCACAATTGCTGTATTCATACGGTGTATTGACGCCAGACGAACGGATCTATGCGGTATATGGCAATGTACCGTATGAGGCATGGGTCAGATTAGAGCAAGAGGAACCAGATGCCATCGACTGGATCGAAGATGAGCACGATGAAGTACATGCGCCACTACATCTATTGGTCGTCACCGATGACGAATTGATCATGTGTACACAATATCCGCACGAAGAGTTTATGTTCTCTGCGATCCCGCTCAATGAAATTCGGCAATTGTATGTATCGGGCGCTTCGTATAAAAAGATCGGCGGCGAGGCTGGCCCGAAAATCAACAAACAAATGATCGTGATTGGCGATGGTGAAGGGCATCAATATCATTTCCAATTTTCAAGTAAGCGATACAGTGCTTTGCATTTGTTTGTATCGGAACTGCTTTTCTGTATGGACCAAGCTTATGAGCACGAGTTCGATGAAGATGAGCTGCCTGAGCGCAACCATCCGGACTATGTTCCGCTGGATCATTTCCCGATGTTGTCCAGTACAGAGGAAGACTATGTACCGTTTGCACCGCAGTCTTCATAATGATGATCATGGACGAGTGAGTTTTTACGATCTGATCTATTCAACACAATATGCAAAACAAAAAAAGCCTGATCGATCAGCAGCGAATGTCGTTCTACATGTCGCATGCTGTATCAATCAGGCTTTTATTTATTCATGCATTGCGTGTGATCACGCTATTGCAATGCTGTGTTTTATACGTTGAAACGGAAATGCATGACGTCGCCGTCTTTCACGACATAATCTTTACCTTCCAGACGCAGTTGACCGCGTTCCTTCGCGCCGTTCATGGAACCTGCGCTTACCAGATCATCATAGCCAACAACCTCTGCACGGATAAAGCCGCGTTCGAAGTCACTGTGGATGACACCGGCTGCGCCAGGAGCTTTCGTTCCTTTGCGGATCGTCCATGCGCGTACTTCCTGCACACCGGCTGTGAAGTACGTGTACAGACCGAGCAGGCGATACGCCGCTTTGATCAGACGGTTCAGACCGGATTCTTGCAGACCGAGCTCTTCCAGGAACATTGCACGATCTTCATCCTCCAGCTCGGAAATGTCAGCTTCTACCTTCGCACTGATCGGAACAACCTCTGCATTTTCAGCAACAGCAAATTCTTTTACTTTGATCACGTAAGGGTTATTGTCCGCATCCGTTACGCCATCTTCGCTTACGTTCGCCGCATACAGTACCGGCTTCATCGTGAGCAGGTGCAGATCGCGAATGATCAGGCGCTCATCTTCAGTCAGCTCGATACTACGTGCAGGCATATCGTTATACAACGTTTCCTTCACGCGTTCCAGAATCTCGATCTCTTGAGCGTACTGCTTGTTGCCGCCCTTCATATTCTTCTTCGCACGATCAATACGCTTCTCAACGCTGTCCAGATCAGCCAGTACTAGCTCCAGATTGATCGTCTGGATGTCACTGATCGGATCGATTTTGCCATCAACGTGAGTGATGTTCTCATCCTCAAAACAACGAACAACGTGTACGATCGCATCCACTTCACGGATGTGAGCAAGGAATTTGTTACCCAGACCTTCACCTTTACTTGCGCCACGTACCAGACCTGCAATATCCACAAATTCGAATGCAGTTGGGACGGTTTTTTTCGGTTCAACGAGTTCAGTTAATTTGTCCAGACGCTCGTCCGGTACTTCAACGATACCGACGTTTGGATCAATTGTACAAAACGGATAGTTAGCGGATTCTGCGCCCGCCTGTGTGATTGCATTAAAAAGTGTGGATTTTCCGACATTCGGTAATCCAACGATACCAGCTTTCAAAGCCATTTATGCTGACAACTCCTATATTTGAATTGGTGACAGACTCTTCTGAATTTCCACACTATTATATATGACAACCACAGGCGTGGCAAACGATTAAACGACAAATTGTTCCGCCTGTTTTTTCAAATCAACGGCAAGGCGGTTCAGATTACCGGAAATATCCGACAATTCAGCTACCGATTGCTGCTGTTCAGCGGCGCTTGCGGCTACTTCTTCCGTCATCGCGGATGTCTCTTCGGTGGTCGCTGCGATATGTGTCAGATGCTCCTCCACCTCATGGCGGATATGCTGCATACGGTTGGTATTGTCGGACAGATCATGTGCCAGACGCTGTACATCCTCCGATACCTGGCTAACCTGTTCAAAGGATTCCATACATTCAGCAATACGATGCTCCTGCTGCTCGGCAGCGGTCAGACTTTGCTCAAATTCGGTATGAATCAGACGAATCTGCTCAACAAAATGTCCCAGAATACGGTCAATCTCTCGAATCGACTCCCCGGATTGCTGAGCAAGCTGCCCCATCTCATGCGCAACGACCGCAAAGCCTTTGCCCGCTTCACCGGCACGCGAGGCTTCAATCGAAGCGTTCAACGCCAGAATCTGTGTTTGCTTCACGATGCCCTGCACCTGTCCACTAATGCCAGCCGCCTCACGCGATTGCTCTGCCAGTGTGCTGGATAGCTGTTGTAGCTGCTGTACGCTGGCTACACTTTCCTTCCCCTGCTGTAGCAGTAGCTCATGCTCACGCAATACGGTATTGCGTACGTTTGTCAGTTGCTCCGCTGTTGAACTGAACTGATGCACATAGGTGCCGATCTCATCCATAATTCCGCCAAGTCGTGCAGACTGATCGACGGAATGCTCGGTTTGCTCTGCCTGTTGTCCGGCTCCACTTGCAATCTCCTGAATCGCTCGTGACAGTTCTTCGGTCTGACGTAATGTGCCACCCGCCACCTCTTGAATATAGCCAGAGGACTGCTGAAGTGTCGCGGAGCTATGCTGAATGCTGGCGATCATACCGGTAATATGCTGAATCATCGCATTATTCAGGTCACTGATCTCACCTAATTGGTCGCCAGTTAGACGTTCAGAAGGCACTGTTAGATCGCCTGCCGTTACCTTTTCCATACTATGCTTGATCTCTCTCACCTGTCTCAGCGTACGACGAATGAATAGCATTGCCGCAACAACTGCCAGAATGAATACACCTGCAAAAATCGGAATTACGAGCTTATACGCTTCCTTGATCGTTACCGAATATACTGAATTCACCGTCTTAGCTGAAATGTCGATACCAAGATAACCAATCACCTTACCTGCATCATCTCGAATCGGCATAAATGTGGAAAATAGCTCGCCCCACTCCGGATCATTTGCCACATCCGTATTGATCGTCTTTCCTGCCAGTAGTGCAGATGTACGATCAGCAGCAAAGCTCATCTCATCATTGTACGGGCTATAGTTTTTGTCATCCCATCCCGCACCATCTACCGTATAAAACCAGTGGTTATCGGTTTGATTGAACATGTACACGTAGAGTGCACCTGTTTCGAGACGTACATTATTCAGACGATCACGCAGCTCCTTGTATTGTGCGCTCTGTTCTGGATTAGAACTAGCGTACATTTGCTGAATGGCATTTTTATCAAGCTGTGCGATCGTGTTCGTCGCCAGCATCTGATTGTTCTGCTGCAATGTGGATAAGGCTGATTTTTGGATAAGCAACTGTGTCGTCCACATCGTTAGTCCACAGATCAGCAACAAAGGGACTAAAATAATTAAGTATAGTTTAGGCCGTAGTCCTAATTTTATAAATGAATGCTTCTTCACCTGATGTCCTCCTTATGATGTATATACCTGTGATGTATAGTCTAATAGTTCAAAGTACCCATTTATTATCGACTATAAGCAGTATATTTTGTATAGCAATTAAGTAATTTTGTTGATTTTTGTCGCTTATTTTCAGAAATTTTCCGTTAATAATCATTTGGTGCATGTCATTCGTGTTGAAATTAGGTTGAGAGGTTCTGAATATTTTTTTAGGATATGTAGGTAGCTCGTGTCCATGAGCGTTTGTACACACTTCCTGATGCAATTTGGCACATGCACAAATACATACAGCTTAGGATGAAGGCATACAACGAAAAAAGACCTGGCCTATAGCCAGATCTTTTTTACATTATCGATACAGGGGTTGGATTGTACTTCAACACATTTAACTCCAACTATGCTGTTATTACATGCATTGATGGGCATCACATTCTCAGTTGAGCTTCATCGTTGCGAACCTATTCCGAGACCGTACCTACCTATCTTTCAATACGATATAGTCGCTTCGTCTGCTGAAGCTGCTCAATCGAAGCCGCACCTACGCCGAACATCGCTGCGGACAGTTCAAGCTCTACACGCTCCAAAACTTGCTCCAGCGCGTCCTCCGATTCGACTGCCGCACCTAGCAGGGAGCGTCCAAAGCCGACCATATCTGCGCCGAGCGCAATCGCTTTGGCTGCATCTACCCCGTTATACAGACCGCCACTTCCGATCAGTGGCGTATCCGGTAAATGGCCTCGTACATCCTGAATGCAATCTGCCGTCGGATAGCCCCAGCCGGCAAAGGCTTCAGCGGCTGCGCGCCGTACCGGATCATGGCTGCGGAACTTTTCCACCTGACTCCATGATGTACCGCCTGCACCCGCTACGTCGATAAATGCCATACCAGCGCTGGCAAGGCGCTGCGCCGTTTCCCCGTCGATGCCCCAGCCCACTTCTTTGACACCGACCGGTACATCGAGCATGGTCGCGACCTGCTCCATTCGTTTCAATAAGCCTGCAAAATTCACATTGCCTTCGGGTTGAAATACTTCCTGCAAACTGTTCAAATGCAGTACAAGTGCACTCGCCTCTGCCAGCTCTACTGCACGTCGACACTCGTCTACGCCAAAGCCATAATTTAGCTGCACTGCACCCAGATTCGCAATGATTGGGATATCCGGCGCATCGCTGCGCACATTAAAGGTCGCAGCCAGCTCATTATGCTCAATCGCAGCTCGTACCGAGCCAAGTCCCATTGCCCAGCCGCGGCGCTGTGCTACGCGTGCCAGCCTGCGATTAATCTGGCCTGTCGCTTCACTGCCACCTGTCATCGAGCTAATCAGCAAAGGCGCTTTTAAAGCGATGCCAAACAGTGACGTGGTCAGGTCAATACTGGCAAAATCAAGCTCCGGTAATGCCTGATGGCGAAACCGATATCGTTCAAAGCCGGAAGTGATGCCTTCACCGGCTACATTTTCTTCAAGGCACAGTCGGACATGTGCACTTTTGCGATCTGAAATATGTCCTTCTTGAGATGGATGAGTCATATCCGCTTCCTTTCTTTATATGGCGTACAGCCATCGATTGTCTCTGGCATCCATTCACCTCGAACGCCAGCAGCGAAACCGAAGCGATATGGTGGGGTCAGGCAAGCTATGCTGGAAGGGCAGATGCTGTGCCTGGTTGGATTGGTTTATGTCTTGATGGCGCTGGATGCGATGGCGCTTTGCTACGGTATGTAATGGGCAAAGCGGGTGTTAGTTCCACTATAACAGTAAAGTGTTCAAATCCAAAAGTGGAGGGGGAAAAGATTCGCTTGTTGTTTGGGATAGTGTGCTGGGAGATGCACCACTTCCGGGAAGGAATAAGGGGACGGACTCCCGTCTCGCACAGGAATCTACGGAGTAGGAGTAATGGTAGATTCCCGTGCTCAAAAGTCGTCCTTTCCCCTTATTTCCTCCCCTCCGTTCCGTGCTTGTCGCGGCACACTTGATGGTGCATCGAGCAAGGACTGAATCGTTTTCTCCCTTTATAAAAACAGCAATAAAGAGCGTTTATTTGCAGGCATTATCTCGCCCTATCATTTACTACGAAGCTTCTCCATTGTGGCATGACCAATCCGCTTAGTGCTATCCCTTCTCGTCGTTCTTCTTTCCCTAACTTTGACTGGCAATATGTTTGGCTACCAGTTGTCCGGATAGGGTGACGATTGGGGTTCCGCCGCCGGGGTGGGTGGTGCCGCCGACGTACCAGAGGCCCTGGATATCAGGGCTGCGGTTGCCGGGGCGGAAGAAGGTTTGTTTGGCGCTGTTGGAGGAGATGCCGTAGATCGCTCCGCGGTGGGCGTAGGTGTCGCGCTCAATGTCTGCCGGTGTGTAGTGTTGCCAGACAGGGCCGCTACGGATGTCGGTTAGGCCGTAGCTTTCCAGCATGGAGGCGATACGATCGCCATAGGCTGCTTGTTGTTCTTGCCAGTTCCATTGTGTGGAGGTATAGGGTGCGTTGGCAAGGATGAACAGGTTGCTGGCGCCAGCGGGTGCCATGCCAGGTTCGGAATGACCGGAATGGCAGATGTATAAGGTTGGATCGGCGGGTGCTGTTTTTTGTGTGAAGATCGATTGAAATTCTGGTTCATAGTGCTCCGGGAAAAATACGGTATGGTGCAGGAGCCTATCATAGCGTTTTGGAACACCGGCGAGTGTGACGAAGCCGGATAAGGATGGCTCGTATGCATCGATACGGCGATCCGGTAGGGAAGGGCGTTCCTGTTCGGATAGTAACATCCGACTGGCACTGAGCACATCGCCGTTGACGATGACGAGTGGTGCAGCATAATCGCCCTGATTCGTCTCTACGCCGCTGACTTGTCCGGCATGTACCTTGATGCGTGTAACCTCGGTATTCGTTTGAATCGTTACTCCCAGCTCGCCCGCGAGACGCGCCATGCCGCGCACGATATTGCTTGTACCGCCACGCACACCATAGACGCCATCCACTGCCTCAACATGCGCCAGCATCGCAAAGATAGCCGGTGCCTGATAAGGGGACGCGCCAACATATGTAGCATAGCGACCGAGCAGCATCAACGTATGCGGATGGCGAAAGTAGCGTTTAAGCAGCGTTTGCAATGTCGTCAATGGACGTACGCGTAGCAGACTACGCCCCATCGACGGCTTTAGTTTATTCCGCCACGATAGCAATAGCGTATTCAAGAATTGCTCGTCCGCTTCGCGATACATGGCGCTCGCCTCCTGTAAAAAGCGACCGTAATTCCGCGCATCCTCCGGGCTATAGGCAGCAATCTGCTCGGCGGTGTATTCTGCACTGCGACTCAGATCGACCACATGCCCATCCGCAAATACATTACGGGTACGTGGCTCCAGCTCATATAGCTGCACATAATCCTCCATCTGACGACCTGCACGTTCAAACACACTGCGAAATACATGCGGCATCGTAATCGTGCTCGGCCCACGGTCAAAATGGTAGCCGTCCAGCTCCAGCGCTTGCAGCTTGCCGCCAATAGTCGGCTGCTTCTCCAATACTGTTACCTCATAGCCTTCCGCAGCAAGTCCAATCGCGCACGATAAGCCGCCGAATCCGGCACCGATGATCATTGCCCGACGGGAGCCGGGTTGTCTGTTACTATTCATCCATACGTCCTGCCTTTCCATCGGTATCCTTTTCCGTTCAGGCTGGCGATCCACGAATCGAGCAAAATCAGGATCAAGCATGCCGCACTGATCGGCATAAGCAGCCCCAGCCAAAATGATTTACCGCTAAAGCGGTCGATGATGCCTTTTGTAATCATACCTGTAAGCACAGCCGCCCCCGACCATGCAGCAAGCACAGGCTGCGCTGTCGTTATACTCCAGATCAGCATCACCAGCGGGAATAGAAACATTGCGGTATAAAAGAAACTCACACCGAATACAAGCCACGGATTACGACCTGTACCGGCGAAAATATTTTTCTTATATCCCTCCCATACTTCCGCGGCATTACGATACATACGCGCTAACGTATGGCGATGCACATCCGCCAGTGTCACCGGATCACCCGCCTGCTTGACCGCACGCGCCAGCTCCATATCCTCCACGATATGGTTGTAAATATGTGCATGTCCACCACTACGCATATAGCTATCCCGGTGAATCATCAGCCATGCCCCCGTCACCGCCAGAAAGATCGGACGCGGACTGCGCCGGATCATCATAATCGGCAAATGATAACCGATAATAAATGCCATCATCGGCACGACAATATGCTCCAGCCATGTGCCTGTCTCCATCCGTGGAAAACCGCTGATTAACCCGGTACGCTGCGCCCGTGCAGTCACCATCGCCGCTTCCAGCGCCTCCGGCTCCAACCTCACATCCGCATCGACGAATAGCCACCATTCGCCGCGTGCATGTAGAGATAGCTGATGACAGGCATACGATTTGCCCAGCCAGCCTTCGGGCAATGTCGTGCCATGAAAAAGCTGAATCCGCTTATCCTGCGCCATCACCTGACGAATTTCAGCCTCGGTATGATCTTCGGAATGATCATTGATCACCAGAATTTCTAAGTTGATCGAATCGGTGCGACACGCACGGATCGATTCCAGACAATCGCGAATATTGCGTTCTTCATTACGTGCCGGGATTAACACAGACAGAAGCGGTTTATCCCCATAGGTAGGAGTGATATCTGGAAAATCATACTCCTGCTCCCACTTCTGACGCTGTACGGGCTTGCCCAGCTTCGGCATTCGGCTCAAATTCCACACCGTAAATGCAAGCTGAAGCACCAGCCAGCAGGTAATGACCATTAACAGCAGTTCCATCGGCTCACCTTTTTCTCCATTTGCGGTATTGGTCATACTTGTCATCGGTTGAGCGGCGATGTGGAATCAGATCACGTCCTTGCAATAACTCACCATTCGCCGCGATCATTTCAGCACGATGCTGATCCAGTTGTGCCGTGAGTCGCTGCTCCAGCAACGTACTGCACGCAGTAGCAGACAATGCACGCCAGTCCTCTGTAATCGGCTGACCGACCAGCAGACCGGCTTGCAGACGGGAATGCTGAAACAGTCCATAATACAGCGTCACCGGAATAATCGGAATATGTAAGGAGGCTTGACGCAGCAGCAAGCTAATGCCTGAACGAAAGGCAAGCGGGCGCGTCTCCAGATGACGAATCTCCCCCTGCGGGAAAATCCAGACCCGATGCCCCTGCTCCAGCAATTGTCCGGCATAACGCATCGATTGCCGAATATCTGCCGGACTATCCTTATTAATCGAAAAAGCGCCGATTTTGCCAAAGAAGCTATATCGCTGGAGCTGCCTTTGCTCCATCATCATATAATGCGCAGCAGAAGATGTACGCTTAAGCGCATGATACACGAGCAGTCCATCCCACCAGGAGCTATGGTTCATCATGTACACCGCCGGTTGCCCGGCAGGCACCGTATCCAGCTCACCATCAATCATAAAGGATTGAAACTGACGTCGTAGCAAATACCACTCGTTATATAACACAAACATCCGTTCAAACGCGGCTGACTTGTTGGCGGCGATCATACCGATAGCTCCCTTCTGCCAGTGCTATACCGATCACACCCGCAATCACCGAACCGATCAGATCCTGCTGCCAGGCCAGCAACCCGAACATGAGCAATATTCCCTGATACAAAAATACCGCCTGACGGGCAACGGATGGGTGAAGCCGAATGATTGGAATCGTTAACGATAGTACGCCACCTACGATAAACCAGGCGATAAAATTGCTCCAGGGCACGCCATAAAATCCGCTATCACTGCCCCAGCTCCAGAAGCCTCGTGCATCTGCAACCGGATCAAGCACCAGATCAAGAATAATAATCCATACCCCAACCTGTACTGCACGTAACAGACGCGCGCTCATGGAATCGGCAATCTGCCGTCCGCTCGCCAGCAAAATACCGCTTGAGACGACCGCTATCCAGGCAAAGCCAAGCGTCCATGGCACACCAAACACAAGACTGCCCAAAACAGAACTGTATTCGTACTCGCCAAACGGCCAGCCTGTATGTACACCCATCCATTCCAGCGCCATGCCACCAAGCCACATCAGTGCCGCCGCAGTCAGCAACCGTGAAAACGAGATGCTCTCCACGTTACTGACTGACCAGTCGGACATTCGGTATTGGGGATTACTGCGCCGTACGAGAGACAAGGCATACAGCGCATAGAAGACAAGAAACAGCCCATTCGAGAAATCCAATACCTGCGGCACACCAATCGTTAACAGAAGCACGGCTCCAATTCCATACCATATCCAAAAAATCCAGCCCATCCTACGACACCGCCGGACGACTCAACATGTCCTTACTCACACCATGCCGCTGCGCAATCGCCATCAGCATATATAGCTTGCGCTCATCGCTCACGATAGCACGCTGTGTGAACACATCATATTCATTTTCGCGAATCACATCCATAATGCCCGCGTAAAATGTGGCTGCCAGCTCCACTGTAAATGCGCTGCGCTCCGGATATTCATCCAGATCGCCAAGTCCCGTTGCAAACCATTGCTCGGCAAGCAAACGCAGTTCTTCCATCATCGCCGTAAAGCGCTCATTGACGATCCCATCTTCCAATTCCTGCTCGGTGTATCCATGACGTGCCATCAACTCCAGCGGTATATACCGCCGACCGCGGCGACTATCTTCACCGATATCGCGCATAATATTTACGATCTGCATCCCTTTACCGAGTGCAATACCGGAATGACGAATATGCTGACTATGCTGACCTTTCAGCACAGGAAGCAGCATCTCGCCCACCGTACCAGCGACCAGATAACAATAATGCTCCAGCTCGCGCATCGTAGAGTAGCGCGTAAACGTCAAATCATACGTCTGACCATCCATCTGGCGCTTGAACGGCTCCTTTGACAAGCCCGGAAACTCATCGAACAGCCAGCGTAGTGCAGGCCAGATAAAGTGCCCTTCCGCATGCTCCAGCTTCGCAAACAACGCTTGTAGCTGCTGAATTGTATACGGTGAACGCTCCGGCTCATCCACACTATCATCAATCATACGACAAAACGCATAAATGACATGTACGGCTTCCTTTTGCGGACTGGATAACCAGCTAAATGCGTAATAAAAGGACGATGAACCATGTCGGATCATCTCTTCACAGCTTTTCAGGTCCATTTCGGTCGCGTATTTCAAAGTCCCAACTCCTTTAACATTTGCTGTGCGGCCATTCGTGCTCCCTGCATGACGATCGGAACACCGCCGCCGGGATGAACAGAGGCTCCTGCCGCATATAAACGGCGAATCGACGGAAACGGACGAGGCTGTGGACGATAAGCACCGGATTGGCGAATGATTGGAGCGATACCGAAGCTACCCCCACCGTACAATCCGCTGCGTTTGGCATCTGCAGGTGTACGAACCTTTTTCCATGTGATCGATGAACGTAAGCCTTCCCAGCCCCGCTCCTCTACCATAGATAAGACGCGTTCCACCAGCTCGTCGGTATCTTGCTCCCATGCAATTCCTTGCTCATCCGTCACCGGAATTAGAAAGTATAATGCACTTTGTCCATAGGGTGCGGCTTCTGGATCAAGAGCGATCGGATTAAATACATATACCGATGGGTCAAGAGGCAATTTTCGTTCGCCAAATGTTTGACGCAGACTCGCATTCAGATCCCCCGGTAAAAAGAACTGATGAGCCAGTCGGTCAGCCCAGCGACGATTGGTGCCTGCATAGATCAGTACACAGCCACTGGATGGCTGATACGGACGACGCTGCGGCTTCAGTGCTGGCTGTGAATCGGTCAGCAGCTCGCGAATCAATGGGAAATCGCCATTGTACAATACCGCATCAAACGGCAATTTCTCGCCGTCTGCCTGAATACCAAGACACACACCATTGCGCACCTCGATATGATTCACATTGCACTGGAGTCGGATATTCACACCGCGACTTTGCAGCTCCTCACCAATAATGCGCGGCAATGCGGCATAGCCACCCTTGAGCATCCACACGCCAAACGCATGCTCTGCATACGGCAGCATCGTGTACAGACCCGGCGTTTTCTCCGGAATTCCGCCGATATACAGACTTTGCAGCGAATACGCTTCTCGTAGCTGCTGCTGGCGAAAATAGATGCCTGCTGCATTACTCAGATTGCGATACGCTCGCAGACTGCGCATAAGCGCCAGATTACTACGTGAAAAGAACGTCCCTGCATTCGGGAAATCACGCTCCAAAAATGAAGCCTGCCCGCGTGCGAACAATGGACTCATATCACGCATAAAACGGCGAAACCCTTCACCTGAGCCGGGAAATAAACGTTCAATCTCCTCTGCCTGCTGCTCGGTATCACGATGCTTGGTCATTACACGACCATCAGCATAATGAATCCGGTATAAAGGATCACATTCGATCAACGGCAGACGCTCACGATCAATGCCGCCCTCCTCCATAATGCTGTGCAGCATCTCTGGTAGCAGCACAATCGTGGGACCCTGATCGATAGCTATCCCATCCTGCTCTTCAAATGCAATCCGTCCACCAAGACGATCGCTCTTTTCAAAAATGGTCACTTCCACGTCGCGCTGGCTCAAAAGCAATGCCGCAGTTAGCCCGCCGATGCCGCCGCCGACGATGGCGATTCGTTTGCGTCTCATGGCTGCTCCGCTCCCGCCAGTACCGTACCCGCATCTGCGGAATGCGTATGGGATACGCCATCCCGTTTGAAGATCAACGCTGTGCTGATGCGCGCGGATTCAAATATCGTCGGCAAGCCGCTGCCTGGATGCGTACCTCCACCAACGAGCCACACATTGTCCACTTCCTCAAACTGATTATGCGGACGAAATGCCATCATTTGTCCGAGATTATGCGTCAAATTGAATACGGCACCCTGATACACATCGAGCTGACGCTCCCAATCAAGCGGGGTGAAAAATTGCATTTCCTCGATCCGATCACGCAGCCCACGTAGCTGCGGAATTTGCTCGGCACGATCCAGCATCTGCTGCTTGACCGCTTCGCGCTTTGCTTCCCAATCCGTCTCGCCGGTTAAGTTCGGTGTCGGCATGAGCAGATACAGAGCTGACTTGCCTGCCGGCGCCATCGTTTTATCCAGTCGTGACGGGTTGTGTACGTAGAGGGACGGATCATCCGACAACGTTTTGAAGCGTGTTACTTCATCGACATAGCGATGATAATCCTCGGAAAAGTGTACCGAATGGTGATCGAGATCAATCTCGCCATCCACACCGAGATACAGCATAGCAGCCGAGCAAGAATACGTTTTGGCTGCGACACGTTCCGGTGCGTATTTGCGCAATACACCCGGTTCAAATAACCGATTCATCGCGGTAGCAAAATCAGCATTAATGACCACCCGGTCAGCCAAAAGGTGCTCGCCATCCTCGAGCAACACGCCTGTAGCCTTTCCGTTCTCTGTCAGTATCCGTTGTACGCCTCTAGAAGTATGTACGCGTCCACCGTGTTCAGAGATCACTTTTGCCATCGCTTCAAATACGGCATGAATGCCACCTGTTGGATGAAACAGACCATAGCGGTGCTCAAGATAAGATAAAATCGTAAATGTGCCCGGACAATCCCATGCGGACATGCCCAGATATTTAGATTGAAACGTAAACGCCTGCTTCAATCGCTCATCATCAAAATATTTAGATAAACGCCCATAGACTGTATCGTTAAGATGCAGTTTTGGCAGTGCTCGAATCACATCGCTACGTACATAATCAAGCAGATTGGAAAATGGTCGACGTAGCAGCGGCATCACTTTATCCAGCTTCACATCTTCCTCTTCCAGATAGCGATAATAACCCGCTTCATTGCCCGGAAACAGCCGTGCAATCTGCTCCGCTGTATCCTCGCGATTGCGCGATGGCTTGAATACTGTATCTCCAAAATGCAGACTGTACAGTGGTGTGAGCTCCTTCATGTCCACATAATCGTGCAGTGAGCGCCCGGATAGCGCAAACAGCTCCTCGATCAGATGTGGCATCATCAGAAATGTTGCACCCCGGTCAAATCGGTAGTTTCCGACTTCCAAACGACCAGAACGGCCGCCAACAACCGGTTGCTTCTCGAACACATCCACCTCGTACCCATGGCTCGCCAGCAGCATAGCCGCCGCCAGTCCACCAGGTCCTGCTCCAACGATAACTGCTTTGCGGGCAGATTGAGTCGCTTTCATAACATTCCCCTTTTTTTGAACTGAAATTAGTGCCAGGATTGCTTCGTTTTGAAAGTCTGACGACTGCGCAACAACGACCAGCTTCTGTTTTGAAACGATCCAGCCTGATGTGAAATCGATAGTCATCCCATGAAGTTTCCGTATATTGAACAGTGATGATGATGCAACTTTCAACCTGATCGCTCCTGCGCGTGCTACACATGTAACCAATACCCGTAAAGTATATATAAACAGATAACACCAGATTTGCACCGTATCAGAACCCATTTTACAAAATTAAATTTGGTTGTTTTTGAACAAAGTTTGAACAATTGAAAACAAACAACTTCTCCGTATTGCGTCAAAAATAAAGCTTTGTTGGTATATGGTTAGAGAGGTTCAGCGTGCAAGCCAGCAGACCATGCTTGCTGTCTGTATTAAGCTACGTTTGGATCGAATGGAAAGGAGCTGCCGCTCATGAAAGCATTCCCCGAAAATTCCTCACCTATTCACACATCCCGCTCCAGCAAACATAAGCGTCAAAAAGGCTGGCGGTTACCTGTTATTCGTATTGTGCTCGGTCTGCTTGTCGTCTGGCTGATCGCTGTGATGCTGTATCAAACGCACAAGCCGCTACCGGCTGGCGTCTCCTATGAGAGTCCACTATATACGGTCGATCATGTGAACTTCTATTATGATCTAACGTATCCGGCACCTGGCTCAGGGGATCGATTTACCCAAAAAAGGCATATTTATGATCGCATCTTGCAAATGGTCGATGAAGCGGATCGCTTTATCGTGATCGATATGTTTTTGTTCAATAACTATGTACATAAAGGTCAGTCCTATCCGAAGCTGAGCGAAGGGCTGGCTGACCATCTGATTCAGCGCAAGCAAAAGCAGCCTGATTTGCAAATTGTGTTCATCACAGACGAGGTGAATACGAATTACAATTCCAGTCCCAATCCGTTGCTGGAAAAAATGCGTCAGGCTGGCATTAGCATCATCATGACCGATGTAGATCCGCTGCGGGACTCTACGCCTGTCTATTCAGCAGTGTGGCGTACCTTTTTCCAGTGGTTTGGTCAGGCTGGGGAAGGAACCATTCCAAATGCGATGGCAACAGGTGGACCGGATGTAACGGTTCGCTCCTATCTCAAGCTGATCAACGTCAAAGCCAATCATCGTAAGGCCGTCATTACCGATCATAGCGCTCTTGTATCTACAGGTAATGTGCACGATGCGAGCGCATATCATTCCAATGTAGCATTTGAAGTACAGGGCCCGATTATCGGTGATCTGCTCAAAGCGGAGCAGTCGGTGGTGGATCTGTCCGGCTATCAGGTGAAGCTGCCTGCCTATACGGCTACTGCATCCGGCACAGACTCAACGAATAGTGCATCGTCCAATGCTACAGCAGCGCAGCCATCCGACGAGGTTAACAGTGGTAACGCTAGCGTCGCGTCTACCGATAGTGCTGCATCATCAGCTTCGGGCGATAGTACAGGATCTCCAATCCAGCTTCGCTATATTACGGAAGGCAAAGTGTACAACCGCGTACTGGAAGCGATCAATAATACGCAAAAGGGCGATACGCTATGGATGGGTATGTTCTATCTGGCAGACCCGGAAGTGATTAAGGAGCTGTTAGCTGCCGACCAGCGCGGCGCAACCATTCGTCTGATTATGGACCCGAATCAGAATGCCTTTGGACAGGATAAGATCGGTATTCCCAATCGTCCAGTCGCTGCTGAGCTGAACGAAAAGTCCGGTGGACGAATCGGCATTCGCTGGTACAATACGACGGATGAGCAATATCATACGAAGCTAATGTACATTCACAAAGCTGATGGTAAAGACCTGATCATCGGCGGTTCATCCAACTTCACTCCGCGTAATTTGGACGATTACAATCTGGAAAATGATCTGTGGATCAGCGCATCCGCTCAGAATCCGTTAATGCTTGAGGTGAATAGCTACTTCAATATGCTATGGGATAATGAGGGTGAGCAGTATACATTGCCACTGAGCATGTATCAGGAGCAGACGACATGGCTTAAGGATATCGCCTATCGCTTACAGCTCATTCTCGGGTTTACGACATTTTGAGGCGATTTTTTTAAGCTAGCAGGTTGAGTTTAAAAGATCATCATGCAAATAAGTGACTTCTCGCCTGATCACTGAATCGCATCACGGATCACTATTTCTATGCACTGATAGACAGACCATTGTAGCTCGTACGCAGACAATTACTCCTCATACACATAATTACTGCTAGTACACACAATTACTACTCGTACACGCAATACTACTCGTACACACAATTACTACTCGTACACGCAATACTACTCGTACACGCAATTACTGCTCATACACAGACAAACCTGTCTCGATAGCTACAACATCGTTGTTCATCAACATACTTACCTCAAAAGAGAGGTCGAGATCCACCGATCTCTCTTTTGTTATGTTAAACGAAACGATAGCCTCCTTTCATCCACCTCTGTATGGAGATTGGACATGAAGCGATTAAGCCTGTCGAGCATGATCATGTATTATCCACATTTATGATGAGTATGGATAACAAATACTCATAAGGAACATGAGGAACATTTCCTATCAACACACCCGGTTGACTTTAAAAGTGGATTGCCTTATGATTTACCTAACGACCGTTAGGTAGGTGATTGTAATGAATGTTAAACAGCAATTGCTGGTGATCGGATTATCGCATTTTGCCCGTGATGGCTATGAAGGGGCTTCACTTGCGAAAATTGCGACTGAAGCAGGCATCAAGAAGCCTTCGATTTATGCGCATTTTAACAGTAAAGCTGACCTGTTCTTACAGGTTCTTCATCGCGCCGCGCGTGTGCAGCAGCATTCGCTTCGACGCTATATGCTGAAGCATCATCATCAGACGCTGGAGTACAAGCTGCATGGACTGCTGGAGCATATGCAGGAGTTATATCGTTCAGACGATACGATCAAGTTCGTCATGCGCATGTCCTTCTTCCCGCCCAAGGAGCTGGAAAATGAAGTGATGCCGCTTATCTATCACATGCTGGATACGATGGAAAATCAACTTGTGCGCCTGTTCGAGCATAATTTGCACAAGGAGAATTTAAACTGCTCCGTGTCTGCCATGCAGGCGGCGCGAGCCTATATGACGTGTGCGGATGGCATTTTGCTGGATGTATTATACGGTCAGGAGCATCGCTCGATCCAGCGACTGGATGCCACCTGGCCGATCTATTGGAATGGAATTATCGGAAAGGAGCAAGAACCATCATGAATCGCAACTGGCTTTATGTATTTATTGGCGGATTAATCGAGGTTGTGTGGGTATCCGGCTTGAAGCACGCCGCTACACCCGGACAATGGACACTCACTGCGATTGGAATCGCACTTAGCTTTTATCTCATTATTCAGGCAGCACGGCGTCTGCCTGTTGGAACCGTATATGCTGTGTTTACCGGACTCGGTACAGGAGGTACGGTAGCGGCGGAAATGTTGATTTTTGGTGAGCCTGTGCAATGGACGAAGATCGCACTCATTGTATTGCTGCTCGCAGGTGTGATTGGCTTGAAGCTCGTTACAGATAAAGAGCATGGAACCGAAGCAAAGGCAGGTGAAGCATAATGTACTGGCTGAGTCTTGTTATTGCTGGCGCATTTGAAGTATTTGGCGTGATCTCGATGAACCGAATCATTCGGCAGCGGTCGTTTATCAACGTGCTGATGATGATTATCGCATTTGCAGGCAGCTTTTCATGTCTGACGATTGCAATGAACGGTATTTCGATGGGCACTGCTTATGCGGTATGGACGGGAATTGGGACCGTCGGTGGCGCACTTGTCGGCATGCTCATGTATAATGAAGCAAGAAGCGGATTGCGCATCCTGTTCATCGCCATGATTATTACGTCGGCAGTTGGCTTGAAGCTGATCGCCTGACAGTAAATCCGCCTGTTCCACACGAACAGCAGCATAGATGACGTCAACGCCAATCCGGCAATAACTTTCGAATATTGAAGGAGTAGTTGGCATGATTACGACAGTTACACTGAATACGGCACTTGATGTTATTTATCAGGTGCCTTCCCTGCGTCCAAATACGGTTCATCGAATTGAGGATGCGATTACGTTGCCGGGCGGTAAAGGCGTCAATGCGGCACGCATTATCCAGCAACTGGGCGAGCCCGTGACGGCTGCCGGGCTGATCGCCGGGCATAACGGACGCAAGCTCGTCTCCCTGCTACGACAGGAGCAGGTCGGTTGCCGCTTTACCGAAGCCGATGGTGAGACAAGGCTGGCGATTACAGTGCTCGATCAGAGTCGTCGAACGCAAACGGAGCTGATTGAGCAGGGTGCGGCTGTCACGGCTGCACAGCTTGATCTGCTAGAACAGACAGTTGCCGAGCTGGCGGCCTGCTCTAGCTGGGTGCTCTTCTCCGGTAGTCTACCGCAGCAATGTCCACCCGATGTGTATGTACGGCTAATTGAGATCGCTCGCCGCAATGGAGCCGGTACAGCACTGGATAGCAGTGGTGAGGCGCTCATGCACGGAATGAAGGCAGCACCGTATATGGTGAAGCCGAATGAACAGGAAGCATGTGAATGGGCAGGTATCGCGCCGGATAGCAGTAATCGTAAGGAACGACTGCATCAGGCACTCACAGCGATGATGGATCACGGGATCGAGATGCCGGTGATCTCACTTGGTGCAGAAGGGGCAATTGCAGCAGAACGCTCGACCGGTTCCTTTTACGAAATACGAGTGCCGCGTTTATCCATTCGCAGTGCACTGGGCAGCGGCGATGCGATGATGGCAGGTATGATCGTCTCCGCAAGTCGCGGCGGCTCCACTCGCGCGATGCTGCGGCTTGGTGCAGCATGTGGCAGTGCCTGCGCACTACAGCCTGCCGCTGGCTGGATCGATGCGGACGATGTGATGCAGATCGGTAATGATATTCAGATAGAACAATCCCCTGTAGCCTGAGGCTCAGGGGATTGTTGTTGTTCGTGCTGCAAAGCGTACGTCCATAAAAATCTCACCGGTTTGCTGATCGCTGACGACAAAATTAATCTCCTGCGGGACCAGTTCCTTTAGCGCATACTGTCTTGCCCAATCGAGAGAAGGGAATTCCCTTATTCGATCACATGATCTGACGACGATCTTCGGCAGTATTTCCCTGTAGTGGCTCAAGGTGCAAACCTCCTTTATTACTCCATTAGACTATTCGAATAAATTTGAATCCGCTTACAGTATTTTTTTGTATAGATTCTCATATTTATTTATATTATTGCGATAAACCTCGCGTTCTGATTCTATATTTATACTTTTCCTATGCTTGGTGCAGGTGCGAGCGGATGATGATGCTCAGCTACCATGAAATGAATTCCACCTGCAATAGGTCGTGCGAAATGTGTCATTTGAGACAGTATGATCTTCCCTCCCATCTGACAACATCGCAAATATATAAAAGCGCCCGATGGATATCCTCGTAACCAACCGGGCGCTTCTTTACTATAAGCATAACATTCATTTCAATATCCGAGCGATATCCTTGATCATAAGCGCATCCTTGCTGCCAATCGAACACAGTACACTTCCGCTTACGCATGCTGGTGAAGCTGACCTGCATACTGCCGCAGATCGTTGATATCGTGCCGTAAATAATCATGCAGCATATTGCTCCATTGCTCATAGAGCGAATTCGGTGCAGTCTCAGCAAGCCACGCTCCCATTTTATCCGTCCAAACAAGTAAATAATGCTCGATAAAATCAAGCTGTGCTTGAATGACAGCCGTCTGCTCTAACGGACGATCCTCACTCTCCGCCAGGCGCTCTGCCAGCAGGGACATGAATTCCAGCTCGATACCGATATGATCGTCCGACTCATGCTCCATCTTTTTAAAGGCAATACCTGCGCGTGCATAGACCGAGTTCAATATCGCCTCATATCCGCATGACTCCTGCCCCGCACATATATAATGAG
Organism: Paenibacillus sp.; assembly: GCA_039595515.1. GTDB lineage: Bacteria > Bacillota > Bacilli > Paenibacillales > Paenibacillaceae > Saccharibacillus. Next base: position 3,212 of record JBCNLJ010000016.1, on the reverse strand, counting down.
CAGCACGCAGATGATCCTCTCTGCGATCTTCACTCAGCAGGCGTTCGTAGGCTTCGCCATGACTTGCAGCCGATTGAATGATCGTAGCAAGTGGAGTCTGTTCCAGTTCAGACAGCAGGGAATACGAACGAGCAGACAATTGCCGAATGCGTCCGGCATCCCGGCGCCATTCAATTAGCTTGGACAGGGTTGGCTTGCGCTGTAGCATTTCACTCAACAACCGATACGTGATTACCCGACTGTACAACCAATCGATGCTCGTCTTCACTTCCGTATTCACTGCCATCTGAAATACACTCCTTGTGATTTTATTCACTACTATAGTTTTGGTGATGCGTTATGATTATAATCAGCCCAATAAACCATACTTATCATACTGCTCCAACCAACTCTATATTGTAGTTGTGTTTTTGCTTAACTATATTGTAACCGATATCACAAGCGATATGGGCGTTTTGCCTATACGTTCATAAAATGGTCATAATGCCCGGCAAATTGCTTAGTTGCCGGGCATTTCTTTTAAAATATGCATGCGTCTTGCTTGTTCATAGGCTTCTGGATTATTCATATTGTACAGGCACCAGGGCGTTACATCGTAGGAGTCTGGGAATTTACCCTGGCTGTCACGCAATTGCCCTTCTAACGGTATTTCTCCCAGATTATGCTGCTCCACCCAATCCATCACCTTAAGCTGTTTGTTTTCCAACGCCTTCTTGAGTGCTGGCCATACTGTGCGATGATAGACCGCATATAGCGGATGCAGACGATCCTGATACGTAGGTACTATAGCCTGACTGAGCGGAATTCCATCTCGATCTCCATGCATTTCCATCCCTAGTTCCAGCATATTTCGCATTAAATCCACACTGGTAAATGGCATATCACAAGCCGCGACAAGGTACCACTCGGCTTCGATGTGCTGCATGCCGGCATATATGCCTGCCAGAGGCCCATAGCCCGGATACTCATCGGCGGCTACTGGCAAATTCAGAAATCGATAGTCGTCCTCCTTTGCTGCCGCCAGACAGACATTAGGTGTACATTGCCGCAATGTATCTGCCACACGCTGAATGACCGGCTTGCCTCCAATATCCAGCATTGCCTTATCTCTACCCATACGGCTAGACTGTCCACCAGCCAGAAGAATACCTGCCACCTTGTGCTTCATATGTCTTCCTCCTATCGAGATTCGATGCTTCCCTCATCTCGGTTATGTGGTATGTATATGTCTGTTTTTATTTCTACACTGTAGTTCTCGATTAGTATTTCTCTGTTTACATTTTCCATGCAAATGGTAGGCAAATAAGAGACGCTTGCTTATTAGATGACAGAATCACTATATCTACCTATCATCATATCGGCTTATTTTGACTACTTCAAGTTCAAAGCCACTTCTCCAATCCATAGTTAGGTGCATTTGGTTCAAAATGGTTTGTATCCCCTTTCAACAAATGATACAGTGAACTAAATGTCGCCTTGAAAGGATTGTCGTCTCTTGAGTTCCATACCTTCTAAATCTCCCTTTCTCACCCTTCGCTGGTACACGTTCTTTATCTACGGGACGATGGTAATCTTCACCAGCTTCTTCCAGCTTTATTTACAGGATATCGGCATGAGCCAGAGCGAGATTGGCGCACTGATGGCGATTGGACCGTTTGTATCGCTATTTGCAAATCCATTCTGGGGCTATCTCGGTGATCGGATGCAAAATGTACGCTTTGTGCTGCTTGCGATGATGATCGGTACACTTGTGCTTGTTCAGATTGTATTTAATGTAGAAAATTATACGCTTATTTATATTGTAATGACCTGTTTTTTCTTTTTCCAAACACCGATGTTTGCGCAATCCAGTACGTTGATTCTGAATTATATCGACGGGACACCGTACAAATTTGGCGGCTTCAGATTATACGGCTCGCTCGGGTGGGCGTTGACGGCAATCGTTGCCGGGCCTGTCATTGATCAGCTTGGGGTGCCGCGCATCGGTATCGTGTTTACCGCACTACTGCTGGTTGCTATTCTACTGATGGTGCTTTTGCCACCTCAGGAGCGTATCGCAGGTGGCGCTGCTACGATGAACTGGGCAACCTTGAAGCAGATCGGAAGCAATCTGTATTTCATCGGATTTATTATACTCGGCGTGCTCGTCGCTATTCCGAATATGATGAACAGCACCTTCCTCTCCTTATACGTCATCGAACTTGGCGGATCGAAAAGTATGGTCGGGTGGGCGGTATTCGCTTCGTCTATTTTTGAAGCGGTGCTCTTCCTGCTGTTTGATCGCTTCCTGCGTAAAAAGGTATCGTTTATGATCGGGTGGCTAGCATTTGTGAGCCTGCTGTTCACCTTCCGCTGGTTGCTTATGGCCGAAGCGGTGAGCCCGATCCAGGTTATTTTCATTCAATTGCTGCATGCTGTGACGTTTGGTGGTTATTTCTATGTCGGGACACAGCTAACGATGATGTTTGTGCCAAATGCATTCCGCAGTACAGGGCAGGCGCTGTATACGATGACCTGGAGCGGCGTATCCGGCGTGATTGCTGGATTTCTCGGTGGATGGCTGTTCCAGAATTTTGGTTCAGAGCAGATGTATCTGGCTGGGATGGCGTTATCGCTGGCTGGGGCGATTGGATTTGGGTTGATGTGGCTTAATGTTAGGAGGACGGGGTATCAGTTGCCTGCTGAAGAAGGGTAGCTTACTGTTACAGGGTGCGTACGGGTGGTGGAGCTTATGCTTTGGAGTTTGCGTGGCTGATTCGTATGCTGATTGGGTGCTTGATTTGCTTGATTGTGCTGTTTGATGTGATTATTAGATAAATTGAATTATTGCTGGGTTTTGATTGGGTTGGATGTGGGGCAGACACCACTTCCGGTAAGGAATAAGGGAACGTCCTCGGGTTGAGCCCAGGAATCTACGGAGTAGGAGTAAGTTGTAGATTCCCGGGCTCAAAAGTCGTCCTTTTCCCTTATTTCCTTTCCTCCGTTCTGTGCTGGTCGCAGTATTCGTAACTGGGTGCGTGGGCAGCATAGTGATTTTTTATCAAATTGTCTTGGTTTAGCAAGCAGTTGTAAGAATTAGACTTTAAGCTTTGATTGGGCTGGTAAGTATGCTTATAAGCAGTAAGCAGTAAGCAGTAAGCAGTAAGCAGTAAGCAGTAAGCAGTAAGCAGTAAGCAGTAAGCAGTAAGCAGTAAGCAGTAAGCAGTAAGCAG